>JBGANP010000012.1:0-59806 GCA_044222255.1 Phycisphaerales bacterium
CGATCATCGAGCGGCACGGTGTGCAGGCGCCGATCGTGCCGTGGCCGCAGGCGGGGAACTGCCTGCCGGGGATGCAGGGCGGCGGGCGGTTCGTGCGCGTGGCGATGCAGGCGTACAACTCGATCGAGCAGGTGGAGTATCTGGGGGCGTGTCTGGTCGAGGAACTTCGGCGCGAGATGCTGGCCTAATTGTGTGCCAGCATCTCTCGCGGCGATTCAGCACCCAGCAAACCACCCCGCGAGGAAATCAAAGATGTCCTGCACGTTGGCCGCGCCGTCCATGTTGATGTCGCTGCGGGGGTCGCGGGCGAACCAGGCGTCGAGGTAGGCGAAGATGTCGCCGATGGTGGTGTGGGTGTCTTGATCGAAGTCGGCGGGGCAGAGAAAGCCGACGTAGGCCGCGGCGTCGTCGAGGTTAACCCATCCGATGTTCTCGCCCCAGGCGAAGCCGCGGAAGCGGGAGGCAGCGGTGTCCAGACGCGCGGGGTTCGGGGGCGAGGCGAGCGCGCCGCCGGAGAAGTTGATCCATCCGGCGTTTTCGGCCCATGCGAAGCCGGTGAGGAGGCCGCTGGTGGGGTTGCGGTTGATGCCGTAGTCGGTGTGATCCGTGTTGGCGTGCGAGACGCCGTCGATGGGCGTGTGGCCGAGGTTGATCCAGCCGAGATTCTCGCTCCAGATGAAGCCGGTGAGATAGGTGCGAGAGATGAAGACGGACTGCGTGGCGGGCGAACCCACGGGGGGGCCGCTGGGGCCGGCGATCCAGTTGATCCAGCCGCAGTTCTCCTGCCAGGAGAAGCGGTGGGCGGGATCGATCGGCGGGGGCGCGAACTGCGCGTGGGCGAGCGGCGCGATGAGCATCGCGAGCGCGGAGGCGAGAATGGCCGAGGGTCGGTGCATGGAACTTGCCTTGGCTGCGCGGGGACGGACTCGATCAGAGGTGGACGCAGTTGCACATCGGGTGGCTGCCGCCAGGAATTGTACTGAGGTCGCCGCCGGAGATGGCGTTCACGACGGGGCCGAAGGCGTTGCCGGGCGGGATGACCAGGGCGTTGGTCATGGAGTTGCGGCGGATGGTGTTGCTGCTGACGACACAGCCGGTGACTCCTTGCGCGATGGAGATCGAGCCGCCGTCGGTGCCGGGGGGACCATCCCCGCCAACAATGGTGTTCTCCTCGATCGTGCAGGAGTTCGCGCCCCCGAAGATAACGATGCCGCCACGCTTGACGTAGTTGCAGGTGATGCGCCCGCGGCCGCCGAGGACGCTGATGGCGGCACCGCCGCCGACGGTGCCGTTGCTGGGAGCGACGGAGACCTCGTTGTCATCGATGTCGCAATCCGCGCCGCAGGTGATGCCGCTGAAGCCGCCGACGCAGCGGCACTCGCAGACGCAGCAGGATGAGGAGCAGGTGATGCACGCGCCCTGGTGGTTGATGACGGAGGAGTCCTCGACCGACGAGTTGTCGCCGCAGGAGATGGCGCAGGAACTGGAGCCGCCGGTGACCTCGCAGCACTCGATGACGCAACTGGAACCGGCGGAGATGACGAACTCGCCGGGAGGGCACGTGCAGTGGCGGAAGTCGCACTCGGTGATGCAGCAGTCTGATGTGCATTCGACGGCGGGGCCGGCGAGCGAGACGAAGGTGCAGTCATCGACGAGGCAGCGGTCTTCGCACTTCCAGCCGCGAGCGCAGGAGGAGACCTCGCAGGACTCGATCACGCAACTGGAGCTGAAGTAGCCCGGGGTGCATGTGCATCTCCGGAAGTCGCACTCGGTGACGCAGCAACTCGTGCCGCAAGTGAGCATGGGCGCGGCAAGCCCGGTGGTGTCCACGCCGCCGCTGCTGGCGGAGAAGGTGCAATCCTCGATGCAGCAGTCATCGCCGCAGGTCGTGTGGCAGACGGAGACGTGAACCTCCATGGAGCGGAGGTGGGAGGTGTCGCCGCAGAGAAGGTTGCCGCTGCACTGAGAGATATCGCAATCGTCAAAGATGATGCGGTGGCCGCTGCGGGAGATGTAGTATCCGGGAGGGCATGTACACATGCGGAAGGAGACATCGCTGATGGCGCAGTCGTCGCAGTCCTGCAAATCGCAACAACTGCCGACCCAGCGGGAAAAGGTGCAGTCGAAGAGCTCGATGTTGTGCTGCGAAGAGGAGCGCACGCAGGTCGATGGCGGGCTCGCGGCGTTGCCTGAGCCGAGGAACGAGAAGCCCTGGCCGTCGATGGAGACATCGCTGCACTGGATGTCGATGCAGGCCATGCCGGGCTGCTGAACCAGATTGCTGGGGAGGTAGTACGCGCCGGGCTGGGAGATGACGAACTGGGCGTCGGGGCCGGGCGGGCAGGCGGTGATGGGGACGCGTGGTTCGGCGCAGCCCTGCGGCGTGCGGGCGGCCTTGCGGTCGATGGCGTTCAGCGTGACTTCCGCTTCGGAGGTTTTGGCGAAGATCTGCGAGAGTGTCGCGCCGGTTGAGGAGATCGGACCCTGGGGGGGTTCGAGGGGGCCGGCTTTGGCGAGTTTGGCGAGCGCGGCCGCGCCGGCGATGCCGGCCAGGCCGAGGAGGAGGCGACGGTCCATGCCGCCTTCGGTGGGCCGAGTTTCCGCCGGCGATTCGTGTTGCGCGGCAGCCGCGGTGGGATCGGTTTGCTGCGAACCGTTCTGCTGGTTGGACGCGTGCTCCACGGGAAACTCCTTCTGGCGAAGCGAAGATGTGCGGCGGCGGGAATGGGCAAGGAGCCGGGGACGTTTCGGTCGTCGGCGACGTTCACCATACCACGATCATGCGGGAGCACAAAGCGAACTTGGCGAAACGGCTGGATTCTGGTTGGTAAGTGGGGGGAAGAAGGCGGGTTGCAGGGGCCGGGCGTATAGCAGGGGAAACGCTGACTCAGAAATGCCCAAGGAGCTTTGGAGATGCGACGGATCGAGCCCCATCAACTCTGGATCGGTCACGCCGGCGACAGCAGTGATGTGGCGCGGCTTCGTGCAACGGGCATTCGAGCGATCGTTGATCTGGCCGCGAACGAGCTGCCGCTCACGGATCGAATGTCGCGCGAGATGGTGTACTGCCGGTATCCGCTCTCGGATGGAGCGGGGAACGATCGATGGATCGTGCGATGCGCGTTGCGAGCGATCGTTGAGTTTCTGCGAGCGGAGGAGCCCACGCTGGTGTTTTGCTCAGCGGGCATGAGCCGGTCTCCCGCGATGGTTGCGGGCGCGATCGCGATCCTCACGGGGAAAGACGCCGCGGAGTGTTTGCAGGCGGTCGTTGCGGACGGCCCGAGTGATGTGTCCCATGCGATGTGGGATGCGATGGTCGGCGCGGTGCGTGAGTTGAAACAATAACGCCCCAACCAAAGGTCGGGGCGTTTGTGAACATTGAACTGTGAAACGCGATCAGGCCTTCTTGGCGGGGGCGGCCTTCTTCACGTCCTCGCGGGGCTTCTTGACGGCCTTCTTGGGCTCGTCTTCGGCGGCGGCCTTCTTCTCGGCCTTGGGGGCCTCGGGCTTGGCTTCGGACTTCTCGGCCTTCTTGTCGGCTGCGGGCTCGCCGTCCTTCTTGGGCTCGCGCTTGTCGTTCCACTTGTCGCCCTTGTCGCGGCCCGGCTTCTTCTCGACGAGGTTGCCTTCCATGTCGAAGTCCAGGTCCGGCTTCTCGTCCTTGGCGAGGACGCGATCGGGCTTGACGGTGAGCTTGATGTCGGTCTCGAGCTCGGTCTCGAACTTGATGTGGATGTCGTAGGTGTCGACGCGCTTGATGGCGCCGGAGAGACGGACATCGCGGGGACGGACGCCGAAGCCGGCCTTGATGAGGGCCTCGGAGATTTCCTGCTGGGTGACGCCGCCGTAGAGGATGCCCTGATCGTTGCAGGCGCGGGTGATGGCGAGGTCGTAGCCCTTGAGCTTCTCGATGGTGGTGGCGCGCTCGCTGCGGACCTGGGCCATCTCGGCCTGGGCCTGGGCACGCTTGACCTTGAGGGACGCGATTAGCTCCGCGCTGGGCGTGGTCGCGGCGTTGCGGGGGAGGAGGAAGTTACGGGCGTAGCCCGTTCGGACCTTCACGACATCGCCGACGATGCCGAGGTTCTCGATGGACTCAGTGAGGAGGAGTTCGATGGACTTTGCCATGGGTGCTGTCCTTTCGCCCGGTGCCGCTGACGCTCAAGGCGTGCGGGGTGCGGGACGAGAGTTGAGGAGCACTCGAAACCGGCCACATGGCCGTCAACCTGAGTGCCCCAACATGGTTGGGGGATGGGGGGGAAGGGTAGGCGCGAACCGCGACACGGGGCATACTCGCCCCGTTTCGCTCTAATGAGAAATCAGAACGGGATGTCTTCTTCCTGGATGGGCTCATAGCCCTCGTTGGAGGAAGGGGCGGGGGCGGAGCGGGCGCCGGCGGGGGCCGCGGAGCGGGCGGGGGCGGGGTTGGACTGGTAGTTGCCGCCAGCTGAGGGGGCACCACCGCCGCCACTGCCACCCTTGCCTTCAACGAACTCGAAGCCTTCGACCACTACTTTGAGCTTGGAGCGGTTGGAGCCGTCGGTCTTGTCCTTCCAAGTATCCAGCTTCAGGCGACCTTCGATGAAGATCGGCTTTCCCTTGGAGAAGAACTTGGCGATGTTCTCGGCGGTTTTGCCGAAAGCGTCGCAGTCGATGAACGTCACTTCCTCGCGCATCTCGTTGGTGTTCTGATCCCGCCAGCGTCGGTTGACGGCGAGGCCGATCTGTGCCACGGCCGTGTTGCTAGTGGGGAGATGGCGCACTTCGATGTCGCGCGTGATGTTGCCCATGAGGAGGACTTTGTTGTAGTTGCCCATGCGTGGAACTCCGTGTTTGTTCGGATGCTATTCGGAAGTCGGCCGTGGTGCAAGCGGCAAGTGTAAAACCGGAAATGAAAAGCACGGGCGGTGGCCCGTGCTTGACGTAAATCGTTGAGAAAACGAGACTTAGATCTCGTCGTCCAGCTCGTCGATGGACGGAGCCGGAGGGGCGTTGTCGGCGATGACGGCGGCGAGGGCCGGCTGGCTGGCCCGGAGCTTGGCTTCGGCGTCGAGACCCTTGGCATCGTCGGCGGCCTTCATCTCGTCGATGGTGAGGTGGTCGGCGCGGGTGATGAGGACGCGGAGGATGCCCTCGGAGAGGTTGCAGGCGCGCTCCATCTCGACCATGCGCTCGGCGGGAGCGTTGAAGAAGGCGAGGAGGAAGAGGCCGCGCTTCTGCTTCTTGATCTCGTAGGCGAGACGACGCTCGTCCCACTTGCGGAGACCGTAGATGGTCGCGCCGTGCTTCTCGATGAGCTGGCGGACGTGGGCGACTGCGGCCCCGAAATCGGCGGCCTGTGCCTGACCGAGCAGGAACATGGCCTCATAGTTGTACGTGCGCTTCTCTGCCATGGGACTGGACCTTTCTTCTTGATGCTGAACGTTGAGTTCGTGTGTGTGTCTGATGATGAGGAACGGAGGGACGGGAACTATTTTGACACGGGTCCGGCGCTGCCGCCGGGCGTGGGTGGAGTGGGGGGCTTGGGCGTTTTCTCGGGAGAAGCCGATGCGTTGAACTTGTTCATCGCGGCGGTGACGCCTTGAAGAGCGAAGAGTTCGGCGGCATCGGCGGCCTTGTCGAGCGCGGGCTCGAGGAGGGCCATCTGATCCGGCGTGAAGCGGCCGAGGACGTAGTCCTCCAGAGCCATGACGGGTGGACAGGCGTCCACGCCGATGCGGATCCGGGGGTATTGGTCCGTGCCGAGAGCACGCTGGATATCCGAGAGACCGTTGTGGCCGCCCGCGCCGCCGGAGGCGCGGACCCGGACGGTGCCGGTGGGAAGGGCGACATCATCCACGATGACGATGAGGTCGCTGGCGACGCTGATCTTGTAGAAGCCGATCGCTTCGGCCACAGCGCGGCCGGAGAGATTCATGTAGGTGGTGGGCTTGAGCAGGAGAGCCCGCTCGGTCTTGATCGAGGCCTCGACGCAGACGCCGGAGAAGCGACCCTTGGGGGTGGCTCCCGACGCCCAGCGTTTTTGCAGGCGGTCCACAGCCATGAAGCCCGCGTTGTGACGCGTCTTGTCATACTGGGAACCGGGATTGCCGAGGCCGACGATCAGTTTCATTCCTCTTCTTCTTTGGCACGGGCGGTGAGGCCCGTGTGGGACGGTGAGATTCACAAAGGCCGGGAAGCACGGGCTGGAAAGCCCGTGCCACCCAAGCCGATTACTTCTTGGCCGCGGGCTTGGCAGCGCCAGCCGCGGGCTTGGCGCCGGCGGCCGGGGCAGCGCCCTTGGCCGGAGCAGCGCCCTTGGCGGGAGCGGCACCCTTGGCCGGAGCCGCGCCGGGCTTGGCGGCCGCGCCTTCTTCGCCTTCCTTCTTGGCGGTGGTGACTTCGGGGGTGGTGCCATCGGTGGCGACGGCGGTCTCTTCGGCGATCTTGAGCTCAACGCCGAGGATGATCTGGGCGACGACAGCGTGCGAGTCGGTGACAAGCTTCATGCCCTCGACGGGGAGCTTGACCTTGTCGGCGGTGATGGTCTGGCCCATGTCCAGATCGGTGACGAGCACTTCAAGATGGTCGGGGATGTCGCGCACCTTGCACTCGATCTCGATCTCGGTGGTGGGGTGCATAAGGATGGCGCCGGCCTGCTTCATGCCAATGGGCTCGCCGACGAGGCGGATGTGGACCTTGGTGTGGATGCGTTCGTCGAGGGTCACGCGCGCGAAGTCGGCGTGGACGATGTTGTTGCCGAGATAGTCGAACTGGACATCCTTGAGCAGGACCATCTCATCGCCCTTGCCGCCGGGGATCTCGATGCGGAAGACCTTCTCTCCCTTGTGGAACATGGTGAGCGACTCGCGGGCCTCGATGGTGATGGCCAGCGGTTCGAGCTTGTGCCCGTAGACGACGGCGGGGAGCTTGCCCTGCTTGCGGTAACGCTCGGAATAGCGGGTTCCGACGCGCTCGCGGATAGAGGCCTTCAGGAGTGGGTTCTTCTCGTGCATGTGTGAATCTCCAAATATCAGATGGCAAATCGCAAATCAGAACTTCGGTTCGTTGCTTTTTGTTCTTGGGTGGATGGGGCGAACAGTTATCGCTTGGCTCCGGCGGTTTTTCGGAACAGCGCGGAGACCGACAGATTGTGATGGATGCGGTGGATGGCCTCGCCGAGCATGGGGGCGACGCAGAGTTCCACGTAGCGGTCCTTGATCGGGTTGAGGCGTTCGCCGCCGGGGATCGTGTTGGTGCAGACGATGCGGCTGATCGGGCTGCCGGAGAGGCGCTCCATGGCCATGCCGACCATGACGGGGTGTGTGGCGGCGGCGATGACGCGGGAGGCGCCCTTTTCCAGCACGAGCTTGGCGGCTTCAACGATGGTGCCGCCGGTGGTGATCATGTCGTCGTACATCAGGACGGTCTTGCCCTTGACGTTGCCGATGATCGTGTCGGTGCGGACCTCGGAGCCGGAGACGCGGCGCTTGTGGATGATCGCGAGTTCGCCGCCGAGCAGGTTGGCGAAGGACTCGGAGACTTTCACGTTGCCGACATCGGGGCTGACGAGCACGAGGTTCTCGAGCTCATCGCGGATGGACATGAAGTAGTTGTAGAAGACGGGCGTGGCGGAAAGGTGGTCCACCGGGATATCAAAGAAGCCCTGGATCTGCGCGGCGTGGAGATCGAGCGAGATGAGCCGATCCGCGCCCGCCTTGGTGATGAGATTGGCGACGAGCTTGGCGGTGATCGGCACGCGGCCCTCGTCCTTGCGGTCCTGGCGGGCGTAGCCGAAGTAGGGGACGACGACCGAGACGCGGCGTGCGCTGGCGCGCTTCAAGCAGTCGATGAAGATCAGCAACTCCATCAGGTTGTCGTTGACGGGCGTGCAGGTGGAGAGCAGGACGTAGCAATCGCGGCCGCGGACGTCTTCCTCGAGCTTGACGATGATCTCGCCATCGGGGAAGACCTCGGAACGTGCGGCGCCGAGGGGAAGATCGAGATGATCGCAGACGCGTTTGGCGATGGTGGTGGCCATGCGTCCGGCGAAGATCTTGAGTTGGTTCGCGTCCTCGCGGCTCATGCGTTTCCCCCCGCACCGGACTTGGTCCGGCGAATATAGATCGCGTCGACTTCGGCGAGTTGTTCGGGCGTGTTGATGCTCAGGACGTCTTCGGGCGGGACGGAGGCGATGACCTCGACGCGTTTGCCCTGCGAGAGCAGCAGCCCGGGGACATCGGTGATGTAGTACTCGTCGCTGATCGGGTTCTTCTTGACGACGGCGAGTGCCTCGAAGAGTTCCTGGCAATCGAAGCAGTAGTAGCTCGGATTCACCTCGCGGATGGCGAGCTGGGCGGGCGTGCATTCCTTGTGCTCGACGATCGCGGAGAACGCGCCGGCGGCGTTGCGGACGATGCGGCCGTAGCCGGTCGGATCGGCAATGACGCTGGTGGCGAGCGTGGCCGCGGCGGCGGTCGCGGTGTGGCGAGCGAGCATCTCGCTGAGTGTGGAGGCGCGGATCAGCGGGCCGTCGCCGGCGAGCACAAAGACGTTGTGGCCGGGTTGCTGTTTCTCATCGAAGAAGAAGTTCTCGACGCAGCGGACGGCGTGGCCGGTGCCGAGCTGCTCGGGCTGGATGCCGAACTCGATGGTGTGGTTCGGGCCGTATGCGGCGGAGATCGCCTCGCGGACGAGTTCCTGACGGTGACCGACGACGAGGACGATCCGCTTGCACCCGGCGGCGCGGCAGGCGTCGATGACCGCGCAGACCATCGGGCGCGGCGGATTGCCGACCGGGTGGAGCACCTTGGGCAGGTCCGACTGCATGCGCTTGCCCATACCCGCGGCGAGAATGATCGCGCTGGGGGCGGAGGCGGCGGTGCTGGCGGGGGGTTGCGTCATGCGCTGGTGCGCTGCGACGCGGCGGATCGTTCAGGCGTGGCACGGGCTGCAAGGCCCGAGAGTCTGCTCAAATATCACGGTCGGCGAGAGGAGCACAAAGTTGGGCGACCTGGATTCGAACCAGGACAAGCAGTACCAAAAACTGCTGTGCTACCGTTACACCATCGCCCAAAGTTCACACCCTTGGAAGGGTGCTGGATGGTTCGCCGTGCGATCGGCCGGGGGTCGAAGCGGGGCCTCCATAAAGTCCGAATCGCCGGAGGGCGAAGCGGAAAATCCAACGGACCACACGAATCGCGGGTCCGAGGATCTGGCAACAATGCCAGGTCGGAGGCCGCGGCGACGGTGCTGCTGCACTGGAAGGTTCGGCGAGCCGAACCGAACACGGACTGGAAGCCCGTGCCACGCAGAAGCCGGAACTGGACCTGCCGTAGCCGCGTCTTCCCAAAGTCCCGTAAGGGGGGGATTCAACGTGGACAGGCCCTTGGCCGCGCCTCGGTTCGATGTGGATCGAACGTCCGTCGCGACCGGTTCCGAATGAGCGGGCCAATGGTAGGGGCGGGGCGTGTGGAATCAATCGGGGTGGGCAGCCCGGCAGGCGGGTCTGATTACCCCTCAGAATCCGAACTTTCCGGTTCCGGAGTGGCATTTTCGCT
This sequence comes from Phycisphaerales bacterium, assembly GCA_044222255.1. Classification (GTDB taxonomy): domain Bacteria; phylum Planctomycetota; class Phycisphaerae; order Phycisphaerales; family UBA1924; genus UBA4658. The sequence goes on from JBGANP010000012.1 coordinate 9,540, forward strand.
CTCGCGAATGACATGCTCGCTGATGACGTCGTAGCAGGTCGCCAGCAGGCCGGTGATCGGGAACTTCGCCCCCGTGAAAGGGCTGGGTCCGACGCGGCGGAGGAGCGGGTGGCTGACTTCGGGGGGTGCGATGGGCATGTCCAACGCGCCGAGTGCATCCGGATCGTCGGCCATCCAGAAGTTTGCGAGCGTCTCTTCCAAGGGAACCTGCGCGCGGCCGACGCCGGGGACGTGGGCGGTGTAGACGGGAATCGCGCCCGCGCCGGTGCGCTGCAGGCCTTGCAGGACGCGGGCCTGACGCAGACGCTCGACGAGATCCTGCTCGGGCATGCCGCGAAGCATGAAGATGGTGAGCGGGTTGGGGCCAAGTTTGTCGGCGACGAGATACATCAGGCAGCAGACGTGCTTGCACCAGGGCATGCCGACATTCGCGCCGCGCGCGGGCTTGGGCTTGGGCTCAGGAGGAGGCGAGGAGGGGTCCCCCGGGCCGTAGTCGTGGGGCTTGCCAGTGAAGACATCGCACTCGCAGGAGACGCTGAGATCCGCGGTGCCGGTAGGGAAGAGTGTGAGGCCGGCGGGGGCGAAGAGGTCTTCGATGTTCGTGGGCAACTCGCCAGCGAGCAGCGCGGCGGCGTATTTCGCCTGACCGGACATCGCCGTGGAGACTCGTTCCCACTGCTCGGGCGTGAACGTCGGCATGCGGATGCTGGTGCGGTAGGCCTGCGGAAGGCGACCCTGGACGCGGCCGCTGATGAGGCCGGGCTTGATCTCGATCGAGCGGGCCTGCCCGGCTTTGGCGTATTCCAACCCTTCGGCGAGCTGGTCGCCAGGAGCGAGTTGTTCGACGGGGCGCATCCAGCGGGCGGAAGTCCACGTCCATGAGGTGGGGGATGCCTGGCCGGATTCCAGTTCGGCGGCAATTTCGCCGGGAATCACGGCGGGCGGGCGGCTTTGCAACCTGTAGCCGCCGACGACACGGCGCGGATGCAGCGTGGGACGCGTGACGCGCTTGTCGAACCGGGCGACCGAGCCGGGGCCGACGCGCTGCGGAGAACCGGACATCGGAGAACCCGGCGGACGCGGATTCGGCGGCGGGGTTGAGGAAGGAGGCATCGCGCTCACAGGATCACCTCCTCGACATCGGGCTCGACGGCATCGGCGCGGAGCGTGAGCAGATCGCGGAGCTGGGATGTGGAAAGCTCGGTGAGCCACTGTTCGCCGTGGCCGATGATCGAATCGGCGAGTTGGGTCTTCTCTTCGATCATCTGATCGATGCGTTCCTCAAGGGTGCCGGAGACGATGAACTTGTGGACCTGCACGGTACGGGTCTGACCGATGCGATAGGCGCGGTCGGTCGCCTGACTTTCCACGGCGGGGTTCCACCAGCGATCGAAGTGGAAGACGTGGTTCGCAGCGGTGAGATTCAGACCGACGCCGCCGGCCTTGAGGGAGAGAATGAGAATCGGAGCGTTGTTGGCGCGGATGCTGCGGGCCGTGGGCTTGTATCCGTGCGACTTGTCACCCTGAAAGTCCGAGATGATCTGCGTGCGCTGTCCGGCGGGGGTGCCGCCGTGGAGCAGCAGGACATCGCGATCCAGCGTCTGCCGCAGCATCGTCGCGAGCATGTGGGCCATCTGACGGAACTGCGTGAAGACGAGGGCCTTGTCGCCGGCGGCGACGATTTCCTGGAGCATTTCCGAGAGCCGCTGGCACTTGCCCGAGCGGGCCGCCGCGATCGGGGCCGCGGTGGCGACGGAGTTCTCTGGCCCAAACTCCTTGAGGAAGTGAGCCGGGTGGTTGCAGATCTGCTTGAGCTTGATGAGCCCGGCGAGCACGAGGCCGCGGCGCTGGATGCCCTCGGCGCGCTCTGCGGCGGCGAGCATGTCGCTGACGCAGGTCTGATAGAGCCCAGCCTGTTCGGGCGTGAGATAGCAGTATTCCTTGGTCTCGACTTTTTCGGGGAGATCTGTGATGACGGTCGGGTCCGTCTTCAGGCGGCGCAGCACGAACGGCTGGACGAGGCCGCGGAGCTGGCTGCCGCGCTGCTTGTCGTGGTAGCGCTCGATGGGCACCGCGAACTTGGAGCGGAACTCGCTGGCGGGGCCGAGATAGCCGGGGTTCAGGAAGTCCATGATCGACCAGAGTTCGATCAGGCGGTTCTCAAGCGGAGTGCCCGTGAGCGCGAAGCGGCGGGGCGATGGGATCGAGTGGATCGCGCGGGTCTGCTTGGCCGTCGGGTTCTTGATGTTCTGCGCTTCGTCGAGGACGATGCGGCCCCAAGTAACCTTCGAGAGATCCTCGCGATCGCGGTGCGCGAGGGCGTAGGTCGTGATGACCATATCCGAGTCTTGCGCGCCGGTGACGAGCACATCGCCGGTCTTGCGCTCCAGGCCGTGATGCACCATGACGCGGAGATCGGGCGTGAACCGACGAGCTTCATGAACCCAGTTGGAGACGACGGACATCGGGACGATCAGCAGCGTGGGCGGAATGCGCTTGCCGCGGATTTCAGTTCCGGGCGCGACGGGCACCGCGCTCGGGCTTGCGACAAACTTCCGCTCGTGCGCCAGCAGGGCGAGCAACTGGATGGTCTTGCCCAGACCCATGTCGTCCGCGAGGCACGCGCCAAGGCCGAGCTTGTCAAGGAACGCGAGCCACGAAAGACCCTTGAGCTGATAGGCGCGAAGCGTTCCGATGAAGCCGTGCGGGGCTTCGATCATCGGCATCTTGGTGTTCGCGCTGGCATCACCGAAGACGGCGGCCACCCAGCCGGTGGCGTCCATGCCGAGGATGGGCACGCCGGTGTCGCGCACGTCGCTGGCGTATGCCAGACGCAACGCGCGGCCGATCTCCATCTTGCCACCCGGATTCTCGCGGATGAACTTGATCGCGGCTTTTACATCCTCGGGACGAATCTCGACCCAGCGGCCGTTGAGTCGGATGAGCGGGGAGTGCTGGGCGGCGAGTTTCTCGAACTGTTCGAGCGTGAGATTCGTGTCGCCGACTGCGATCTGCCAGCGATAGCTGACGAGCGACGCCAAGCCGAGCTGCGGGGTGCCGGAACCGGTGGATCCCACGCCGCCCTGATCGTCGGCGGCGCCGATGCTGGTGAGATCGATGTCGTCGCTCTGTACGAGCATGCGGGCGCCGAGGCGGACGGTCGGGGAGTCCCACCAATCGGGCGCGACGACGCCGAAGCCCTGCTCGATCAGCAGCGGGCGAAACTCGCGGAGAAACTTGTACGCGTCGGTCGTGGTCAGTTCGAGTTCCGTCGGTTCGGACTCTTCCAGCACCTTTTCCAGACGCTTGTACAGACGGGCCGCGCGCCCCAGTTCGCTGAGCAGGAGTTCCTGCGGCTGCTCGATGCGCTGACCCTCGACGCTCGCCGCGCCGGGCGGGAGCAGCCAGATGTCAGTCGCATCGGCGATGACTTCGGGCTCGGGCACGGACTGCAAGTGCAGCGAGAGCGTCCAGCGGACCTTGTCGCCGGGAGTCGCGAAATCGTCGACGCCCTTGAGGTCCAGCGGTTCGGTGAGCTTGACGAGCAGCCGCCACGCCGCCCCGCTGCCGCGCTCTTCCAGGCCGCCGATCCAGCGGCGGACGCCCTTGATCAGGTCGTTGCGCGGCCCGGTGCGGACATCGATCTCGGGTCCCTCGCCGAGCAGGCCCGCCAGCCATGTGACGTGCAGATCGGTCGCGGCGTCGCGGCCTTCGATGGCGTCCTGCATCGTGTCCTGCACCAGAACGCGGCGGCAGATCGCATCGCCGACGCGGAGCAGGAAGTCGTCGATCATCGTCCAGCCGTCGTGGCCGAAGGAATCAAACGCGGCGCGGCTGGAGGCGGGCATGGCCGCGAGCAGGTGGGCCGCACGGGCCGCCGTTTGCTCATCGCCGAGCCACGGGGCCCAGATGCCCGCGACGGAACCGGACTGGTCTTGCTGCACCATCGGAACCACGCGATGCTGGGCGAGCAAGTGGCGCACAAAGCGAGACGCGGCGGCAAGAAAGTGGAGCGATTCGCCGGCCACGACGGTGATGGGTCGCTCACCGCTGGCGCTGGTGCGACCCATCTCACCCGAGGCGAGGTCTTCAAGGGCATCCAGCGTGCGAGGAGCGTCGCCCGGCTTGATCGTCAGCGTGGAGACGATAAATCGTCCGAGAGTCGTAACGGCTTCGGGAGACTCGGGTTCGGCCTCGACCTCGACATGTCCGAGCGCGTGGGCCAGATGCGGGCTGGGCAGCGCGACGCCACTCTTGGCCGGCAGCGCGAGCGTCAGTGATCCCGTGCCTGCTTCGATCCCCGCGAGTGGACCGGCCAGAGCGGCTCGAAGTTGCTCCACGCTGGCGGCGTGCTGGTGCGGAGGATCGGCGGCCGGTGCGGCGGCGCCGTCTGCGGGCAGTGTGCCGTCATGCTCGCCGTCCCCCTCTGCCCACAGATGCACCGCACCATCGGACCAGTGCGCATGAACGACCAGGAGCGAAAGCGAAGTTGACGAAACGACGGCGGAACTCACGCGGGCGATCCCCCTTGTATCAACCGGCTTGGATCAACCGGTCTGCAGAATCAATGAGGGCGGTGGGACTCGAACCCACGACCAGCGGATTAAAAGTCCGCTGCTCTACCAACTGAGCTACGCCCTCAAAAATGTCCGAAACGATGGCGGCGGGCCAGCCCGCAAAACCATGTGCCGAGCGCAAGGGTAGGGCGTGCCGCGGTGTGTTTCCGCTCAATCCCGGCCTTCTGCGGCAATGCCAAAAATAAAAAACCCAGGGATCGAATCCCTGGGTGTGTGATGCAGTGCGCTGGTTTTGTTGACTCAGGACGGAGAACCGGTGGTACCCAGCGGGGTACCAAGAGAGCCGAAGCCGCCGCCAAGGAAGCCGTCGAAGTGGCCGAGGAAGGCGACGATCGGAACAGCGGAGACGACGCGGACGCCATAGAACGCGGCCGAGCTCCGGTGAGAGCCGGTGATGAAGTCGAAGACGTCGAAGCTCGATGTGCCGCGAGCAAGGACGGTGCGACGGAAGACTTCGCTGGTGCCATTGCTGAAGTTGATCGCGACTTCGACGGTCTGATCGGTCTGCGATGGGTTGTAGACGCGGAGATACTCCTTGACGGCGTTGCCCGCGGCGGGGCGGAAGCCGTCGCCGAAGAGCCACTGCGTGCTGGCAAGGGCCGTCAGAGTTGTGCCACTCGCGCCGACGCTTGTCTGGTTGGGCAAGCTGACGGTGACGGGGACGTTTGAGTCGTAGGTCACGCCGTAGGACTGGCCGCCGGGGAAGCCGACGAGTGAGCTGACGCTGAAGCCGCCGCTGGAGCGAGCGGGCACGACCAGTGTGCGGCGGTACGAGCTGGCGTTGGCGAAGGCGAAGGTGAAGGTCACCGTCGCGGGGGTCGAGTTGGCGTTGAGGACACGAATGGCCTCGTTCGTGGCCGTCAGACCGACCTGGCCTTGAGCGGTGCCGCCGTGCAGCGAGCCGGCGGAGGGCAGGCCGAGGGTTCCGTAGCCGCTGCGCGCGGTGGAGTTGAAGTGGGTCAGAGCGGCGACGATCGGCTGCTCGGCGATGAGCGAGACGGCATACGAGCCGTTGGGGATGCTGAGGTTGGCGACGGACCAGCCGCTGCGCCGACCCGGATCAACGTTCTGCGTGAACTGCGTGGCGACCTGTCCGGTGGCTCCGTAGAAGGTGAGCGTGACCTTGGTCGTAATGGTTCCCGGATTCAGGAAAACCAGGAAGTCGTTGATGTTCGCGCCCTTCTGCACTTCGGCGAAGGTCCACGTCGTGGACTCCTGGCTGATGGCGGACTGGCCGGTGGTGATGCCGAAGTCGTAGTGGCTGAGCTGAGCGCCGACGGGCGCGCTGGAGCGGATCTCAAGGGCGTATGGCGTGTTCTTGAAGACGCCGTTGCGGCCCGTGATGAGGGACTGCACGCGGCCGGGGAGCCCGCCGCCGGCGGAAGTTCCGTTCGCGTAAAGGGTCGGCGTGGTGAGTGTGATGCCGCTTCGCGAGCCGGGGGCGATGACGCCGCTGGTCTCGTCGGTCGCAGTGTCGTAGAGCACTTCGGAGACGGGAAGCGTGAATGACGTGCTCTTCTCGTAGTGGGCGATGACGACGACGCGGACGTTGGACGCCCCGCCGTTGACGATCGGAAGGAAGGTGCTGGCGCGGTTGTTGGCGAAGCCCTCGGGGTAGTAGATCGCGTACGGCAATGTGGTCGGAGTGATCGAGCCCGCGGTCGCCAGCGGCACGAGGTGGCCAGTGCCGGTATCAGAGTCAAGCTGGTTGAACTGCGAGGCGACCTGTGCCTCGCTGCTGCCCACGAAGAGGAAGTAGCGGAAGGAGATCGTCTGGGCGGGACCGAGGGAGCCAAGGTTGAAGCCGACGGACATGTCCTGCTCGCCGGCCGCGCCGACATCGGCCATGCTGGGATCGGGATCGACCGGGGCCGAGAGCAGCGAGATCGGATCGCGAGCGACGCCGGCTCCGGCGAAGCCGGTGACGACGTTGTTCGGGCCGGCCGCGGCGCCGAGGCCGATGGTGAAGGTCGAGCCGCCGGAGGCGAAGCTGGAGGTGGCCAGACGCATCGAGCCGTTCTTGACGTTGTTGGTGGTCAGGCCCTGCGTGACGGGATCGATGACCGGCAGGTTGTATCCCTGACGGGCGCCGACGCCCTCGAGCCATGCCAGGTTGTTGATCACCAGCGAGGAGCGGTTGGTCAGCGCGATGTCGATGGCGACGAACTTGTCGTTGACGCCGAAGCTCAGCGTGCGACGGACGCCCAGGGCGCGGTAGACGCCGCTGGCGACGATGCGACGGTTGAGATAGTCGCTCTCGTTGGAGATCGCCATCGGCACATCGGTCTGCGAGCGATCGCCGGTGTTGCGAACGACGAAGCCGTCGAACGTTGCTCCGAAGTAGGAGGAGATCGATGGAGTGTTGTTGTTGTCCGGGTCGTTGAAGAGCAGATAGTCCAGCCCGTCCAGCGCGAGGCCTCGCGTGGATGTTCCCGTCGGAAGCCCGATGGCGCCGTTGGAGTTCACGCCCACGGAGAGCCGGTTGCCCGAGAGCACCTGCGGACCTTCGGAGACGCCGCCGGCGATGGAGATCGTCAGGGTGTAGTTGCCGGTGGCGTCGGTCTGCGTGCCGGAGCCGCCGGAGGCGACGAGGTAGCTGTCGTTGCCGAAGTCGGAGGGGTTGGAGGAGTTGGTGCCGCCGGAAACGCCGACGTAGTACACGCCCGCGTTGGCGACGACGAAGTTGACGAGATTGCTCGTCACGCCGCGGCGGCGATCGGCCCGGACCTCCATGCCCTGGCTGTCGAACAGACGGAGCACGGTTTTCAGCGAGCCACTGGTGGCGTTGGCGTTGATGGTGATGGTCGTGCCCGAGCCGGCGACGAAGCGGAAGAGGTCCACATCGCGCAGGCCGTACGCGCCGTCGCCGATGAAGGCCTGATAGGTTTTGGCTCCCGTGCCGTCGATCGCCGTGTCGGTGGCGAGCAGGGTGGTGTCGTTGAGTTCGAAGGGGCCGCTGATGTCGTTCACGTGCGTGAATGTGATCGACCATGTGTTCAACGTGCCGGAGTCCAGCGGTTTGAGGTCCTGGATGCGGAGCGTCCAGATGCCCAGCGCGCTGCGGTTCTTGAACGGCGTGATCTCCTGCTCGGGGCGGAAGGTGCCGGTGAAGGGAGCCGTGCCGGAGGCGATGGCGCTGGTTCCCGCGTCGCTGAACACGGTGTCGGTCAGGTTTTGGCCGGAGCCGCCGCGGCGGTTGAAGAGCTGGATGGAGGTCCCGTCCGGCCCTGTCAGCGTGATGAGCAGATCGGAGACGAAGGAGTGGGTGATGTTCACCGAGACGGTGAGGTCCGTGATGCTTCGACCATCGGTCACATTAATCGTGCTGACGATGTCGCCCTGGACGGGGATGTTCAGCGGCGTGTCCGTGGCGGTGCGGGTGATCACCTGCGGGCCGCTGGTCGCGACCGTTACGTCGAGCGAGAAGACACCGACCGAACCGTTGGCGCTTCGGCCGTTTTCGGTATCGGGCAGATACGCGGTGTTGGGGAACGCGCTCACGCTGATGTAGTACGTTCCCGCGCCAGCGACAAAGACTTGGAGGCGGGAGTCAAGGCCCTCGAAGTTGTCGTTGCGGGCGATCTCGTTGCCGCCCGAATCGAAGATGCGGATGTACGAATCAAGGCCGGAATACACCGGGAGAGAGCGGGCCCGCACTGCCGCGCTGATGAGCGTCGGACCGGAGACGTACACCTTGAACATGTCCACGTCGGTGGTCGGATTGACGCCGTCGCCGATGTACAGATCATCGACGGTGGCCATGCCGGTGGTGCCGATGATCAGCGGGGCCGCGGTGGCGCGGGTGTCATTGGGCTCGTAGGGACCGCGGAACGAGACGATGTTGAAGTCGTAGACGTGGTCTGTGCCCTGCGTCAGGTCGCCGTTGAGGTAGTTGCCCGCGGTATCGCGGAAGTGGTCGGCGCGGAGCGTCAGGCGATAGAGATCTCGCGGCAGCGAGGTGCCGAAGTCGATGACAAGGTGATTGCCGGTGACCGAGACGATGCTCGCGGGAATCGAAACGATCGTCTGCGAGCCATTGAAACTCGTCGCTCCATTGGCACGCTCGAGCTGCAGGTCCAGCGGGATGTTCACCGAATCGAAGAACGCAGGATTGATATCTCCGGAGAAGAGCACATCGATGCGGGTGACGTTGGCCGACTGGCTGCCGGGGGAGATCGTTGTGACGAACAGACCTTCGGTGCGCGACGCGGCGACGGCGTTGAACGCGTTCAGACGACCGCCCGTGGCGACCTTTCCGGTCAGCGCGGGAATCGGATCGACGCTCGCGAGCAGAGCGGCCTTGAGCTGCTCCTTGGTTGCGAACTGGTTGACCGACGCCATCAGCGCGATCACGCCGGCGGTGTACGGGGCGGAGAACGAGGTTCCGTCGATGTACTGGTATCCGCCGCCGTTCTGCGTCGTCCAGACCTGCTCGCCGGGAGCGCCGAGATCGACGTTGACGAGCCCGAAGCAGGAGAAGCCCGAGAGGCGGTCCTGGTTGTCAGTCGAGGCGACGGAGATGATGTACGGGTTCTCGTACGAGGCGGGATACGCGCGCTGCGGGCCATCGTTGTCCAGCGAGCTGTTGCCGGCGGAGGCAACGAACAGAACGCCCGCATCGGTCGAGTCCTGCACGGCGATGCGCTCGGCCTCGTTGTAGGTATTCGGGTCCGAGCCGCCGATGCCGCCATAGGAGTTGTTGCTGACGACGATGTTGACGCCTCGGCGCTTCTGCAGCACGATGTATTGCAGGGCGTTGATGATGGCTGCGTTGGAGAGCTGCCCCATCTCGTCGCCGATCTTGCACATCATCATCTGCACGGTCCAGTTGATGCCGACCACGCCGAGCGCGTTGTTGCCAACCGCGCCGATGCAGCCCGCCACCGCCGTGCCGTGACCAGCCGCCAGCGGATCCTGCGGATTGCTGTCGTTGTTGGCAAAGTCCCAGCCGTTGACATCGTCGATGAAGCCGTTGCCCTCATCGTCGGCGTTGTTCGCGTTGATCTCGCCGGGATTCACCCAGAGATTCGCGCGAAGGTCCGGGTGCGTCAGGTCGATGCCGGTATCCAGAATCGCAACGACCACTCGGTTCGAGCCGGTCGTGATGTTCCACGCCTCCGTCGCGTCCATGTCAGCGCCGGGCAGGCCGGGACCGCTGTTGCCCGCGGCCTGACCTGTGTTTCGGATCGGCCATTGCTGGGCGAGGGTCGCGTCGTTGGGCACGCGATCCGTGTGAACGATCCGGTCCGGCTCGAAGTTCCGCATGAAGGGGAACTGCTGGCGGGCTGCGTCGACCGCCGCCTCCGTAACGCGATCGTTCACCCAGATGTTGGCGAACTTGCCGAGCGCTGAGGTAATGACCTGCGCCGGATTGACGCCGATCGCCGTGGCGATCTGACGGGCACGGGCATCCGCCTGCGCCCGCGACTGCTCGCCGTTGAAGGTGATGATCCAAGATCCGGAGTTCCAGTCGTTCAGATGCTGGCCGCGCCAGTCCAGCGCACCCGGCTGGAACGTGTCGCCGAACGCCAGCAGCTGACGCGGCTCGAGCTGCTCCATCCCTTCGGACATCGTGCCGGTCAGCCAACGCTTGGTCCCGAGCTTGTTCTTCCGCATCGCGCCGCTCCCAGTTCAGTGACCAGGTTCGCGGCATGGCCGCGATACCCGCGTTTCACGTTGTTACCCGCCATGCAGCGGGCTTCCTCGCGCACACAGACAGCCGGACGACACATATCGCCCGCCGCGTTCGCGACCCCCACGCGGCCGACATCGGCCGAGTGTTGCTTCCGAACGGTAAGCGTCCGGAACCCACCAGAATACCGCATGGGAACCGAAATCCAAGCGTCTGTCAAATCACCGGTTGGAACTCGCTTGCCAGTCTGAACAACCCGTCAGATTCCGCCACGCAAATCCTCCCAAGCCGGTATGCTCGCCCCTTGCGATTTGGCCCGTCGCCCGGTTCGCGTTCTTCCCAATCGAACAAACGAGGGTTCTGCAATGTCCGAAGCTCTTCGATTCCCTGCCTGCCTGCTGTTCGGCTCGGCTCTCTTGGCTGGCGGCTGTGCCGTTACTTCCGCACCGACCCCAATGTCGGTGGTCGAACAGCCGACTCCTTCGATGGTCGTTGCGGGCACCGATGCCTCGACATCCGTTGGATTTCCAGAGTTCCCCTCGGTCTCACCGGATGGCTCCACGGTGGTTTTCGCTTGGGCTGGAGACCTCTGGGCAACTGCCATTGACGGCGGGCCGTGCTCACGGCTCACTGTTCACCCCGCCGACGAGCGGCGTTCAGTGTTTTCCCCTGACGGCAGTCAGCTTGCCTTTGAGTCCACCCGAGATGGGGGAAGGAATTTGTACGTGATGCCTGTCGCCAAGACCGTGGTGGGTCTGGTCGGCGGAGCCGCGCGGCGGATCACGGCCACAGACAGGCCCCTTAATCTGGGTGGATATTCCACGGACGGTAAGACACTGATCTTCAGTTCGACGATCGAACCCATGCTCTACAAGTCACCCCGCCTGTACAGGGTGGCTGTGGATGGTCCGGCCGATCCGGTGCAGACGGGTGGGGTCTCGGGCGGGCCGATCACGCTCATCAATCCGGCGTTCGGCACGGGGGTACGGCCGACGATCGACGGGAACGGGTTGCTCTTCTATCGCGGGTATTGCCCACCGGAGCGGCCGAAGTATCGTGGATCGGGAACGTGCGATATCTGGCGGCTGAATCTTGGGGATGGGTCGTTTACGAAGCTGTCGAGCGATCTGGCCAATGACTTTGAGCCGGCGGCGTTGCCGGATGGTTCGACGCTCTTCATCTCTTCGCGCGATGGACAAAACAATGTCTGGCGGGTCGGGCCCGGTGGCGAGGCGAACGGCGCGGCGATTCAGTTGACGTCATTCAAGCCGACGTCGGAGCAGCTCAGCATCGGCGCGGGCGTGCGCGATCTGGCCGTGAGTGCGAATGGCAAGGTCGCGGTCTTTTGCGTCTGGGATCGGATGTATCGGTTGGACCTTTCGGATACCAAGGCCGTGCCGCAGCCCATGAATCTGGTGGCGCAGGCGGATGATGTGACACTGGATATCCAGCGGGCCGCGCTGGATAAGGAAGTGAGCGAGGCGGTGCTCTCGCCGGATGGGAAGACAATGGCGGTGGCGGCGCGGGGAGAGATCTTCGTTCGCAGCACGACCGAGGGGTATCCAACGCGGCGCGTCACGAACACGTCGGGGCGCGAGCGCGATCTGGCGTGGTCGCCGGATGGGCGTGTGCTGTACTTCTCCTCGGATGACGAGGGGCTTGCGGCGGTGGGGGGGGCGGGAACGGACAAGGGCTCGGCGAACCTCGGGAAGTACTCGATCTATGGTGCAGTGGTGACCCTCGCACGCGAGGACATCAATCCCGAGAAAAAGACGGATGAGCCCGCCGACGCGAAGAAGAAAGATGAGGGTGACAAGACCGAGCCCAAGAAGGACGAGCCGAAGAAGGATGAGGCCAAGAAGGACGACGAGCCCAAGAAGGATGAGCCCAAAGCGGGCGATGATGCGAAGAAGGACGACAAGGCCGCCGCTGAGAAGCCCAAGACCAAGAAGCCGGACTTCGGCAAACGGTGGTCGGAGGCGTTGCAGTTCAAGATTGAGCCGGTGCTGACGGATGCGAAGGATCTGCGCGGCGCGACGCCCTCGCCGGATGCCAAGTGCCTGCTCGTGACGCGTGCGCTGGGCGATCTGGTGTTGGTTGAGTTGCAAAGCATGAAGCAGCGCGTGCTCTTCACCGGCTGGAACGCGCCGGATGCCCACTGGGCGGGCGATTCGCGACACATCGTGTACGCCGTCGAAGACCTCGACTTCAACTCCGACATCTGGCTGCTGGACACCGGCGGCTTCGATTCGTTTGAGGCCGGTTCCACGTTCAAGTCCACGCCCGCGGCGAACATCACGCAGCATCCGGATGATGATGGCAGCCCGCGTTTGAGCGCGGATGGCAAGATTCTGACCTTCTTCTCGCAGCGCGCGGACCAGAACGATCAGGTCGATGTCCATCAGGTCTATCTCGACAAGGAGCTTGAGGGGCTCACGGCCTACGAGCGCGAGGACTACTACAAGAAGGCCGCGGAGGCGGCCGCGAAGCGCAAGCCCGCGGAGACTCCTGCGTTTGTTCTCAAGCAACTCGCCGCCAAGCACGACAAGGCGATGGACGTGAAGCCCGACGACAAGAAGGCGGACGAGCCCAAGAAAGATGATGCCAAGCCCGAGGACGCCAAGCCCAAGGCCGGGGCGAAGAAGCTGGAGCCCTGGAAGTTTGATGCGGAGGATGCGTACACCCGGATCCGCCGGATCACGTCGCTTCCCGGGGGCAAGGGCTCACTGGAGATTACTCCCCCCGCGGATCGCATCATCTTCAGCGGCTCGTTTGATGGCGAGCCCTCGCTGGTGAGCATTGATTTCAAGGGCGCGGACCGCAAGGTCATCTCGCCCGGAGCCAATGGCGGCGTGAGTATTTCGCTCACCGGCGACAAAGTGGTCTTCATCAAGGCGGGCACGGCGAACGCAGCGCCGACCAAGGGCGGAAAAGTGGATGTCTATCCGATCGACGCCCCTGTGGCGATTGATGTTGCGGCTCAGCAAAGGCAAAAATTCCTGGAGGCCGCCCGGACGTTCGGAGATCGCTTCTACCACCCGACGATGAAGGGACTCGATTGGCCCGGGCTCACGCGCCGCTTCGAGGAACTCGCGACGAAGACGCGAACAACCGAATCATTCAACCGCGTGACGCAGTTGCTCTTTGGCGAAACAGAAGGATCGCACACGGGAATCTCCGGCGGTCCCACGTTCGCGGGCGGAACGCCCGGAACGGGGTATCTGGGCGTGCGTGTGAAGCCAGTCGCGGGTGGATACGAGGTGCTGCACGTCGCGCCGGACTCTCCGGCCTCGCACAAGCAGTCGCGCATCAATGTCGGCGATGTCATCATCGCGGTGGACGGCAAGAAGCTCGCGGCGGATGGTGGGGGGGCGGGATCGATGCCGGTGTTGGATTTGGATGCCGCGTTCATGAATCGCGCGGGTCGGGAGACGCTCGTCGAGCTGAAGCGAGGACCGGGTCCCGTCGCCGCGAAGGCGGACGCGAAGCCCGACGATTCCAAACCAGCGGCGGCACCCGGACCGTTCGTCGTCATCATCCCGATCTCCGGCGCGGCGTGGACGAATCTCCGCTACGAAGAGGAGATCGCCGAGCGTCGCGCGGCCGTGGAGAAGCTCTCCACCGGCAAACTCGGCTACCTGCACATCAAGGCGATGGGCGAGGCGGAGGTCCGCGACTTCGAGCGCGATCTCTACGCCGCGGCGCACGGCAAGGAGGGGCTCATCATCGACGTCCGCGACAACGGCGGCGGTTCCACTGCCGACATCCTGCTCACCTCCCTCACCGCGCCACGACACGCCTACACCGTGCCCCGCGGCGCCGAGCCCAAGAGCGTTCCGACCGACTCGTATCCGCGCGATCGCCGCCTCATTTACGGCTGGACGCGCCCGATCAACGTGCTCATCAACGAGCACTCCTTCTCCAACGCGGAGATCTTCGCCCACGCCGTCAAGACCACCAAGCGCGGCCGCCTGGTCGGCACCGCGACCTTCGGCGGCGTCATCTCCACCGGCGCGTTCTCGCTCATCGACGGCACCACCGTGCGCATGCCCTTCCGCGGCTGGTACCTCCCCGACGGCTCGGACATGGAGAACAACGGCGCGAAGCCGGATGTGGATGTGCCGCAGGTGCCCGCGGATGAGGCGGCGGGGAAGGACCTGCAGCTGGAGGCGGCGGTGGCAGACTTGATGAAGCAAATCAAGAAATAGTGAGGAAATGCTCGTGCATTCGGCGAGGACACCTCGGCAGATGCCGACTGCAAGCGGCGATCCGGTCGACAAGGACGCGGATCGCCGCGAGTGGGAGGAACCGTGCGCGAGCGGGCGACACGGAGGAGGTGCCGGGTCGCCCGTCGCTTCGTTCTTGAAAACCCCAACCAACCCGATTCGGCCGCACCCGCGTCAGCGTGATGTCGCCGTCAACCCGTTTCCCCGCCGCGCCGGAATCCTCCGGCCTTTGTTCCCACCCGTTGCACCCGAGGGATCGTCTCACTTATACGCGACAGTCACCACAAAAAGATGCAGTGCGAATCGATTTCCTGCGAGAAATATGTTGCAACGAGAAGCGGTGATTCAAACGAACAAGCGAGAGTGATCGGACGTAGCCGCCTATTTGGCCGAAGATGCCGCGAGAGCGGCGAGGATCATGTCCGCGTGCCGGGCCGTCGCGCCCTGTTGCGAGTGGATCGCGGCCGCGCCGTTGCCTGCGAGTGCTTCGCGGCGTGGGCGATCGGCGAGCAGATCGCGAAGCATCGCGGGGAGCGAGGCGGCGTCGGTGATGACGATGGCGTCCGCATCGCGGAATGTCCGCACCACATACTCGAAGTTCGCGGAATGCGGCCCAAGAACCGTCGCCTTGCCCAGCGAAACGGATTCGATGGGGTCCGAACCGCCCGGGGCGGGATCAAAGGTGCGGCCGATCACGACGACATCCGCCAACGCGTAGGCCTGGCGCAGTTCGCCGATGGTGTCGAGGAGAAACCGGTCTTGTCCCGGTTTGGCCGGAGCGCGATCCGAACGCCGCACGCAGCGGGATGGGCCGCCCATCGCGGCGAACGCGGCCTCACGATGCTCGGGCCGGCGCGGCGCGGTGAGAAGCTGTACGCCCTCCGGCACTGCGGCGTGCAGCAGGCCATCCTCGGTGGCCGACGCGCTCGTGCCGGGCATCGGCGCGGTCGATCCGGCGACGATCAGGGGTTTGGAACGATCGATCCCAAGCTCGCGTGCGAGCGCGGCCGCGCCGGGAAGCTCTTCGCCGGGAGCGAGAATGCCTGTCGCATCCCACTTCATCGAGCCGGAGACGGTGAGGCGATTCTCAGGAACGCCCATGGCGCGAAACCGCGCGGCGTAGTCGCCATCTTGCGCCCCCACGAACGCCAGCGTGCCGAAGGACTTCGCAAAGAAGCGACGGAAGCGGCGATACCCGCGAAAGGAGCGCACCGACAGGCGGCCATTGATGACTCCGACGGGAATGCCGCGATTTCCGCAAAGAGCCACGAAGTTCGGCCAGACTTCCAGTTCGACCAGTGCGACAACATCGGGCCGCACCGCATCGAGAAACCGGTTGACCGCGGGAGAGAAGTCCAGCGCGAAGCGAACCACGAAGACGCCGGGCTGATTCTCGAACAGCTCACGAGCACGCTTCAGCCCCGTATCGGTCGAGACCGAAACCACCACCTCGGACCCACGCCCCCGGAGCATCGGCACCAAGCCGCGAAGCGTGCCGACCTCACCCACCGAAACCGCATGCAGCAGCACGCGAGGCACGCCGGGCTGTTTCGCGGGCAGTAATGGAATGTGACCGAAGCGCTCGCCCCATCCCGAACGCGTCTTTCGCGCCCACCACGGGGCAGTGATGATCGCCAGCGGAAGGTAGAGGGCATCGAGTGCGTTCATGAGCCGAACACCGGCCGCGTGTCATCCGCACCAGTGCCCAGTGCCTAGTGCCCGATGCCTCTGAAAGTGGGCAGGCAGGGACTCGAACCCTGAACCTATCGCATGTAAAGCGATTGCTCTAGCCAATTGAGCTACCCGCCCGGGGGTAGGGGGAGGATAGGGGCCGAGAAGCTGTTTTCCCGTTGGGGGCAACGAACGATGTGCCGTCGCGCCCGAACAACTCCCCGGCACGCCAACCGATCGATGCGCCCCCGGTAGAATCCCGTCGCGTTTCTTTCCTCGCGCCCATCACGGGCGACTCCTCCGCCCACACCCCATGTCCGCAACCCCTTTGCCAAACTCACTCAAGCCAGTTTCCAACGCACGACCCGATGCGTCGGGTGGCGGTGCCGCGCGGGGGGGCGAAGAAGCGGTGATTCGCTTGCCTCTACTCGCGTACGCGATCGGGCTGGCGGCGATCATCGTGGCTCTCGTCGCGGCGGGCGGATTGGCGTATCAGCACCTGTCGGGCCATCCCCTTCCCGGATGCGGCGGAGGAAACGTCAATCAGGGGGGCATGGGGCTCGCGCTCACTGCCGAGACCAAGCAATCCGCTTGCGCCACGCTGGAGGCCCACCCGATGGGGTCCATCGGCGGCATGATCATGGCGATCAAGTCGATCGCAAGCAGCACGGACTTTCAGAAGATCAATCCGCTGCAAGCGGTATGGCCCGTGAGTTTTCTCGGAGCGACGTATTTCGCGGCGGCTCTCGCGGCATGGATCGTCATCGGCGTGCGCGGCCGCAAAGTGCCCGCGCTGATCCCTTGGCTCGCCCGCTTCGGCGCGGCGATGAGCATTTTGTACATTGTTGTGATCATCGTCTCAAACAAACTCTGCCCGTACTGCATCGCTTCGCACATCGGGAATCTGACACTCTGGCTCGCATTGGAGATCGGCATGATGAAGGCCCGCTCGGTTTCGATCTGTGGATGGAAATGGGATCGCGCCTGGAGCGCGGTGGTCGCCGGGGTCGCGGTCTTCGCGATCGCGTCGGGGACGCTCGCGGCCTTCGAGGTCTCGCATCGCGAGGGCCTGATGAAGGCCGATGCGGAGGCCGCCGAGCGCAGCCGCAAGGAGTTTGAGGCGGCGATGAAACAGGCCGCGGAGAAGGCGGCCGCGCAGGCGACGAGCGAGAAGGCGCCGTGGGGACCGCCCAATGGCTTCCGCGGCCGCTGGCTGCTGGGACCGAAGGAGTCCACCGTCCGCGTCGTGATGCTCACGGATTTCCAATGCCCAGACTGCAAGGCCTTCGAGGCCCAGTTGATGAACGCGTACAACGCGAACCCTGGCAAGATCAGCGTCAGCATCGTGCATTTTCCGATGTGTACGGAGTGCAATCCGTACGTCTCCAAGACGATGCGCGTGAACGCCTGCGAGGCGGCTCGCGCGGCGGAAGCCGTTGCGAGCGTCGCCGGGTCGATCGCGTCGCTGGAGGGCAAGCCCGCGGAGCCCGCCGCCAACGAGGCCTTCTTCAAGATGGCCGAGTGGCTCTTCTCGATCAAGGCGGAGTTCAAGGAAGAGGATCTTCGCGCCCAAGTGACGAAGATGGGCATTCCGAATGTCGAGGCCGTGATCAAGAAGTGGAAGAGCGAGGAGACGCTCAAGCTTGTGCGCGATGACACCAAGTGGGGCGAAGTGCTCGGGTTGTTCTACACGCCGATGATGTTCGTCAACGGTGTCGAGGTGCGCGGCTGGCTTACCAATCCGATGATGCTGACGACGATGATCAACGATGCGATCAAGCTCAACCCGCCCCCGGCGGATGCGAAGAACGACAACCCGCCCTTGGTGGGCATGAAGTATTTCGAAGACTGGAAGCTCTCGCCGCGCGTGCAGCCGCGGGCAATCCGAAGTACGTGAAGAGTTCTCCGGGCGCGAAGGTGGATGTCGTCGTCTGGGGCGACCTGACCGAGCCCGGCACCAAGGAACTCGACGCAGCGATCCAGGCGCTGGTCGGCAAGAAGGCGTTCAACTACTCGTTCCGGCACTATCCCGTGTGTAAGGACTGCAATCCGTTTGTGGACAACAAGTTCCCCGCGGGCTGCATCGCGGCGCAGGCGGTTGAGGCCGCGGGCAATCTCGGTGGCCCGGACGCATGGAACAAAATGAAGGGCATGATCTTTGATCGCCAGACCGGGCTGACCACGACAAAGCTCAGTCTCTTCGCCGGGGTGATCGGCTTGGATACGGCGAAGTTCGATGCGGAACTCGACTCCGGTCCGGTGAAAGTCGCCGTGCAGAATGATGTGACGGGCGGGCAGAAGTTTGTCACCCGCTTCATTCCAACGCTCTTTGTGGACGGCAAGTACGTCGAGCGCTGGAAGCGAGAAGGCGACAATGTCCTCGAACGAATCCTCGACTATGCCGAGAAGCACCCCGGAGAGTGATTCACAGCCGAGCGGCGCAAGCCGCCGGTCCCATCGTCATGTTTCACATCAACCCGAGCCCACGCTCGGGTTTTTCTTTTGCTCCGGTTTCAGTGGGCCGGATTCGATAGCATGGCGAGCCCGTCCAACTCCCGGAGTCTCCCTTGCACGCCGTCCGTATCACAGTCATCTGCGAAGAGTGCGTGCGCATCGAATACGCACCCGCGAGCAGCGGTGGGCGATTCTGCGATCATCCGTCGCTCTTTGCCATCAACGGCCCTGCCGGTGATCCCGAGATCGCCCGTGCGGCGGGCTCCATCGCGTTTGCCAGCAAGACGACGGCCGCGGATGCTGGATCGCCACCGATTGTTGTCAAGACGAGGCGATTCACGCTGACGTACACCCCCGACGGTCTGCCCCCGCACGCGGGGAACATGCACGCCCTCATTGAGCACCCGACCCCGCCCTCGGATGTGCCGCGGCGTGAGGGACGAGTGCTCTGGACGCCCGAATCCCGCAACCTGCACAACCTCGGCGGCACGCTGACGACACTCGATGGGCTCCGCGGCCCCCATCCCATCGGCGAGGGCCTGCTCTCCCGCGATGGCTGGCATCTCGTGAACGATTCCCGTCGGCACCTGCTCATCAACGGCTGGGCGACCACACGCGAGAGGCTGGGTCTTTGGGACAACATGGATTGGTATCTCTTCGCGTATGGCGACGACTATGCAGCCGCGTTGCAAGCGTTGGCTGTGATCGCCGGGCGAGTGCCCATGCCGCGCAAGTACGCGCTTGGCGCGTGGTATTCACGGTATTGGCCGTACACCTCAGACGAGTTCCGCGGCATCGTCGACGAGTTTGAGGTGCATGGGTTCCCCCTGGATGTCCTCGTGCTGGACATGGACTGGCACAAGCCGGGCTGGACGGGTTGGTCCTGGAATCGCGAGTTGCTGCCGGATGCGGAAGATCTTGTCGCCTGGTTGCACGCCAGGGGGCTGGCGGTGACGCTCAACCTCCATCCCGCCGATGGCGTGGGGCCACACGAGGATCGCTATGCGGAGTTCATGCGTGCGATCGGTCGTGCGCCGGATGGAACCACGGTTCCGTTCGATGCTGGTGATCGCCGCTACATGGAAGCGCTCTTCGACAAGGTTCACGCTCCCCTCGAACAGCTCACCTCTTCACATCCGACATCAGTGGACTTCTGGTGGGTCGATTGGCAGCAGGACCGCAACGTCCGATCGATTCCAGGGTTGACCAATCTCCGCTGGCTGAATCACCTCTATTTTCAGCACACATCGCGCCCGCCGACGGCCACAGACCCCGGCCTTCGCGGCATGTCCTTCTCGCGATGGGCCGGCGATGAGGGCGGCGCGGACTCGGGGACGGAGTGGGGGAGTCCCGCCACCGGCGGATGGGGCGACCATCGATATCCAATCCACTTCTCCGGCGATGCCCACACCGGCTGGGAGATGCTCGGCTTTCAGGTTCCCTTCACGGTCGCGGCGGGCAACATCGGGTGCTTCTACTGGTCGCACGACATCGGCGGCCACTTCGGGCCGCGGCTGGAGGAGACGACGACGCGATGGGTGCAGTTCGGCGCTCTTTCGGCCGCGCTTCGGTTGCACTCGGCTCGCACGGCGACGCTGGACCGGCGGCCGTGGACGTATGAACCGAGGTTCTGCGACGCCATGCGTGCGGTGTTCGATCTGCGCTCGCGGCTGATGCCGTATCTCTACACCTGCGTCCGGGCGTGCCATGAGCGGATGTTGCCGCTGCTGCGCCCGATGTATCTTGGTGCGCCACGCGAGGAGCGGGCGTATCGCGTGCCCGGGCAGTACATGCTCGGGGATGATCTGCTCGCCGCGCCGATCGTCTCGCCCGGCATGGGTGAGCGGTGTGTCGCATCGCAGTATGTCTGGTTCCCCTCTGAGGTGCGTGCGTCCGGCACGCGTGCATCGGGTGTGCCCGCGGCGACAGCAGCAAAAGCACAGGGGCAGGATGCCAGTGCCCCGGAAGGCGTTTCGGGCTGGCACAATCTGCTCACGGGCGAGCGGCACGAGCCGGGCGAAGAAGCGATTGTCGCATCGCCGATCGATGAGATGCCGCTCTTCGTCCGCGCGGGCGTTCTGCTCCCCGCGCAGCAGTCCACCCATCGCATGACGACCGAGCCGCTGAGCACGCTCGTCTTGCACACGTTTCCCGGTTCCGACAACGAAACTGTTGAGTCATCGCTCTACGAAGACGATGGTCTTACCTGCGGCCATGAGCGGGGCGCATCGGCTTCCACGCCGCTGGTCGCGCATTGGCGGAACGACCCCGCGAGGGGCGCGGCGGAAACCACGCTGATTGCCACCATCGGCCCCACGCGTGGGAGTTTCAGCGGCCAATGTGCTCGTCGCGCCCACCAACTCCGCATCGGCGGCGTGCATCGGCCGATCGAGTGCTCCGTCAACGGCATGGCCGCGGCGTGGTCATTCGAGGCTGGCCAAGTTGGCGGTCTGATGGTCATCGATGTTCCAGAGTCGGATATCCGAGCACCGCTTGCGATTCGTGCAGAGTTCGAGCGTGCCGATCATCGTCTGCTCTCCCATCGCGTGCGCCTTGCCAATCTCGGCGCGGCCATCGGTCAGCAAATCAGCACCGCCCATCTGCGCGATGCGCTGCTGGCCGCCAGCGCGGCCCTTCCCGCCGACGAATCGTCGATGGACACGCGCGCCTCGCTTCTTGCGATTGGTGCGGGTATCGGCATCGCCGTCGAAGACCACACCGTCCGATTCATCGATTCGCTGGGGTGGGTTGATTCGGGCAGCGCGCGTGCCGAGGTCGTTGATCGACTCGGTACGAGAGAAACGCCGCTCTCGCAGCTGTCGCTCTCGATGGAAGCAACGGCCACGCATGCTCATGCAGCGACAATCGCTCTTCCAGCCAAGCTGCTTGCGCAGCCCCCCATCGGCCAGCGGCTATCCCGGGCGGTGCGATTGCATTTCAAGCTCCACGGCGCGCCGATGCTTCTGGAACGCCGGATCGCCACATCACTCGCGCCGCTGACGACTTTCTTGGTCGCCGGTCCTTTTGGCTGGGATTGGAGAAAGGCAATTGTCGATGTCGCGGAAGCCCCGGAGCGCAGCCCGCTCAACGCAAACGCGTCCTTTGGCGGGGCCGATGGCGTCTCATTCGGTTGGAAAATCGCCAGCGCAGGCCCGAAGTGGCCTGTGGATATCCGCGCCTCGCTGCAGGCCCGTGGCGGGCTCGCATATGCCGCAACGATCGTGCTTTCGCACCGGGCGCAGCAGGCGACGCTCCACTTCGCAGCGGGCGACAAGCTTGAGGCGTTCCTCAACGGCGTCAAGGTCATCACGCTCGATGATCACAGCGCCCACGGCGCGGTCGAGCCGCGAGCGCGGGTCACGCTGAATGCAGGACGCAACGAACTTCTGGTGAAACTCTGCGATGGTGGCGGCGGCTGGGGCTTCATGGCCTCGATCGAGGCAGAAGATCCCGTGTCGCATCAATCGCTCTGATCGCGTGGACAAGGAGCCGGGATCGGAGCGATGTACTGATCAGTTCTGGTTGTTGTTCGCGTCCGTCCGCGGCTTGCTCGCTGCGGCGCCGTTCGTGTTCGTCGCGCCGTTGCTCGCGCTGGGGCGCTTGCCCTTGGGGGGGTGACCAACGCCCGGATTGTTCATCGCGGTCTGCTCCTGCGCATCCACGGGCGAGAAGACCGTCGCATCAAAGTACAGATACGCACCGCCACCGAGCGCGACGACGAGGAACATCGCGACGAGGAACCCAAGACTGGACTTGGAGTTGGTGTTGGACTTGGTAGAACAGTTCGACTTGCAGCAGTTGGACATGATGCCTCCTAAGAGCCACCAGAATCGGTCCTCGCCTTCCCCCGATTGAGGAAAGCGGCCATCGCAGGCCGCCGTAACCGCGAGCGGACCAGCACATACGCTCCCGCCGCGTGGTTTCCGGACATCAGGCAAGTCGTTTGCAAGAAACTGGGCGGATGATCAGTCGCTCGGTGAGGCAGTCGAGGATGCCGATACTGCTATCGGACCCCCACACCACGGCCCGCTGGGAGAATCGCCTTGCATACGCGAGCACGTCCGCGCGGCCGAGGCCGAAGACCACTCGACCCGGCTCCATCCACGTTCCATCAGGAGCGCGCCCGCTCGCGGGCCCGCGCGGAATGCAGGCACGCTGGAGAATCGACGCGAGTTCATGCGTGCGTGCCTCGTTCTCGGCATCGGTCACTCGCACCGACATCGGGTTGCAGGCCGAGATGATCGCCAATGGTCGCGGAACATCGATCGTCGTTGGCCCTGCACCAGAGAGCGAGGCGGGAACGAAGGTGAACTCGTAACTCTGCCCCTCGTGGGTGAGCGTGTACACCGCGCGGAGATAGTCCTCAATCGCCATCGGGTTGGGCATGTCGCAGCGTAGAACCGGAGACCGCTGTGACTATCATCTCCGGATGTCTGTCGATGCGAATGGCGTGCGGGGTACCGAATCAAGTGCGAGCAGTGGTGGTGGCGCAGCGAAGCTCTCCGCTGCCGGGCCGATTCCCTCCTCTTCAAGCAAGTCTCGCTATCTCGCGTATTTGCAGCGCCGCAAGGAAGATGCGCTCGCGAAGAAAGCTCCCAAGCCCAAGCTGACCGCCGACGGGACGGATCGTCCCGCACTGGGCGATGAGGATCCAAACTCCCCTCGCCGAACGCGGCGGAACCGCTCCTTCTGGGTTCTGTTCAAAGAGTTCTGGAAGATGATCGAGGGTCACCGGCTCACGGTCGGGCTCTGCCTCTGCACGGTCACGGTCTACGCCCTTGCCACGCTCGCAGCACCGGCCAGCACAAAGATTGTTCTTGATTACATTCTCGCTG
This sequence comes from Phycisphaerales bacterium, assembly GCA_044222255.1. Classification (GTDB taxonomy): domain Bacteria; phylum Planctomycetota; class Phycisphaerae; order Phycisphaerales; family UBA1924; genus UBA4658. Next base: position 32,935 of record JBGANP010000012.1, read on the forward strand.
AGAGGCCAAAGCCGCTCCCGGATTGGGTGCCCACGCACAACCCACGGGAGCTCCTCTGGTGGGTCGGCGGCTCGCTCATGTCGCTCACGATCATCGCCATCATCGCCACCATCTGGGGCCGTTATCAGATGACGCGCATGACGCAGATGATGCGGGCGAGAGTGCGTCGCCGCGTCTTCAACCACACCGTCCGGCTCCCGCTCCATCGCGTCTACGAACTCAAGTCCGGCGGCGCGGCGAGCATTCTCCGCGAAGATGCCGGCCAGGCCGCCGACCTGCTCTTCAGCATCATGTACAACCCCTGGCGGGCGATCATCCAGCTTGGCGGCACGCTGATCATCCTGGCGATCACGGACTGGAAGCTGCTTCTTGGCGCCGTCGCTTTGCTGCCCGCCGCGTATTTCACGCAGCGGGCTTGGATCAGCCGCATTCGTCCGATGTTCCGCGAGGTCCGCAACACGCGCACCATGATCGACGCGCACGCGACCGAGAGCTTCGGCGGCATGCGCGTTGTGCGTGGCTTCGTACGTCAGCGTGCGGAAGCCGCCCGGTTCATCCGCAACAACCACCTCATGGCCCGTCAGGAACTGCTTGCGTGGTGGTGGAGCCGCGTTATCGAGATCGTCTGGCAGATTCTGCTGCCAGCGGGTTCGGTCGGAGTTCTCGTGTACGGAGGCAACCGCGTCCTCGACGGCACACTGACGCTCGGCGATGTCATGATGTTCTCCGCGTATCTGCTCATGCTGCTCGGCCCGCTGGAATCTCTGAGTTCCAGCGCCACGAGCATCCAGGCCGAACTCGCCTCGCTCGATCGGGTTCTGGACCTGCTCGATGAACCCGAGGAGTTTGGCGAGAAGCACGCTGCCACCTACGCGTCGGCCCCGTCTTCTGATATCCGACATCCGCCATCGCACATCCGACATCCATCGGGTCACATCCGCCTCGAGAACGTCGCGTTCAAGTATCCCAAGGGGAAGGACTGGGTCTTGCAGGAGGTCGATCTCGATGTTCCAGCCGGTTCCACCGTCGCGCTCGTCGGCCCGTCCGGGGCGGGCAAGACCACGCTCTGCAACCTCGTCGCACGCTTCTACGACGTGACGCAGGGCCGCGTGACACTCGATGGCATCGACATCCGCGACATCCCCGTGGACGAGTTCCGTCGCCTGCTCGGCATCGTCGAGCAGGATGTGTTTCTCTTTGATGGCACGATTCGCGAGAACATCGGCTACGCCCGGCGCGGCGTAAGTATGGCGGACATTCGCGCCGCCGCGAAGGCGGCAAACGCAGATGGATTCATCGAGAAACTCGAACGCGGCTACGACACGCTTATCGGGGAGCGCGGCGTCCGCCTCTCCGGCGGCCAGAAGCAGCGCATCGCCATCGCCCGCGCGATCCTTGCCGACCCGCGCATCCTTATTCTCGACGAGGCGACGAGCAATCTCGACTCCGAGAGCGAGCATCTCATCCAGGAATCGCTCCGCACGCTCATGCGTGCCCGCACCTGCTTCGTCATCGCCCACCGGCTGAGCACCATCCGCCACGCGGACCTGATCGTGGTGATCGACAACGGCCGCATCATCGAACGCGGCACCCATTCCGAGTTGCTCGCCCGCGAGGGCCGCTACTGGCAGATGCTCCAGCGGCAAATGACCAGCGCGGAGGATCAGGCATCCGCGATCAAGGAAGGCGTCATCGCTCCGCGCGCGTGAAAAAGCCGCCACTGGGGCGGCTTGGGAGATTCACAAAATCAAAGGCACACGGGCGGGAAGCCCATGGCCAGGAGCGAGATTACTTCTTGATGAGGCGCGTCTTGGGGATGCCAAGCGGGCTGCTCTTGCTCGCCTCAAACTTCTTCTCGACCTGCATCTTGGCGATGCGCTCGGCGCGAGTCTGCACGGAGCGAACGCCCGCCATGCCCGCCTTGACCTTGAGAGAGTTGTCCATGCTCATACGAATGCTCCTCGGCGAAAACGCCAGATGCCCGGCGGTTTGCCAGGAAATACTCGATTGCGACCGACGACTCAGTTGAAGCGGGCCCAACCGGGCTCGCCGAAGTCGCTCGGCCCCTTTTCCTCGCGCTGCCACTTCTTGCCGACCTGCCGGACCTTCTCGATCAGGTCCTGCCTCTTGCGTTCCGATGCCTTGTATTGGTCCGAGGGCACCGGCTCCAGCGCGAAAACCAGAAGGGGGAGATTCTTGGCTCGGGCATCCGCAAGGTCAATCTTCCCCAGCTTCTTGTCCGGCACGACTGCCGCGGGTACCCCGTTTTTGGAGAGATAGGCAACCGCCCGGTCGGCATCCTTGGCCGGGAGGATCACCACGTGCAGGTAGTTGTTCCCCGGCTTCCGGGGGTCTGCCAAGGGGTCCGGGGCCGGTTCAGGGTCCGGAACCACCGGGACATTTGACCCTGTCCCATTGCCTTGGGGCGTGCCGCCTTGCGGATTGAGCGGATTGGTTGGTCCGGATGGGTTCGTATTCCCCTTATTCGGATCCAGAATGTGCTTCACATCTTCCAGTTTGTTCTGTTCGCCGGCTCGAAAGGCCAAGTACCACACACCCAGCACGATCACCAGCAGCGCGGCCACGGCAAGTGAGATCACCGCTGGAGTCAGCCGAATTCCCTTGTGCGGGATAGGCGAGCCCGAGTTTCCGCCAGGCCATGTCGGCTCCGGCTCCGGCCGCGGCGGGGGAACCTGAACAGGACGGCCAACCATCGCCCCCGGGCCTGGGCGGCGATCCGGGGCGCTCAAAACCTCAAAGAGTGGCGGGGTCCGCCGCTTAGCCATGGGTGAACGATATGGTCAGAATGGGGTGGAGGGGCAAGCCGGGAAAAACCGGCTGTCGATTGCTGTATCGGGCGGGGGAGCGTGGGAGGTTCACGAGTTGGATGGGGCTGAGCAAGTCAAGAGCAGGGTGGGCACGCCCCGGTTCGCCTGTTCAAGCGGTATACTGGCCTTCATATGGCGATCAAGCGCGAGGATGTGTACGTGGTTCCCGGTCCGGCCCTGACAGCGGTCCAGTCCACCTATTTGCCCGAGGTTATCAAGGGGTTTGGGACGACACTTCGCCACTTCGTGACCTCCTTTGGCGCGGGCAAGACCAATCGAACCCTGCAGTATCCCGAGGTTCGGCGCGAGGACTTCGCACCCGAGATCAGCGGCTTTGAGCCGAGCAACTTCCGCGGCGTACACCGGCTGAATCGGGATGAGAAGGGGCGCGTCAAGTGCGTCGCCTGCATGATGTGCCCGACGCTCTGCCCGGCGAACTGCATCCATATCGAGGCCGCGGAGAGTCCTTGGGATGACCGCGAAAAATACCCCAAGAAGTTCGAGATCGACGAGCTGCGCTGCATCTATTGCGGCATGTGCGAAGAGGCCTGCCCAGTGGACGCCATCGAGCTCACGACCGAATACGACATCGTCGGTATGTCGCGTCAGGAGATGATCTTCGACAAGGAGAAGCTCCTGAGCATCTACGACATCACGATCGAGAAGAAGCCGATGTGACGGAAGGGGTCGATCGAGGCATCAAGGCATTCAGCGAAAAGCCCCGAACTCAGTCGTCGGAGCGGCTGCTTTCTTGGCCGTCGATGCCTTTATGACTCTGCCCTTGATGCGTTCATGTGAATCTGGGCAACCGACAACCCCCAGTTCCCCTCGCAAATCCGGGGTTCCCGCAGCGGAATCTGGTGGCCAGTGCCGACAGTTCATGTATATTCCCCTATCGCTCGCGGACGCACTGCGTCATGCGACCCCCGTTCCATCCTGAGGTGAGAGAGCCGTCCGAGAGGGATGTTTGTCATCCTGTTCTCGATTCGTGCCTGTCCGGACCCTTGCGGGAAACCGCTGGTTTGGGATTCTCTGCGATTCGCTCCGGCCCGCGCCGGACCATCTTTGAAATCTTCACGACGACCGCTCGGTTCAGGTTTGCGATTAGTTCGAGAAGTGCGCCCCGCCTGTGCGGGAGAGTGAGGCGGTCGCCGTGAAATAAGAACTCCGCCGATTCAACGTCGGCGGAGTTTCTGTTTTTGCGATTTGTGTGCTCAGAGCTCCCGAAGTTCGGCGACCAGCCCCTTGGCGGCGGCACCGACGGCCAACCGCCAGTTCGCGCTCGCAGCTCCCTTGGGCAGTGCGGGATAGATGACCGACCGGCTCGCGGTGACGAGCACGCCCATTGTCGCGGGCGAGGACTTCTTCGCGCCGGGCCGCAGTGCGGGGCGGATGTCTTCGATCGTGCCGCCCTGCGCCCCGTATCCGGGAATCAGGAACATCGTTTCCGGCATCCGGTTGCGCAGTGCTGCGGCCTCTGCACTCTTGGTCGCGCCGACGACCGCGCCGATATCCGACATGCCGCAGGTGCCGCGTCGCGCTGCCCAGCCCGTGGACCACGTCCGCCATGGCTTCCGCGACGCTGCCCGTCTGCAAGTTGAAGCGACTGGAACGCATCGGAACCCGGGTTGCTGGTACGTACGAGCACAAAAACGCCTCTGCCCGGTCGCAGCATCGGCTCGATGGTGTCTGCGCCAAGGTAGCCGCTGTAGGTCACGGCATCCGCGGCCGCGGGACCGTCAAACACCGCCGCGGCGTAGTGCTCTGCCGTCACGCCGATATCGCCACGTTTCGCATCCAGCAGCACCAGCAGCCCGGCCTGGTGGGCGTGGATGATCGATTGCCGCAGGGCGATGATGCCGTGCTCGCCGTATCGCTCGAAGCAGCCCGATTGGAACTTCACGATCGGCACATGCTCGCGCACGGCGTCGATGATCCCATCGCAGAACCGCCGGATCGCATTCGCCGACGCCCCATGATCCGCCGGATTCGGCGGCTTCATATCCGGCACGAACTTCTCAACCACCGGATCAATCCCAACGCACGCGACCGTCCCAGCGCGATCCATCGCGGCAAAGAGGCGGTCGGAAAACGCGGTGGGGTAGGTGGGTGGGGTGGCCATCAAGTCAACCGTAGGAATGTGTCTGAAAAAAGTGTGGAATAGGGTGGCACGGGCATCTTGATGCCCGTGGTGTTGAAACATGGGTGTGAGATGACTGGGCTGAGCAGGAGCGCGACGCTCGGTTCGGGCCATCGTTTGTCACTGTTGCAGTACCACGGGCATCAAGATGCCCGTGCCACCCTTCTACGATTGGTTGTCCATGGACACGCCAAGAAAACTCGACCTCAAAAAAGACCGCGGGCTCACCATCGAATGGGCCGATGGGGCGACCTCGTACTATTCGATTGCGTACCTCAGGCGGATGTCTCCTTCCGCGGAGATGAAGCAGCTGCGCGAGGAGCAGGCGAAGAATCCGCTGGCGGTGTTGCCTGCATCGGCGCTGAAGGCATCCAGCGGCCCGCTGACGGCGGTGAACGCGGAGATGGTCGGGAACTACGCGCTCCGCATCACGTTCAGTGATGGGCATGACACGGGGATCTATTCGTGGGGGTATTTGCGGGAGATTGATCCGGCGGAGAAGGAGCGCAAGGCCAACGTTCCCGCTTCCGAATAGCAGATCGGTTCGCGTATTCTCTCGTGATGGCTTCTGCGGTTCCCAACCCCATCTCACTCACGACTTCCCTTTCCGAAGTCCGCGCCATCCCCATACCCCGCACCGAAGCCCTCGCCCGCCTCGGCGTCCTCACCGTCGCCGACCTGATTCGCCATCTCCCCATGCGCTACGAGCGGCAAGAGGCGGAGGCGACGATTGAGCAGATCGTTCCCGGCACGATTGCCTCCGCCCGAGGTGAGGTCACGGCCACTCGGATTATCCCTCGCGGCAAGCTACCGCGGTTTGAGGTGGTGCTGGTCGATCACACCGGGCGGCTCGATCTGGTCTTCTTCAACCAAACCTATCTCAAGGCCAAGATTTATCCGGGTGTGCGGCTGCGCGTGCAGGGAGTCGCGAAGCGGCATGGGCCGGGGTTGCAGATGGCGAATCCGACGCTCGAAGTTCTGCCGGAGGAGGGCGCAGAGGAATCTGGCTCGGAGAGCCGGGGTGCCCGGGAAGGAAACCAGGAGCCGAACGCACGCGATGCTCGTGTTCGACCGGTCTATCCCGCCAGCGAGTTGATCAACTCGCAGCAGATCGAGAAAGTGGTGGATGTTGTCCTCGAATCCGCCCTCAAGCAGATTCCGGATCATCTCCCTCAGGAGTTCCGCGAGAAGCGATCGCTCCCGGAACTCGCCGCGGCGTATCGGCTTGCCCACCAGCCGCAGACGCTTGATGAATCGCGCGAGGCGGTTCGACGGCTGGCGTATGACGAGTTGCTGATGTTGCAACTGGGCGTGTTTCTCCGCCGCGCCCAGTTGCGGGGCAGCGTTCGTGCCCCTGTGCTGCAATGGAACGAGGCGATCGACAAACGCATCCGCGAGCGGATGCCGTTCAAGTTCACCGGCGCGCAGGAGCGCGTGGTAAAGGAGATCATCGCTGACCTGCACAAGCCTGACCCTGCGAACCGGCTCATCCAGGGCGATGTCGGCAGCGGCAAGACGGTCGTCGCGCTCTACGCGATGCTCGTGGCCGTGGCGAACAAGCAGCAGGCCGTGCTCATGGCTCCGACGGAACTGCTCGCCGAGCAACACTTTGCCTCCATCTCTGAGCTGCTCAAGGGCTCCAGCGTCAAGGTCGAGCTTCTCACCGGCACGCTCACCGAGCGAGAGAAGGCGACCCTTCACAAGCGTCTGGCCGAGGGCGACATCGACATCATCATCGGCACCCACGCGCTGCTCACGGAGGGTGTGCGGTTTGAGTCACTTGCGGTGGCGGTCATCGATGAGCAGCACCGCTTTGGTGTGCATCAGCGGGCCGCGTTGCGGTCCAAGGGCGGGACGGTTGCGCCATCGATTTCGGAACGACAGCCGACGCTCATAGAGGAGCGGAGGAGTGGGGGAGTTGAGGAGATCAAGCCGGCTGCGGGCTCCATCTCCTCCACCCCTGCACCCCACAATCCCGCTACTCCTTCTCCGACCCCGCTCCCCCTCGCCCCGCACATTCTTGTCATGACCGCCACGCCCATCCCCCGCACGCTCGCGCTCACGCTGCTGGGTGATCTGGACATCTCGACGATCGACGAACTTCCCCCGGGCCGCACACCCATCGCGACGCGTGTGGTGGATGCCACACGATCCGGCGAGGTGTATCAGTACATCCGCACGCGGCTGGATGCGGGCGAGCAGGCGTACATCGTCGTCCCAGCCATTGACTCCGGCGCGAGCAGCGCGGGCCAAGGGGGCGATGAGGAACTCAACGATCTCCGCACCGTCATGGCGCGGCTGGAAGCTCACGAGTTTGCGGGCAAACGTATCGCCGCTGTGCATGGCCGCCTGAAGCGCGACACCCGCGAAGCGATCATGACACGCTTTCGAGCGGGCAGCATTGATGCTCTTGTCGCAACCACCGTCATCGAAGTCGGTGTCGATGTTCCCAACGCCACGATCATGGTCGTTGAGCACGCGGATCATTTCGGACTCGCGCAGCTTCACCAGCTTCGCGGCCGCGTCGGTCGGGGAATCAAGAAGTCCATCTGTGTGCTCATGGCCTCGCCGCCCCCGATCACGCCCGAAGCTGAGGCGCGGCTCTCCGCGCTCGCCGCCAGCACCGACGGGTTCGAGCTCGCCGAGAAGGATCTCGAACTCCGCGGCCCCGGCGAAGTCTTCGGCATGCGCCAGGCCGGCGCGCCGCCCTTCCGCGTCGCCGATCTCGCTCGCGACCGCGACCTCCTGGGAATGGCGAGGCGCGATGCCATCCAGTGGATCAATCGATCGCCCACGCTGCATGCTCCCGGCGAGGATCTGCTCCGCAAGCGGCTCATGAAAATCCACGGCCAGTGGCTCGGATTGGCTGATGTGGGCTGAGCGCTGTTTGCCTATTTCCACATTCCGGTCCGAATCGTGGTGACAGGAAAGAAAACGCGCTTGCATTGCCGCGCGGCCGCGGTTAGTCTCCTCGTTGACCGGGTTCCTCTCTCTCCCCGGCCGACATTTCATATGGAGATTTCGTATGCGAGCCGCCTCTCTCTCGGCCGTCGTTGTGGTTGCCTGCGCTTCAGCCACGCACGGACAGACCGTTGAGTTTCGAATTGTCGAGCGCACTTCTCAGACACAGGCGTCTCCCGGCGACCATGTCCTCGATCTAGCGGTGCAGGCACGCTTTAATGGGGCGAACTCGCTCGGCGGCTTCTATTTCGACATGCGCATGCTCGGCGAACAGGAATCCAGCGGCGCGCTCGAGTACGGCGCGATCTCCAATCTCAATGGAACGTACGACCCGAGCTTTGGCGTGGGCGGGTCAGTCGGTCGCAACGGACTGGCACGTTCGTATGCCTACTTTGCGACGGTCAATCCCAACTTCAACGGGCTGATCAATCAATCCGGCGGCACATTCACGAACACATCCGATCAGGAGATCGGTCTCGTCACCGCATTCGCGCAGGGCGTCACGATGCTGGGAACGCCCGGCGTGGATACCAATGCCGACGGCAATCCGGACACATGGTCCGGCAACGGCTCGGGCATGACCCCGCCCAATCTCGCGACCGCTGCGCTGGATCCCGGCATCTCCGCGGCGTATTTCGGTCACAACGAGTTCATCGACGTGTATCGCTTCCGCTACACAGTCACCGACTTTGCGGCTCGCACCCTCCGATTCCGCCTGGCGAATATTGTGGCGCAGCAGTTCACCCAGTTTGTCTACTCCGGTGGTCAATGGGGGGCGCAGAACTCCACGACCCCATCGACGGCGGTTGTTTCTAGCGGGGTGGACATTGTCGTTGTGCCCGCCCCCGCCGCGCTCGGCCTGTTGGGGATCGGGTCGCTCGTGATCGCCCGTCGTCGGCGCTGAGTCGACATCGGGTAACCCCGAGTGGATAAACAAATCGCCCGAATGCACACGGGCCGGCGTGCGCCGCACGCCGGCCCTTGGTGATTTTCGGATGCAGCGATGAGTCGAAGTCAGCAACCGGCGAACCACGCCGCGAGGAAGTCGAAGATATCCGCCACGGTGATTCCGTCCACACCGTTGAAGTTGGCTCGGACATCGCCGGCAAACCAAGCGGCGAGGAAGTCGAAGATGTCCTGCACGGTCAGGCCATCGGCACCGTTGAAATCCGCTGCGCACGCGACAGATGGTGTGATTCTCAGCAGCGCGTAGGGAGTTGCCGAAGGCGCCAAGTCCGCGCCGCTCGCATCGCGCAGATTCGCGAGCACCCACACCTTGCCGTCGGGCGCGATGCCGAGAGAGTTGTTCGCGACAAACGCAGAGAGCGTGTTGTTGCCGCGTCCGATGTAGGCGGTCTCCATCGTGCCGTTGCCGTCCAGGTCGATCGGAACCGCATCACCTTCGCGGACAAGAATCTGACCATTCACGACCAGCACGTCGTCCACGGCGGGGTCTGGGTTGTTTGTGCGGCCGATGAGCGCCCACGATCCATTGCTGCTCCCGGCGATCGAGGAGAACGAAGCGGTCGACCACTGCTCTGTTCCGATCGTGCCGCCGGTCTTCGCGATCACGTTGCCGTTGCGCACGGCCCAGGCGCCACCAGTAACTGTGCCGCGCGCGTACCAGTCGTTGTTGCCCGCGATGGCGGTCTGGCTGATCGCCGCGACTGTGACAGAAGCGTCGCCGGGAAGCGGCTGGAGCGCCTGCACCCGGATCTGACCGTCAACAACGACGCAGTCAGGATCGCCGGTGCTGCTGAGGTTGCTGTCCACATCGGCCTTGCCTCGGACGACTGTGCGCGTGCCGTCCGCCGATCTCCACAGAACCGAGATCGTTCCGGTGGACCCGATGTCGCTCAATCCGACGGTGCCAATCCCGGTTAGCGGAATGACTGTGTCCGCGTTGGACTGGAGGAATCGTACCGCGTCATACGCTGAGATGGGGCGGCGCGTCGTGGAGACATTCTGCGCGGCCGCGTCCACCCAGCCGATTCGTCCGTCATTGAGCAGGTGTATGCCAGCCGTTGAGTTGCCAATGGTCTCGTTCCCGGCATTGCCCACGGGATTGTCCGTCGTTCCGGTGTACAAGTCTCCCATCTGAAATCGAAGCGTTCCCATGCCACCGGTGACCCGCACGATCTTGTTGAAGTTCGCTGCAATTCCGCCTCTGGCGCGAATAGCGAATGCCCAGTCGTTGCTCCCATTGAAAGGGTAACTCACCGAACTGCTGAAGAACTCCACGACTTCCGATCCGATGGCGCCGGGAAATGGCCTTCCTTCCTGCATCACCACCGAGCCACTTGTTCCGTTTCCCAGCAGCAGATAGCTGTCGGACTCGGCCGTAGGCTGATTCGTCGCGCCGCGGAGCAGCCAACGCGTTCCGTCGGCGCTCAACCAGAACTCGAGCATCGAGACGAACTTGGCTGAGGCGGGCGCTCCGGTTGTGTCCACCGCTCCGGGAACGTCTGATGTCGGACTCCCGGTCGCCCGGCTGTAAATCAATTGGATGGTCGGAGGAACGGCGCTCGCTGCGCCGGCAAACGCCAGCAACGCCGCTGCGGTCATGCAAATCGACTTCATCGCGTGTCTCCAAGGTCGGGAATGCAATTCAATTTCGCCCCATGCGAACCCGCCCGAACCCGACAACTTCGGTTCCGGTATCGCATGCCGCGCCTCACGAGCGAAGGTCCGAAGCGTGCCGTCTCTTGAAAGATTGCCCGCGGTATTGGCAAACTCTGCCGCGGGACAATCCTCGGGCCGTCGGACGCTTGTTCGAGTCTACTTGACAAGCCCGTTCTGTCAAGACTCGATTCCTTCATGAAGCCCCGGGATTGCCACGGACGAAGGCGAAGCCAAACGATGGGGTTCCCCACAGGACGTCAGCTTCCGAATCCTGCTGCGCTCCGCTATCGTTTGTGCATGGATGTCGGCAAACTTATCTCCGAACGCTCACGGTCGATCGACGCCTCGGGCATTCGCCGGGTCTTTGACCTGGGCGCCAAGCTCAAGGATCCGATCAATCTTTCCATCGGTCAGCCGGATTTTCCCGTCGCGGATTCCGTGAAACGCGCGGCCATCGAGCACATTCTTGGAAACTCGAACGGCTACACGGTGACCCAGGGCATCGCTCCGCTGCGAAACCGGCTCGCGCGGCACCTCGCCGATGATGTCGGCTGGACGATCGACCCGCGCCCCGCATCCGAGGCCGATCACGATCGCCCCGGCGTGCTCGTCACCAGTGGAACCTCAGGCGGCCTGCTCCTGTCCTTCCTTGCGATCATGAATCCCGGCGACGAGGCGATCATTCCCGATCCGTACTTCGTCATGTATCCACACCTCTGCCGCATGGTCGGCGCGGTGCCCGTTCGTTGCGATACGTATCCGGACTTCCAGCTCACCGCGGATCGTGTTGAGCGGCTGATCACGCAGCGCACCAAGGCGATCGTCCTGAACACTCCGGGCAATCCCTCTGGCGTTGTCGCGACGCAGAAGCAGTGCGCGGAACTGCTGGAACTGTGCCGCGCCCGAAACATCCTGCTGATCTCTGATGAGATCTATGATGAGTTCACGTATCCGGAATCGCGAGTACTCTCCGAAGTAGGGGATAAAACCCCCCGATGTCCCAGCCCGGCCCGCGTAGCGGGCGCTGAGAACGACATTCTGCTTCTCCGCGGCTTCGGGAAAACCTACGGCATGACCGGCTGGCGCCTTGGATACGCCGCCGGACCACGCCGCATTATCGAGGAAATGAGCAAGCTCCAGCAATACACGTTTGTGTGCGCGCCGAGCGCCTTGCAGTGGGGGGCGGCTGCCGCACTGGATGTGAACATGGCTCCGCACATCGAGGAATATCGCAAGCGGCGTGACCTTGTGGTGGAGATGCTGGGCAATGTCACGGAACTTGCCGCACCGGGCGGCGCGTTCTATGCCTTCCCCAAAGTGCCGAAGCGGCTGGGGATTACTGCGAGCAAGTTCATCGAACGGTGCTTGGAGAAGAGCGTGCTGGTAATTCCCGGAAACGTGTTTTCCAGCCGTGATACACATTTCCGGATGTCGTACGCCACCGATGAGCGCAACATCGTGCGTGGATTGGAAGCAATTGTCGAAATCATGAAGGCCTGAGCGCGGCCGCGTTTTGCGCCGCGATCGCCATCGAACCGCCGCCGCTCGGCCGCGCGGGTTGGGGCTGCTCGCGATGCACGAACTCGCGGACAATCAGAAGCAGCACGACAAGCACGGCAACTCGCAGCAGCAGGCGTTCGATGCGGTCCATGATGACGGTTCCTTCGCGCGGGAAAAAACAGGATGCGATCACGATCATGGCATCCAAGATGAAGCGGACCACCTGCTGGAGATGAATATCCGCACGCCGCTTGCTGTTTGGTCTTCCACAATACGAACACGAGCGATCATGTGAACAAAAAAATGGGGAGCAGTTGGCATGGCACGCGCAGTCCTCGCGCTCCCGGGAAAAACTTCGACGATATCTTGCTGAATTCCTCGCAACGTCACACCTGCTTCATCAAACTGGTAGTATGTTCTCCTGTAGCCGCCATGGTCTGCGGCCCCATTTTGTTTTAGGGGAATAGACATGACAGCAGATACGTGCGGAAACGGGCGGCGGGGAAACTTCATCACTGGAGCACGAGACGGCGGGGCGATTCGCTTTCCCGCGCGGGAGTTTTCGTCGACATGTCCGGATTGTGGCCGCGCGATGACGCGTGACACCCGCAACGTGCGGCATCTTTTCTGCACATCCTGCGGCAATGAGCAGCAACTGGATGCCCTCGGTCCAACGGCGTCCGCTCTCCAGGTCCAGACGCTGCATGATCGCGGTCTGGATCGCCTGCTCGACGCCATCGGCGGCTGACCGTCGGTGGTGCTCGTCGCGTGAAGCTGCGAAGCGAGTATCACCGAAGTGTTTCAGGAACCTGCACGGGCGTGTACGGCATGGCAAAGACGCCCCGCACGAGCGTTGGCCGTTGCGCGCCGATCATGCGCATGCATTCCACGCCCAGCACCGGCACCCGGACGTCGCCCCAGGGCCCCGCGAGCATGCTGCCCGTAATCACAAGATCGCACCGGATGATCGCGTCATCGCGCTTCGGATAGTTCGGGTCGTAGATGCTGATCGAGGTGCCGCTCTTCCCCCCGAGCATTGCGGACGCCGCGTCATACGCCAGGACCTGATGGTTCTCCCACGGCACGCCGATGCGCCCGCCGGCCTCACTGTTGCCCGCGTGCCTGTTGTAGACCAGTCCGAGTGCCACGGGTTTTCCGGCCGCGAGTGTGGACCGGATCTCTCCGAGTTCGCAGAGCGTCATCGTCCGCGTTCCCAAGAGCGGCGCATCCGCGCGTCCGCCATTATCCGGCAGCGACATCCATCGCCCGAACTTCACAGCGAGTTCCAGCCCCGGGCCGAGCGAGGTGAGTTGGCGTCCCTGAATGTAACTGAACCATGCGCCGCCCCCTTCCGGCTCGCCTTTTGCGGGCGGCTTGTCCCGCGTCGGCGGCGTTCTGCCCCCGAGAAACATGTCCGCCGCGGCGAAAGACATCCCGCCGCAAAGCCCGAAGGTCGATGGAGCACCAATCTTGCTTTCCAGTCCACCCAGCGAGAATGGAATCGGAGAGCCGGTGAAGTGATTCACGAACGCGAAGCCGTTGGCGGATGGGCGGAAGGTGCGGATGTCCGGCGGGTTTCCCGGAATGCGAGGCTGAAATCCTGTACCCGCCGCGCACGCCAGAACAATCCCGAGCCCGCAGGTTTGTACGGCGGATCGAATCATGCCCTCATTGTAACGCCCTTTTTCCCTCTTCACCCTTTCCCCCATCCCCTCTACCCTTTCCCATGCCCCTCACCCGCGACCAACTCGCCATCCGCGCTTCCAAAGAGCTTCGCGACGGATACATCGTCAATCTCGGCATCGGCATGCCCACGCTCGTGGCCAACCACATCCCGCCCGGCATGGATGTCTGGCTGCAATCCGAGAACGGGCTGCTGGGCATCGGCCCCTTCCCCAAAGACAACGCCGTTGATGCCGACCTCATCAATGCCGGCAAGCAGACCATCACCGCCCGCTCTGGCGCAGCGTACTTCTCCTCCAGCGACTCTTTCGCCATGATCCGCGGCGGCCACATCGACATGTGCATCCTCGGCGCCATGCAGGTTTCTCAGAGCGGCGACATCGCCAACTGGATGATCCCCGGCAAAATGGTCAAGGGCATGGGCGGCGCGATGGACCTCGTCGCGGGCGTAAAGAAAGTCGTCGTCGTCATGGAGCACAACGCCAAGGACGGCGGCTTCAAGTTCGTCAAGAACTGCAACCTGCCGCTGACGGGCCAGAAGTGCGTGAACATGCTCATCACCGATCTGGCGGTGTTTGAGTTTGATGAGAAGGCGGGGAAGTTCCGGCTCACCGAGGTGGCGCCGGGCGAAACGGTTGATTCCATCCGCAAGAAGACCGAGGCGGAGTTTGTCGTCGCTGAGAACGTCGCAACAGTCGGCGCGTGATGACCGCCGCTACTTGATCTTCTTCGCCGCGCGAACGAGCCCGAGGATCATCAGCACCAGACCGCTGACCAGCGTTCCGCCGATCATCCCGGAGACGCCGCCGATCGCCGCGCCCATGCCTCCCCATCCGAGGAATCCGACGCCCGCGCCGATTCCGATGCAAGCGAAGACGACTGCGGCTTGGATCAGATTGTCCTTCACACGCAGCGACGGGCCGCCGATGGTTTCGGCGACCGTCTGATATGCCTCCAGCGCGGCCTTGCCATCCGATGTTTCCTGCTGCTGTGATGGTGGCGTTTTCAACTCGATCCTTTCCACGCAGAGGCCCGTTCTCGCGTTGTGGTAGAGTCTCCCCGATCTCTTCGCGGAATGCAAGGCCATCTGCGTTGGAACCCTGCTATGAACTGCGGCTCAAGAACGTCACCAAACCCCTCCGCCGCAATCCCCAAAGCGGTCCTGCTGATCGCATCTCTCCTGAACTATTGGCTCCTGATGATGCCGCTGCACGAACTCGGCCATGTGCTTCATGCGATTGCCTCCGGCGGCCACGTCACACGCGTTGTTCTCCATCCCCTCGCCTTCAGCCGCACGGATGTAAGCCCGAATCCCGCACCGCTCGCAGTTGTGTGGGGCGGACCGCTTTGGGGAACTGTTCTCCCCCTCGGAATCTGGCTTGTGTGGAAATCGACGCGTCTCCCCGGCGTCAAGTGGCTCCAGCGTCTTGCGGCATTCTGCTGCATCGCCAACGGTCTGTACATCGCGTCGGGCGCAGTGATTCCTGCGGGAGACACCGAAGACCTGCTCCGCTTGGGTGTTCCAGTGTGGGTGCTGATCGCTTCGGGGGTGCCGGTCGTAGCGATCGGATTCTGGATCGCACATCGCATGGGCAGACATGTCGGCCTTGCAGAACTGCCGCCACGTACCGCGAGAATCAACGCTTTTCTTGCCTCGACCGGTGTGGCAATCACCGCTGCTGCGATGCTCGCAGTCAACCGCCTGACATCCTCACCCTAATCGCAGCGCCGCCCGCAGCCGTTCTGCCATCGTGAACTCGCTCAGATCCGTGAGTTCTCCCGCATCCAGCAGCTTTCCGCCGCACTCGCCGCAGAGCATGATGAGCACGTGCATCTGCTTCTTGTCCGCGACTTCGACCAGCAGCGAGTGATCACGTGGGCAGTTCAGCGGCGCGATCGGCCCATTCGGCTTATCGCGACCGAACGGCCCGAGGTCCACTTGCTTGGCGATCCCGATCGCGAAGATGGCTTCCATCTCGTGCGCATCCAGCCAGATCGCCCCGCACTTTGCACAGCGATCAATCGTCACGCCCTGCGCCCCGCCGATGAGCTGCTTCTCCATCAGCGTGCCATCCTTCGGACAGCGCAGTCGCGGATCGGAGGCCTCGGATTCCAGTCGATGAGAGTCTCGTTGTTCAGCACACATAGTTATCTTCCGAAACCCGAAACCCGAAATCCGAAATCCAATTACCCCGCCTTCCGCGCCAGCATCAGCATCGAAGACGTCCGCATTCCCATCCCAGCCCGCACCTTGTCCAGCGCGGTGAACGCCAGCAGCCCCGGGAGCGCGGGCCACCCGCCGAACGGATCGAACATCCTGCTCAGCTTCGGCCGCGAGCCGCCCTGATACCGCGTCCAGTGGTGCATCGAGTACATCCAGAACGAATGCCCCGTCTGGTATCGCGTATCCACCACTTCCAGGCCCGCATCCGTCAGCAGCCGGGCGAGTGTCGTCGGAGAGAACATGTTCCAGTGGCGCGGAATGTGGTATCCGCCCCAATAGGTCTTGTTGAACAGCCGCGCATCCCACGAGTCGATATTTGGCGTCTCCACCGCGAAGACGCCTCCCGGCGCGAGCCAATCCGCCACGCCGCGCACGACCGCCTTCGGATCGTCCACATGCTCGATCACGTGGAACATCGTCGCCAGGTCGATCGACCCCTGCCGGATCGACTTGCAATCCTCGACGCGCTCGCAGAGCCCAACATACCCCTTGGCGCACAGCTTCTCGACGACCTTCGCGTCCAGTTCCAACCCGTAGTCCCGATTCTTCGGCACGCCCGCGCGCTCCGCGAACCCGAGATACCGACCATCGCCGCATCCGACATCCACGAACGATCCCGGCTTTCGCCCCAGCGCTCGCACCAGCCCCGCGAACTTCCGCGAGTCCAGCCAGTTCTTCGCCTTCAGCGCGAGCGGGCTGACCTTCTCGGTGTAGTGATACGCGTAATAGTGGGGGGGGTAGATCGTGCCGAGTGTCCCAATCGCCGGCCGCGGATTCAGCCACACATGCTGGCACGCCTCGCACCGCACAAACCGCCACGGATTGCGGCAGGTCCGCAGCTCATAATCAAACCCCACCGCGTGCTGGATGAACCTCTCGCAGCCGCAGACCGGGCAAGCCCGCACCTCGTCGGTCGCGATCGTCGGCGCATTGTCCGCCACAAACTCCGCCGGAGGCGCGGCGTGCCACGGCTCAACGCGGATTGGCGAGGGCGGGATGACGGGTGCCTGTGGCAAAACGGCTCCTTGGGGAAGGCCAGTTTACGCCACATCACGCGCGAAATGCGCTCGCGTTTGTGCGATTCTTGGGGATGTCGGATTGTCCCGGTTTCAGCCCTGCAAGCTCAGTGTCGGCCGAGAGCCCTGTTCAACGGCAACAGTCGGTCGCCCTCCGGTGACACGCGCTCCGCCCGCACGCTCTTCGGCCGCCTTTGCCATCGCCATCTTCCACGTCTCGACCTCGTATTCGAGCAGTTCCGCCGCCTTATCGCCCTTCGTCTCATCGCGTTCCAGGGAAGCATCCGCGAGAAGCTTGAAGATGAACATGTACAGCCCTTGGACGCGAGACCGCAACGTTGCATCTGTGTCGGGCCGGATCGATGTCATCAGTTCCACGACGATGTCCCGCGACTTCGAGAAGCCGACGTAGACCGCCTCGTGGTTCTTGGTGCGGATGCCCTCCACCCCTTGCCGCGCGAATCGAACGGCGCCTTCAAGGAGTAGCAGCCGGAGTTGCTCCGGCCCGGCCGTAAGCACCTGGGTCCGTTGATACGCATTGGCAATGTCAGTACTCATAGTGGTACAGAATCATCGGTCCGAGAAGAACCCCTCTTGAGAAGCGTGGGCACGAGTCGTACCTCTCTTCTTCGTCCGATAATGCCGCTGGTTATGTCAGCGCCCGAATGCCTGCCAGAGATGTCTGCTGCCCCTGCAACTTCGCCAGCGTTGACTCCATCGCAGCAAACTGCGTCTCCAGGAGCGTCCGCTTGGCTGCCAGCCGCGCATCGTACTGCGTGATACGGTCGTTGTTCCGCTGAATCTCGGCGTCGAGGTTCTTGCCACGCGCCGTCAGCACACCCGATGCCGTATCCACGTACTTCGTCGCGAGCTGCGCGATCTTCTCCAGCACACCCAGCCGGACATATTTGCCTTCGGTCGCCGTATTGACGACGGTCGCCCCCGGTATGTTGGGAATATCCACATTCGCCGGAATCGCTTCCTGCTCGAACGCGCTGAAGAGATCCTTCACAGATTCCGGATCGTTCTGCAGAGCGGTGCGCACCTTGTCCGCGTCGATCGAGATCGATCCGTCTCGCGTCACCTTCAGCCCGATCTGCGAAAGCCGCTGGTACTGCCCGCCCACGCCCAGCGGCGAGGATTGCAGCACGTTGAACAGCTCGTTTCGTAGGGCAAGCGTTGTCGAGTCTCCCAGCAGCGTTCCCCGCCGCTCCGTCTTCGCGTCGTAGCTGGTCAGGTCGCCCACCTTCGCCGAGAGCGCATTGAACGCCGTCACGAAGTCCTGGATCGCTGTCACCGTTGCATCCGTGTCGCGGGAGATCGTCAGCGTCACCGGTCCGACGCTCGTCGTCTTGATGTCGGCGCGAAGGCCTTCCACAACGCCGTCCACCGTGTTCGTGCTCCGCTTGATCAGGATCGCCCGTGCCGGATCATCCGACCCGTAGAACACCCGCGCATCCTGACCGCGTGCCACCAGCGACAAGCCAAGGTCCGCGCCCGCGCTCGTCACCAGGAACTGGCCTGCATCTCCAGAGTCATTCGACGACAGTTTTAGCCGGAACGGCGCGGCCGCGGACCCGTCCGTCACAACCGACGCCGTCACGCCCGCTCGCGATGAGTTGATCTTGCTGATGAGTTGGTCGAGCGTCTCTGTACCCGTCACCGCGACCGAGACGCGGAACGACCCGTCGATCGAGTTTCCGGCTCCCGTCGCGGCCGCTGTTCCGACCAGTCGCAACGACCGCGCCACCGCGCCGTTGACATCGCTGATCGTGATCTTCTGGTCCGCGCCGGTAAACGCCGGGTCCTTCTCGATGATGATCCCGTTCCCCGCATCGTTCACCCGCGCCTTGATCCCCAGCGCCGAGTTTGAGTTCACCTGCGTGATGAAGTCGCCGACCGTCTTCACCGAGTCGCCGATCACGATGTTCTGCGATTCTCCGCTCGCGCCGATAATCTTGATGGTTCCCGTTCCCACGCCCTTGCCGCCGTTCAAGCTCGCCAGCGTTGTGCTCAGACCGACGTACTGACGATTGATGCGACTGCTCGTGACCGTCGTGCCCGTCACTCCCGCGGGAACGGTCGCCAGCCCGAGCTCACCTGCAGCGCCGCCTCCCACGATCAGATTGGAACCACCGGTCGTGCGATCCGTGAGCACGATCGAGGTGCCGTTGGAATCCAGTGACGCCTGAACGTCTCCACCGGTCTGGTCCGAGATCGACTGAAACAGATCGCTCACGGAGCCGGTGGTATTCAGCGATATCGTCCGCACGTTGCCGTTGTGCGTGGTGATCGAGAGATCGGTCGCCGACAGGCCTCGCCCGCCCCGCAGCGTCGAGGTCAGATGGCTCTGCAACGCGGCCAGCAGCGGTTTGCTGTCCGCCGATGCCCCGGTGAAGTTCGCGGTCGCTCCCAGCGTCGAGACCAGCCCGAGGTCGGCCGCCGCTCCACTGACATCCTGAACGACAATATCGCCCGTCCCGCCGGTGTTGTCCACGAATCGCAAGCCCGAGCCGTCGGTGCTCGTCGCGACCGTGATTTTCCCCCCTGATTGCGACGCCACGCGGGCCTTGAGCTGCGCGATGGTCGTCACAGGCGTAGCCGTCGCCGTTCCCTGGGCGTCGTACACCGCGCCGATGTCGATCTTGATCAACGTTCCGTCTTTGGCGGTGATTCTGAAGTCCTCGGTGTCTGTGGTGCCGCCCGCCTGATTCGTTCGCAATCCCAGCCCATCGCGCAGCGACTGGATCGTGGTGTTGTCCCCGACATACGAGATCAGCGACCCGGTCAGCGTGCTGCCCGCCACCGTTTGCTCGATCCCCAGACTCGACGCTGTGGTATAGCCCGTCGCGTTCCGAACGATCAGCGAGCCCGAGCCCCCCGATGTGTCCGTCAGCACCAGCTTGCCGCCGCTGATGGCCGCGCTCACCTTCGCATCCGTGTTGTCGTTGAAGGCCGAGAGCACCTCGGAGATCGAGGCCGTCCGTGACAGGTCGATCGTCGTGGTTGTTCCGAGCCGGTTCGTTACGGTGATCTTGCCGCGAGAGATTCCCTGCCCGCCATTGAGCGAACTGAGCTGTGCATCCGCATCCAGCCGAGCCGCGTTGGATTCGAACGTCAGCGCTGTCAGCCCGGTTCCGGAGGTGTTCCGATCCACGAATCCCTGCGACAGCAGCTGGTGCGTGCTGACGAGCCGGTCGACGATGAACGAGTAGTTCCCCGCCGGAGCCCCCGCGCTCGCCGTTCCCGAGAGCACATCCGCGTTGGACGAGGACACCTTCGCCGAGTCAAACAGCTTGCTCAGCCGCAGCTTCTGCGCCGCCGCCTTGAGCGCGCCGAACTTGCTGTTCACATCCAAATACGCCGCCTGTTGCGTCTGGAGCTGCGCCACACGCGCCTGGATCAGGGTTTTGGGACGGCTTTCCACTGCCAGCAACTGGTCGATCAGCGCGCTCGTGTTCAGTCCGCTGATCAGTCCCGTGCTCGAAGAAATACCGCTCATGTTGCTGCTCCGGCAAAGTCATCTCGCGATGGCCCGGCTCTCAAAGCCGAACTCATCCGCACCTGCGCAATCCCGAATCTCACGCCGCCCGTCGGCGTCCCGATGCCCGCGCCATGCGCTTCACCGGCATCGCCGCCCCGCCCCGCGAGCACAGCCGCAGACACGGCCGATCCCAGCCGCGCTTCCGTAGCGCAAGCACATCTGATGCCCACCCCGCGATCGTCCGCTGAAACATGCTCTTGGCGATCATCACACTCTCGTGGCCATCGACTTCGCTTGCGGGATGCATCGGGCGTCTCCACGTTTAATCCGCCCTCGCGTCCGGATAATCGACCACTTCGGTGGCCTCGCTGGAATCCGGTCTCGGGCGGCAGGACCGACCAAATCTCCGCAGCGAATCGACCGAAATCACCCGACGCTTCCGTTTCCGCTCGCTCCCGCGCGCGAATCCGGCGAGCTTGGGCACCTGTTCCGGTGGACATTCCTCCTCGATATGAAAAACCACCGGAACCGGGGCGGCGTATCAACCTTCGCCCGAATAAGTCTCGTTCGCGATCGCGGCCCGCGATGACCGATAACCTCCCCTTCCCTCAGTGCTTTCCCCACCCAAGGGTCCCGTCGTCTTGAGCGAACTCACTCTCAGCAAACCCATCGGCCTCATCGCTGGAGCCACCTGTGCGGCCATCGCTCTCAGCGCGATCGCTGGCGTCTTTGCCGCCGTGCTCGGAAGCGTGCCGCTCTGGTTCTTCCTGGGGTTCGAGGTCGTGACGCTCGCGGCCTGCGTCTTCGGCATTCTGCTGGCGATCGGACGCTTCTCTGATGGCCCGGGCCTGGGCCTGCTGTGTGTCGTCGGCGCCGTCGCGGTTGGCTCCGTTCTGGGGGATATCAGCACCCAACTGGCCAATCCGATTGGAGGTCCGGTCCTTCGGACGTTTGGCAAGGGGGGCCTCGTTCAGATCCCCATCACGACATTCATGGCTCTGCGCCTCGCCGCGGCCGGCATCGTTGGCCTGTGTGCCGCGTGGATCGTGCTGAACCGGCGCCCCGCGGAATCGATTAAGTCTCTGATCATCGGCCTCGCCCTGGGCGTTGCCATGCTGGTCATCGTCGCCGTCGGCTGGAAAGTCCGCGCTCCGCTCGCGACGCTTGGTTCGTTCGCCGCAACCATCGGACTCTTCACGGTCGGCGTGCTCGCGCTGGGACTGCTCGCTGCTTCTGTCCACTACACGATTCGGGCCTTCGAGTTCGGTCGGCTCGGGCGTGCTCGCGATCTCACGCCGCGCGCGTGACATCCTCACCGCGTCCCTCAATCTGCCGCGTTCTTGGCCGTCACTTGGGGCGTCTCAGTCTCATCCGTCCTTCTCGCCAGGGGCAGCGTCAGAGTGAACACCGCCCCCGCATCAGGCGCGTTCACCACTTCCAGCTTGCCCCCGTGCAGGTCAACGATCGATTTGGTGATGTTCAGCCCCAGCCCCGTCCCCCGTTGACCCACCCGCCTGTCCGCACGCTGCGCGAACCGGTCGAACATTTTGTCCACAAATCCCGGCGGCACGCCCGGCCCGCGATCGCTCACGGTCACGGTGACGTGCTGCGCCGCGATCCGCACCGCGATCGCTACTGGGTCGCCCGGCTGTGAGACCGAAATGGCGTTTCGCAGCAGGTTGTCCACCGCGACCCGCAGCAGGTGGGCGTCCCCGAGCACCAGCGGCTCGTGCTCGATATCGCCGGTATCTCCGGGATCCGCAAGATCCAACTTGACCATGATCGAGTGCTGCCGCGCGAACAAGTCGTTGTGATGCAGCGAATCCACCGCCGTGTCGTTCATGGAGACCAGCGTGTCGGCTCGGCCCTTCCGCCCTTCCCCGAACCTCGCCATGGCTAGGAATGTCTCCACCAGTGAGCCCAGCCGCCGAGTCTCTTCCTCAACACTCCCCGCAAAGCTCCGCAGTTGCTCCGGATCCGATGCCGACGACCGCAACACCTGCGCCTCGGCCAGCATCGATGAGATCGGCGTCTTGAGCTCATGGGACACGTTCGAGATGAAGTACTCCTGACTTCGGAACGCGCTCGCCAGCCGGTGCAGCATGGCGTTCACGGCCTCACCCATCCGCCCGATCTCGTCGGTGCCCGTGGGCAGTTCGTGCGGGTCATCCAGCCGCGTGGGCGAGACCTTCTCCACCTCGCTGGTGACCTTCTCGATCCGTCGCGCCGCACGTCCCGCGACGATCCATCCAGCGATGCCGGCACCCACGATTCCCACGGTGAGTCCCGCCGCCAGAATGCGACCCATCACCGAGGTCGTTCGGTCCGCAAGTTCGAGCGATGTGCCGAAATCCAGCCGGTAGTCCACGCCCTCGACGGTGTGAATCTCCATCGAAGCGCATCGGAACCGAACCGGCAGAATCCGATCATCCTCATCCGATTGCGCCAGCATCCGCAGCGACGCGAACTGCAGAAGCGTTCCGTCCGCTCCCGCGTCCTTCGCCAGAGGCGCGCTCAGATCCAGCGGCGGCTCCCGATCCGGCCATCGCGCGATCGTCTCCCCGCGCATCGATCGGGCCCGCAGTACCAGCGGAATCAACGGCGCGCTCGGCTGGGTCTGCAAATCAAACGACGCTTGCTCGAGCGCGGGCGGCCACGAAGGGTCCGCCTCCAGCCCGCGACGCAGAAGCTGGGCCGCATCCGAGAGCGCGCGGTCCACGCTACTCACAACCAGCAGCTCTCGCCCCAGCACGAACACCCCCGCCGTCACGAGCTGAATCCCCGCGGTCCACATCAGGAACGCCAGGGTCAGCCGATACCGGAGCGTGTTGCGTATTGCCAGCAAGCCCCCATGGTACAACCTCCACGTCCGCCCCGCGCGCTCAGCCGATCGTGGCAGCGCCCCGCCCGCTCAGGCGGGTGTCTTCTCCGCGAACACATACCCCGTCCCCACGACCGTGTGGATAAGCGTCGTCGCGAATCCGCGATCAATCTTCCGCCGCAGCATCGAGACGTACACATCGATCACGTTCGAACTAGGATCGAAGTTCAGATCCCAGACATGCTCCCCGATCTGCGATCGCGACAGCACCGTCCCCGCCTTCCGCATGAAGAACTCCAGCAGCGCGAACTCCTTGTTCGTCAGCGGAATCGCCTGCCCGGATCGCTTCGCCACGCGTTTGGTCAGATCCAGTTCCAGATCAGCGAACCGCAGCGTGGTCGCTTCGGTGGGCGATCCGCGCCGATGCAGCGCCCGCAGCCGCGAGAGCAGCTCATCAAACTCAAACGGCTTGCTCAGGTAGTCGTCGGCTCCCGCATCCAGCCCTGTCACTTTGTCTTTCGTGGCCGAGAGCGCGCTGAGGATCAGAATCGGCGACCGAATGCCCGTCCGCCGCAACGTTCGACAGAGGTCCAGCCCATCCCGGTCCGGCAGCATCAGGTCCAGAATCACCAGGTCGTACTTGTGGTTCGCCGCAAGCTGCTCGCCCGCCGCGCCCGTCCCCGCCGCGTCCACCACGTACCCGCGCTCTCGCAATCCGCGTACAAGCGTGTCCACCAGCTTTGCGTTGTCCTCTACCAAAAGCACCCGCAGCGCGGCCGGTGCCTCATGCCCATCCACCGGCGCGGCCGGCCCCTGTCCCGCCACCCCTTTCGGCAGCACATCCGCGGAGGTTCGTACCTTCGGTGTTGCGCGCTGACCCGACGGAGTAACTGGATTCATGGTGCGCTCCACACACACAGCGAGAGACAGTGTTGCCATAGGGCCCAAGCGTAACCACACAATGGAGTCGCTCCCGGCCGCGAGCGGGCCGTCAGAGTGATCGAACGATCGTTCTAAGTTCGCTCTCATCCATGGAAAGCGCGCGGCGACTCCACCCTTCCTTAACGCAGCGATCCGCCTCTCGGCTGCTCAGAGCACGCGAAAAATCGCCAAGTTAGTGATCAATCAACTTTCACACTGCGGTGTGGGCGCAAAAAACAGGCAACCCCGCGCTCACGGGGTTGCCTGCAACAAAGGTACAACGAGTTGTCCGCGGCCATCGTTGAGGATGACCGTTTAGTTGCACGAGCCGCCGAACCAGATGGACAGGAAGTCGAAGATGTCGTTCACGCCCAAGCCACCGCCGTTGATGTCGGCCCGGGGAGAACCGCCGAACCACGCGCTGAGGAAGTCGAAGATGTCGTTGACGGCAACCGTGCCGTCGCAGTTGAAGTCCGCGGGGCAGACGAGGGCGAGGTCTGCCGCGTTCACGGTGCCATCACCGTTGAGATCGCCGCCAGCCCAGCCGACGTTGTTCTGACCGAGGTTGGCCGTGACGATCGCGCGGTCCGCCGCGTTGACAGAACCGTCCAGGTTCACATCGCCCATGCACGTTCCGAGGATCGAGAGGATCTCGACCACATCTGCGCGGTCAACCTTCAGGTCGCCGTTGATGTCCGCGGAAAGATCGAACTGAATCGCCTGACCGATCGCGTTCCAGTCCGCACCGGTAACGCTCGTCCACGGATTCGCGACGCCGACAGAGCGGATCTGCGAGTACACATAGTCGATGTCGAGCCCATCAACGCGATTGTCCGCGCCGACCGGAGCCCAACCGCGAGCCACGCGTCCGGTTGAACCGATCAGGTCGGCCCGTGCCGCACCCGCCGTGTACGCGGCGGAAGGATTCGCCAGCGTGGTGCCGAAGAAGTTGAGCGCGCCGCCAGCCGCCAGCGAGGCGTTGTCCACCGCAATGAAGCCCTGCTTGCGGTCCAGGTTGCCGGAGGCATTGGTCGCCAGGCCGTCTGCCCAGTACCGAACATCTGCGATGGTGAACGAGCCGTTGCCGTCCGCGTCGCCGAGGATTTCAATGCACGCGCCATTGCCGGCACCCGCGCCGAACACACCATCGGGAGCGACCCACGCCGGTCCACCGGCGCGCTGCCGGTACGCAGCGACCATACCTGCCGCATCAGCGACCGAACGAACGCCGTCGCCGTTGAAGTCAAAGGCGATCTTGTTGCGGGGAGCGGTCGCGGACCCATACGAGAGAGAAGAGCCGTCCTGAGCGATGTAGTTGTTCCCATTCATCACGCCATCGGAGTAAACGGTTCCCGTCGTGCGCGTCGGATTGCGCCCCGTGGAAGACGCGTTGAAGCTGGTGAACGCGGCATTGGTGTGCACGTTGTTGGTGAGCGTGTAGGTCTTCAGATTCGCGTTGAATGTCGGATTCGGGATCAGCGAGAGCGGGTTGGCCAGATCGTGGAGCTTGTCCAGCGCGTTGAGAAGCAGGAACTGCGTCGCCGCCAGCTCGCCCGGCATGAAGTCATTCTGCGGCGAGTTGGGCACCGCGTTGAACGACTGGATGCTCTTGCGGATGTTGTTGATGTACGAGGCCGCCGATTTGTTTACCATCGTCGGGCGGCCGTTGTTGTCACCGCCCGCAGCGATCGGCTCGGCTGCCGGATCGCCCAGCGAGGCCAGCACCGACTGTCCGCCGATCACCCATCCATTGATGCCGTTGTTCACGATGTTCGACACCGTCGGGCGGACGTACGCCGTGCCGCCGTAGATATCGTTCTGCACATCCGCGATCTCCAGCGCTCCGCTGGAGAGCCACGAACCGGAACCCGTGCCGGTCACGCCGCGCTCAGTGCCGACATAACCGATGCTCAGGCGGTTGTTCCGGAGTGTCGCTTCCATCCCGCCGTTGGAGCCCTTGTTGGAGGGATAGAAGTTCAACCCGAGGTTGTTCTGGTTCGAGAGTGTGGATTCGATTCCGATGTTGTCACCAACGCCCCAGGATGGATCAACCCCGATGCAGTTGCAGAATGCGTTGCGCGTGCCCGAGCCCACATCGCGGGTGGCGACGACGAAGTTCTCGCCCGTCTTGGCGCGGCCGGTTGTGAACAGATACTGCAACTCGGTGATCTTCAACTGCTGAATGCCCGTGCCCAAGCTGACGACCGGAGCGATTGGCGCAAACGCCAGTTCCGTGTCGAAGATCGTGTTGCTGTCGAAGGTCGTGGGGAACGCCGGATCAAATAGGTTCCGCCCATTGAGCGGTGCCAGCAGACTGCTCAGCCCGCCGCTGAATGGAGGATTCGCCGGATTCGCAGCGCTCGAGCCGTCTTTGGCGACGCTCAGGCGGGGATTCAACCCATATCCAAGGTCCAGAGGCCGGCGCGTCCAGACCGGGTTTGCGCCCGGCTTCTGCGTCGCCCACTTCGTGGAAACATCTAGCGGAGCAATGTCGATCGTGATGCCGCCAGCGGGGCCGGATCCGATCAGGCGGTTGTTGCTGCTGGTCGCGGCGCGGTTCGGGGCTCCGCCGGGATTGCCTTGGTTGTAGGCCCCGGTGAAGGTGCCGTTGTTGATGTAGAGATTGCGGTTGTTGTAGGCAAACGTTGCCACGCCGAGGATCGGGGGCAGCG
>JBGANP010000121.1:0-9827 GCA_044222255.1 Phycisphaerales bacterium
CCTCCGCGGCCAGGATGCCGAGGCCTATCGCGCCGAGCCCTACGTCACGCCCGGCAACGTCGATGGCCCGGATTCATCCACCCCCGGCAAGGCCGGCTGGACGTGGTACACCGGCTCCGCCGCGTGGCTCAACCGAGTTTCGCTCGAATGGATCCTCGGCCTGCGTCCGGAGTTCGACGGCCTGCGTATCGACCCTTGCCCCTTCCCCTCCATGGGGCTCGTCTCAGCCACCCGTCTCTGGCGCGGCCGCACCGTCAATCTCTCCTTCGACGCCGCCCAGTTTGTTTCCGCCATGCCCGCCCGCATCACCATCAACGGGCGCGAGCACGCCGGCAATCTCCTCCGCGAGGCCGACTTCGGCCCCGCGAAGGAACTCAACATCGCCGTCTCCTGGGGCCTCCACATCAGCGCATCAGGCGCGGCGGCACGGACCGCCGCCGCTCCCGCCGGACACCACGCCCACCACGATCGAAGGGATTGATCCCATGCCCATGACCCTTGCCGGCTGTCGAAGCGGATTGCGTCGCGCGTTCACGCTCATCGAGCTTCTCGTGGTCATCGCCATCATCGCGCTGCTCGTCTCCCTCCTGCTCCCCTCGCTCGGTAGCGCCCGCGACACCGCCCGCGACATCATCTGCAAGAACAACATGCGCCAGATCGGCCTGGCCACGCAGATGTACATGGACGACCAGAAAGACCCGTACTGGTTCAACCTCCGGTACCGCCCCAACCGTCTGGACCATTGGGTCGCCCCTCGCGCTCTCGCCGACTATTGCGGCGATGGACGCACGAAGATCTACAAGTGCCCGCGCGCCATTGGCGGCACCTCCGTCATCGATCCCCAAGTCCGTCTCTACACCGAACTCCTCGGAGGCCGCGTCTTCATCGATCCGGACCCCGACCAGACCGATCTTTCCATGATCGCCGGCGTCGTCGTCGATCCCGCCAATCCCCCCTCGTACACCGAGTATTGGTTCAACGACTCGCTTCCCGTTGCCGGAAAGCGGTACAACCGCGTGAAGTACCCGGATGCCTTCGTCTGGATCGCCGACGCCTACGACGAGGTTCCCCGCCACTCCGGCAAGACCAAGACCGACCGCGCCAACAGCGGTCAGAGCGGCGTGCTGCAGCGTGGCAACGAGATCTACATGCTCTTCGGCGATCAGTCCGTTCGCGGCTTCCCGTGGTACAAGGCACTCCCGCCGGGTGCGCAGGACCGGTATCGCAACAACGGTCCGTTCTACAACTGGGGCATCGGCCCCTGACGCAGCTTTCCGCAGGAGATACGAGTGAACAAGTTCCGCGCCTTCATGCAGCAGAATCCCATGGTCGGTTGGGGCTGCGCCGCAGTGCTCATGCTCTTCGCCGCGGGCATGCTCTACATGCGTCTGACCGCCAAGACCGAGACCGCCCAACTCACCGAACTCGTGACGCTGCGAGACTCCGAAACCGGCGACACCTGGCAGCTCCCGCGCGGCGTTATGGAAAAAGAACTCTACATGCGCAGCTACCCCGTTGATCCGAATCAGGGACTCGTTAACCCCAAGACTGGAAAGCCCAACGGATTCCCGGTAGACGCTTGGAAGGAAACCGTCCTTCGCATCAACGCCGATCGCAGGGACGAGGGCGCTCCCGCTCCATCTGCCGCTCCCGCTCCTCCGGCCGCGCCCTCGGCGGCGGCTCCCTCCGGCAGGTAACCTGTTGGCCGCATGGCGACCCTTCAACACACCTCCGGCTCCGGCCTCGCGCTCACGCGTCGAGCCGTGCTTGGTGCGATGGTCGCCGGCGCCGCCGGTTTCGCCCTCTTCGGCCCCCGCGGCCGCCAGGACATCCCCTCCGGCCGCATCGTGCTCGACTACTGGGAAAAATGGACGCGCCACGAGGGCGATGCCATGGAGCGCATCGTCAACGCCTTCAACGCCTCGCAATCCCGCATCTGGGTCCGCTATCTCGTCGTGAGCGACATCGGGCAGAAGTCTCTCGTCTCCATCGCCGGCGGCAATCCCCCCGACATCATCGGGCTCTACGCCTTCAACGTCACGCCATACGCCGAATCCGGCGCGATCCTCCCTCTTGATGAGCGGGCCGCCGCACGCGGCCTCTCCCTCGAGCAATACGCCCCCGGCATCCGGCGCGTCATGGTCCACAAGGGCAAGTGGTGGGCGACGGTGAACACCGCCGGTTCCGTGGCGCTCTACTACAACCGCGCCGCCTTCCGCGATGTCGGGCTTGATCCGGATCGTCCGCCGCGCACCATCGCCGAGCTTGACGCGATGCACGCCAAGCTCCTCAAGCTCGGCCCCAAGGGCGAACTGCAGCGCGTCGGCTTTCTCCATCGCGAGCCCGGCTGGTGGTCCTGGCTCTGGGCCAACCATTTCGGCGGCCGCATCTTCGATGAATCCACCAACCGCGCGACCGTCAACTCCCCCGAGTGCATCCGCGCCATGGAGTGGATGCAGTCCTATGCCAGCGACCTCGGCCCCGAACGCCTCAAGATCTTCGCCGAGAGCTTCGGCAACTACTTCACGCCCGAGAATCCGTTTCTCACCGGCAAGGTCGCGATGATCATCCAGGGGCCGTGGATCGCCAACCTCATCAAGGCCTTCAAGCCCGATCACGACTACGGCGTCGCGCCCTTTCCTACCGCCGCGGGCGCGCCCGCCGATGCCCCCGTCGGCCTGATCGATACCGATGTCCTCGTCATCCCCCGCGGCGCGAAAAATCCCGATGCCGCGATGGAGTTCATCGCCTTCACGCAGCGGCAGGACAACACCGAGCAACTCGCCACCGCGCACTGCAAGCCATCGCCCCTCGCGACCGTGAGCGAGTCCTTCCTCGCGAACCACCCCAACCGCGGCATCCGCGTCCACTACGACATCTTCAAGAGTCCCGGCGCATACGTCCCCCCGCGCACGCGTGTTTGGCAGCAGTTCAAGGACGAGTTTGACACACAGGTGCAGCGCATGTGGCGTCTCGATGCCACACCCGCCGCCGCGCTCGCCGAACTGCAAACCCGCATCCAGTCTCTCGTTGATCACTCTACCGATCAGCAGCTTCGTCGCTACGGCGGCAAGGGAAGTGGGGGGGCGACATGAGCGCGATCCCCGCCAGATCAGTTTCGACCGTGAAGCCCGGCCGCGCCGAGCGCCGCGCTCGCAACCGCAATCTCTTCTCCGGGCTGCTCTGGTCCAGCCCCTGGCTCATCGGCTCCGCCGTTTTCGTCTTCGCGCCGATGCTCATGTCGCTGTACTACTCCTTCACCGACTATCCGCTCCTCGAGCCCCCGCTCTGGCGCGGCACCGGCAACTACACCGACCTCCTCAGTGATCCCACTTTTCGCCGCGTCGTCTGGAACACCACCATCTACGCCGGCGTCTCCATCCCGCTCTACACGCTCGTCGCCCTGCTCCTTGCTGCCGCCCTCGCCGGTGGCGGCCGCATCACCGCCCTCTTTCGCGCCGCCATCTTCATTCCCACGCTCGTCCCGCTCATCGCCTCCGCCATGGTCTGGATGTGGCTCTTCAACGGCGAATACGGCCTGATCAACAAGCTCCTCGCGCTCCTGCACATCCGCGGCCCCGCCTGGGTCGTGGATGAGCACTGGGTTCCCGTCTCCATGGTCCTCATGTGCCTCTGGAGTGTCGGCCAAGGCGTGGTCATCTACATCGCTGCGATGCAGGATGTCCCCAAGCAGCTCTACGAGGCCGCGCTGATCGACGGTATGAACGCCCCGCGCCGCTTCCTGCATGTCACGCTCCCCATGATCTCCCCAGCGATCCTCTTCAACGTCATCTCGCTGACGATCTCCGCCGTGCAGATCTTCGCCGTCCCCTATGTCATCTTCCGCCGCCCGGACGGCCAGAATCCGGCGGGCCACTACTACTCCATGTACCTCTACGAAAACGCCTTTATCTACGGCAAAATGGGCTACGCCTCCGCGATGGCATGGATGCAGCTCCTCGTCGTCCTTGCCCTCACCGGCGTCTTGCTCCTGGTCGGCCGCAAGCTTGTGCACTACTCGCGTCTCTGAAAGGGGTCCCCGCTCCGTGTCCGATCGTCCGTCCAACTCCAGCTCCCGTAACGCGCCCCTCCTCGCGCTCAAGCATCTCGCGCTCATCGCGATCGCCATTGCTTTCCTCGCTCCGCTGGCCTGGATGCTCTCGACATCTCTTAAGCCCGAAGTTCAGGCCGCTTCCGGCGAGCTTCGACTTCTTCCCGATCCCCCATCCAGCACGCTCTCCCACGCCGCGGCCAACTACTCCAGCGTCTGGAACGACCGCACCATCCGTTTCCCCCTCTACCTTCGCAACACCCTCATCGTCGCCGGGCTCGGCGTCATCGGCATGACGCTCTCCAGCGCGATCGTCGCCTACGGCCTCTCCCGCATCCAATGGCGCGGCCGCGGCTTCGTCTTCTTCCTCATCCTCGCCACCATGATGATCCCTTTCCCCGTCCTCATGGTCCCCCTCTACATCATCTTCCGCGATCTCGGATGGAACAACTCGCTCAAGCCCCTCTGGGTCCCTGCGTGGTTCGGCAGCGCGTTCAACATCTTCCTCCTCCGCCAGTTCTTCATGACGATCCCCACGCAGCTCGACGAGGCCGCGCGGCTCGACGGCTGCTCGCACTGGACCATCTTCTGGCGCATCATCCTCCCCCTCAGCAAGCCCGCCCTCGCCGTCGTCGCCCTCTTCCACTTCATCTACGTCTGGAACGACTTCGTCGGCCCCCTCATCTTCCTGACCGACCGCGACCAGTTCACCCTCGCGCTGGGCCTCCAGCTCTATCAATCTCAGGCCGGTAACACCCCTTGGAACCTGCTCATGGCCGCCAGCACGATCATGATCTCGCCGCTGGTGATTCTCTTCATGCTCACCCAGAGGACCTTCGTGCAAAGCGTTGCGACCGAGGGGATCAAATAGCCCGATCAGGCGACCCGGGAAAACCCTATCAAGAAGATTCGCGGCTCAACCGCATTTCTGGTTTGCAAACCCGGGCAATCTGATGCACAATGTAAGCGGTTACGCGACGGGCGGTTTTGGCTCCTTGTGTCCCGTTCAGGAGCCGCACCGCTCCACCCCGCGAATGGCCTTTTCCACGGAGGTTTCCTTCCATGCTCAAGCGCTCCTGCTGTCTCGCCTCGCTCCTGATCGCCTGCTTCGCCGGAAGCGCTCAGGCACAGGTTCCCACACTTTTTAATGCCGATCTCGAGGCCGTTGATCCCGTCCTCGCTCCCTTCGGGCTCATCCGTCCGCAGGGCTGGCGCACGTACAACTTCACCGAATACCGCGTGATCGGCGACGGGCTGCTCCCCGCGCCCATCGCCCACTCCGGCACGCGCAGCATTCGCCTTCCCGGCGGCGAGGGCCGCAACACCGGCGAGTTCGCCGCGGTCCACGCCGAAGAGCAGATCAATATCGACATCCCGTCCAGCCCGCGCAACTGGCCGCAATACACGTTCAGCCCACCGTCGGGCACGCCCATCACGGTCTCCTGCTGGTTCAACATTCCGGCGAGCGATCCGGTCGTCAAATCACGCTTCGGCATGAAGCTCGGGCTGCTCAACGGCGACAACCCCGGCATCTTCTTCGCCCGCGAGTGGCTCGATGTCGATCCGGAGGCCGTCACCGGCACGCCGCCGAACACGGTTCCCAATCCGTTCCCCGGATGCACCATCGTTGATGTCACCACGCCGCAGGGCGTGAAGAAGGGCATCCACACAAACGGTCAGTGGGTCCAGTTCTCGCGCACGCTCACGCAAGCCGAGATCAACATTCCAACCGACCCGATGTGGGTGCCCCCGCCCAATCCCGCCCATGCCACGATCCAGGCCCTGCGCTTCGACATCTTCCCCGAAGGCGGCACCCCCGCCCCGATCGCCTACGGAACCATCTGGGTCGACGACCTTGTCTTCTCACAAGGTTCTTCCTGTCCCGCGGACTTCAACGGCACGGGCGGTCTGACCGTCGCCGACATCTTCGACTTCCTCAACGCCTGGTTTGCCGGAAGCCCCAGCGCGGACTTCAACCACGCCAATGGTCTCTCCGTCGCCGACATCTTCGACTTCCTGAACGCCTGGTTCGCCGGCTGCCCATAAGCAGCCGCTCAGACGCCCGCTCAGAGCTCTTCTCACACGCCCCGTACTTCGATGTGCGGGGCGTGGCTGTTTTTTGGAGAGATGGGTCGAACGTCAGGGCCTGAGCGGCGCGGCCATCCGACTCGGCTCCGCCCGCCGCAGCCAGTTTTCCAGGCACGCCGCATCGCTCGCGTTGATCGTTCCGTTCCCGTTCAAATCACTCGGCACGAGCGTCACGCGATACAGATCATCGATCGTCACCCGCCCGTCTCCATCCACATCCTGCGGGCACATCTCGATCTTCGGATACGCCCGCGCCAGCACCGCATCGATCGATCCCGGCATCATCAGATCGCTCAGCCCCAGCGCGCCGCACGCCACATCCGGCAACCCCGCCGAGTTCGGCACGAACGTCCCCGCGTCGTACGGCCGCCGATACAGAATGCTCGCCCCCGTCTTGAACGTCTGCCGCGCTCCCTTGCGATACGCCGCGTATCCGCCGACCGCTTCGGCGGGATCGCCCGAAGCGCACAGCCCCAGCAGCGAGGTGAACGTCGTCACGTTCCCGGGATGGTTCGTGATCGTGTCCGCGTTGTATCCCTGGGGGGGCGGGCTCGTGCCCGCGGAAAAGACGGTGTAGTACCGCGTCGCGGAATCGTCCGTGAATCCGGCGTGTGTCCAGCGCACATTGTCCACCTGCGTCCGCCATGCAGCGCTCACCCGGTACGGCGCGGACAGCATCGCCGGATATACCGTTAGAAACACCGGTTGAAACGTGGCATTCCCCGCCACCGTGATCGGCCGTGTTCCCGCGCCCGTCAGATACGTCGCCGTCGGCCACAAGGCGCGATTGAACCAGTTCGCCGCGGCGAGCTGCCCGGCGGGTGCCCCGTATGCCCCCGCCTGCTCCGCATAGATGATCCCTTCGTGGTACGGCGAACTCCACGATCCCGTATCCGGACCGCCCGCCGCATTTCCTTTGAACGCCATTGCGCTGGTGCCGCTCTGAAAATACGTCTCCCAGCTCCTGCACCCGAAGATGATCCGCGATGCCGCCCGCACGATCACAGGATCGTCTGGATACCGATCCATCGCCCGCGCCGCCGCGCACACGATCTTCATCGTGCTCAGGGTCGCGTACTCATCCGGCCATGTCGCTTTCGTGTTCCCCGTCAGCGGATCGATCCAGTGCTTGTACACCCCGTCTGCGTTTCGCACCGGGCGAATGTTGTCCGCCGCCTGCCCCGCGTACCGCACCAGCACCCGCGCCACATCCTGCTGCGCCAGCGCATCCCCGTTCAGCCGCTCGTTCATCAGCAGGAGCAGCACCGTCCACGCGGCCCCATCCGGCGTGGCCGGATGAAACCGGCTCTGCCCCGGCAAAACATCCCCATCGATCACCCACCCATTCGGTTCCCCATCCGGCGAGATCAGCCCGCGCCCGAAGACCGTCGCCTGCGCCAGCTCATCATGCATCCACGCATCGAATCCCAGCCGCGTGTCCGACGTGTCCGAAAGCACCACCGGCTCAGGCGCGGCTCCCACCAGCAGTTTTCCTTCCGCAGTCGCTGCAAGGTCATGCCATGTCGCCGCCCCGCTCGTGTACACCACCGGTGTCAGCCCGCTGAAGTTCGCCGCAAGCGTTGCCGGCAGAAACTCGATCTTCGATCCGCCCGCACCGTTCCCGCTCAGGATGTACAGCCCGCGCTGCGCTCCGCCCCCGTAGTGGTCGCCCCACGCCAGCGCGCGAATATCGCTCCCGCCGCAGACCTGCGTGAACGCCGGTGTCGTCGACGGCGATGACGGAATCGTCGCGCGATACACCGCGGCGTCGCTCGCCACGTACATCGTCCCCGCGTCCCGATCAATCGTGATCCCATGCACGAGCGTCGTCGCATTCGCCCCGGGCAGCGTCCATGTCCCAAGCGGCGTCGATTGTGTGGAAGACGAGAACGCCGCATACCCCGCAATCTGCCCGCCCTGCTTGCCGACGTAGACAAAGCCCGCATGATGCGCCGCCGCCAGCCGCGGCCGGATATCCCCGCGATCAAACAACTCCAGCCGCGCCTGCCGCGTCAGCGTGTCCGACGACACGTCGTATCGCAGCAGCGCATCGCTGGGCTGCCCATCCCCCGCCACCGTGTCATCATGCACCAGAATGTAAAGCAGCCGCCCCGAGGCGCTGAACGCCAGCCCGCTCGGCCCATCCGGCCCGCCATCCAGCGACATCCACGGCGCAAGCGCACTCAACTCCGCCCGCGTGATCGCCCGCTTCAGCACCCCCCGCACATCCCGGATCTCCACCCGATCCTGAAGCGTGTCGCCCACCGCGTACCACCCCGAGAACGGCGCGGCCGCCACCGCCGCCGCGTCACTCGCACCCACAAACGGGTACGCCGCCGACACCACATCCCCCGGCGCGTGCGAAGCCGTCCCGGCCGCGGCTGCCAACAGCGCAACAACGCTCCATCGCCCCATCCGCCCGCCATGTCGACGTATCCCGTTCAAGCCCTAAGTATGCGCTTGCAGCGGCGGAAAACAACTCCCGCGAGCGAAAGTGCCTCTGGCTGGCCAGGAGTGCCAAGAACTTCCGGAACTTGAACCGCAAAGGTCGAGGTCCGCGGCCCAACTCACCCCTTCCGAAACAGATAATGCGAGACCATCCACTCCCGTCCCCGGTTTAGCCCCCAAAGTTCCGCACACGCCATGAAGAACACCCGCCATCTGTTGAACCACGCACGCGCTTCTATCGGTCCCTGCGCCTCCCGCAACGCGGCCATCGCCCCCTCCCGATTCTCATCCAGCGTCCGCAGCCACGCGTTTGCCGTCTTCTCATAGTGCGTCCCATCCACGTTCCATTGATCCGCCAGCCGCAGATCATCTTGAAAGTGATGGAGCAGGTGCTGCGATGGCATCGTTCCACCCGTGAAGAAGTACCGGCCGATCCAATCATCACCCGGTACGAAGTGATACCCGATCCGAGCGTGCGTGAAGATGTGGACAAAGAGAAGGGCATCCGGCCGCATCATCCCCGCGATCCGGTGCAGCAGCACGCCATAGTTCTTCATGTGCTCGAACATCTCCACGGACACCACGCGATCAAACTTCCGCTCCAGCGCGAAGTCCCGCATGTCCGCCGTGATGATCTCCGGCAACCGCAACCCGCGTCGCTCCGCTTCCGCGAGTATGAACGCCTTCTGCGATGCCGAGTTCGAGACCGCCGTCACTCGCGCCTTGGGATACTTCTCCAGCATCCACAGCGTCAGCGAGCCCCATCCGCATCCAAGCTCCAATATCTCCTGCCCATCCGCGATCCGCGCCCGCTCGCACGTCAGCCCGAGCATCCGCTCTTCCGCCGCGCCCAGCGAGGAAACGCCCTCGTCGTAGTAGCACCCGCTGTACTTCATCCGCGGCCCAAGACACGCCCGGAAAAACGCCGCCGGCACCTCGTAGTGCTGCTCGTTCGCCGCGCCTGTCTGCACCGCTACCGGCGCACGCCGCAGTTCGCTCAGAAACACACGAAACCGCTCCTGCCGCTCCTCCATCGTCCCACGTTCCTCGTGCGAGATCTGCGCCCGCAGACGCGACCGAATCCCCGCGCGTATCACCGCATCCGGCAGCACGCCACGATCCAGCAGCGGCTCAAACCACGCCGGCTTCGCGCCCGCGTTTGACGCCGCAAACGTCCCATCCATTGCCCTCGCCTGACTCATGTTGCCGACTCCTTCCGAAACCACGGAACAAACGCGCT
>JBGANP010000122.1:0-9798 GCA_044222255.1 Phycisphaerales bacterium
GAGCGGATCAGCCAGCAACTGACGGGGGGAGTTGGGGTTGGAAGCGGGGTCGGGGAGGGGTTGGTTGATTTGGGGCCGGGGGTGCCGGTGCTGGGGTGACTGGGAAGGGCAGGAACGAAGAAGCTGGGAGGGAACTGGGGGTGGCGGGGTGCGAAGGGGAGGGAAGAGCGGGGTGGGGGCCGGGGGATGGGTGGGCCGCTAGGATTTGGTCATGAGCACATTCACCAATCGTTCTGCTCGTCTGGTTCTGGCCGCGGCTGCCGTGATCGCGGTGGCGGCGGCGCCATTGATGGCGCAGACTGGCGGCGGCGGGACGAAGAAGAAGGAAGTGGTGCTGGTCGCGCCGACGCCGCCGGTGGGAAAGTCGGACATTCCGTGGACGCCATACGGCGTGGCGGTGATTCTGGCGGGGCTCATCATCGGGGTGAACTTCATCCCGAGCAAGCGCGGGCACCAGGACTGAGTGGATGGCGGATGTGCGAGGGCGGATGGCGGATGTGAGGAGTGGCGCATGGCTGGTGAATGCTCGTCGGTGCGGCTGAATCCGCGTTTGATTGGTCTCAACGTCGCGCTGCTGGCGGTGCTGGGGGTTGTCACGCTGCTGGGGGTGGTGTCTTCGCGTGCGGGGGCACAGCCGGGGCTGAACCAGGCGGTTCGCGGGCGCGGGGAGTACACGATGGTCTCGGGGAAGATTCAGGGGGCGACGACGGCGGCGATCTATGTCGTGGATGCGGCGAACCAGGAAGTGGTCGCGCTGGGGTGGGATCGGGCGACGAATCGGCTGGAGCCGATCGGGCATCGGTCGCTGACGGATGATGCGCGGTACTTGACGAAGCCGCGGTAAGACGGCCGCGGGGTATCGCGGGCGGTGCGTTTGTTTCAACTTCTCCCCCACTGCTTCGAGTTTCTGGATCACCATGTCACAGACCACCACGACCACTCAGCGTTTATCGCCGTCCGCACTGCTGTGGGCGAGCGCGTTTGTGATTGGGGCGTTGATTGTGGTGCAGCTTGGGCGGATGGCGGAGCCGCGGGGCGGGCCGGGGGCCGCGCTGGCGGCACTACCGATGGGGATGGGGGCGGAATCCGTGAGCCGCGTTGGGGACTACACGGTGATGACGTTCAACGCAGGAAGCGATGATGTGCTGGCGATTCTGGATGGGCGGGGCGAGGAACTGTTCACGTATCGCGTGAAGAACCTGAACCAGTTCGAGTTCCTGAGCCGCGAGAAGCTGCCGGAGATGTTCACAACGGCGCGGCGGCTGGGGCCGGGGCGGAAGTGATGCGTTAAGCGGTTGAACAGCAAGGACTTGGGTCGCGATAGGGCCCGAGGCGGGTACTCTGCGCGCGGACGGCCGGGGGAAAGCTAGTGGCGGCTGGTGGCCAATGGAGTGATGCTGCGAGTTCGGATGGCCGGGTTTGGGGGCGGACTGCGCTTGGTGGGTATCGCGGCGCTCGGATCGTGGAAACCTGGCATCTGCCAGGGCGATTCGGTGCGCGGCGGATACGGGAGCACACCATGCGTCCATCTCTTTTCTGTTTGGCGGGCGCGGCGGCAGTGGCCGCGGCGTTTCTGGGCGCGGCATCGGCCGTCGGACAAACCACCGTCATTTCCTCCAGCGGAGCGACCAACTTTGCGCTCGACGGCGGACGGATCTACTACGTGACTTCGTCGTTCGAGTTCTGCACGACGCAGCGGGTGCGATCGGTCTCCGCGGCGGGCGGGGCGTTCACCGAGCTGCTGACGATCAGCGGGAACTGCCCGCTGACATCGGGAATCGTGGATGCGGATGGCGGGTACATCTTCACGATGCGGGACACCAGCCAGATCCACAAGTTGTGGACCGGCGGGCCGAGCGCGACGACGACGCTGGTGACGGCGCCGACGCCGGCGAGCATCGATCTGGTGCAGAAGGTGGAGGCGCTGGGAGACTGGGTGTACTGGGCGTCGCCATACGCGGTGGGACGCGTGCATCGGGACGGGACGACTCCGTCGCAGGTGACGCGTGTCACGACGTTTCGGCCGGGCGCGTCGCCGGCGGCGGACGGGTTTGTGTACTTCGCGGAAGGGGGAACGGGAGCGGGAATCATCAAGCGGGCAGACTTGGCCGCGCTGACGACGACAACGGTGGCGGGGGGGACGCTCAACTCGCCGTCGAACCTGTGTACCACGGCATCATCGGTGTTCTGGAGCGAGCCGAGCGGGGTGATCAAGCGGACGACGTTGACGCCGGGAGGGCTGATCCTGATTCTGCGCACGGCGGTGGCGGGCGGATATGAGGTGCGCTCGATCGTGACGGACGCGACGAACGTGTACTGGATCGAGTCCACCAGCGCGGGCGTTGGGCGGATCATGAAGATGGGGCTGGGCGGCGGGGCGGTGACACAGATCGGGCCGGGCACTCTCTCGTTCCCCGGGGCGCTGCAGCAGGACACGGACCAGTTGTACTGGATTGATGGGTTGAACGGGCACATTCTGCGGATTCGGAAGGACGCGGCGGCGGTAACGCCGGACTTCACGTGGCTCGGGCTGGAAGCGACGCAGGGCATCCAGGACATGAACAACAGCGTGCCGCTGGTGGCGGGGAAGCCGACCCTGGTGCGGGCGTATGCGCGAAGCTCGATCGCGAACTATCCGAATGTGACGGCGCGCTTGTACGGCGTGCGGACCTCCACGGGCGTGGCGATGCCGGGCTCGCCGCTGCGGTCGACGATTCCGACGATGACGGTACCGGGGGATGCGTCGATCACTTCGGCGCGGCGGATGGACCTGGGCAAATCGTTCAACTGGGAGATTCCCAGCTCGTGGGTGAACACCTCGGTGACGCTGACGGCGGAGATCAACTACGACGGGGGCGTGAGCGAGAGCGTGGTGGGGAACAACCAGATCGCCCGCAGTCTGACGGTGCAGTCGGTGCCGCCGATCTGCCTGAAGCTGCGGCGGACGCGGACCGAGGCGCCCGTGTACGAGGCGAGCGGGGCGAGCTTCAACCGGATCATCACCCGGTTCCGCACGCTGATGCCGACGAACGTGATCCTGTATCCGCAGAGCGGGCTGTTCGAGGAGCTGGAGTGCTGCCGCTGGGACCTCCCGCCGTGGTACTGGGGCGCGTGGGAAGTGGGCGATGATAAGAACCAGATGATCGTGCAGCTCATCGTCGAGGCGTCGCTCTCGACAGACTACACGGCGTGCGCGCTGGGCGGGGCGGGCGAGACGCACCGCGTGGCGATGATCCATCCGAATGCGAACACGGGGACCGGCAACGGCTTTGCGAACCTGGCGTGGAACGTGAACTGGGTGAAGTTTCAGGACAACGGGATGCCCGGATTTGCCAACCCGCAGGGCGGGGCGACGCTGGCACAGGAGGTGGCGCACAACTACAACGGCGTGTTTGGCAGCCGCTGGCAGCACGTGAACTGCGGGAACCCCGATGGGATCAATACGGGGTATCTCTACGCGACGAACACGATCGGACCGATCGGGCCGCTGAACTACTACGGATACGACTTCACCTCGCGAGCGGTCATCGCGCCCGACGGAGCGAAGGACTACATGTCCTATTGCAGCCCGAAATGGACATCGGACTACAGCTGGCGCGGGATCATGTCGCAGCTCGGGACAACGACGCAGCCCTTCGGGCCGCCGCCGACGATCGCGGACGCGATCTTCGTCACCGGGTTCATCAACGAGGACGGGAGCGCGGAGGTGGTGCAGATCCTGCACATCCCCAATGGCTCGATGCCCATGGACCACATGACCAAGCTGCTCAACGAGCAGGCGGAGCGGACGTCGGCGACGCCCGAGTTCCGGCTGGAGTTGCGCTCCACGACCGGGGGCGTGCTGGGGACGCAGGACTTTGATCGGACGACACTCTCGCAGGAGCACGGCGGCGAGAAGCCGGTGTTCACGGTGCTGCTGCCGGACAACCCGCAGACGGCATCGGTGGTGGTGAAGCTGCGTTCCACGAGCACGACAATCGGGTCCAAGAGCAAGAGCAACAATGCGCCGGTGATCGGGCCGATCACCTCGCCGACGCTGGGACAGACGATCAACTTCTTCCCCGGGCCGATCACGTGGTCGGGCTCGGACGCGGACGGGGATCTGGTGACATACATCGTGCAGTACAGCCGCGACAACGGGGCAAACTGGGAAGTCCTTGCGGCCAACACGCCCAACACCTCGCTGGCGTTCGAGGCGGACACGCTGCTGCCCGGAAGCGCGTCGACGGTCTCGCCCGGATCATCGCGGATCCGCATCATCGCGACCGACGGCTTCAACACCACGATGCGACTGTCGGACAACTTCATCGTGACCAACCGCGCGCCGCTGGCGTCGATCTCGGTTCCCGCCGACGGGGCCCGATTCGGGCCGAGCGAGACGATCCGATTCCGCGGCTCGGGCTTTGATCCGGAGAACGGGTATCTGGACCCGGCGATCTACTCGCACGCGTGGACGGTCAACGGCGTGAGCATCGGCTCGGGCGCCGAGGTGATCGCGACCAGCGGCTTCGCGCCGGGCACCTACACGGCGACGCTGACGGTTCGCGACAGCAACACCACGCCGGGCACGATGTCCATCACGTTCACCGTGATCGACGGAGCTCCGCCGCTGCCGGACTCGGACGGAGACGGGATTCCCGACACACTGGACAACTGCCCGGGTACGCCCAACGCGAACCAGCTGGACACCGACGGGGACGGCGTCGGCGATGTCTGCGACAACTGCCCGACGATCGCCAACTCCGATCAGGCGGACCTGAACGAGAACGGCGTCGGCGATGTCTGCGAGATCGCTCGACTGTACGTAAACGCTTCCGTCGTCGGCGGCGCGAACAACGGGCTCTCGTGGGCCAATGCGTTCTCGTCTCTGGAATCGGCGATGCTGGCGACGGACGCGATCGCCAACCCGGTGGAGATCTGGGTGGCTCAGGGGCGATATGTGCCCACAGCCCTGTCGGTCGCGGGCGATCCGCGATCGGCGACGTTCCGGCTGCGGGCCAAGGCCTCCATCCTGGGCGGCTTTGTCGGCACGGAGATCGAGGCCCACCAGGCCGATCCGCACGCACACCCCACGATTCTTAGCGGAGACATTCTCAACAACGACGGGCCGAACTTCGTCAACCGGACGGAGAACGTCTACACCGTGCTCACCTGCGCCAGCAGCACCACCCCCAACAGCGTCGAGGGGCTGATCATCTCGGGCGGAAACACCAACGGAACGGCCTCGAGCGTGGCGGGGGGTGTTCACATCCTCTCGACGTACACGACCTTCCGACACTGCGACTTCACCTCAAACCAGGGCAACGGCAACTCCGGCGGCGCGGTGTATCACTCGTTCATCGGCTCGCCGGTCTTTGAGAACTGCCGCTTCCTGGGCAACACCGTGGCAGGGTCCGGCGGCGGCGCGCAGATCAACGGCGGCCAGCCCAAGTTCTACAACTGTGTCTTCGTCAATAACAGGGCCACAGGGGCCGGCTCGCGCGGCGGCGGTTTCTACTCATCCAGCGGCCAACCCTCGTTCGTCAACTGCACATTTGCCGCCAACTTCTGCTTCAACTCCATCGGCGGCGGCGGAATCCATCTCGACGGCAGCTCTACCCACACCGCGACCGTTGCCAACTGCATCCTCTGGCTGAACGTCGCCAACAATGGCGCTTCCACCGGCACGCTGGCACAGGTCCGCAACAACGGCTCCACCGTCGCCAACGTCTCCTACTCCTGCGTGCAGGGTGGATTCGCGGGAACAGGGAACATTTCCACCGATCCACTGTTCGTGGACCTGGACGGAGCAGACAACGTGCTGGGCACGCTGGACGACCAGCCGATCCCGGCCGCTGGCTCGCCGGCCAACGATGCCGGCAACAACGCGCTCGCACTCTCGCTGAACACAGACATCGAGCACCAGCCGCGTCTGGCGAACGACCCCAACCGGGCCAACACCGGCGTGGGCGGATCGCCGATCGTGGACATGGGGGCGTACGAGTTCCAGCCGCCCGCGGCGTGTGCCGCGGACTTCAACGGCAGCGGAGACATCAATGTGCAGGACATCTTCGACTACCTCGCGGCGTGGTTCACGAGCACGTCCGCGGCGGACGTCAATGGCGATGGCGCGACCAACGTCCAGGACATCTTCGCGTTCCTGAGCAGGTGGTTCGCCGGCTGCTGAACGACGGACACAAGAGATTTGACCACTTTTCCAGACCGCCGGCCACACGCACTCCGTGGCCGGCGGTTTTTCGTTGGAGCGACGGGGGCCGGAGACTGGGGAATCAGGGCTGAGGAATCACCGGCTGGGGACGGAAGCGGTGATACCATTCCATCCCCGCGGCTCAATATCCGCCGCGGCCTTGTGCGTTTTGAACCCGTTCGTCCTCGCCGGCGATGAACGGAGCCCCCCCACTGCCGGCTGCGTCGATCAGAAGACCGGAACCACGAAGACACGGAGACACGAAGCGAGCACGAAGAAAACCGGAAGAGAATGAGTTTGGCCCGTTCGGAGCGTGCATGCCTGTTCCCGGCTCGTTCGTACTTCCCATTCCGCTTTCACCGTGTTCCCTCCGTGTCTCCGTGCCTTCGTGGTTTGCTTTCTCTAGTTCGCCGCGTCAGTCCCCACGCACAAGGCGGCCCCTCCGGGCCGATGCACCCATGCCCATCCACGCCCTTCCGCAGTTCGAATCAGACATGGCCGAGCAAGACCGCGAGACGTACGAGCGGCTCAAGCCGCCGTCCTCGATCGTCGCCAAGTTCGGGTGCATGGGGCTGATCGGGGAGTTCCCCTTCTCGCTGGATGTGAAGCCCGGGTGCGGCACCAAGTTCGTCATCAAGACCCACCGCGGGACCGAAATCGGGGAGATGCTCACCAGCACCTGCCCGAACTCCGGGTGCGGCAAGAGCATCTCGCGGAAGGAGATGCTCGAGTACATCGAGCGATCCGGCGGCAAGGACTACCCCTTCTTCTCCATGCAGGGGAAGGTGCTGCGGATCGCGACGGTGGAAGATCTGAACCAGCAGACGCGGATTGACGGGACCAAGGACAAGATGCTGCGGCACGCGCGAGAGGTCTCCAACCGGCTCAAGCTGCCGCTGAAGATGGTGGATGCCGAGCCGATCCTGGGCGGGGAAAAGGTGACGTTCTACTTCGTCTCGGAGGAGCGGATCGACTTTCGCGAACTGGTGGCGGAGCTGGCGACCGAGCACCAGACGCGGATCGAGATGCGGCAGGTGGGCTCACGCGATGAGGCGCGGCTGACGGCGGACTACGAGAAATGCGGGCAGCACTGCTGCTGCAAGCAGTTCCTGAAGGTGCTCAAGCCGGTCTCGATGAAGAACGCGAAGATCCAGAAGGCGACACTGGACCCGCTGAAGATCTCCGGACGCTGCGGGCGGCTGATGTGCTGCCTGCGATACGAGGAGCAGTCCTACGACGATCTCCGTGCGCGGCTGCCCAAGAAGCGAACGCGGGTGAGCGGGGAGTTCGGCACTGGGTATGTGCTGGACACGCAGATTCTGACGCAGCTCTGCTTGATCCAGCTCGACGACAAGGACGAGCGGATCGCGGTGGCGCTGGAGGAACTCACGATTCTCGGACCGGGCGGCGGGCCACAGCAACAGGGTGGCGGCGGTGGTCAAGGCGGCGGACAGCAGCAACAACAGCGGCCGAAAAACGCTCCGGGTTCTGCGCCTCGCGCCGATGACGCCGAGAGCACGGAAGAGGATGGCACGAACACGGAGATACCGGGTGCCGAGAATGCGCTGCAGGCACGCGATCAGGGCGGGGCGCGGCCGACGCGTGAGGGTGGCGGCGGGGGTGGCGGGCAGCAGCAGAATCAACAGCAAGGACAACAGCCGACGCGCGGGCCGGAGC
This sequence comes from Phycisphaerales bacterium, assembly GCA_044222255.1. Taxonomy (GTDB): domain Bacteria; phylum Planctomycetota; class Phycisphaerae; order Phycisphaerales; family UBA1924; genus UBA4658. The sequence goes on from JBGANP010000122.1 coordinate 7,865, forward strand.
AGCGGCAGGGGAGCGGGAAGCCGAACCAGCCGGGGCGTCCGAGCGGCGGGCGGCCGCAGTGGCCAGGGCCGCCGCGGCCGGGGCAGCGTCCGGCAAGTTCGGGCGCGCCCGCCGGACAAAGTGGACAGGGCGGACAGGGCGGACAGGGCGGATCGGGTTCGCCGAGTAGCGATCGCGGTCAGCGTTCTGGCGGGCCGGGTGGTCCCGGAGGCCAGGGTGGTCGGCCGCAGGACCGTGGCGGACAGCCGCCCCGTGGGCCGCACGGGCAGGGGCAGGGATCGGGTCAGCAGCGCGGTCCGTCGAATCCGCCGCCAGCACAGCGGCCGCCAGCAGCAGATATGCCGCGTGATGGCGGGAACGATCGGGATGAGATCGATGACATTCTGTCGGACATGGAGACGGACCTCGGAGATCACGGATCGCGGCCGCGCGGGCCGCAGCAGGGTGGCGGTGGGCCGCAGGGGCAGGGAGGACCGGGCGGCGAAGGCCGGCGGCGCAAGCGGCGGCGGCGACGTGGCGGAGGAGGTGGTGGCCCGGGTGATGGAGCCGGCGGTGGTGGCGGTGGTCCTGCGCCGAGCGGGCCAAATCCTGGGGCATAGGTGCGATCGGTCGCATAGGACCTATGCGATCTGGTCAGCGTTCACAACTTCTTGAGTGCGCTCACGAGCGCGTCGATGTGGGCGTTCGTGTGCGCGGCGGAGATCTGCACCCGCAGCCGCGCGTGGCCCTCGGGAACGACCGGGTAGCCGAAGCCAATGACGAACACGCCCAGTTCCAACAGCCGCTTGGACATGGCGATGGCCTTGGCGGTGTCATGAACGATGATCGGGCAGATGGCGGTGGGCGAGGCGAGGACTTCGAAGCCGGCGGCGCCGATCTGTTTGCGGGCGTAGGCAACGTTGTCGCGCAGCCGCTGCACGCGCTGCGGCTCGCGGAGCATGATCTCGATCGCCTTTTTCGCGGAACATGCGACACTGACGGGAAGGGCGTTGGAGAAGAGCGTGGGGCGGCCGCGCTGGATGATCATGTCGATGGCGTTACGGGTGCCCGCGACGAAGCCGCCGGCGGCCCCGCCGAGGGCTTTGCCGAGCGTGCCGGTGAAGAGATCGACGCCGCCGGGGCCCATGTGCCAATGCTCATGCGTGCCGCGGCCGGTTTTTCCCATCACACCGTGGCCGTGCGAATCATCAACGACGAGCATCGCGTTGTATTGGTCGCAGAGCGCGCGCATGGCTGGGAGATCCGCAATGGAGCCCTCCATGGAGAAGACGCCGTCGGTGACAACCCAGATCTGGCCGGTGACATCCTTGTTCGCCGCGGCGTCCTTGAGACGCTGCTCCAGAGAGTTCTCGCCGCGAAGAACGTTGTTCTTGTAGACGCTCTTGTGGATGCCCTTCTTGATGACGGTCGCAAGGCGAATGGCGTCGATGATGCTCGCGTGATTCAGCTCATCGGAAATGATGATGTCGCCGGGCTCGCAGAGGGTCGCGAAGACGGACTCGTTGGCGTTCCAACATGAAACAAACGTGTATGACGCCTCGGTACCCATCATGTCAGCGATGGCGGCTTCAAGCTCCAGATGCGGCGAGAAGGTGCCGCAGATGAATCGCACGCTGGCGGTGCCGGCGCCGAACTCGCGCAGACCCTTCAGCCCGGCCTCGACGACCTCCGGATGATTCGCCAGGCCAAGATAGTTGTTGGAGCAGAAGCAGAGCACATCGCCATATCCATCGATGTTGACCATCGCGTCCATCGGCCCGCGGATGGTGCGGAGGTGCTTGAACTGGCCGCCGGAGCGGAGCGAGTCGAGGATGGCGGCGGCGCGGGTATTGAAGGGTCGGGCGGTGGGGGCAGAAGCGATGGCGGACATGCGAGGGCTCCGGAATGGCCGCGGATTGCGGCGCATGAGGGTAGAACCTCATCCGTGCGCTTCC
>JBGANP010000013.1:0-57927 GCA_044222255.1 Phycisphaerales bacterium
GGGTAATGTACGGTGTTTTGGAGGATTGTCAAGGGTTTTGTTAGCAGATTATTAAACTAACAAGAGCCGAGGCCATTTGCCTCGACATGAAAATCCCCACAAATGAGGGGGTACATAGCGAGACGTGAAGGGATTCGAGTGTCCTCCGGTTAGACTCCCGGCCAGATGTCCGCTCGCGCGTACTACGACGACCAAATCGACGACTTTCTCGAGCGGTCACCAGATGAGATCGTCGGCCGGCTCACGCAGTCGAGTTCGTTCGCGGTTGAGCCGACCCAGCGCGATGCTTGGCTTGAGCAGATCCAAGTGCTGATCGCGGCGCTCAGGTCGTTCAAGGGTCGCGGAAAGGTGTACTTCGAGTATTCGGTGCCACGGATGGGCAAGCGGATCGATGTTGTATTACTCATCGATCATGTCGTTTTTGTGATCGAGTTCAAGGTCGGCGAAAAGGACTTCACGTCGAGCGCGACCGATCAGGTCTGCGACTACGCGCTCGATCTCAAGAACTTCCACGAGACGACACACCACCTCACGGTCGCGCCGATTCTCATCGCCACGCGGGCTGGTTCCAAGCCAATGACTGTTGGGGCAACACTTCGGGACGACGGAGTGCTTCTGCCGATCCACGCTGCATCAGAAGACCTCGGCAGTGCGATCGTCGCGGTCTTGGAGTTTCGTGAGGGACGGTCGATCGATGCGGTGGAATGGGAGTCGGGACGATACAGTCCGACGCCCACGATCATCGAGGCGGCGATCGCTTTGTACGGCCGACACTCCGTCATGGATATCTCGCGGAGCGATGCTGGAGCGATCAACCTGAAGCAGAGTTCGGAGGCGATCTCCAGGATCATTCGGGACGCTCGGGCGGGATCGCACAAGTCGATCTGTTTTCTCACTGGCGTTCCGGGTGCCGGGAAGACACTGGTTGGGTTGAACATCGCAACCCAGCACATGGACAAGGCGAGCGAGCTCCACAGCGTGTTCCTATCGGGAAACGGCCCGTTGGTCGCGATTCTCCGGGAGGCGCTCGCGCGGGACAAGTTCCGCCGCGAGAAGGACGCTGGAACTCCGATCAAACTCGGGGTGGCCCGCAGTGAAGTTCAGGCCTTCATTCAGAACGTCCATCACTTTCGCGATGATTGCCTCGTCGACGCTGCAAGGCCCCCGATTGAGCACGTTGCGCTCTTTGACGAGGCTCAGCGTGCATGGAACAAGGAACAGACTGAGTCGTTCATGCTGCGGAAGAAGAAACGGCCGAACTTCGGGCGCTCGGAGCCGGAGTTTCTGATTTCGTGCATGGACCGGCATGCGGACTGGGCCGTGGTCGTCTGTCTCGTGGGAGGCGGACAGGAAATCAATACGGGCGAGGCGGGTATTGGCGCGTGGATCGAGGCGATTCTTCGCTCATTCCCGGCGTGGCGCATCCACGTTTCGCCCAAGCTGCATGACTCCGAGTATGGCGCCGGGGCCGTGCTGGATGCGATCAAGGACCGATCGCGAGTGCACTTCAACTCCGACCTGCATCTCTCAGTGTCGATGCGGTCTTTTCGCGCGGAGAACGTATCCGCGTTCGTGAAGGCGTTGCTTGATCGGGAAGAGACTGAAGCTCGGCGGCTGCTGGGCACGATCCGCGATCGCTATCCCATCGTCCTGACGCGAGATATCCGACGGGCGAAGGACTGGGTCAAGAGTCAGGCACGGGGTACCGAGCGATACGGAATGGTTGTGTCATCCCAAGCGCAGCGATTGAAACCGCACGCGATCGATGTGCGGCCGAAGATCAATCCGATCCACTGGTTCCTGCATGGCAAGACGGATGTGCGGTCCTCGTACTACTTGGAGGATGTCGCGACGGAGTTTCACGTCCAAGGTCTGGAACTGGATTGGGCGTGCGTGGTGTGGGACGGGGATTTTCGAGCCTTCGAGAAGGGGTGGGGTCACTTCGCGTTCAAGGGACGGCGCTGGACGAACATCAAGAAGCCTGAGCGACAGACTTACCTGAAGAATGCGTACCGCGTGCTTCTGACTCGGGCGCGGCAGGGGATGGTGGTGGTCGTGCCGGAGGGCGATACCCATGACCATACCCGGAAGGCAGCGTACTACGACGACACGTTCGAGTATCTGCAAAGGACAGGGATTACAACGATCTGAACTGCCGGAGCTGCCGCCCCCGGCACCCCCGCCCGATCCAAGACTCGTTACCATCGCGGCCCTATGGGCCAACTTCTAACACTTCTTGGCGTGCTCGCGGCTTTCTTCGCATTCATTGGGGTCTGCTGGCTCGTGGCCGCGAAGTTGGGTTTACTCAAATCCCCGGGCAAGAACGCGGACTCCAACTCGACCGGGCCGGGCCCGGCCTCTGCGTACTCCGTCCGAGAAGAGGTGCTTTCGCCGGGGGAGCGGGCGTTTCTGCCCGTGCTGGAGACTGCGGTCCGACTGCTTGCGACCGAGCGCAACCTGCCGATGCCGCGGGTGCTAGCGAGCGTGCGGTTGGCCGAGGTGCTCAAGCCCGCGGTGTCGCGATCGAGCGATGGCTCGGCGTGGCAATCGGCCTTCAACCGCATCAAATCCAAGCAAGCGGATTTCGTGGTGTGCCATCCGGAGACGACGAAGCCGCTTCTGGTGGTGGAGCTCGACGACCAATCCCACGACCGCGCGGATCGGAAGGACCGGGATGGACTGGTCGATCAAGCGTGTGAATCAGCAGGGTTGCCGATCGTCCATGTCCGCGCCGCCGCTCACTATGACGCGACGCGGCTCGCGGTGGATATTGCGGCCAAACTGCCCAAGCGGGCCTAGGGGGCTGGCGTTGGTAACCGTACGAGGCAGGTTGAGGTGCCGGAGACCTGGGGGTAGTGTGGGAGATTCTGAGGAAGGAAAAGAAAAACCCCGCACGTTGAGTGCGGGGCTTTGGTGAGTCGTATTGGGAAAAAGTAGGGCAAAGGCACATGGGCAGGATGCCCGTGCCACTGGGATCAGAACCCGCCCTTGAGGGCGCCGCCCTTGGCCTTGTCGCGGGCCGCGGCTTGGGCGCGGAGGCGGCGGAGGGCCGGGGTGTCCTTCATAATGTCCTCGGCGGTGCGCTTGGGGGTGCGGTCCTTGTCGCCCTTGCCGCGGCCACCGGGGCCGGCAACCGGCTCGGGAGCCGGGAGCATGGCCTTGATGGAAAGAGAGATGCGGCGGGTGCCGGGGTCGATCTTGAGCACCTTGACCTGCACGATCTCGTCGATCTTCAGGACATCTTGCGGGTGGTTGATGCGGCGGTGGGCGATCTCGCTGACGTGGACGAGGCCATCCACGCCGGGGGCGAGCTCGATGAACGCGCCGAAGTCGGAGAGGCGAGTGACCTTGCCGCCGATCTCGGCGCCTTCCTTGATATCCGCGACGGCGGTCTGGAAGGGGTCGGCGGCGAGCTGCTTGAGGCCCAGGCCGATGCGGCTCTTGCGCATGTCCTCATCGTTCCACTCGATCTTGAGGATCTTGACCTTGACCTTCTGGCCTTCCTTGATGTGCTTGGCGATGGCCTGCTCGCCCATGCCGATGCGGTCATAGGAAAGATCACCGACGTGCACCAGGCCATCGACGCCGCCGATGTCCACGAACGCGCCGAAGGGCATGATCTTGCGGACGGTGCCGTCGAGAACATCGCCCTCCTTGAGCTGATCGCGGAGGGACTTGGCCCGCTCGACGCGCTCCTGCTGGAGCAGGTCGCGGCGGGAGAGGACGATGTTGCCCCGGCCGCGCTTGTCCAGCTGGGCGACCTGAGCGGTGAGCTTCTCGCCGATCATGACGCTGAGGTCCGGGATGCGGTCCAGCGAGACCTGCGAGGCGGGCATGAAGGCCTTGTGGCCGGAGATTTCGATTTCCAGGCCGCCCTTGTTCACGCCGACGACCTTGCCCTCGACGGTCTGGCCGATCTCGAGGTTCTCCCACGCGGCCTTGACGACCACGCCGGGGCGCGAGCAGACGAAGATCTGCTCGGACTCGTCGAACTTGTCGACGGTGACTTCAAGCTGCGAGCCGGCGGCGGGGAGCTCGGCCTCATCGGGGTACTGCGTACGCGGGACGATGCCGAGAGACTTGGGGCCGAACTCGATGAAGATGTCTGTCGGGCCGACGGAGACGACCGTGCCGGTGCGGTATTCGCGGCCGGCCTGGACGACGCGCGGGCCCTTCATCGCGGGCTTGGCGGGGCCGCCGATCGGGGCGACATCATGGCCGGGGAGCGTGATGGCGGGACGGGGACGCTCTTTCGGGCGGCGCTCGCGCTGCTCGCCACCACCACCACCACCCTGGCGACGACCACCATCGCGGTGTTCACCCGTGCCGGAACCGCCGGGACCCATGCCGAGAGCGGCCATGGCATCGTCGATCTCGGTCTTGAGAGCCGCGTCGAGGGCGGGCTTCTGCGCTTCCGCGGGTGCGGGGGCGGCGGAGTCCGAGGGAGCGGCGGAAGAGGGAACGCTGGGGTTGGTGGTCGGGTCCATGGGGCCTTAGGGATTCGGGGGGGCGGGGGAGAATCGCGGCGGTTGGTTGCGGGAAAGGAAAGGGTTGGCGCGCTCGCTCCTGAGGACGGGGGCACGGAGTCGGCGCACGCTGCGCCGATCCGAGATATTGGGGACAAGTGTACGCCGGGAGGGGGGTGGGGCGAATCGGGCGGGGTGGCGGCCAGCGAACTGCAACGCGAAGGGAAAACACCCGATAAGCGATGCGTCAGAACCGGACGGGCATGGGGTGCGTTGTGCCACGGATTACGCTTGCGCGGAGAGTGCTCTGAATGGCAGGAGTTGGAGGCAATGACAGGCGGGTGATGGAAGTGGCGCGGCTGGTGCTGAGCGCGCGGGTGGCTGAGCGCGCCGGGGTACTGGATCGGGAGTGCGGCGGGGATGCGGGGCTGCGGGGGCGGGTTGAGGAGATGGTGCGTCAGCAGGAGATGCGGACGATCACGCCGACGGGGGCGGAGGAAGCGGCAAACGGTGGACGCGGGCGGGAGACGGCCGCGCCGGAGCGGGGCAGGAAGTTCGGTCGGTACACGATTCTGGAGATTCTGGGCGAGGGCGGGATGGGAACGGTGTATCTGGCGGAGCAGGACTCGCCGCGGCGGAAGGTTGCGCTCAAGGTGATCCGCGCAGGTCTGCTGTCGCGGGCGAACGTGAAGCGGTTCGAGGCGGAGTCGGCGGTGCTGGGAAGGTTGCACCATCCCGGGATCGCGCAGATCTATGAGGCGGGGACGGCGGTGGTGGATGGGGTGGAGACGCCGTTTCTGGCAATGGAATATGTGCGCGGGGTGACGCTGACGGAGTTCGCGGATGCGCAGAAGCTGGGGGTGCGAGAGCGGCTCTCGCTGATGGCGATGGTCTGCGATGCGGTGCAGCACGCGCACACGAAGGGGGTGATCCACCGGGATCTGAAACCGGGGAATGTGCTCGTTGAGGAAGTGGCGGAGAGGCGCGGCGAGGGAACGACGAGGACCGAAGCGACGTCGCTCTCCACGTTCGTTACATCGTCGCTTGGCTCCTCCCCGACTTCGCTGATTGGCTCGCCGAAGGTGCTCGACTTCGGGATCGCGCGGGTGACGGATGCGGATGTACAACTCGCGACGATGCGGACGGAGGTGGGGCAACTGGTCGGGACGATTCCGTACATGAGCCCGGAGCAGGTCGCGGGGGATCCCAACGCGCTGGATACACGCTCGGATGTGTACACGCTCGGGGTGATGCTGTATGAGTTGCTGGCGGGGCGGCTGCCGCACGAGGTGAGCGGGAAGACGATTCCCGAGGCGGTACGGATGATCAGCGAGCAGCCGGCGACGCCGCTGGGGGCGGTGGATGCGAAGTTCCGCGGCGAGATTCAGACAATCGTGGAGAAAGCGATCGAGAAGGAAAAGGGGCGGCGGTATCAGTCGGCGCGGGACTTTGCGGATGACATCCGGCGGCACCTGCACGATGAGCCGATCGCGGCGCGGCCAGCGAGCGCGGTGTATCGGTTCGGCAAGTTCGCGAAGCGGAACAAGGGGCTGGTGGCGGGAATGAGCGTGGCGGCTGTGGTGCTCGCGCTGGGCGTGGTGGGTGTGGCGTGGCAGGCGGCGCGGGCGACGGCGGGATGGTCGCAGGCGGAGAAGAACCTTGCGGCGGCGACGGAAGCCAAACGCCATGCTGAGGAAGAGGCCGCGAACGCCAAGGGCGTGAGCGGATTTCTTACGAGTATGCTGACGGCGGTGGACCCGGAGACGGCGATCGGCAGAGACACCACGGCGCGCGAGCTGCTGGATGCGGCCGTGTTGACGCTGGACCACACGCGGCCGGACACGCCGCTGGTGGAGGTGACGATTCGCGGGGCGATCTCGCAGAGTTACCGGGGAATCGGGCACTCCGAGCTTGCGGAGCCGCAGATCCGCGCGGCATACGCGCTGGCGAAGGAGAAGTTCGGCGAGGACGACCAGGGGACGCTGGAAGCGCGGCGCAATCTGGCGATCGTGCTGATGGAGCAGGGCAAGTTTGAAGAGGCGGAGGGGATTGCGCAGGAAAACGCGACGCGGGCCGCTCGGGTCTTTGGTGACACACATGTGATCACGGCGCAGACACGCGGCGAGCTGGCGCGGTTGATGGCAGAGACGGGGCGATTGAAGGAAGCGCGAGCGCTCTATGAGCCGGCACGGGATGTGATGGCCCGAGACCTGGGGCCGGAGCACAAGGATGTGCTCAGCGTCAAGAACAACATCGCGACGATTTACAAGGCCCTCGGGATGCTCGATGAGGCGGAGGCGATCCAGCGCGAGGTGGTCGCGGCCCACGAGAAGGTGCTGCCCCCGGAGCACCCGCAACTGCTCTCGGCGCAGAACAATCTGGCGACGGTGCTGCAGCGGCGCGGCAAGAACAAGGAGGCAGCGGATGTCTTCGCGCGGACGCTCGCGGCACGGATCAAGGTGCTCGGCGAGGATCACGTCTCGACAGCAACGACGCGGCTGAATCTTGCTGTCTGTCTGGTCGCTGACGGCAAGCAGGCGGAGGCCGAGCCGCTGGTGCGACAGTCGATGGCGGTGTATGAGGCGAAGCTCGGCAAGGACCACCCGAAGACGCTCACGGCGTACGGCAACCTCGCGTACATCCTGGAGGATCTCGGAAATGCGGCGGAGGCGGAGACTTGGTTTCGACGCGTGCTCGCGGGGCTCAAGAAGAACACCACGGGCGGCGCAGATCCGGAGATGTGGTCGGCGATCAACAACCTGGCCATGCTGCTGATGAAGGAAGGCAAGCTCGACGAGGCGTCCGAGCAGTTTCGCGATCTCATTCAGACCTGCGAACCGACGGTGCCGGCGGACCATCCGTTTCTGGCGATCTTCAGGAACAACTACGGGGAGTGTCTAACGCGGCAACATGTGTACGAGGCGGCCGAAGCGGAACTGCTGAGAAGCCAGAAGGTGCTGGAGAAGAAACTTGGCGCGGAGCATGCACGGACCGTGAAGGGGGCGGGGCGGCTGGCGGCGCTGTATCAGGAATGGGGGAAGCCGGAGCAAGCGGCGACGTGGAAGAGGTGAACCAAGGGCCGAAGGTTCACCGCGGAGGGCCGCGGAGATCGCGGAGGGGGAGAGCGGGTCAATGCCGTGCAGATCCGCGATCATCAGCGCGGATCTGCGGCTGACTTTGAAATCTGGAATGGCGTGGCGAATCTGGTCGGCTTGCCGGGCGGATTCCGATATTGCCCACGTTCACACGTGGCCGGGATGCTGGGTGGCTGGGGCTGGCCGCGCATATGATCAGGGCCATTTTCCGCTCCTGACGCGGACGACGAACGATGCCGACACCCGAAGCGCCGACATCTCCACGAGCCGGGACGCCAAGCGCGGGAACACTGCCGGCGACGGGTGTGTCGCGGCCGCTCGGGCTGGAGATTGATCCGGGGCAGCCGGGCAAGCTGCGTGAGATCGGAGTCGGCGGCCGCGCGGCGGCCACGGTGCGGACCAAAGTGCAGGTGGTGCTGCCGTTCTACAACGAGGCGGGGCTGATCCGGACGACCTTCGAGGAAGTCGAGAAGTTCGGGATGGAGCATCCGGAGTACGCGTTTCTGTTTGTGGATGACGGTTCGCGGGATGAGACAGCGGCGACGCTGCGGACGCTCATCAGCGAGTCGGACATTCCTGAGGCGCGGCTTGGGCTCATTTCATACACGCCCAATCGCGGCAAGGGACAGGCGGTGAAGGCGGGGATCGAGGGGGCGACGGCGGAGTACGTGCTGTTCACGGATGGCGATCTGGCGTATTCGATGGATCACCTGCCGAAACTCGCGAGCGCGCTGGAGGCGGGCGCGGATGTCGCGATCGGGAGTCGGTCGCTGGTCCACAAGTCGGAGCAGAACACCACGCCGATGCGCAAGCTGATGGGATGGACCTTCAATAAGTGCGCGCGGCTGATTCTCGGGCTGAAGCACAAGGACACGCAGGCGGGGCTGAAGGGGTTTCGGCTGGAAGCAGCGCGGGAGATCTTCAAGCGGCAGCATCTGGGCGGGTTCGCGTTTGACGTTGAGCTCTGCTATCTGGCGCGTCGGCTTGGATACACAGTCGCGGAGATTCCCGCGTATGTGAGCGAGGCGCACAGTTACAAGGTGAGCAAGGTGAACCTGTTCAAGGATCCGATCCGCATGTTCGGCGCGCTGCTGGATGTGCGGATGAACGCGCTGCTGGGGCGGTATGGGAAGCGGTGAGGGCACATCGCGGAGAGGGCAGGGCGGAGTTGATGCTGCGCAGCGGAAGACGCATGAGCGGGGCACCCAAGCCACGGATCGCGTTGCTCCACGGGCGACCGTGAATCTCTCGTTTCCGGAGGGCGCCGATGTGCAACCTGCCGCTCCGGACACGGGTCGGCCGCTCGCGATGCTGAGCTTTGATGTTGAGCAGTTCGACATTCCGACCGAGTACGGCATCCAGCTCGATGTGGAGAAGCAGTTTGAGATCGGGCGGGCGGGCTTGGCGACGGTGCTGGAACTTCTCGACAGACACGAGGCGCCCGCGACGTTCTTCATTACGGCGGAGTTCGCGCTGCGATACACGCGGCTGGTGCGGTCAATCGCGGAGCGATCCGTCGGAGGGGGTCAGCACGAGATCGCCTCGCACGGATACACACACGGGGATCTGGAAGAGGGGCATCTCAAACAGTCACGCGAGGTGCTGCAGGAGATCACCGGACAGCGGGTGCGCGGATTCCGTCGGGCGCGGATGGCGGAGACGGACACCTACGCGGTGGCCGCGGCGGGATACACGTACAACGCGAGCGAGAACCCAATCTGGCTGCCGGGGCGATACAACCATTTTTTCCGGCGAAGAAGGCCATATGTGGTGGGGACGGCGAGCGGGCCGCTGGTGCAGATTCCCGCGTCCGCGACGCCTCTGGTGCGGGTGCCGCTGTTCTGGCTCGCATTCAAGAACATGCCGGAATGGGCGACGCGGCTGGCGAGCCGGTGGGTGCTCTCGTCGGACAATGCGCTGAACACGTACTTTCACCCGTGGGAGTTCACGGACATCGGGACGTACGAGTTGCCGAAAGTCGTGAAAGCGATGGACGGCAAGGCGCTGGCGGCCCGATTGTCGCGGCACATCGCGTGGCTGAAGGAACGATCGGAGCTGGCGACGTATAACAGATTGGCGGAGCGAGCGATTTCACAAGGGCGGCAAGGAGCGCGGCCATGAGGTACGGACGACTGGCGTTGATTGCGGGTTTTCTTGCTGGGATTACGGCCCTTGTGATACACCCGACCGTTTCGGCGGCCGGCGAGCGGTCGCTCATCGCAGGATTCCATACCGGCGATGAGGTGCGATACACGTTTACCGCTCGTGGGAACGAGACGACAAGTCTTACGGGACAAACTGGAGCCGGCGCCCACTCGCTCTCAACGGAGAAAGTGGGCGTTCTGATTCGCTGCAAGGCGGAGACCGTGCCATTGATCATTCTGGAGGTTGTGTATGAAACCTTCAGCATTTCACTGGACTCGCCGCAAGGAAACGTGGAGGTTGATTTGGGCGGGCCAGCGCCCGGCCCGGACGCTCCGCAACTCTCGCAGGACCTGTACCGGCATTTGCACGGCATCGCAGGAACCACGCTGACGATCAACATCGCGCCGGGGTCCGGCGAGATCACGCGGTTTCAGGGTGGGGAGGCACTTCTCAAGACGCAGGGCGCAAGCGTGCTGCGTCGGTATCTGGACAGGGACCTGTTCTCGTCGACTTTCGGGCCGATTTTTGAGCTCAAACCCAACAGCGTTTCGCCACCTCCCGGTGAGAAGTGGTACGTGCAGCGCCACATCTTTGCATATGCCCACCCGGGCAAGTCGCCGGTGTGGGAGACTCGTCTGGTGGACAACGTGCTGGCCGATATCGCGACAATCAAGGGCAGCACACGCGCATCTGGCGACCCTGCGGGCGCGGAGAAAGCACCGGCTTTTTTCAAGACCGTGAACGGCGAATCCACCTTTGTGTGGGATCTCGTTCGCGGACGGCTTATCTCGGGGACACGGACGGACGTGGTGAACAGCCGCTTCGTTCAGGATAAGGCGAACAAGGACTCAGACCTGATCGTCAAGTCGGAGTTGGAGATTGTGAAGCCGGGGGATCCGAAGCCGGTTCCCGCCTCTGCAGCGCCCGGCGGGGTCGGCGAGCCTGAGGGCAAACGGGACACGACACCGGCCGGCGCGAATAGTGAACCGCCCGCAAAGGCGAGGCCATGAGCACGGACGCGGATGGAAATGGCCGGACGCGATGGGTCGTCGGCTGCATGACGGGAACGAGCATCGACGGGCTGGACGCCGCGCTGGTCGCGGTGCGGGGGCAGGGGCTGGGGATAACCGCTGAGTTCGTGCGCGGCGTGAGCCGGGAGCTTGGATCGCTGGGATCACGACTTCGTGCACTGGCGGATCAGGAGCCGATGACCGCCGGAGCCATCGCGGGGCTGATGCGAGAGTTTTCGCTGCTGCACGCGGACGGCATTCGAGAACTGATGCGCGGCGAGGACACGCCATCGCTGGTGAGCGTGCATGGACAGACCGTCTTCCATGCACCGCCGGTGAGCTGGCAGATGTTCAATGGAGCGGTGCTGGCGCATGAGGTCAATGCGCCGGTGGTGTTCGATCTGCGGGCCGCCGATCTGGCGACGGGCGGGCAGGGAGCGCCGATCACACCACTGGCGGACTGGATTCTGTTTCGCGACACGCGGCCGACGGCGGTCGTGAATCTCGGCGGATTCTGCAATGCGACGATTCTGCCGGGAGTCGAGACGAACGCGGACTCCTTCGCATCAATCGGTGGCATCTCGGGATACGACGTGTGCGCGTGCAACCATGTGCTGGATCGGGTAGCTCGGGAGTGCTTGGGCGTCGCGTACGACGCCGGCGGGGCGGCCGCGATGGCTGGAAAAGTGGACGCGTCTTCGCGCGATGCACTCACGGCCGCGCTGGGCGCGCAGGCCCGCGCGGGCCGGTCGCTGGGGACCGGAGATGAAACAGGTAAGTGGATTCAATCCTGGCGCGACAGAATCTCCGCGCAGGACATGGCGGCCACGGCGTGCGCCGCGATCGGCGGCACCATCGCGGCGCGACTGCCCGGCGTTCAGACGATCCTCGCGGCGGGCGGCGGGGCGCACAACGGCGCGCTGCTGCGGGCGATCCGCGAGCGATCGAGTGCGAAACTGGAGACGACCGCCAGCCGCGGCGTGCCGATCGAGTTTCGCGAGGCAGCCGAGATGGCTGTACTCGGTGCGCTCTGTCAGGACCGCGTGCCGATCACACTGCCCAGAGTGACCGGTGTGACTGGTGCCGCGCCAATCGCGGGCACCTGGGCGGGCGTGTAACCACGAGCGGACGTCGGACAAAAACGAAACACGCCCGCGGTTCGTGGCGGGCGTGTCTCGATCCGATCCAACCAAACCTAGAATCGCCCGGCGCGATGAGCGTGCCGGGTGATCGCATGTCTTCGACTGGGTACGCACGCTGCGTCGGACAAAGAATGGGAATGAAGCCACGAATCGGGGAAGACCCGTTCGGAGACATGCCCGGTACAGGTGGAATGTTCTTGTTCGTAGTTTGCACCAAATGAAATCGGCCCAATCCATCCCTGATCCATTGCAGCTTGATCCACTGAGCGTCTGCTCGGAGCGCTTCGCCACGGCGTGGGAAGAGGCGGGGAGCAGTGGCGGATACATCGGTGGAATGGAGCGGTATCGCAAGCTGTATCGCACCTGTGCGACGGAGCAGAACAAACTGACCGTTGTAACGCCGACAATCGGGCGTGTGCAGGAATCCGAGAGCGGCGAGGGAGTCGTTCGGAAGTTCACGATCGGTCTCGGCGCGGCAAGCGCGGGTGTGTATGACAAGGGCGTGCCGGGCGTCACGGTAGAGACCGAGTCGGTGATCATCCCGATGATCGGGAAGAAGCGCGTGCGAACACACACGCTGTGCGTCTCCTCACAGGTCGGATGCGCCATGGGGTGCGGATTCTGCCAGACGGCGCAAATGGGGCTGGTGCGAAATCTGACGGTGCGCGAGATTGTGGGGCAATGGTGGGCGGCACGGTGGGATGTGCAGCATGAGATGATGGATGAGGGATTCGAGGGGGAGAAGAAAGACGCTGTCGCGGCGCCCGTGCTTCAGGACGGTCCACGGAAGGGCTGCGACACGATTCGCAACGTCGTGTTCATGGGCATGGGCGAGCCGATGGACAATCTGGAGGCGGTGATCGGCGCGATCGCCGTGCTGACCGATCGCAACGGGCCGAACGTGCCGATGAGCAAGGTGACGATCAGTACCGTCGGGCGCGTCGATGGAATCACGCGGCTCGCCGAGCAGGTCCATCTGCCGGGGTGGCACCGACTGAATCTCGCGGTCTCGCTCAACGCGCCGACAGATGCGATCCGCGAGACGATCATGCCGATCAATCGGCGATACTCGATGAATGAACTCCGCAGTGCAATCGAGCGATGGCCGATCTACGGCGCGGCGAAAATCTGCCTTGAATACGTCATGATCCCCGGCGTCAACGATGCGCCCGAACACGCAGCGCTACTGGGAGACTACGTGCTCGGACGCGGCCAGTGGGCCGGACGCCCGCCGCTGCCGGGGCTTGTGAACCTGATCCCGTACAACCCGCGCGAGGGCTCGCCGTGGGCCGCGCCGGTTGAGACGAAGGTGGATGAGTTCCTTGCGCTGCTGACGGTGACGGGCGTGTATGCGAAGCGGCGGCGGACGAAGGGGCGCGACCAGATGGCCGCGTGCGGGCAGCTGGGGAATCTTGAGTTTCGCAGGAAGCACCGCGCGGCGATACACGTTACGGTGGGCGGGCGGAGTTCAGGCGAGGGCTGATCGTCGATCGAGTTGCAGCTTGAGTTCGGCATCGAACGGACGGCCCTTACCGCTCCGATCGCGGTGGAACTGATCTCGCACCTGCATAACCGCGACTCCGAGCCAGTTTTTCCCTTGCCAGTTCGCCGGTTCGTGGATTCGTGGATCGTCAGGCGCGAGGCCGATGCCCCAAATGCGATCGTACGGACTGGCCTCAACGATGACGCGATCGCCGGTCGCCATGAGAACGTCGGAGAGATCGGCGTTTTGCAGAAACTTCGCGAGGTTGCCGCGAAAGACGATGCCGCGGCAGACGGAGTTCCAGACTGTCTCGTCGAATCCGGCGACCTTTCGGCCGAGAGCTTTCTGAGTGCGAGGATCGCTTGCTCGAATGATCGCATGTTCGGATTCCGCATCGCGGAAGACGCGGGCTTTCTCGGCCATCATGAACTGCTCGCAGCAGTTGTAGGCAATGCCGTCGATCACAAACTCTGATGGGTGCCATTGCGACGGCCAGCCATTCCAGAAGAAGACGTGCGTCTCGGTGGTGATAACGTCCTTCATGGCGGATGCTCCGTCGTGCGAGAGTCAGGCAAGGGCGAGGTTGGCGGCGGCCGCGTTCTCTCGAAGATGCTCAGGATTCATCGTCCCCACAATCACACTTCCCACCCCCGCGTGCCCCAGAGTGAACCGCATCGCTGCCTGAATCGGATCGGCGGTCTCGCTCCGTATCTCCGGAGGCATCTTTCCGAGCAGGTCCAGTGTGTGGCCACTCGCCAGAGCTTTCTTGATGAGCACCCCGACACCACGATGGCGAGCGGCGTCGATGACCACGCCTTGCGCTCGATCCATGGGTGAGTACGGGAGCATCACGACATCGCATGCGCCGCCAGACTGCCGCAGAGCGAGCAGACCACCATCAATGGTCTTGGTGGAAATGCCGACGGCGCGAATGCGGCCGAGGCGTTTGAGTTCGCGGAGGGTCTCGAGCGTGCCGGCGGTGTTGATAATCCACTCATCGCGACCATCAGAATGCACAAGCACGATATCGAGCGTGTCGATGTTCAGACGGCGGAGGGATCGCTCGACGCTGAACTTGGTGTGTTCCGGAGAAAAATCAAATCGCGATTCCCCCACTTCGTTGTCGAACTCTTCCCCGCATTTGGTGCAGATCACCCAGCGATCGCGCCCGCCGAACCAGCCGTTGGTCTGCATAAGTTGCCCGAGCCGTTCCTCGCTCGTTCCATACGCAGGTGCCGTGTCGATGAGGTTGATGCTCAGATCGGCGGCGGTGCGGAGCAGTGCAACGGCCTGTTCGTCGGTGGGAAGCGGAAGGGGCTGGCCGGATTCGGCGCCCGGGTATTTCAGTCCACGCGTGCGGCCGAGTTTCACGGTGCCCAAGCCGATGGGCGTGACGAGGAGGTTGGTTTGGCCGAGGGGTCTCAGGTCCATGGGACCTCGATCTCTACGACGCACTTGTCGTTTTCTTGTATCGATGCTTCCCACGGATACCTCGCCGGAAGCACGCTTGTTCCCATACGCGGTGGAGATGATGCGTCTTCGCCAGGAGTGATACCCAGCCGATGCACATGCTCCATAACCTGACGCGCGAAGAGAGGTGCGAAGGCAAGCTTTGTGGGCCAGCCGACGATTACGTTCCCGGCGCACGCAACCGTCGGCGTGTCCGGTCGCGATGGAACATTTTTCTCGGCGGCGTCCGCTGCCACCCCCTCGGCGCGATTGATCCGAAGCGTTGCAAATCGTGCCTTCGAAAGATCGAGATTCGGGAGACACTCGCGCAGCTCCTCGCGGGCCACCTTGATCTGCGCATCCGGCGTTCGGGCCACACCCTCCTCGGCGATCTTGCCCCCGATGTACCAGACCCACTCGTCACCGAGCTTGCCGGAGGTGATCGTGAGCCGCGGCGTGGTCGAGGCCGCCACGCAGTGCGCATAGAGAGGGCCGGGCACATTTCGAGCCATGACCATGTGCAGCGGGCGGAGCTGCTGACGAAGTGGAAACGAATACGGCAGTTGCGACATCAGCCGCTGATTGCCCTGTCCCGCCGCGAGCACAACCACACGGGGGCGGATCTCGTAGGCCGCTACGGAACTCGCGTTTGCAATGGTGACCGAATCAACACCGGAACCAACTGTGGATGTCAGAGCCGATGGGGTCCCACGAACACAGCATTCGCCCACGGATGTAGCGAACGCGCGGAGAATCGATCGAGTATCGAGCACCGGCTCATCAGCTTGGTAGACATCGGCCGCCTCTCGAAGCAACGCCGGGCGTGATTCGACGGGCACACGATCGACCCCTGCTCGCATTGATGCGGATGCAGCGAACCCGCCGAGACGACCGAGCAGCCCTGGCGCGGTCCACAGATACTGGTGATTGCTGAGCACCTGCACGGTGCGCAGGTCAACTTCGCCGCGTCCTTCCAGGCACTCCCGCCAGATGCCGGGCATCTCGGCAATCGCTCTGCTGGCCGCGGATGCCGGGCCGGTGAGCGCGTATTTGATGCCGCCGTGAATGATGCCCTGGCTCGCAATCGTCTGCCCCGCGCCAAGAGCGTTCGATTCGAGCAGGAGGCAGGAATATCCCTCTTTCCGCAGCCGCGCGAGCGTCCAGAGGCCTGCGATTCCGCCGCCGAAGATCAGGACGTCAACATGGAGTTCGCGCGGCACGAGCGGAGGATACGGCACGGAGCTGAGGCGCGGGCGCAAGCCCGGGAACGGCCGCGCGATGGGTGTGGAAATGCCGGGGCTTGCGCCTGGGCCTCTGTTCAGAACCCATACCCTTGGACATGCGTGAGTCGGACCTGCACCGCAACATCTTCGCACGCTCGGCGGACCTGAGCGCGGCGTTCCCGGGGATCGTCGTCGGGCCGGGGGATGACTGCGCGGCGGTGCGGACGGACGGAGGCGAGGACCTGCTACTAAAAGTGGATCAGGTCGTGGAGGGGCGGCACTTCACACCCGAGACGTCGGTCGATCTCATCGCGCGGAAGGCAATCGCTCGGACCGTTTCGGACATCGCGGCGATGGGTGGTGTGCCGCGTTGGGGGTTGGCCAGCGGCGTGCTGCCCCCGGGGTATCCTCACTCGGATGAGTTGTGTGCGCGGCTGGCGCACTGGAGTCGGTTGTTCGGCGCGCCGCTCGTGGGAGGGGATATCGCAACCGGTCCTGCGGGATCGCCGCTGATGCTGAGCGTGAGCGTGGTCGGCGTGCCCCACGCGAAACGCGGCCCGGTGCTGCGATCTGGATCGCGGGTCGGCGATGAGGTGTGGGTAACGGGCAAGATCGGTGGATCGCTGGTGAGCGGGCGTCATCTGACGTTTTCACCGCGTGTTCGCGAAGGAACGATGCTCTGCGATGCGCTCGGAGCGAATCTTCACGCGATGATGGATATCTCCGATGGGCTGGGGCGCGATGCGGGGCGGCTCGCGGCAGCGTCCGAAGTGCGGATTGTGATCGAAGGATCGCGGGTACCGCTGCATCCGGAAGCTCAGAACGTCGCGAGCGCGGCCGCGGACGGCGAGGATTACGAGTTGCTCTTCTGCGTAGCCGCCGGATCGAACATCGACAGCGCGATCGCGACTCGCATCGGCTGCGTGGGCGCTGGAAGCGGCTGCGGATTGGAGTTGGCGGATGGTCGCACCATCGACGCGGCCGAGATGGGCTGGGAGCATTAGCTGTGGCACGGCTCTCCCGAGCCGTGTTCGGGCCGCCGCGGCCTGAAGGTTCGGCGGTTCACCAAATCGCGGAATGACGAGCAGCAACTTCGGGCGAAGCGCCCGAAACACGGGTCGGGAGACCCGTGCCACGTAAAGACAGGCAACAATCATCCATGCCGCATCTGACTTTTCGGACAACCAGCGAGGACGAGACCATCGCCCTCGGCGTCGCGCTCGGGCGCATGCTGCGCTCCGGTGATGTGCTCGGGCTGGATGGCGAACTCGGCGCGGGCAAGACGCGGCTGGTCCGCGGCATCGCCGAAGGTCTCTCTCTCGAACCCGCGCAGGTTTCCAGCCCCACATACGTATTGATCCACGAGTACACCCTTCCGCTCGGCGCGGCCCCGGGCGAGAACGCAACGAGCAGATTCGTGGAAACACCCTTGTATCACGTCGATGCCTATCGCCTTACCGGCCCGGATGATCTGGACTCCCTCGGGTGGGAGCGGGTGATGGAGGGGTTTGGCGTGGTTGTAATCGAGTGGTTCGAGCGGATCGCGGATGGACTTCGGGAGGAACCTTCTTTGGGGCGGGTGCGGATACAGCATGAGCCGGATTCGGGCCGGCGGCTGGACCTGCTCGCACCCGCGAGCTGGACGCTGCGGCCCGAGTGGAAGGGCGTGAAACTCCTCGCGGACCTGACTGGGTCCGGGGGACTCGCCCCTGGGTGGGCGGCATGTCCGGTGACGGGCAAGCCCGTCAGCCCCGACAGTCCGACGTTCCCCTTTGTGGATGACAAGGCCCGGATGGCGGATCTGGGCCGCTGGCTCACAGGGCAGTACATGCTCAGCCGTGAACTCACGGAGGAGGATCTCTCGGACCCGGAGATGGAGCGGCCATGAGCGGCATCGGCCTCCCGGCCGCTGCTCGGGCCGCCGCGGCCCGAAGGTTCGAATTGCCGTACGCGTCCTGTTGACTCACACGAACTTCGGGCAATGCGCCCGAAACACGGCTCGGAGAGCCGTGTCACCCAAGCCAATGCCTCTGCAACACACTATCCTCTGGATACCTATGAGCATGCTCCCGACGAGTTCGATCGCACGACGCCGCATCTTTGTCCTGGCCCGCTGGGTCGGGATGTTCACGATCGCGTGTGTTCTTCTGATGGTTTCCGCACGAGTTCTGGGGCAGTCCACGCCGGGGACGACCACCACCCCGCCAGCCGTGACACCCACCACCACCGGCGCGACTCCGGCAGCGGGAGCAGCGAGCGGACAAACCTCCCTCATGTCCCTCTTCCTGGGATCGTGGGACTTGTTCACTGTGCTGCTGATCGCCGGATCGCTGGCGGCGTGGACGATCATCATCATCTGCCTGATCGAGGTGCGAAAGTCCAAGATCGCTCCCGAGGAGCCGACGCGGATCATCGATCAGCTCTGCCGCGCCGAACCGGCACGCTGGAACGATCTTCGCCAGTTTGTGAACGAGGACGAAGCCCTCATCTGCAAGATCGTCCGGGCCGCGGTCAACACCCCGACCAGCGATAAGAACGCGATGCGTGAAGCCGCGGAGCTTGCCGCCAGCGAGGAATCCGCCAAGTGGTTCCGGCGGCTCGAGCCGCTGAACGTCATCGGCAACATGGGTCCGCTGCTGGGGCTGGCGGGAACGGTGTGGGGCATGATTATCGCGTTCGCAGCCCTCGGCGCCAGCGGCGGGCAGGCCAATCCGGCCGTGCTCTCGCTGGGCATTTCCAAGGCCCTCTTCCACACCCTGCTCGGGCTGATGCTCGCGGTCCCCTGCCTGCTGGTCTTCGGCTTCTTCCGGCAGATCGTGGACAAGCACTGCACGCGCGTCATGGTGCAGGCCTCCGAGCTTGTGGAACTGCTTCCCTCGGATGCCCGCGTTCGTCTCGGCGGCGCGCCCGCCGCCGGAAACGGCACGCCGCGCGCTCCCATGCCGCAGCCGATGCCCCGCCCGGTCGCCGCGCCACGCTGATCGCCTCTTCCCCTCCTTCGTCACTCCGTCACTCACTCACTTCGTCTCTTCTTCCCCCCATGCGACTGCGCCGCTCCATCACATCCCCCCCCACTGCCGAGGCAGTGAACGCCACGCCGCTGATCGATGTGGTGATGTGTCTCATTCTCTTCTTCCTGATCGTGGGCAAGCTCTCTTCGGAGAACGGCCCGCTGGTGCGCCTGCCGCAGACGGGCGTCGGGCAGGATGAGCAGTCCGCCGCGCTCATGATCGTCACGGTGACGAAGGCGATGGAAGACACGCCCAAGGTCGGCTGGGGGACCTACGGCATCGTCGTCCATGCCGACGGCCTGCCGCTTGACAATGCCAAGTCCCTGGAAACCGCCGTGCGCGGCAAGCTCGCCGCCAACGCCTCCGCGAGCGTGCAGGTGCGGGCGGACAAAGATCTGATCTGGGCCAACGTCGAGCCGGTGCTGCGGGCCGCGGGCAACGGCGGAGCCAAGAGCGTCCGCCTCGCGACGGAGCGCGTCCCATGAGCGCCTACTCCACTCAACCCTCCAGCAGTGCCGACAGCGGCGCACCCACGACGCGTCGCCGCGCTTCCGGCCGCCACATGCGTCGCCGCGATGCCCTGCACTCCTACTCCCTCCACTTCGGCCCGAACATGACGCCGATGGTCGATGTGGTCATGGTGATCCTGATCTTCTTCATGTCCTTCGCCGCGTTTCTCGGTAATGAGTGGTTCCTGCGCGGCGCGATCCCCTTTGATTCCGGCCGCGGCTCCAACACCAGCAAGCCCAACGACCCGCTCGCGGTTCCCGAGACCAAGCTCGATGTCGTGCTGGATGTGGATCCGCAGGGCAAGACCGTCGTCACGTTCCTGAGCTTCCAGCGCGTCTCGATGGAGCAGTTCGAGCAGCGGATCGCCGAGTTCCCCAAGAGCGACGCAACGCGGAACATCGTCGTGATGCTGCGCCCCACCGGCCGCGTGCCCTACGCCGACACCGTTCGCGCCCACGCGGCGTGCGATGCGGTGGGGATTTACAAGGTGGGGTATGGGGTGGGCAGGTCTGCCACGACGCCGTGAGAGCCAGAAGCTGACGCCAAGGATGGGCCGTGTTTTCTGCGGACATTTCACGGAAACAATGCGAAGGGTGTTTGCAGCAGGAGGGCGCTCTGCAAAGCGCTTGCCCCTCTTGGACCAGCCCCACCGAAAGAAAAAAGAACTGTTCCGCTAAAGAAATCTGGCAAACCAATAGGCAAGCGCGTCTTGATTAATGCCATCGGTTCTTTGCCACCAGCAGGCCGGGTACACCATATCCACAAAGCGTCGCGTCGGGAGCTCGCGTTCCGATACAGGTACGAAACCAAACGTGTATCCGGGATGCGATTCTGTCGCCAGAATCCCACAGATACCGAGAATGCCGACCACAACGTCCCGTTCTGCTTTGCTTGATTTGAACGCCCGAATCAACTGTTTCTGAAGCGAACTGGACGAAGTACCCGGTGGTGCTGCTGCGATGGCCTTCAACAATCTCTTGAATGCGGCAACATCTGATGATGCTGGACGGACGCGGGGCATCATACGGAACTGCTGGAGATCAAAGCTCGCGTAAAGGGGCGTGTCGTGCCGCACTCCTCCCCACTTGAATCGCTCGAAATTCAGAACGTTCAGGTCTTCCTTTCCGTTGGCTCTCGGATATTCTCCACACACCGGACATGCACCGCGCCCTGGCGGAGCAATGTGCTGCGGAAAGTGCTGCAAGAACGCGAAACTTCCCAGTGCCGATCGCATTTCGAGCCTTCGCGACCCCAAGCTGACGATAAACGCGTCGGTGACGGCTTCCCGCTCCACTCCTCGAAGCGAAGCCTCAGCCCGCTGCACAATCTCAGTGTGAGACAATCGGACCGGGTCGAACATCAATCCAGCTTGCTTGGCATACGCGAAATCCTCTGCCGACGTGGACCTCGCTTTGTCATCACGCCAACCGCGCGACGTCCAATAGGTGTCGAATAGCACCTTGAGCGCCCGGCGGTTCACGACAGATGTTGTGTCTTTGGTCAGAGATCTTCTCCCGGTGCAATTCTACTGTGGACGTCGATTCCGCACAACACTTGCAGCGACTGCTTGTTCGGTTTGTCCGCGCCAACCATCGTAAACGTGCCGATGCCGTTCCGGAGCTTTGATCGGAACGCCGGTGCTGAATGCAAGGGATATATCACCCAGCGGGTTCACCGCACCGACGTCCGCCCAGAGCGGCGTAAGTCGGTGGCACGGGTTCGGGTGTTTGTTGCCCCATCTTCCACAGAAGTCGGTGCCGACGCCGTGTCGGCGCAATGTTCTCGTGTCTTTGTGGCCCTATGTCCGTCAGACAATCGAGCCGACGCGGCGTCGGCACGGGCTCAACTCGCCCTTCGGTCACGCCGATACGTCCTTAGTCGCGAAAGACACAGGCATTCCCCTACTTCCCGCGCGCATAGATCACCACCCGATGCCCCTCCGCCACCAGCCCGCGATCGCGGCAGACGCGATCGCGCAGCTCCGCAAGCTCCGGCAGTTCGATCGGCGTGATCTCGCGGGTGTCCACGTTCACCAGCAGCCCCGATGAACTGCGCCCATACGCGAGCTGGTAGTGCGCCGTCTCCGCGTCAAAGAGCACCTGCTGGATGATCCCCGCCTCCGCGAGCAGCTTGATCGTCCGGTAGATCGTCGCCTTGGAAACCCGAAACCCCGCCGTCCGCATCGCCGCCAGCAGCTCATCGGCCTG
This sequence comes from Phycisphaerales bacterium, assembly GCA_044222255.1. GTDB lineage: Bacteria > Planctomycetota > Phycisphaerae > Phycisphaerales > UBA1924 > UBA4658. The sequence goes on from JBGANP010000013.1 coordinate 21,742, forward strand.
AAACACGCTTCGCACGCCCCCCTCATCATCGCGCCGGATGATCGCATCGAGAATCTGCGCCCGTTCCGGCGTGTACTTCAGCCCCTCGCTCTTGAGCTTCCGCCGAAACACGGCGCACAGCGGCTCGATGATGCGGATGCCGTTGAGGGAGACGGGTGGTGAGGCAGGGAGGTTCACTGAGGTGATTATAGATGTCGAGAGTCGGGTTTCGGGCGTGCATCATCGCGTGCGGCGGATTTCCAACTTTGGCTCCCCCACTACACTCCCGCCCATGCACCCCTCCGAGCATCCCCCCGCCGCGCGTCTCGCCGGGCCCATCGGCCTCGGTGCGATCACGATCGGGTCGATGCTCGCGCTCTCCTGCTTCGGGCTGGCCCCGGGAACGCAGACCTTTCTCGGCCCCGTCTCGGTCGTCTCGCTTCTGTTCTACGCGGGCGTCTTCGCGCTGGCGTACATGCTCGGCGCGCTCGGTCTCGGCCGCCCGCTCGCGGCCATCCTCGCTCCCAACTCCACCCACCGCATGTGGATCCAGCTCGGCCTCGGCCTTGCCGCCATGCTCTGGATCAGCCATCTGCTCGGCGTCCTCGGGCTGCTCAGCGGACCGGGAGCGCGGCCTCGCATCGTCGGCTGGGGTGTCGTCGGTCTCGGCATGCTGCTGCTCGCCGACCAGATCATCCGCGGCCCGCTCCGCCCCGAAAAATGGCCCGTCCTCCCCGCGAGCGCGATGCTCTGGGGGCCGGGCCTCGCCCTCCTTCTCGTCGCCGCGGCGAGCCCGCCCGGCATGGTCTGGGGGCCGCAGTCCACAGAGCACGGCGCGTTCGACGCGCTCAGCTACCACCTGCAACTCCCGAAGGAATGGGCGGCCGGGTCACGACTCTGGCCCACCGATCACAACGTCTATTCGTATCTCCCCTCATTCGTCGAGGCCGCGTACATGCACCTCGGGACGATGATGGTCGGCACGCCCAGCGGCGGCGATCCCGTGCAGCGCATGATCGGCGGGGATGGCAACTGGGTGATCGCGTGTCAATATCTGCACGCGCTCATGGCCGTCGCGGCGTCGCTGCTCACCGCCCGCGCCGCGTGGGCGATCGCCAAACGCTGCGACGTCGAGGACCGCGCCGCCCGCATCCTCGGCGTGCTCGCAGGCGCGTTCACACTCGGCACGCCGTGGATGATCGTCGTCTCCACACTTCCATACAACGAAGCCGGCCTGCTCGCCCTCGGCGCGGCGGGCATCCTCATTGCCATCGACAGCGCCCTCGCCCCGTGGGCGCGGGGAACCGCCGCGGGCCTCGCCGTCGGCGTCGCTTGCGGCTGCAAGCCCACCGCACTCTTCATGATCGGCCCCGTCGTTGGGCTCCTCCTGCTCGGCACCGAGCCGCCGCGCGGCTGGCCGAAGATGATCGCTGGCGGCATCCTCGCCGGAATCGCCGCGATCGCCCCCTGGCTCATCCGCAACTTCCTCGCCTGCGGCAACCCCGTCTTCCCCTTCGCCTCCCGCCTCTTCGGCACGGGACACTGGACCCCCGAGCAGGTCTCCCGCCACGCCGCGAACCACCACGCGCCTCCGGGCACATCGCTCGGCGATCGATTCTCGAAGCTCATCGACGGCGAGTTCGGCCTCACGCACCCGCAGTGGGGCATCGCGCTGCTGGTGCTGGCGATCGCGCTCATCGGTGCGCTGGCGTGGAACAAGTCGCGCCGCCTCGGCACGCTGCTCGCGCTCGGACTAGCGGCACAGGCCGTCTGCTGGATGGCGCTGACGCATCTGCAATCACGATTCCTGATCCCGCTGCTCACGCCCGTGACGCTGCTTCTGACGCTCGCCGGTGCCGCGCTTGTGATCTGGGTGAGCCGATCGTCGGCGAATACCGCGAAGCGCCCCGCACCGATGGCCATTGCCGCGCTCGGTGTACTCGCCCTTGCCCCCCTCTCTCAGTGCGTCAGCTCGATCTCCGCTTTCCTTGAACAAAACAAGTTCCTCCCGAATCAGGGGCTGGTCTACGGCGTGGGAACCATGACGGGCATGGGCGTTGAAGACGCTCTGCGAGCCGCGGCACAGACCGACCGGGAAAACGCGATCAACACAATGGGTCCGATCGCCTACATCAACCTAAAGATCAGGCCGCAGGAAACGGCGGATACCGGCGTTTTTCTGCTCGGTGATTCCACACCGCTCTACATCCTCGGCGCGACCGGCACCACCACAACCGACCGCGCCAGCAGTCCCGTCATCTATCACACCACTTGGGACGCTTCGCCGCTTCTCCTTCCAACGACTCAACCCGCCGCGGCCGACATCCATCCATGGTCCTCCTCGCTCCGCGACCAGGGCATCCGCTATGTGCTGGTGAACCTCAGCGAACTGGATCGCCTCATCACCAAGAGCCGTTACTACGACCCGGCGATCACGTTCGACGACATCCAGAGCTGGCTCCGCGCCCCCGCGAGCCATCTGCGCCCCGTGCGTGCGTGGCCGGAGGCGGCGAGCCAGCTCTTCGAGATCGACCTCCCTCCGCGGCCTTCGAACGCGACACCGCGCAAGAGTCCCGCACACGGAGGGCCGCCATGAGCGACCACTCTTCGCAATCGCACTCCCCCACTCCTACCGAGGTCGCCGCCCCGCGCCACCGTATCGGGCCCGCGCTCAAGATGATCGCGCAGGTCCTCGGTTTCATCGTCGGCATCGCCCTGCTCGGGTGGTGCGTCAACATCGCGCTGAAAAACCGCGAAGCCCTCAAGCGGCTCGGCGATGCCACGCCCGGCGAGATCGCCGCCCTGATCGGCGCAACCATCGTCGTCATCATCACCTCCGGCGCGGCCTTCCGCGAAACGCTCCGCCCCATCAAGAAACTCCCGATGCTGGAGGTCCAAGCCGCGAACGTCATTGCGTGCCTCCTTGCCCTGCTCCCCTTCAAGCTCAGCGTCTTCTTCCGCGTTCTCGTCCACAACCGCCGCGACCGCATTCCTCTTTTCACCATCGGCGCGTGGTTCGCGTGCGTCGGCGTCGTCATTCTCTGCGTGCTCGGACCGATGCTCCTCGCAGGCATCTGGCGGCGCAGCGCGGACACGCTCTGGTTCATCACCGCAGGTGGCGGCATCCTTCTCTGTCTCTGTACCGTGCTTTTGGTTTCGCGCTCCCTGGCAACAGAGCGCGGCTGGGCATGGGCCCAGCGCTTCTACAACAAGTTCCCCGTCCCCGCAAAGCTGCGCCTCGGTTCCCTCGCCGCGACCATGCTCTTCGAGAAAGCCCACGAAGGCGTGCGCATGCTCGGCAGCCCGCGCGTCGTCTTCGGCTGCGCCGGCCTCCGTCTTCTCGACTTCGCCGCCCAAGCCGCCCGCATCGCCATCGCCGCGGCCATTGTCGGCCAATCCCTGCACTGGGAGCAGGCCCTGCTCGCGGGCTCGATCTTCTTCCTCATCACCGCCGCCGCGCCCAGCGGCGCCCTCGGCGCCCGCGAGGGCGGCACCGCCTGGATCATCGGGGCAGTCCTTCCGAATCTGGATCGCGAACTTTTCACGGTCGTCGTGCTCGTGGTCTCCGGAACCGAAGCCGCGGTGCTGCTCGTCGGTTCAATGATCGGTCTCGTATACCTCCGCCCGGATCGGATCATGCGTTTGGGCCACGCACCCAAGACCTCGTAACTCACCAACCGATGCTCAATCGCTGGTCACCATGGCTCATCTCGATTCCCCTTGCGTGCACGGCGCTGGCGTTGGCATCCACGCTTGTATTGCTCTGGAAGGTCGCGGACTGCTATCCAGACAACCACATCGGCGCCGACCCACGAGCATTCTCGCGATTTGCTCTGCTGGCCGCGCTTCTCTCGGCGTGCGTGGCCATCCGGCGCAAAGGCCGAATCCTCGCCTGCTGCTGTGTCGCACTTGCCTTGGCCTGCGCATGGACGGACTGGCACTTGGATCGCTCCAACACCCTCGTCCAGTACGATGAGTGGCTCCACCGCGGCATGCCAAAGAGCCCTTTAAGCAAATGACTCGGCATTTGCCCGCTCCGTGGCTCTCGGTGGCTCTCCGTGTTTATCCTTCTTCCATGCGTCTCGCCCTCGCCCAGATCAACCCCACCGTCGGCGACATCCCCGGCAACGCCGCGCGGATCGTGCGGGTGATCGAGGAGGCCCGCGTCAAGGGGGCCGATCTGGTCGTCCTCCCCGAGCTCGCCCTCTGTGGCTATCCGCCCAAAGACCTGCTGCTCCAAGAGGGCTTCGTCAAAGCGTGCGTGAAGGCCGCGCAGGAGATCGGGGAGAAGCACACCTCGGGCATCACCGCGATCTTCGGCCTCCCTCTCCCCGTCGATCCGCACAACCCCGATGCGCAGGGCTCGGCCATCGCCAACGCGCTGCTCGCATATTCGGACAACACCTACATCGACTCCTACGACAAGCGGTTGCTTCCCACGTACGACGTCTTCGATGAGGACCGCTACTTCGTCCCCGGCGATCGCGCCGTCGTCATCGATGTGCCGACTCGTGCCGGGCACATTTGGCGCGTCGGCCTCTCCATCTGCGAAGACCTCTGGCGCGGCGAAGATGTCGGCTTTTCCCACCGCTACCACGGCCGCAAAGACCCCGTCGCCGAACTCTGCTCCGAGCAACCCGGCAACAAGCCCGGCGCGATGCTCATCGTCAACCCGTCCGCCAGCCCCTTCGTCCTCGGCAAGGGTCGCCGCCATCGCGACATCCTCATCAAGCATGCCAGCGCGAATCGCGTCTTCGTCGCCGCCGTGAATCAAGTCGGCGGCAACGACGACCTCGTCTTCGACGGCCACGCAGCCGTCTATGCCCCCGGCGGCGCACTCCTCGCTGCGGCCCCCGGATTCGCAGAACACGTACTCATCTGCGACATCCCCGACACACGCCCCGCGGCGGACCAGATCACCAAGCTCTCGGTCGATCCGCTGCTCGCGGCCTCCGATGAGCAACTCCTCTTCCACGCCCTCACGCTCGGCATCCGCGACTACTGCCGCAAAACCGGCTTCAAGTCCGTCGTCCTGGGCCTCTCCGGAGGCATCGACTCGGCGGTCTGTGCCGTGCTCGCCGCGGCCGCGCTCGGGCCGAAAAACGTTCTCGGCGTCGCGCTCCCCTCTCGCTTTAGTTCCGAAGGATCAAAGACCGATGCCGCCGACCTCGCCAGCAATCTCGGCGTTCCCTTCGAGATGATCCCGATCGAGTCCGCCCACGCCGCGATGCTTGGCTCGCTCGCTCCGGTCTTCGCCGCCCACAACAAATCTGCGGCCGATGTCACCGAGGAAAATCTCCAGTCCCGCATCCGCGGCACCATCCTCATGGCCCTCTCCAACAAGTTCGGCCACCTGCTGCTGACCACCGGCAACAAAAGCGAGATGGCCGTCGGCTACGCCACCCTCTACGGAGACATGAACGGTGGCTTGGCCGTACTGAGCGATATGTCCAAGAAGCACGTGTATGCGCTGGCGCGCTGGATGAACGCCCATTGGAAGGAAATAGAAGTTGCCGGAATGGAAGGGCCACCCATTCCCGACGCTTCCATCACCAAACCCCCAAGCGCCGAACTCCGCCCCAACCAGACTGACCAAGATTCGCTCCCTCCCTACGACACGCTCGACGAAATCCTCTCTCGCTACGTCGAGCAGCGACAGCATCCCACTCGCATCGCGCAAGAAACCGGCTTCGATCCCGCCATCGTCGCCCGCATCGTCCGTCTCATCGACCTCAGCGAGTTCAAACGCAAGCAGGCCGCAATCGGCCTCAAAGTCACCGGACTCGCCTTCGGCTCCGGCCGCCGCTTCCCCATCGCGCAGGGCTATCGCCCCGAGCGCGACCTCACACGCCCGGGATGAGCGACGCTTTTGAAGCGAATCCCGCGGATATCCGCAGTTCAAGCCGACTCGATTAGTTGCCCTGCTTCTTCTTCATCTTCCCCCGCGCCCGCTTCCCGCCCCCGATCACTCCAAGATCGAACAAGACCGCGACGACCACCAGCACCGTCCACATCCCCCCGATCTGTCCGCCATTCTGGTGCCACGCCAGGCAATACGCCAGCAGCGTGTACGGCAGAAAAATCAATCCCAGAATCGGCAACAGCAATCCGCTGAACGGGCTGGAGAGCGCCCGGAAGCACGTCTGCACCCAGTCGCTGAACAGCAGCAACAGCACGATCGCGATGCGGGGCATGAAGAACGCGATGAGTCCGATGAGGCAGCCGATCATGGCTTAATCCTATGTGCCTCTACATCGCAAGACGCACAACCACCTGCACAATCACCATCGCCTGCACCCCCGCCACCAAATCATCAATCAGAATCCCCCATCCGCCCGGATACCGCTGCCAACCGCGCGCCGGCCAAGCCTTCACAATGTCACACACCCGAAACGCCACGAACGCGATCGCCAGTGTCGCAACCATGTGCCAGAACGTCCCCGTCGCCGCGGCCGGAATCGCCATCAGCGGTATCGCCTGCCCCGCCGTCTCATCCGCCACCACCGACCCCGGATCCTTCTTCCCGAAATACACCTCCGCCCCGTCCCCAAACGCGATGCACGCCCACGAGAAAATCACCAGCACCGCCGCCAGCACGCCGTGATAGATCACGCTCGCCAGCAGGCCGTCGCCGCATGGCCGCACGCCCGCGAGCATCAACGCTCCCGCGAGCGCAACCGTCGGCATGGAGCCCCACGTCCCCGACGCCGGGCGCATCAGCCCCAGCCCGAACGTCGTGAGCATCGCTTTGCCAACCGGTGAAAGACTCGTTGACGGCATACGCCCCTTCTTCACCCCTCCCCACTCCGCCACTCGCTCACAACATCATTCGGCACTGGCGCCCGGCCTAAGCACCCGCATGCCGCGCGTGATGTACGGCACCGCGCTCCACGCCGTCACCGCCACCGTGACCCACACCATCCCGAGAATCGCGTATCCCGCGGCATCACCCGGCGCGTGCCCCTGCTCGCCGCGCACGTTCATCAAAATCAAAACCGTCGGCACGCAGATGGATTGCAGGATCATCTTCCACTTCCCGCTCCACGTCGCCGCGAAGTTCAACCCCCGTCCTTCCACCTCCGCGCGGATGCTCGTCACCAGCAGTTCCCGCGCCAGAATCACCGCCACCATCCACGCCTGCACCCCCGTCACGCTCCCCACCGGCGGCGTGACGCGATTGGGCAGATGCAGAATCGCCTCACCCGTGTACGTGAACCCCGGAGACGCCAGAAACACGAACGCCCCGATCACCAGAAACTTATCCGCGAACGGGTCCATGATGCGCCCGAAGGTCGTGATCGCGTTCCACCGCCGCGCCAGATACCCATCCAGCACATCCGTGATCGCCGCCACGATGAACAGCCCCGCCGCCACCAGCAGCAGCACATCCGGTCCGCCCCCCGTCACCAACACCGATTTGTGATACTTGAACGGCGTCAGCACCGCGAAGAACGCGACCGCCAGCACCACCCGCGCCGCCGTGAGCATATTTGGCGCGGCCCGCTCCCACGGCGTCGGCTGCACGCCGCTCACCGTCGTCCGCATCGCCCCGGTAGGTGTATTCGGCACAGGCACGCTCATCGGCCCGATCCTAGTCCGATGCCGCCACGTGCCAGTGCCTCAACACCCCGCGAACCAATGCGCGAGATACGCAAACAGGTCCTCTGCCGTCAGCAGGCCGTTGCAATCCAGGTCCGTCGTCCGCGTCGAGCACCAGAACCCGCCCGCCCCCGAGCATCCGGAGAACCAGTCGTTGATGAACTGAAAAAGGTCGTTCGAGTTCACCTCCCCGGACCCATCGTGGTCCGCCACGCACGTTGACCCACTGGTGCAGAGCGTGACCGCGACGCTCCCGGCCCGCACCGCCGCCGCCTCAACACTCCGCGCCCGCCATGCCCCGCCGGTCCGCTCGATCGTGTCAAAGAGCGTCGGCATCCCCACTGGCACCACCCGAAACTCCACCTGCGCCGGGCACGACCCAAACCCAGTCTTCGTGTACCGAAAGCGATACACATCCACCCAGTTCCCATCCGCCCCAAACAGCGTCTCTGCGACTCCCAGTTGCAACCGAGCCGTTGCCCCCTCCGGCACCACCCCCATCATGCCGTTGAGCGGGCTGGTATCCGGAATCCCATCCTCATCCTGATCCACTGCCCGAATGAGGGGGCCACTCTCCGCCAACCCCCGAATCCCCCCAATGTCCTGCGCACTCTCATTGTTTTCATACCCATCACCAGAAGCGTTCAGCCAACCGTTTGCGCCGGGCGAGACTTCCGCGATGCCGCAGAACTGACTGGCAAGGCCACCCCGGCCGACTTCGCTGTTTACCCCCTGATTCTGGTTACTTACTGGTGTGCCATCGGAGTTGCTCACGATCAGCCGATCCAGGGTTCCCCATGTGTCTCGCTCGCAAGGTGCGGCGATGCTGATTGCAAAGGACCGGAGGCCGAAGCCAGAACCCCCCACAACGCGGGATTGCACCGCGAAGTTGAGTTGATTGTCGTACAGCACCGACCCCTGCGGCGGCCAAGGCATGTACCCCTGACCCTGACGCTCCATGATGCGAAACTCGACTGTCTGCGCGCTGGCCACCGCAGCGAGCAGCGCACACACGAGACCGCCGAGGATTGGTCCGCTTCCATGGCGCATCGGGGTGTTCGCATCCTTCTAGTTCACCATTCGGCCGGCGTGTGAACTCCATGCACACGACCATCAGTCCACAGAAGGGTCGGGGTGGTTGAAGCCACACCTAGCCCACACTATCCTCACCGCCTTCCCGGTTCCCCCGGTTTCGGTCGGTCCTTGATCGGATGTCTTCCGGTGGAACTTTTGGGCAAGAACGTGTCGAGTCATGGGTCGAGTCATGGGTGGATGGGACCGGTTTTGGGGCGGCGGTGAGGGGAGCTTTGCTTGGACGGTCTCATCAGTCCGATCCTCTTGTACGGTGGCTGCATCCTTGGTGCTCTGGGCGTCTGCATGGCCCTGCCGCGCCGGGGGCTCAGCCCGCAGATCATCGGCGCACTCATTGGCGCGCTCGCCCTGGGGCTGGTGCTGGTTGGGCTTGGCCTGAAGGCCGGACCGGCGGGGCTGCCGAACTTCAACTTCTATCTCTTTGCGTTCATCGCGCTCGGCTCGGCTCTGCGGGTCATCAGCCACCCGCGCCCGGTGTACGCGGCTCTGTACTTCATCCTGACCATCCTCGCCTCCGCGGGCATGTACGTGCTCCTCTCGGCGGAGTTCATGGCCTTCGCACTGGTGATCGTGTATGCCGGGGCGATCCTTATTACGTATCTCTTCGTCATCATGCTCGCTACCGAGACGCCCACGGCGGATCAGGTGGAAGCGCTCAGCGAGTATGACAGGTACTCGCGCGAGCCGGTGATGGCGACGCTGGTCGGCTTCATGCTGGTGGCCGCGCTGACGACGATGATCGGCACAGGCGTGAGCCAGCTCACCATGCCGACACAGGCAAGTTCGACGCGAGACATCAACGACCTTCCGGGCCGCGTCGAATCCTCGCTTCGTTCCGCGGGCCTGCTCGCGGCCGATGAGAAGATTGCCACACAGGGCGGCGATCCGATGATCGATCTGGCGACGGATTCCGGCCAACCCGGCCGCGTCACCATCGCCTACGGCGAGGGCCGCACGAAGGTTCTCACCACTGAGGATCCCAAGTGGCCCAAGGATCTCTCGCTGAGCAACATCGAGGGCGTCGGCTTCACGCTGCTGCGCGATCATCCGGGCTCGATCGAGATTGCCGGTGTCGTGCTGCTCATGGCCATGCTTGGAGCGGTCGTGCTCGCCCAGAAAAAGGTTGAGCTCGATGAGCGAGCCAAGCTGGCGGCGCAGAATCGCTCGTTGGCGACGGAGTTCCTGCCGCAGAACAGCCCGCTGATGGCTCCGACGACCCAGGGCTCACCGAGCGCTCGCGAGGCGGATACCCACGGCGCTCCCTCACACGGTTCAACCCACCACGTTGGAGGTGCCGCGTGAACACGCTCTTCACCACGATCGCCCAAGCCGGTTTCCCCGCCCCGATGACACAGGCGACGCTGTACCACTATCTGGTGGTCTCCGCGCTGATGTTCGCCATCGGGCTCATTGGCTTCCTGACGCGCCGGAACCTGATCATTATGTTCCTCTGCACGGAACTCATGTTCCAGGCGGCCGGCCTCGCGCTGATCGCCTTCAGCCGGTTCCATCTCAACCACACCGGCGAGACGTTTGTGATCTTCGTTCTCACCGTCGCCGCGGCGGAGGCGGCTCTCGCCCTCGCCCTGGTCGTCCTGCTCTTCAAGCGCAAGGAAACCCTCGACGCATCCTCCTGGATGCAGCTCAAGGGTTGAACCGCGGCCCGGGCGCTCGCTCGGGCATTTGGTTCACCGGACTTCGTTTCGCTTCACTGCCCTGCCCCCCAAGCTCCCGGCCCTCGCCCCGAGATCCAGCCACGTGACCGACCTTCTCGCCCACCTGCCCAACCTTCTCGCACAGCACGACGCCGCGCACGGCGCGGCGGATGCAGCCCACGCCGCGCACGCGGCGGTCGCCGCCATCGGCGCGCCCGTCGGCCGTCTGCCCGAGTGGGCCGGATACCTCCCGCTGCTCCCCCTGCTGGCGTGCGTGCTATGCACCCTCTGCGCCATCTTTAAGGTCAAGAGCAAGCTTCCGGCGATCATCACGGTCGCATCGCTCGCCGTTGCGTTCGTCATCGCCTTCCTGACCTGTCAGAACACCACCGCCACCGCGGGCGGTCAGCACGCCGTTGTGCATCTGGCGGATTGGATCAACTACCAGTTCGGCAGCACCGCGGCTCAGTCGGTCGTCGCGAACTTCTCCTTCTACATCGATCCCCTCACCTGCCTGTGGATGCTCTTTGTCACCGGGCTGGCGACGCTCATCGCGCTCTACGCCAGCGAGTACATGAGCCACGATCTTGGTCAGGGCTACAACCGCTTCTTCGTGGCCTTCAACCTGTTCGTCTTCTCCATGGCCTGCTTGGTGATGGGCGACAACCTGCTCCTGCTCTTCCTGGGCTGGGAGGGCGTGGGCCTCTGCTCGTATCTGCTCATCGGGTACTTCTACCAGAAGCCCAGCGCGGTGGCGGCGGGAAAGAAGGCCTTCATCATGAACCGCATCGGCGACCTCGGTCTGTCGATGGGGATCATGCTCACGTTCGTGCAGTTCGGCACCGTTGAGTACGACAAGCTCTTCCCGGCGATCGAGGGATTCCTCGCCTCCGCCCAGCACGGCCACTTCAACGAGATCCCGCTGCTGGTGCAGCTCATCCCCGTGCTGTTCACGATCGGCGCGTTCGGCAAGTCCGCCCAGTTCCCGCTCTACGTCTGGCTCCCTGATGCGATGGAAGGCCCGACGCCAGTTTCTGCACTCATCCACGCCGCCACGATGGTGACGGCGGGTGTCTACCTCGTCGCCCGCTTCTTCCCCCTCTATCTCTGCGGCGGAACGCCCTTCGGCTTCATCGATTCCTCCTCGATGTTCGCCTTCCTCTCGCACATCTCCGCGCTGGACATCGTCGCTTGGGGCGGCGCGATCACCGCTCTTCTGGCCGCCACCATCGGCATGGCCCAGTTCGACATCAAGCGGATCATGGCGTACTCGACGGTTTCGCAACTCGGCTACATGTTCTGCGGCTTGGGTGTGCTCAGCTCGACCAGCGGCGTCGCCCACGTCTTCACGCACGCGTTCTTCAAGGCCCTGCTGTTCCTCGCCTGCGGAGCCGTCATGCACGGCTTCGCGGGCCAGCTCGACCTTCGCAAGCTCTCCGGCCTTGGCAAGATGCCGGGCTGGAAGGTCGTCTCGATCACCATGCTGATCGGCTGCCTGAATCTCGCCGGCTTCCCGTACATCACATCCGGCTTCTACTCCAAGGACTCGATCCTCGGCGAGGCCTTCGCGAATCCGCACACGCAGATGATCGCGTGGATCCTGCTCATCACCGCCGGGCTCACCGCGTACTACACATTCCGCGTCTTCTTCCGCGTCTTCATGGGGCCCAAGCACTACGAGGCGGGCGACGAAGTCCACGCTCACGACGATCACGGGCACGATGGGCATGATCACGCCCACGGACATGATGCCCACGCCCCCACCGCGCCCACCGCCGCGGCTCACTCCCACGAGTTTCATCCGCACCCGCCCGGCATCGCGATCAACATCGTGCTCGCCACGCTCGGTATCTGCGCCTTCGCCGCGATCTGGACTGTCTACCAGATTCCCAAGGGCTGGCTGGGCATGATGGTCGGCTCGTCATCGGCGGGAGTGGCTCCTCCGCACGGCGAGCACTTCAAGCCCTTCGGTCTGGATGCCCACCTCTTCGCCGTGATCGCATCGATCACTTTCGCAGTCTGCGGCATCGTGGTCGCATGGTGGCTGCACCTTGCGGGTCGCACCTCCGCCGCCACCAGCCGCGCCGACGCGCTGCTCCCGATGCTCGGCCCGATTCCCAAGTGGGCTCAGCACAAGTGGTACGTGGACGAGTTCTACGACTGGGTGATCGTCAAGCCGCTGCGCGTGCTCAGCCACATCTTCCATCTCTTCGACAAGCTGGTGATCGACGGCCTCGTGAACCTCGCCGGACTTCTGCCCAAGGGCGCGGGCCACATGGTCCGCAAGCAGCAGACGGGCGTGCTGCACGACTACGCCGTCAGCATGGCCGCGGGCATCACGCTCGTGCTGCTGGTGGTCATTCTCTTCAAGGGGGGCGTGGTCTGAATGGATATCTCCGAACTCATGCACCAGTTGGCGTACTCGCTCCCGGTCGGGATCATCATCCCGCTGGTCTTCGCCGCGCTCATCGCCGTCTCGCCGTCCTCCAACGCCAAGCGCATCCGCGCCCTTGCGCTCGCGGGCACGCTCCTGCCGTTCCTCTGGTACGGCCTGCAACTCGCCGTGTTTGATTGGAGCCGGGGCAACTACGACGTCAACTCCGGCGAGACCGCCTGGTTTGCCCAGATCGGCCTGAAGTTCTCCTTCGGCATGGACACCATCTCCATGTTGCTGGTCGGCCTCACCGTCCTGCTCGGACCAATCTGCATCCTCTGCTCGTACACCGCCATCACCGAGCGGCTGAAGACCTACTACTCCTGGTTCCTAGTCTTGCAGGCCGCGATGACGGGCGTCTTCCTCGCCCGCGATCTCATCCTTTTCTACACCTTTTTCGAGTTCACGCTGGTTCCGCTCTACATCCTCATCAACCTGTACGGCTCGACCAACCGCAAGGCCGCGGCGACCAAGTTCTTCCTCTACACCTTTACCGGCTCCATCATCGCCCTCACCGGCCTGCTCTACGTGGTCTTCCAGCACCACACCGCCACGCATGTCTGGTCTTTCGATCTGAAGGTTCTTGAGAACTACGCCCACACGATGTCTTTCCAGGAGCAGAAGTGGGTCTTCTGGGCGCTCCTCGCTGGCTTCGCCGTCAAGGTGCCGCTCTTCCCCGTGCACACCTGGCTGCCGCTGGCACACACCGAAGCCCCGACCGCCGGTTCGGTCATCCTTGCGGGCGTGCTGCTCAAGCTCGGCACGTACGGCATTCTGCGGTTCGTGCTCGGCTTCTGCCCCGCGGCCTGCACCTACTTCGCCCCCACGCTCGCCGTGCTCTCGATCATCGGCATCGTCTACGCCGGCCTGATCTGCTGGGTGCAGACGGATGTCAAGAAGCTCGTCGCGTACTCATCGGTCAGCCACCTGGGCTACTGCGTGCTCGGCCTCTTCGCCCTCAACTCCGTCGGCATCACCGGTTCGATCCTGTACATGATCAACCACGGGCTCTCGACCGGAGCGCTCTTCCTCCTGATCGGCATGATGTACGAGCGCTACCACACCCGCTCGCTCAAGGAGATCGGCGGGCTGGCCCGCGTCATGCCCATCTGGGCCTCCTTTATGGTCTTCTTCGCGATGGCCTCGGTCGGGTTGCCGGGCCTGAACGGCTTTATCTCCGAACTCTTCTGCATGCTCGGCACCTTCCAGGCCGGCGGCGTGCAGTGGCAGACGGGCACCGGCCTCACCGTTCTTCCCGGCGCGACGTGGGGCGAACTTGGCCCGTGGTACGCACTGGCCGCGGGCTCGGGCGTCATCGTTACCGCGATGTATCTGCTCTTCATGCTCGGCAAAATCGTCTGGGGTCCGCTGATGGAGCCGGGTGGGCACGATCATGGTCACAGCCATGGCGCACACGCGGCCGATGCCCACGCTTCCGTTCTTCCCAAGGACCTCAGCCGCCGCGAGATCGGCATTCTGATCCCGCTCGCCGTTCTGTGCCTCGTGCTGGGCGTGTATCCGACGCCGCTGCTGAAGGTTCTCGAACTGCCCGCGCAGACCATCACGAACAACATCGACCGGCACGGGCGCACACCGGCGAACCTGCCAACGGACGATCCTCGCTACGTGAAGGGCGCCGAGCCCGAAACGATCCAGGACAAGATGCGCCGCCGCGCCGCCGAGGCCGCGCCCGCCACGACTCCCCCCGCCCCCGACCATGCCACGCCGGAGGGCAAGCACTAAATGGACTCCAAGCTCACACTCCTCTGGCCCGAGATCGCGCTGTTCATCACCACCTGCTGCGTGATGATCCTCGGCCAATCCAAGCACAAGGACTCTCGCAACCTCGCCCCGTGGCTCTGCGCGATCGGCCTTTGCATCAGCGGCTTCCTCGCCTGGCACTTTCGCGGCGTCACCGTGCAGACCTCGCTCCCGCACCTCCCCTACTACGGCAAGATCATCGTCGCCCTCATCGGTCTGGCGATGCTTCCCATGATGGCCGGTTCCGCCGATCGCGATTTTGAGACCGCCGTGGACAAGGGCAAGCCCTTCGACGCCCTTCGCTCCACCCGCGGCGAGTTCTACTCCTTCTTCCTCTTCTCCCTCTCGGGGCTCATGCTCTGCGCCTCGGCGGATGACCTGATCTTCCTCTTCCTCGCGCTCGAGCTCACCTCCCTCCCCACGTACGTCATGGTCGCCCTCTCCACCGCCCGCAACCGCTCCATGGAAGCGGGCGTGAAGTACTTCTTCCTCGGCGCTCTCGGCGCGGCCGTCTTCCTCTACGGTTTCGCCCTCATCTACGGCGCCTCCGGCTCCACCAACTTCGACAAGATCGCCCACGTCTTCGCCACACAGGTCGCCAACGGCGGCTTGAACCACATGGCCCTGCTCGGCGTGGTCGTCGCGATCCTCGGCGTCTGTTTCAAGATCGCCGCCGTACCGATGCACTTCTACACGCCCGATGTCTATCAGGGCTCCTCGGCGAGCGTCGCGGGCTTCCTGGCGTTCGTGCCCAAAGCGGCAGGGTTCTTCGCTATCCTGCTGCTCTGCTCGCTTGTGGGATGGGGCTTTGGCGATGAGCACACGCATCTGCCCGCCGCGCTTCGCACGATGCTCTGGGTCATCGCCGCCGTCACCATGACCGTCGGCAACGTGCTGGCGATCATGCAGCACAGCGTAAAGCGCATCCTGGCATACTCCTCCATCGCCCACTCGGGGTACATGCTCGTCGGCGTGCTCGCCGGTCCCGGCGATCAGCACGCGCCGTTCACACGCAACGGCATTGCCGCTGTGCTTTTCTACCTCGCCTCATACGCCATCATGACCCTCGGCGGATTCGCGGTGCTGGCATCGCTGCAGCGCAAGAAGGCCGATGGCAGCGTGGAAGAAGCCGACGACATCGACGATCTCCGCGGCCTCGCGCTCACGCGCCCGCTGCTGGGCTGGACGATGGTCCTCTCCTCGATGGGCCTGCTGGGCCTTCCCCCGCTGCTCGGATTCCTCGGCAAGGTGCCGCTCTTCACGGCGGGCATCGGAGCGGGGGAGATTTCCCTCGTCGTCGTGCTGGGCATCAACAGCGCCATCGCGGCGTACTACTACCTGCGACTCGCGTACACCTGTTTCATCGAGCAGCCCGAAACGCTGCCGAGCGCGCCGAAGATCGAGACCTCCGAGTTCTACAAGGCCCGCCGCCTGACCGGCGTGATCAGCATGGCGGGCGTTGTGTTGCTCGCGCTCGGCGCGAGCTACCTCGCGGACCTCGCGCAGATCGGCGGCACGTTCTCGCCGGTGCGCGGCTTCCGAACGGCGACGCCGGAGGCGAAGGAAATCAAGATTGAAGCACCGCCCGCGGCGGCACCTGTGCATGCTCCGGATGCCCACAACGGGTAATTCGTTTGATTCAGATACCCGATCGTCCTGCAAATCCAAACCAGATTGCTCCCAAATGCGGCCCGCAAGGCCGCGTTTTTCTTTGCGCGGCGCGAACTTGACTCCCCCCGGCAACAGAATACATTGATAGATATCGATACAACAAACACAAGGAGCGGACTATGGCAGGCAAACTTTCGGGCAAGGTCGCGGTGGTGACGGGGGCATCCAAGGGCATCGGCGCGGAGATCGCCAAGCAGCTCGCCGCGGCAGGGGCATCCGTCGTGGTGAACTACTCCTCCAGCAAGGAGGGCGCGGATCGCGTCGTCGCGGACATCAAGGGCAAGGGCGGCAAGGCGATCGCCGTCGGTGCGAACGTTTCCAAACAGGCCGAGATTCAGAAGCTCTTTGCCGAGACCAAGAAGGCTTTCGATCGCGTGGACATCCTTGTGAACAACGCGGGCATCTACGAGTTTCAGCCACTTGAGGCGGTGACGCCCGAGAGCTTCCACAGGCAATACGACCTCAATGTGCTGGGCTTGACGCTGGCCACACAGGAAGCTGTGAAGCACTTCGGCCCCTCGGGAGGGAGCGTGATCAACATCAGTTCGCTTGTGGCATTCTCGCCCCAGCCGAACGCGGCGTTCTACAGCGGCACCAAGGCGGCGGTCGACGCGATCACGAGGTCGCTGGCACGCGAGCTCGGCGCGAAGAAGATCCGCGTGAACTCGATCAACCCGGGCATGGTTGAGACCGAGGGCGTGCACGCGGCGGGCTTCGCGGAGAGCGACTTCCGCAAGATGATCGAGGCACAGACGCCGCTGGGCCGCATCGGCCAGCCCGTCGACATCGCGCCCGCCGCGGTCTTCTTCGCATCAGATGATTCGTCGTGGATCACGGGCGAGACGCTGGTGATCTCCGGCGGCATGCGATAGGCCGCTCGATAGTCTGATTAGTCCCACAACAGGGGATGAGTGTGTGTCGCGTCGCCGGTTGTGCGTCTCCCGCAACCGGCGATTTCGCCAATTGCACCTCGCAGTCGGGCAATAGGGGAAGTTTCCCCTACAAACGGTCGGGTCGCCTCTGGTACCTTACCTCCCATGCGACCTTGGAGACATCTCATGCCTCGGGTCCGAGCGATCGCGTTGCCGTCGCTCATCGGCTGCGTGCTGGCCGTCGTGATCGGTGCGCTCATCGGGGCGGGAGGACACACGTTCGTCACGGCCAACGGAACCGCGTACCTTTCCAATAACCCGGAGGCGTGCGTGAACTGCCATGTCATGCGCGAGCACTTCGACGCCTGGCAGCACTCCAGCCATGAGCGGGTCGCGGTCTGCAACGACTGCCATGTGCCGCAGGACACCATCGGCAAGTACTTCGCCAAGGCCGAGCACGGCTGGCGCCACTCCAAGGCCTTCACGCTGCAGAACTTCGCGGAGCCGATCCGCATCACCAGCGACGATCTGAAGATCGTCCAGGACAACTGCGTTCGTTGCCACCAGGCCATGGTGGACCAGATGCACATCTCCCCCACCGGCGAGCGCGCCGAGTGCGTCCACTGCCATCAGACCGTTGGCCACTCGCAGATGCGCTGACCGCCACACCCCTTCGGAGACCCCGCCATGACCGCCACTTCCAGCAACGGAAAATCTCGGATCGGCTTCTCGCTGCTGCTGATCGTGCTCGCGGCCATCGGGACCGTGGGTGTGCTCGCGCTCTGGCAGAACATCCAGAACCGGAAGGTCGAGGCAAGGCAGACGGTCTTCAAGGTCGTGGATGTGGACGAGACCACCGTAGACCCGGCCATCTGGGGCAAGAACTTTCCGCACCAGTACGACGCGTATCTCCGCACCGCCGAGAGCGGCAAGACCCGGTACGGCGGCTCGGAAGCCATGCCCATGTCCAAGCTCGAGGCGGACCCGCGTCTCAAGACCATCTTCGCGGGATACGCGTTCGCAATCGACTACCGCGAGCGCCGCGGCCACGCCTACATGCTCGAGGACCAGCGCCTCACCGACCGCGTCCTGCTCAAGCCCCAACCCGGCGCGTGCCTGCACTGCCACGCGTCGAACACTGTGGTGTATCGCGAGGCGGGCCTAAAGGCGGGCGCTCCCGGTGCGATCACCGACTCGGTGCAAAGCGCCAGCGGCGTGGCCCAGCTCATGAAGGGCTGGGAGAGCATCAACCCGATTCCCTACGCGGAAGCAACCAAGCTCGTCACCCACCCTGTGGCCTGCATCGACTGCCACGATCCCAAGACCATGCAGCTCCGCGTCACGCGCCCGGGGTTCATGAACGGCATTCAGGCCCTTGCCATGAGCGACGCGCCGACACCGCACCTGCCGAGCATCGAGTCCTGGCGAAAGGGCGATCGCAAGCGCCCCTACGACGCGAACGTGGATGCCAGCCGCCAGGAGATGCGCTCCATGGCGTGCGCGCAATGCCACGTGGAATACTACTTCAAGGGCGATGCCAAGTTGCTCACCTACCCCTGGCACAACGGCCTGAAGGTCGAGCAGATCGAGAAGTACTACGACGATCAGGGCTTCAAGGACTGGACGCACGCAATCAGTGGGGCGCCCGTGCTCAAGGCGCAGCATCCGGAGTTCGAGACCTGGTCCCAGGGCGTGCACGCCCGCGCCGGGGTTTCCTGCGCCGACTGCCACATGCCGTACCAGCGCGAGGGCGCCGTCAAGGTCTCCAGCCACCAGGTGCGCAGCCCGCTCCTGAACATCGCGGCCTCCTGCCAGACCTGCCACCGGGTTTCCGAGACGGAGTTGCGCGACCGAGTCACCACCATCCAGGACCGCACCGCGGCGCTTCTGGCGCGGGCCGAGATCGCGAACGTCGAGGTGATCCAGGCGATCAAGGCCGCCAAGGACGCGGGCGCGACCGACGATCAGCTCAAGGCCGCGCGTGCGTTGCAGCGCAAGGGCCAGTTTCGCACGGACTTCGTGAACGCCGAGAACTCCATGGGCTTCCACGCTCCGCAGGAGACGGCACGCGTGCTCGGCGAGGCCATCGACTACTGTCGCCAGGGCGAGCTTGAGGTGGCCAAGCTCGGAGCTGCGGGGATTCCCAAGGCCGTATCCGCTGCATCTCCCACGCCAGCCGCGCCGGCTGCGCCAAAGTGATCTCCGGTCAAAGGCTGATGTTCAACTGCCCGCGACGCGCAGCTTGAACTGGTGCACGTTGCACTCGCCGCTACGGAAGAGGGCCGCGCAGCCGGTGAGGTACTTCATGTATTTCTCGTAGATCGCCGTGCCGACCAGTCGCTCCGCCTCGGCGCGCCGGGCTTGCAGATTGGTCGCCCAGCAATCCAGCGTGCGCGCGTAGTGCGGCCGCAGACTCTCGACGTGAACGAGTTCAAAGTCGGCGTTTCGTGCCGCGCCGACGACCGCCTCGGGCGTAGGCACATCGCCGCCGGGGAAGATCTCGGTCGCGATAAAGTGGACGAAACGCAGGAAGTCCATGTCGTAGTTGTTCTTCCCGGCCGTGATCGTGTGCAGCAGCATGACACCGTCCGAGGGGAGGATCGACCGGCACTTGTTGAAGAACTCCGCGTATTTCTTCCGCCCGAAGTGCTCGAACGCTCCGATCGAGACAATCCGATCGACCTTCTCCTCGAAGGTCTCCCAGCCGTGCAGGCGGAACTCCACGCCGCTGGTTCCCGCGGCTAGCCGCTGATCGTGCTCAAACTGCGTGCGGCTGAGCGTCAGGCCGATGACATTCGCGCCATGCGCCTCCCGCGCCCGCATCGCAGTCGCGCCCCAGCCGCAGCCGATGTCCAGCAGCCGATGCCCCGGGCGAAGCTCGCACTTGCCCAGCGAGAGATCGATCTTTGCCCTTTGCGCCTCGGCCAGCGTGGAATCCGGTCGATCAAACTTGGCACACGAGTACGTCATCGACTCGTCGAGAAACAGCGCGTAGAACGCGTCGCTCACGTCGTAGTGGGCCTGGACCATCTCGGAATCCACGCCGGTGGGACGCCGATCGGGATTCATGGGTGTCTTCATGGCGAGGCCTCCAGATCGCATTTATAGCGCATCCGGGGAGGGCGCTCGTCCGGCGATCGTTCCGAATCGCTGAATCGACAAGAATCTACCGCGCCGCTGGAACGCCCACGCCCGGCTTGACCTGCACGTTGGGCTTCCAACTCGTCCAATCCTTGCGGGTTGCCTCGACGATGCGCTCGGCGGTGCGGACATTGACGAAGCCCGCGGTCGCATCGATCTCCGGCTGCGTGCCGGTGCGAACCGCATCGAGGAACGCCTTGATCTCCAGCAGGATCGGCTCGGCCTCTTCGACGACGAGGTTCTCGATATTCACGAGTTCCTGCCACTTCAGGTCCGTCAGGTCCGCACCCTTGCGGAGCTGATCGCGGACCTCGTGCATCTGACTCTCGTTTGCCGTGCGCCGGATGACCTGCCCCTTCTTCGCGGCGTAATCGATCTTGATATACGCGTTCTCGCCGGTGATCCGCGTGACGCGCTCGGTCTTGAGCGCGAGGCGGCTCGCCGTGATGTTCGCGACGCAGCGCCCGCTCGCGCCGTTGGGGCCGCCATTCCAGACCAGCCGCGCGTTGCAGAAGTCCTCGTGGGTCGTGATGACCGGCACGCCGCTGGCGTGGATCTCGTCGGGCTCATGCCCGCCCATGAGCATGAGCACCACATCCAGATCGTGGATCATCATGTCCATCACAACGCCGACATCCACCGAGCGGAAGGTCATCGGGCTGACGCGATGGACCTCGATGAACCGCGGGATGATCGGCATGTTGGCCTGCTGCTCCTGGCGCAGGGCCCGCATGATCGGGTTGAACCGCTCGATGTGACCCACCATCAGCACGCCGCGCGAGCGGTCCGCCGCGGACTTGATCGCCTGCGCATCTTCAACGCTTCCGGCCAGCGGCTTCTCCACCAGGCAGGAAACATCCGCCGCGAGGCACGCGAGCGCCGCTGCCTTGTGGCCGACGGTCGGCACCGCGATCGAGACGCAGTCGACACCCGCGTTGAGCAGATTCTCCACGCTGTGGAAGTGCCGACACCCCCACTGCTCTGCGACATCGCCGGCGCGATCGGAGTTCTGATCCACCACGCCGACCAGCTCCGTATCCGGAAGCTGGGCGTAGACGCGCGCGTGGTGGCGGCCCATTCGGCCGACACCGATCACGCCGCAGCGCAGCGGACGCGACCCCAACCCGCGGCGGCGCGGCAGGGGCTTGCTCGAACTCGAGTCCGTCGGCGTGGGTGTGCTCATGGAAATCTCAAAGGGTTGAGGACTGCAAACAGATCACTTGGTCGCGTCGGTCATGGCGGCCGCAAACGCCTGCTTGCCCTGCAAGCCGACGAACTTCTTGGCGACCTGGCCGCCCTTAAAGAGGATGACCGTCGGGATCGCGCTGATGCCGAACTGCACGGCCGTGTTCCGGTTGCTGTCCGTATCCATCTTGCCGACCTTCACCTTGCCGGCGAACTCATCGGCAAGGGCGTCGATGGTCGGGCCGAGCATCTTGCACGGCTGGCACCACTCGGCCCAGAAATCAACCAGAACGGGGGTGCTGGAATCGAGAACCTCGGCCTTGAAGTTGCCGTCGGTGAAAGTCTTGGTGTTTGCGCCTGCCATGGGTTATTCCTTTCCTGTCAGATTTCGCCATCCGTGGGGGACGATCATACGCCCGCGGGCCTTCGGATACCTCCTCGTCCCGCGTGCGTTCCACCTCTTGGATGCCGTCCGCGAAGAAACGTATCGAGATACGTCTATATTACGCAGACACCCGCCCCGGGGTTCTCTCAGGCCCGATTACCCATGTTTTCCGCGTTCCGCAGGGCCTGGACATGTTCGCGAACATCATGCACGCGGAAGATGCGGGCTCCCGCGCGCAGGTGCTTCACGCTCAGTTCCAGCGTCGGCTGCAGCCGCTCGCGCGCTGGCGCTTCCATGTTCATTCCCGCGTACGCCGCGGTAAAGCTCTTTCGCGAGAGGCCGCTGAGCACCGGGAACCCGAGCGCGGCGATCTCCGCCGTGCGCTCGATGAGTTCCAGATTCTGCGCCACGCTCTTGCCGAACCCGAGGCCGGGATCCAGCACGATGGCGTGCGGATCGACGCCCGCGCGGATCGCGGCATCGGCTCGCTCGGCGAGAAAACTCTTCACATGCTCCACGACTCCGCCCTCGAACTCCGGCGCTTTCTCGTAGCGATGCGAGAACACATCGGTCCCCGGCGGGCGCATCCGGTGCATGAGCACGATCCCAACGCCGCGCGCTGCCGCGAGCGGCAGCATCCGCTCATCCTCCATGCCCGCGGCCACATCATTGATCGCATCGGCGCCAGCATCGATCGCCGCGCTCGCGACCTCGGAGAGCGTCGTATCAACCGAAATACAAACACTTTCGCCGATTCGCTCACGAATGCTGCGCACCACCGGCACCACGCGCCGAATCTGCTCCGCCGCATCCACACGCGCTGCGCCCGGGCGAGTGGACTCGCCGCCAACATCGATAATGTCCGCGCCTTCCCCGACCATGCGCTCCGCAGCACGCAGCGCACCGGCGACGCCCGCGTGCTCGCCTCCATCGGAGAACGAATCCGGCGTGACATTCAGAATGCCCATCACCCGCGCCACATCCAGCGGCAGTGATAGTCCCTCCCCCAGTCGCCAGATGGCTGCCCCGTTGCTCATGCTGAAACGCTTTCAACTCTGAGGATGTGACTCGGAAGCACGTGCCATGCCTCGCTTGTTCCCGTGCTTCCCCACCCCGAACATCATGCCCACTTCATCTGCACCACAGGATGGGAGTGTGTGAACACGCTCCCAGAATGGCAAAAATAAAAGAGGGGCCGCGGCACGTTGCCAGCGACCCCTCGGGGGGGGGGGTGCAGATGAATGTGAAATCAGTATACCGTCAGAACTTGGGCTGTCCAGCGCCATTCTCGGGCTTGGCCTTGGCGGGCTCTTCGCCGCCGCCCGCTTCCATCGCCTTCTGAGCTTCCATCCCCAAGAAAACCCCAGTCTTGATGACGGGGGCTGGGATCACCATCGTGAACCGCAGGGAGCCGTTGCTGGAGGAAAGCCCGCCCGCGATCGGGGGCAGTTTCTCGGGGATTTTGTCGGCGGGGACGGTCATTCCGGCCATCGCGGCGAAGGGCAGGGCGAGGTCGAGAATGCCCTTGGTGCCGACATACATCTCGCCGATGCGGTCCTTGGGGAGCATCGCCTGCGACTGCTTGAGCATCGCATCAGTCGACAGGTTGTCCCCCTTCTGAGCGTCCAAGGCCTTGGTCATGAGTTCCGTGTTCTTGGCATAGGTCGAGTAGATGCCGCCCTGACCCTTGGCAACGTAGCCCACCGGCATGCCCTGCGGCCCGAACATGAAGGGCATCGCCTGGGCCATCTCGGCGGGCATTTCGCCACCGTCGGCGGCCTCAAACTTGGTTTCCCATGCATCGATCGAGACCTCGCCGGCCTTGGAAGCGCCGTCGATGTACTTGGTCTTGTAGGTCAGGGTTTCGACCTTCTGGCCGTCCATCGCGATGAGGTTGTCCTTGAAGGTCTTGAGGGCCGCGGCCGGATCCTTGGACTGCGTGAACACCACGGTGTTCGTCAGCAGACCCGCGAACGCACCGCCGACCGGGAAGCCGATCGTCGCGCCCATGCCATCGGTCGTGTCCATCGCGGCCGTCGCGGCCTTCTGGGCCTTCTCACCGCCGGGAAGCTCGGTGCGGCTGACGATGTCTTTCATCATCGTGCGGATGCCGGGGGAGTTGATGTCCATCGCGCCGGCCCACAGGTAGTTGCCGCTGGGGAGCTTGTTCATGAGCGCGGCGGCGTTGCCCTTGCCGGCAAAGGCCTTGGCGAGGTACGACTCGGCCTTGAACGAGCCGTTGGCCTCCATGGTGATTCCTGCGGAACCGAACTTGAAGCCACTGACGATGACCTGGGTATCACGGACGATGGTCTCGCCAATCCACTTGGCGACGACAAGGTTCTTCTCCTGGCTCTCCTGACCGACGGCCTCGAGCTGCTGCTTGGCCTGCTTCTCGGCTTCCTTCATGCCCTTCTCGGCGATGGGGCGGAGGCGGTCCATATTGACGATCGCCATCACATCCAGCGAATCGGTGAGCTCCTCGCCGGCCTTGCCCATGCGGGTCTTGAGCGATGCAGCGGCGTCGGGCTTGCCTGTGAACTTCTCCACGAGCTCCTTGTCGGTGCCCATGACGGCATAGCCGTCACCGAGCAGCTTGGAGAAGGCGTCCTCGCCATCGGGAGAGGCGAAGGAGTCCACCTTGCCCTCGCCGGCGGGCTTGGCGCCGAAGTTGCCGAGGAAGTCCTCGTACTTGGTCACGGGGATCAGGATGACCATGCGCTCCAGGCCTTCCTGCATCGCCGCCATGTCATCATCCTCATCCGCGACGGCATCCTTCTTGGCGGCCTTGTCGCCCTTCTCGCCCTTGTCCGCGTCTTTCTTCGCATCAGCGACGGGCTTGTCCTTGGGCCCGTAGATGACGATCGCCATGGACTTGCTGGAATCGATCCCGCCGCCCATTCCCGACATGGCGAGCAGATCATCCACCGACATCACCGGCATCGGCGACTCGACGGCGGTCGCGAGAGCGCTCAGGTTCTTCTGCATCGCCTGCGGCGAGGGAATGACGACCGAGATCATCGCGTTCTCGGGGAGCTTCTCCACCACGGGAGGAACCGCCATCGCGGCCGTGAGGGCCAGCGACAAACCGCAGACAGCGACCAGACCTTGTACGCGCTTCATATGCAAATCCCTTTTCATTGTGCGCTTGGCGACGCACATCCGGTGCGGCCATCGCATGACTTTCACGAGCAGATTCGGAATCTCACCGATGACATTCCGATGGCCACCCCGCCCCCGGCTGTTCCCCCCGTGGCCGAAGGGGGCCGAGTATACGTGTGTCACGAGCGTGTAACGACCCGGGCAGATCGGCAACGATTGTGCATCGCGGCGGTATGCTGCCGGGCCGACACGTCGGCTCACCCCATTAGAATCGCAGAAGTGGACACAACCCCATGAATCCCAGAACCGCTTTGTTTGGAGTGTCCTTGGCCGGAACTTTCTCGCTGGGCGTGGGCTTGGCGATGGCGGCGGATGATCCCAAGCCCGCCGCAACGTCGCAGCCCGCGGCACTCCCACCGGGAGACGAGGCCAAGGCGGGAACCGACAACCCGATCGGTCGAGAGAAGGCGATTCTGGACATTGCGGGCCGCTACTCTGAGTTTCATCTCGCGAGTCCGTGGCCCGCGTGGACGATTGCGATGTGCCGCGTGGTGACACCCGGCGAGATCACGGGCGTGCCGAGCCGATCCGACGATCAGCGGACGCACGGGGACAAACTCTACAAACTCTGGGTGTCGGATGATGACGCGTACATGCGGCTGTGCGGCTTTGACGCCAAGCGGTACTCATCGCAACCGCTGGACAAAACCAGTAAGCCGCTGACCACCAGTCCGATCGGACAGACGCTCGTAAAGGAGACGTTCGCGGCCGTGAAAGTGCCCGCGAGCGAAGAGCCGAAGCCGAACCCGTATCGGCGCGATCTGATCGTGGATGGCGACAAGGCGTTTCGCCAAGGCGCGCCGGCGGAGCTGTTCATCATGACCAAGGTGGATCCGAAGACGCCGGACACGGACAACGGCTGGATTTACGCGGTGGTGTCCACGGATCGCAAGACCGTGCTGCGATCCGGGCGGATCGAGTCGTGCATGCACTGCCACGAGCAGACGACGCGCGATCGGTTGTATGGGCCGGAGGAGACGTGGCCGAAGGACAAGGACGGGAAGGCGATGTTGCCGATCGTTCGAGTGGATCAAAAAGTGGGCGACAAGACACCAGAAGCTCCGAAGTCGCCAGCCCCCAAAGAAAAGGCGGCACCCGCTAAGGTGCCGCCGAAGCAGATGCCTTGATTCTCATCGAACGATTCAGGAAAGCAGATGCCTTGATTCTCATCGAACGATTCAGGACTTGGGAGAGGTGAAGCCCTTCACGCGGGTCTCCACCTTGAAGGGTGGCTCTTCGTCTTCATCGTCGTCCGCGGAATCCTCAATGTCCTCGGACTCATCATCCTCCATCTCATCGGTCGCCTTGCGTGAGGATTCTTCGAGCGTCTCGCGGAGGTTGCCGTCGTTCACGATGCTCTGGGCCAGTTCGAGGGTCGGCGCGATGGGCTTGGAGGGGTTCTTCTCGGCGGCCGCGGCGTCGGCCGCGGCCTGGGCCTTCATCGCGTGCCATTCCTCAAGCGTCATCGTCACGCTGCGAGCGACGGTGCCGTTGTGCGCGCCGAGGATGCCCGCCTCGCCCATGAGTTCGATGAGTCGACCGGCGCGGGTGAAGCCGATGCCGAACCGGCGCTGCAGAAGGGAGACGCTGCCGCGCTTGGCCTCCAGGACGACCTCGACGGCCTGATCGAAGAGCTCGTCGCTCTGCGCGTTTTCGAGCCCACGCATGTTCAGCTCGCCGCCGCCCATCGCGCCATCATCTTCGGACTCGGTCGCGTTGGCGGACTTGAGTTGCATGAGCGAACGCTCAAAGGTCGGGCTGGCAACGTCGCGCATGAACTTGACGACGCGGCGGATTTCCTTGTCGTCCACGAGCGTGCCCTGCGAACGCGTGAGCTTGCTGCTCTTGGGGGAGAGGTAGAGCATGTCGCCCTGGCCGAGCAGAAGTTCGCCGCCCTTTTGGTCCAGCACGATGCGGGAGTCCATGCCGCTGGCCACCTTGAAGCAGCAGCGTGCAGGCATGTTGGACTTGATGAGCCCCGTGACGACGTTCGCCTGCGGCCGCTGCGTGGCGAGAATCAGGTGCATGCCGACGGCGCGGGCCTTCTGGGCGATGCGGACGATCGAGTGCTCGACCTCCTTGTTGGTCATCATCAGATCGGCGAGCTCGTCGATCACGAACACCATGTACGGCAACTTGCGGGGAATCTTCGCCTCTTCCTCCGGGCTGGAGGTGTGGAAGCGTTCCTTCAGTTCATCCCATGTCAGATCGTTGTAGGAGCCAATGTTCTGGCAGCCGGCCTCGGCGAGCAGCTCGTAGCGCTCGTCCATCTTGTTGACGGCCCATTCGAGAATGGCCGCGGCCTTGCCCATTTCGGTGACGACGGGGCACATGAGGTGCGGGATGTCCTTGAACTGGGACATTTCGACCATCTTGGGGTCCACCAGCACGAGCTTGAGTTCGTTGGGCTTCTTCGTGTAGAGGAAGCTCATGATGATGGTGTTCATGCAGACCGACTTGCCCGAGCCGGTGGTGCCGGCGATGAGCATGTGCGGCATCTTGGAGAGGTCCTCGATCATCGGCTCGCCGCTGGCGTCCTTGCCGAGGAACATCGGGAGCCGCATGCCGGAGTAGACCTCGGCCTTGGTCATGAGTTCCTTGAGCCGCACCTTTTCCTTCTGGGCGTTGGGAACCTCGACGCCGACGGTGTCGCGACCAGCCATGTTGGGCACGATGCGGATGTTGATTGCCTTCAGGGCGCGGGCCAGATCGCTGCTCACCGCGCTCAGGGCCGACACCTTGGTGCCGGGAGCCAGACGCAGCTCATAGAGCGTGATGACCGGGCCGGACTCAACGCCGACGACCTCGCCCTCGATGCGGTACTCGCGGAGCGCCCGCTCCAGAGCTTCCGCCTGCTCGCGGACATAGGTCTCCATCGTCTGGCTGAAGTTAGTCTCGGGCTCTTCGAGCAGGTCCAGGCCGGGGAACTTGTATCCCTCCAGCTCGGCGGTGTTCTGGATGTCGCGGAGGTCCGCGTCGGTCGCGCTGCGTTTCTCATCGCCGGCGAACCGCACGGGGAGCTTGGCGATCTTGGCGCGAAGCTCATCGGGGGAGAAGGACTTGGCCTTCGTCACCGGTAGCGGCGCTTCTTCACCCGCCTCGTCCGCCTCATCGACGGCCTCGACCTCGGAATCCTCATCCTCGTCATCATCATCGCCGCCACCCGCCGCCGCAGCGGTCAGGCCGCCAGCGGTTCGGTCGAACATGTCGTCGAAGCCCTCGATGCCGCCGATACCGCCCGCATTCGGGTCGATCTTCGCAGCGGGGCGCGCCGTAGCGACCTTCTGTTTGGCGTTGGCCTTCAGCCCCATCTCGCCCGCGCGAATATTGGTCAGGACCTCGTCATCATCCACATCCGTCTCGCGTACGCCGGCCGCCCGACGGGCTTCCAGCTCTTCCCAGCGCATCTGCTTGATCGCTGCACGCTTCTCGGCAAACGTCCGCGCCGTTGCCAGCGCGGCCATGCCGGTGTGGCGAGCGCCTGTATACAGGACTCGCCCCGTCCACATCGCAAACAGCAGCGCCCAGACATCCAGCGTCACCGTCGCGGCGACGACCAGACCCAGCAACAGCCAGAGCACCGTGCCGAAGGTGTTGAAGCGGAAAACCAGTTCATGCACGCCGACCGAACCGACGACGCCGCCGGGAAGGTTCGGCACCGGACCGCTGCCGGGCATGATCAGGGCTTGCATGCACGAGAGCACCGTCGCGAGCAGAAGCCCGCCGAGAATGCGCACGGGAACGTGCGAAACCTGACGGCCCAGCGCGGTGAGGATCAGCCATGTCGCGGCCAGCCCCATGAGCACCCACATGCCGATGCCGAAAACGCTGTACAACCCGTGCGCGGCCGCCGCACCGGCGAGGCCGCAGAGGTTCGCGGCCGGGTGGTTCTCCGGCACATGGTGCGCCGTCGGCCAGTCCGATGCGCTGTAGCTGATGAGCGCGATGGCGAGGAAGACCCACGCCAAAAACGCGGCCACCCAGCCGATGCGCATCCACATCAGCTCGCGATGCACGGCGGGATCGAAGGGCGCAGCCCCTCCCCCACCGCCATCGGCCGCCTTGCTCTTGCGAGCGGGCTTGGCTTCCGTGGTTTCTTCGTCCGCCGCGCGCGACTTCGACCGGGCCGCGCCGGCCCGCATAATGGTGCCTTCGGTAATCACGACGATTCAATCGGCAAGGGGGTGCGCGGCGCGATACAGAATTGCACTTTGGCTCCAAACAGTTTCCAAAAGGACCGGCTACCCTGCCCACCATGCCCACCGCCACCGAGCAAATCCTGCGCTGCGACCTCCGCATCCTTCCTCTGGACCCACGCGTCCAGCTTCCCGCGTATCAGTCCGAACTGGCCGCGGGAATGGACATCGCCGCCTTCCTGCCCGACGCCCCCGACGGGCTGAGCATCGCGCCGATCACCCAGGGCGGGGTTGTCGTCATGGTCCCAACTGGGTTTTCAATGGCGATCCCTCCGGGCTTCGAGGCCCAAGTGCGGCCGCGCTCCGGACTGGCCAGCAAGTTCGCCGTCACCCTGCCAAACTCCCCCGGCACCATCGACGCGGACTATCGGGGCGAGGTCAAGGTTCCACTCATCAACCTCGGACGCGAGCCGTACGTCGTCAAGCACGGGGCCCGGATCGCGCAGATGGTGATCTCTCCCGTCGCTCGAGCGCTGGTGATGCTCGTCACCTCGCTGGACGACACCTCCCGCGGCGAGCGCGGCTTTGGCTCCACCGGCGGGCACTGAACTGACGTACGAAAACGGCCGCGAGCGCACGTGCGCCCGCGGCCGGAAAGTAGAACCCTGATCTCGATCGTTCTTGCGTGGCTCAGCAGCCGCCCGCGAACCAGGCGCCCAGGAAGTCGAAGATGTTCTGCACGCTCAGCGCGCCGGGGCCGCCGTTGCCGCCGGTGTTGGCATACGGGCTGCCGGCGAACCAGTCGCTCAGGAAGTCAAAGATGTCGTTGACGGTGATGCCGCCAACTTTGTTGTAGTCCGCGTAGCAGCAGGGCGTGGTGGTGGAACCGCCGGTGTTGCAGGCCGCGCCGGTCGGGAAGGAAGCGCCCGCCGTTTGGCCTCCAACGAGCGTGGCGGAGCAGGCCGCGCTGCTGGTGATCGTGGCCGTACATGTGGCACCGCGGCAGCAAACGCCGGTCGCGGGCTGCAGGATGTTCACGAGGCAGATGTCGTCCAGCCAGACGCCCGTGGAGGTCACCGAGCTATCGGTGGCCATGTGGAAGCGGACGATCACGCTGTCGCCCGCGTTTGCCGGAATGACAGCGCGGCGTTCAGTCCAAGTCGCCGACGCGCCGGAGAACGCCCGCTGCCCGAGAATCGGGCTTGCGAAGTTCGCGGAGATCGTCGCGTTGTAGCCGTTGAGCGTCCACGCCGCGTCGCCAATGTTCGTGAACACGCTGCCGTTCACGCTCGTCTCGACGACCCAGCCGTCGAAGGTCGATTCCGTGGTGAAGAAGCTCCAGAGGTTCAGCGTGACAGGGCCCGCGGCGGTGATCGCGGGCAGTTCCAGTAGCTGGCTCGACACCGTCGCGACGTCGTTGGTGAACACGGAGTTCGGCGCGCTGTGAGACTGCGTGCCGTCGACGGACCACGGGGCTCCGACGCCGACGGGAACCGTCGTCGTCCAGCCAGTCGGCAGGCCGCCGATCGGGGTCGCATCGAAGTTCTCACAGATGCTCGGCTGGCCGACGCAGCTGTTGGGCGAGCAGACCGAGCCCGCTCCCTGGAAGGTGGAACCAACCGGGCAGGTCGAGCCGGAGATAAACGTGCACGAGGCGAAGAGATCGTTGCAACACGCGCCGACGGCCGTGGGGCAGGAGTTGCCCGCGCCGCAGGCCGTGCCAAGACCCTGGAAGAGCGAGGGCGAGGCGCACCCGGCCGCGTTGCTCAGCGAGCAGGCGCCGCTATCCGAACAGCACGCGCCCGTCTGCGGGCAGGGGCTGGGAGAGCAGACCGAGCCCGCTCCCTGGTTGTTGAAGCCGGATGCACAGACCGTGCCCGCGACATACACGCACACGCCGCTGGTGGTGTTGCAGCACGCGCTGGTGCCAACCGGGCAGATGTTGCCCGCGCCACAGGTAGATCCGGGGCCTTGGAAGAGATTCGGAGAAACGCAGTTGGGCAGCGTGGCCGAGGCGCACGTGCCGTTCGCGGAGCAGCACGCGCCGGGGAGACTCGACGCCGGCTGTCCGCTCAGCGCCATGACCACGGAGTTGGTCGCGGCCGTCGGCTTGGTGAAGGTGATGCTGGCGATCGCGCGGTTGTTGAAGCCCAGCGCGGCCATATCCACCACTGTCTGAT
Source organism: Phycisphaerales bacterium (assembly GCA_044222255.1). Taxonomy (GTDB): domain Bacteria; phylum Planctomycetota; class Phycisphaerae; order Phycisphaerales; family UBA1924; genus UBA4658. The sequence goes on from JBGANP010000013.1 coordinate 52,994, forward strand.
ACAGCCGCGGATTGCCCGCCGAAACATCATCCACCACGCTTGTGTTCAGATTCGACCGGCCCAGGTTGTTCAGAGCGTTGTTCGTGGTCGTGTTGAACCAGTCCTGCGCGTTGTACGGAATGTTGCCCGAGGTCGAGCTGTCCGTGAAGGTGATGACCATTCCGCCCGCGCCACCGCCGCCCGCGGAGGAGGCGAAGACCGCCAGGAACTCATACGGAACCTGGGCCGCCGGAGCGAGGGTCAGCGTCCCCGTCGTTGCGGTCACCGTGGCGTTCATGAACAGCGCGTTCGAAGCGTTGTACGGCTCCAGCTGCGCGTGGATCGCCGGGTTGGACAGACTGTTGAAGCCGCCGCCAACGGGAAGACCCTTGGTCGAGCCGGGCAGGGTGGTCTCATAGAGCGCGAGGTTGTTGCCCACATCAAACGACGAGGCGAAACCCGAAAACGGAGCCGACGCCCCGCTCTCCACCACGATGTCCCGGTTCCAGCCGGTCGCGGCGATCGGGTTCAGCTGCAGCACCGAGCGCCGCCCGCTGATCCCCATGACGACGGTGTTCTGGGCCGCACCGCCCACCGCGGGCTTGGTGAACGAAATGCTCTGCACGTTCCGGTTGTTCAGACCCAGCGCAACCATGTCGATCGTCGTCTGATAAATGCGAGGGTTGCTGCCCGTGGTAGCCTCGACCGTATCGGAGGTCAGATTCGCTCGACCCAGACTGTTCAGGGCGTTGTTCGTGGTGACATTGAACCAGTCCTGCGCGTTCAAATTGATAGGTGCGGATGTCGACGTATCGGTGAACGTGATCACGAGCGTTCCCAATCCACCCTGGTTCGAGGACGACGCGAAGATCGCCATCGTGTCGTACTTCACCTGCGCCGCCGGCGCCAGCGTGAGCGAACCTGTCGGCGTCGTCACATCCAGAAACAGCGCGTTCGGCGCGTCGTATGGCTGGAGCTGCCCCAGCGTCGTCGGGTCCACCACGCTCGCGAATGCCCCGCCCTGCGGCAGACCCAGCGTCGATGTTCCCAAGCCCCGCTCATACCACGACCAGTTGTTGAACGTATCGAACGACTGGGCAACCGCGGACCACGGTGCCGTCGCCGTCCGCTCCACCACGATGTCGCGATTCCATCCCGTCGCCTGCACCGGATACATCTGCGCCCGGGCGACCCCGCTCCCAACCAGTCCCGCGATCGCCGCGGCCAATACCGGCATGAACTTTCGCTGCAACATGGCGAAAAACTCCTCGTGTTCGGCGCGACACTACCCCATCTCGGCCACGCCGCTGGTCTGATCCATCCCCAACTCTCATTCTCTCGCAGGTCCGATCAACGAGCAAGGGCAACATCGCGAATTCACACCCGGAATCCCCCAGACCCCCGGACTTCATGCAAACTCTCTCATCTGGATCGCCCCAATCGCTGCCCGCCCGGCGCCGACGTCGCGCCAACCCACAAAACCTCTTCCGCGATCTTGACCGCGCCGCGACTGGCGCGGCACAACAGAAAACCCCCGGGGGTCGCCCCGGGGGTTTCGTCACGTCAATCTCATACACGCAGCCGCTTACGAGCAGCCGCCGTTGAACCAATCCGTCAGGAAGTCGAAGATGTTCTGCACGCTCAGCGCGCCGGCCGTTCCCGTGCCGCCTGTGTTCGCAAACGTGCTTCCCGCGAACCAGTCGCCCAGGAAATCAAAGATGTCCTGTACGCTGACGCCGCTGGCCTTGTTGTAGTCGGCATAGCAGCACGGTGTATTGGAGATCGCACCGGCGTTGCACGAGGCCGCCGCGCTCACGAACGAGGCGCCCGCGAACTGTCCGCCGATGAGCGTTGAGGAGCAGGCCGCGGAAGTCGTGATCGTCGTCGTGCACGTCGCGCCGCGGCAGCAGACCCCGCCCGTGGGCGTTCCGCCAACCGCATCGCGAACAGTCATCGCGTAGATGCCGATGCCGGAGTTGACGTTCGTCGAGTTGGAGAAAGAGATCGACCGCAGCGTCTTGCCCGTCGTGTCGCCCTGTCCGCCCGCCGCCAGACTCGCGGTGCTGAAGATCACCTCGACGATGTTCAGATCCACATCCGCCAGCCCGATGTCGACCTGCGCGGCCCCGAAATACAGTCCCATCTGCGTCTGCGTCTCAACACCGGGTTCCGCGGGCGAAACCGTCTGGCTGCCGAACCAGTCCGGCAGGTCCACGAAGAACTGCACGGATGTGTTGTCCGTGAACTCGACTGTCGTGATGAACGACGCGCCGCCGTTGCTGGCATCGCCGATCAGACCGATCTTCGTGTTCGCGCCCATTGAAAGATTCAGCGCAGTGAGCGTCGTCGTCTGCGAACCGCCCTGATCCACATTCGGGAGCCAGGTCGGCTGCACGCCCGTGTTGTCACCATCCACGACCGCGTCAAACGCATGACCCCCAGCATCAACGGTGTTGCGGTTGCCCAGTTGCACGATGTCCACCACATGATCCGCGGTCACAACGCTGTAGGGAATGCCGGTTGTGCCTTCGAGGCCGACATCCAGCGATCCCGGCGTGCCTGTGAGCCGGATTCCGCGATCCGAAAGAGAGCGATACCCCGTCAGATTGTCCGCATCGTTCACCTCATTGGCATGCACCATGCCGTTGAAGTTGTACGCCAGCGGCACCGTCACATCGGAGTGGATCACCGGGTTGGGCACCACTGCGAGGGTAAACGAGCCCGATGTGCCGTTGGTTCCCGCCACACGGATGAGGTACTGCGTTCCGTTCACCGCCGAGAACCGCACGCGCGACTTGCCCGCACAGGCGTTGTCGTTGCAGCCGATCTCTGCTCCGCCGCAAGTTCCATAGACAGAGAGCACCGTATCCAGCGTGCCCGCGCCGCAGGTGTTCGCTTCCACCATGCCAGTCGCCGTGGCCGTATAGCGGAACCAGACGTCCTTCGAGTCGGCCGCGCCGCATCCGGACATATCCGTTCCTGTCGCGTTGATCGTCGATGCGCTTGTCGAACCTGCGGTCACGGCCTGCGCGTTCTGGCACAAATCACTGTTCGGCGCGGCCCCAAGCTCGCTGCCATACAGCGCCAGCTCGCCGACTTCCATCGTCGCCGAGGGCGACGCGCCGAACTGCACGCGATACCGCGTGTAGCTCGTCGTGTTCGCGAAGCCGAACTGCTGGTCCGAGAGCGTCACACCCGGCTGCGTGAGCGCCGTCGTGAAGATCTGCGTGTAGGTCACGCCGTTGTTCGAGCCCAGCAGCGTCACAGACGAGGGCAAGCTCGCCAAGTTGCTGTCCCCGCCGAATATCCCGACCGAGGTCACGATGCTCGCCCCGACCGCGGGGATCAGGTCGACGGTGGTCACACCCGCGTCACCGCCGGTCACGCCGAACTCCACACCGAGCTGTCCGTCCACGATCTTCGAGACGTCTTGCCCGACCGGGCTGGAGCCGCCCGACGGATACGTCACGCTGATCCCGTCGCCCGCCGTCAGCAGATTGCCCGCTGTGTTGAGCTGCACCTCGCCGACCTGCATGCTGTTGGCGGTCACCGCGTTGCGGATCGTCGGGAAGATCACGCGGTACTGCGTAAAGGTGTTGCTGTTGGCGAAGTTCGCCTGTGCCAGCGAGAATCGCGTCGTGGGCGAGTTCAGCGCGCCCGAGGCGATCGGTGAGAAGTCGATGCCGTTGTTTGATCCCTCGAGCGTGAAACTCATCGGATCGCGCGTCGGAGCGTCGTTCGCGGTCACGATCGCGAGCGACCGCACGACGCCCGTTCCCGTCGGCGTCACCGTGAAACCGGTGTTGGTGCGATCGAAGTTCAGATACTTCGTATTCGCAGTGTTGTCGATCGCGCCCGCCGGAGGTTCACCCGCCGGAAAGTTCGTCGATGACCCAACCACTATGTCGTTCGGCCGCGTGACATCCTGTGCCCACGCGGCGGACACTCCAACCGCCATCCCAGCGAGCGCGCCAAGACATCGAACGTGTTGACTCATCATCATGTACAGGCCTCCTGATTGCGCGCACCGCCAACGCCCCGCCGCCCTCTCAGGCCGCGCGATACTCGATCGAATCTACCCGAGCGTGCGATGCGCCGCCAACCGAAACCGTTTTCTTGGCCTCTAAAGTTGCACTTACACCCACTTACTTCGGGCTCGCAGCTCCGTCATCGGCATTAGTTTTTCCACACGTTGTTCCGACGCTCAACATCCGGAAGTCCATCCTCCGGATCCACTTCCACGCTCTTGATCTTCTTCCCGCCCGTCGGAATCGCCACCGTCCGCGTGTCGCTCCAGAAAAACCCCTCCACGGGCAATCGCCGCGACTCGGCGCTGCCATCATCAAACGTCAGCTTGTAGTACACAGGCATCACCAGCCCGCCTTTCTGCACGAACGTCAGGTGTGCCAGCCCATCCTTCCCCTCTGGCTGCATCACCGTCGTCACGCTCTGATCGAGCACGCCCGTGGAATAAAACCAGCCGCGCCAGAACCAGCCGAGGTCCATTCCCGAGACATCTTCCATCGTGCGGAAGAAGTCGCCCGGGTACGGGTGCTTGAACGCCCACCGCTTGCAGTATTCCCTGAACGCCGCGTCGAACCGCTCTTCGCCCAGAATCGTCTCTCGCAACATCACCAGGCCGACCGCCGTCTTCTCGTATTCCAGCACACCGAGGTATCCATCCGCGATCTGGTCCGCGGGGGTCTCCACAGGCTGCGGCAGGGGTCTCCGCTGATTCTTGCCAAACTTCGCCGCGCTCCCGCGATACGGCTCCTCCGTCGGATATCGCTCCTTGTTCGCGTAGTAGTTGATGAAGGTGTTGAACCCCTCATCCATCCAGGCGTGCAGTCGCTCGTTGGTACTCATAATCATCGGGAACCACGTGTGCCCGATCTCGTGCGTCGTCACACCCCACAGCCCGCGCGCGTTGTCGCGCCCGGAGCACATTGCAAAGC
>JBGANP010000014.1:0-57648 GCA_044222255.1 Phycisphaerales bacterium
GGCTCCCAGATTCCGTTATCTGGCCACGCTCACGCGAAGACGTTGCCGCCCATGCCCACCGTAACGGTCACTTGACCACAATCCCACCAAGTTGTGTCCTCCCGCCTGCGACGGGAGATCACCCTCGATTGCTGGCTCTTGCGCACAAACCGAGGGAGGTCGGACCTGCTGGCGACAACTATGTAGAGAGCACGCCCCGCGCTCCAGCGACTTTGCAGCGGCGCAGAATCCGACGCTTCGATGGCGCAAATTGCGGCGCAGCACGCAGCCGCGTGGAAGCGCACCGAATCGCAAACCTCGTTGTAACCCTTTGGCGTTTGCGAGCTTGTGCAAAAACGTGCGAAGCCCTGCAACTGGGTGCAGGGCTTCGGAATGACCCCGATGGGATTCGAACCCATGTCACTACCGTGAAAGGGTAGTGTCCTGGACCAGGCTAGACGACGGGGCCTCTGAGGGGCGATCGTAGCCGGTTCGGGGCGGAATTACAGGGCCAGTGGCAGCCGGCTGGGAGGGTGAAGGTCCGGGGTGAAACGGCCGATAGCCCTGACATGGTCCAGTCGCACGAACATTCGAGCGGGCTGCTCAAGCGTGGAAAACGGCTGCTCGTGGTGCTGGGTGCCGCTGCGATATTCATCGGGGCGGCGAGTGTCATTAAGCCGGACCCGCAGGGGGCACGGGCGGGAACAGGGAATCACGATGAAATGCCCGGGCTTGGCTCGAAGGCACGCGTGGACCTCAACCCAACGAATCCCCAGGAAGCCGAGCTTGTGCAGCGGCTCAACGAACGAGCCGCCCAAAGCGTGCATCCGAAGGGATGGAAACTCATCGGCACGCTTGAAGGCCGCGAGCACATTCTCAAGTGCTGGGGCACGAACAATGGGCCGCGCTACAGCGTGCACGCATTGGATGGACGGCTGATTCAGGATGATTTGCCAGCGGATGAGGTGTATCGCGGATTCCCGGATATTGAACTGCCGAATCTGCGTGTGGATCCCCCCACTGGCGGCGGGACGCTCGTGGATTTCGTGGATGTCTGGCGGGAGTGATGGGGTACTCAGGCCGCGTGCGCCGGACAGCTCCGGGACGCGCGCCCCCGGCGGGCGTAGTTCCGATAACTCCGCGGCTACGCTCATTCGGACGTGAAATCTCACATCTCGGACGTGAGGGCACAGTCTCCGGCGCAGACCGCCGATAAGCAAGCGGAGTTATCAGCATGGCACTATCGATTCCGGCGGCAAACAGCGCGGATGTTGGGCTCGTCGGCCTGGCCGTCATGGGCGCGAACTTCGCGCTGAACATGGCGGACCATGGCTTCAAGGTCGCCGTCTACAACCGAACCACCAGCGTCACCGAGGAGTTCGTCCGCGAGAATCCGCCGAACGTCATCGGGCCCGGCGGGGCGATCGTGCCCGGAGCGGAACTGGCGGACTTTGTCAAGAGCATCAAGCGACCGCGCCGGATCGTGATCCTCGTCAAGGCCGGCAAGGGCACGGACGCCGTGATCGACGGACTGGTTCCGCTGCTGGAAGCGGGAGACTGCATCATCGATGGAGGCAATGCCGAGTGGGGCGACACCGTCCGCCGCGAGGCCGCGCTGAAGGCAAAGGGACTGATGTTCGTCGGCTCCGGCGTCTCCGGCGGCGAAGAGGGCGCACGCTACGGCCCCTCTCTCATGCCCGGCGGCGATCCCAAATCCTGGGAACTCATCAAGCCCATCTGGACGGCCGTCGCGGCAAAGGTGGATGCCAAAACCGGCCAGCCCATCCCGGGCGCGGCCCGCGGCAAGCCCGTCAAAGCCGAGGGCGCCGTCGCCTGCACTGCGTACATGGGCCCTGGCGGCGCGGGCCATTACGTCAAGATGGTCCATAACGGCATCGAGTACGGCGATATGCAGCTCATCTGCGAGGCCTACCACTTCATGCGCGATGTGCTGGAACTCGGCACGGGCGACATGGCCAAGGTTTTCGCCGACTGGAACAAGGGTGATCTGGACTCATTCCTCATCGAGATCACCGCAGACATTCTCAAGCAGACCGATCCGATCACCGGCAAGCCGTTCGTGGATGTCGTCCTGGACGCGGCGGGCCAGAAGGGCACGGGCAAGTGGACGAGCGTGAGCGCGTTGGACCTCGGTGTGCCCGCACCGACCATCGCGGAAGCTGTGTTTGCACGCTGCGTGAGCGCGATCAAGGAAGAGCGCGTCGCCGCGGCCAAGGTGATCAAGGCGCCGGAGATGCCCAGCGTGCAGTGGCACCACGACCACGCGACCAAGATTGGCTCCGGCGAGGAAAACTGGGTGGACGCGGTGCGCGATGCTCTGTACTGCTCAAAGATTTGCTCGTATGCCCAGGGCTTTGCGCTCATGGCTGCGGCGGGCAAGGAGAACAAGTGGGGCCTTCACTTCGGCGAGATCGCCCAGATCTGGCGCGGCGGCTGCATCATCCGCGCCCGCTTCCTGCAGAAGATCACCGAGGCGTTCGGCACCAACCCGAACCTGGCGAACCTGCTGCTGGACCCATACTTCGCGGGAGTCATCCAGCAGAAGCAGGCGAATTGGCGTCGCGTCGTGGCACGAGCCGCGATCAGCGGCGTGCCCGTTCCCGCATTCGCCAGCGCACTGAGCTACTTCGATTCGTACCGCTCGGCGCGGCTGCCGGCCAACCTGTTGCAGGCGCAGCGGGACTACTTTGGCAGCCACACGTACGAGCGGATTGACCAGCCGCGTGGAAAGTTCTTCCATCTCGAGTGGCTCGAGCATGGGAGGCCTCAGAAAGAGGTGTGACGTCGATGGACGCTGCACGGATTCCAACCCAAGCGGACGTGGTCGCCGGCGGCACGGCGAAGGGTCCGGTCACCGTGCGCGCGGGGCTCATGACCCGTTTGGGAGTGGCTGCGCGGGTGGCGAGGATCGGAAGCGGTAGAGCGGTTGAATCGCAGGGAAACGGAGAGCTGCGCACGGCGCGACTGACGCTGCGGCCGATGCGGATCGAGGATCGACCGGAGTTCCTGCGCGTGCTGCGCATCAGCCGGACTTCGCTGGACGCGATGTGCCCGCTCGGCAATGGCGAGGAAACCAAAGACGATGAGGTCTTTCTCCGGCAACTCGCGCTCAGCGATGGGGCGGTGCGAACGGGCAAGGCGTGCCGATTGCTCGCGATCGACTCCGACGGACAACTCGTGGGCGGGTTCAACATCAACGACATCACTCGCGGGCTCGAGCACGGGGGCGAGCTTGTGTTCTGGCTCAGCGCCGATGCGCGGCGGCTGGGTTACGCGGAAGAGGGCGTGCGTGGGCTGCTGGAGTTCGCGCTTGCGGATATGCCGCGCGGGCTGGGGCTACACCGTGTGCATGCGTATGTCGCTCCCGAGAACGACCCGTGTCGCCGGTTGATGCCGAAGGTGGGCATGCAAATGTCCACTTCGGCCGCGCCGGTCGAGTTGCGCATCGGATCGCGGCTCGTGCGACATGACGCGTACGAAAGGTTCGCGAGCGTTGGGACAATCCCAGAGCGCGGCACGATGGGGCACGTGGTCGAGGGCAAGCCATCGATCGCGGAGGAGCTCTTTGGCCGCGGCCTGCTGAGCATTCTGCGCACCGAGCACGGCGAGCCGGGCGAAAATGGCACGACTCATCCCACCGTCGGTGGGGTGTGAGCGTCGATCATTCCATCGCGTTCACGGAGCTGCGGACAGAGCGGCTGCTGCTTCGTCCGCTGCGCGAAGAGGATCGCGCCGTGTTCATCGCGTATCACGAGAAGTCGCGCGAGCATCTGAGGCCGTGGTCGCCGCGGATGCCAGATGGGGTGACGCTGGACCAGTTCTTCACGCAGCAACTCGAGCGATCGCAGCGGGGGCTGAAGGAAGGCACGGTGCTGCGGCTCGGGGCATTCATGCTCGCGGGGAATGCGCTGGTCGGGATGTTCAACCTGAACAACATCGTGCGCGGGGTCTTTGAGTGCGCCGATGCCGGGTGGCAGGTTGGCGTGGAACACACCGGACATTATCTGGCGACCGAGGGCGTGTGGGCGCTGCTAGATGTTGCGTTCGCGCCGCCGCCGCTAGGACTCGGGCTGCACCGCGTTCAGGCGAACGTGATTCCGCAGAACACGGCGAGCTTGCGTGTGGCGGAGAAGTGCGGGTTCCGTCGCGAGGGGCTGGCGGAGAAAATGCTGCGGATCAACGGCGCGTGGCAGGACCATGTGATGCACGCGAAGCTGGCGACGGAGCACGAGGCACGCTGGCTGCGCGAGTGAACTGCTGATCTTTCCGGCTGGTTACTTGGCCGCTTCCATGCCGGGCAGTGGCTCGAACTGCCCGTTCCGCTGCACGCGCAGCTGCCCGGTCGCGACGAGATAATCCAGCACGGAGTTGCGAAGATCGGCCTTGGCCTGATCGCGGTCGCGCTCGGAGTTCCGGATATCGGTAGCAGTATCGACCTGTTTCTGGGTATCGAGCTGGTCGGGCTTGAGATCCTGCTCCTCCTTGCGGCGGAGGTTGATTTTGACGCGCTCTTCGGCGAGGCGAAGATTCAGGCGTGCACGCTCGATCTCGCGGGTGCGGGCGCGAACGTCGAGAATCAGGTCGTCGCGGAACTTGTCGTAGTCGCGCTGGGCGCGGCCGAGCGCGATCGAGGCGGACCGGAGCGCGAGCCGCTCGTTGGTGCGATCCAGCGGAAGATTCAACGTTGCGGTGGCGGTGTACTGGGCATCGTCGGTCTCGTAGACACTTCCGCCCTCGCGGACTCCGGCCTTGGTGGGGAGCGTGATCGAGCCGCCGAGATTCAGATCGGGAAGAAGGTTGTTCTGGGCGTTCTTCAGTGCGCGCCGGGAATCATCGAGCCGATCCCGCTGATTCTGCAGGTCCAGCCGGTATTCCAGGGCGAGGTCGGTGGCGTGATCGAGGGTGGTGTCCGGCTCGGGTACGAAGAAGTCCGTGGCATCGATGCGAACCTGCTCGCGCACTGGGAGCCCCAACCGCACCTTGAAGCGATCCAGCGACAGGATGTACCCCTCGATGGCGTTGGTGAGCGAGGCCTGCGCCGAGAGGACGTTGTTGGTGGCGAGATTCATCTCGAACTCGGGGATGCGCCCCGCGTCGTACCACGAACGCTGTCGCGACTCGAGCTGCTTGAGATTGTCGAGTTGACGCTGAAGACTGGCGATGCCGTCGTTCTGCTGAAGCAGCTGGAAATAGTCGCGCGCGACGGCGACAAGAAAGTTCCGCCGGAAGTTCTCGAAGTCGCGGGCAGAGTAGATCGTCGATCGCTCGGCCTGGATCAGTTCCTCCTGCGCCACATCGCCGAAACCGCGCAGGAGCGGAATGTTGCCTTCGAGCACCAGACGCGAGGACTGCGTGTAGCGATTGGTGGATGCGCCGCGGAGATTCTCGACCGCATCCCAGATCCACGTCGCGGCCAGAGACCCGCCGAATGGAAGCTGCTTCTTGGCGGCCAGCGAGTTGACGACGCGCAGCGCCAGATCGCGGTTGCCGTCGGTGTGGATGCTGTTGTACGTGACTCCGGAAGAGCCGAAGAGTTGGATGTCGAAGCGGTGGCGCTCAACAAGCAGCCGGATGGCGGAGAGGATGTACTCCTCTTCTGCGTTGAGATGCTCTCGAGCGGTCCTCTGCGCCTGGGTCAGCACTGCGGGGAGACCCATCGAACGAGCATTGGTCGTGTCGTCACTAGATTCGTATTGCGCCAGCCGCGCGGCGATGTCCCGCTGCTCATCGGCAACCGTGAAACTCAAGTCCTTGGCGGCGGGATTCGTCGTTGCAGGGTTCTTTTCGACCAAGGAGCGGCCGCCGGGAGGGGTTTCCACCCGCGAGGGCCAGTTGCGTTCCGGAGCGATCGCCCCTCCACCTACGAGAGAGACCTTTTCGCGCATGACCCGATCCGTCTTGGCATCGATGTCTTGCAAGTCTGACGCACAACCCGCACAGAATCCTATCGCAAAACCGAGTGCGATCAGCCGCAGAACGGCTCCAAAAAATGACTTGGCAAGAAGTTTGGCAGCCAACAGGGTGTCTCCGGGCGAAGATGCCCGCCAGTTTACCGCAGATGAGCACAGAGCGTTGCGAGTCGAAAAAGCCGTTCCTATCATCTCGGCTCACCCTCGGGTGCCCCCGGAACGGATTCGAGGGGTTCGCGAGCCATCCAATTCCGTCGTCGACCTCGGGAACCGGGCTGAAAGGAATCAGCTCCTACCAAATCCCGAATAAGGAGCGTCCCCGCCCATGGCTTCTATCACCTACGACGGGCAGTCCTTCTTGCTCGACGGGCGGCGGGTGTGGCTGGTCTCCGGATCAATCCATCCAGCGCGCGTCCCTCGCGCCCTCTGGGCCGACCGCATCCACCAAGCCAAGCAGGCCGGGCTGAACTGCATCGAGACGCCGATCGTCTGGTCGCGCCACGAGCAGCGCCACGGACAGTTCGACTTCACCGGCGAGAACGACATTCGCGAGTTCGTCAAGCTGATCCAGGCGGCGGGCATGTGGTGCATCCTGCGGCCCGGTCCGTTCATTGACGGCGGCTATGACATGGGCGGCCTGCCCCCGTGGCTGCTGAACACCGAAGGGCTCAAGCTTCGCTCGGCGAATCAACCTCTGCTTGAGGCGTGCTCGCGTTACATCACCGCGCTCGCGGGGCAACTCCGCGACTTGCAGGTGAACGCACCGACGCCAAAGGGCACACCCCCGGCGGCCCATCCCGGCCCGATCATCCTGCTCCGCAACGAGTCCGGCTTCACATGCGGCGACGAGCATCTCGCGCACACGTATCTCGGCGAACTCGACCGCTACTGGCGCGAGGCGGGTTTCAATGTTCCCCTCATCAACTCCAACGATCTCTGGCAGAGCGTTGAGGGCGAGGTGGACGGGTGGACCGGGTACAACGATCTGCTGAGCCACCTGCGCCAGCTCGGGGCAATCCGCCCCGCGCAACCGCGCATGGTCGTGGACTTCCAGCTCGGCAGCCACGATATCTGGGGCGAGCCGGCGGCTCCAGCGAAGAAGCCCGGCGCGGTGCTCCGCCGACTGGCGGAAGTGCTGGCCGCGGGCGGGCAGTTCAATATCAATCCCATGCACGGCGGAACCCACTTTGGCTTCAGCGCAGGACGCGATGCTTCGCGCGGCGCGTCGGGTTTCCCAATCGCATCCGCTGATGCGGGCGCGCCGGTGAGTGAGACGGGCGAGATCACGGCTCAATATCCGGCGGTTCGTCGCATCTGCACGTTTGCATCGCGGTTCAGCCGCGTGCTGAGCCATCTGGATCCGGCGCGGCAGCCGGTGGCTCTGATGCCGGAATCGCGACCGAACAAGGGTGGAGTTGGGGCGGGCTCGCGCGTGGCGGTTCTGCACGCGGTCGGCAGCCAGGGCGGCGTCGTGTTTGTCTTCGGCGATGACGATGGCCTGAACGCCAAGGACCCGATGCATCTGCTCCTTCCGGATGGCTCCACGCTTCCGGTCGAGCTTGGCGACCAGTCCGTCGTCTGGTGCCTGCTGGAAACGCGGCTCACCGGCCGCGCCAATCTGGACTATTGCAACTTGTGCGCTCTCGCACAGGTCGGCAAGGTCTTCGTCTGCTACGGAGCCCCTGGCACGCGCGGGGCGATGTCGATCAACGGCTCCCCGCTCGAAACCACCGTGCCCGAAGGCAAGAACCCGATCGTGCATGAGCACGAGGGCATCACCGTCGTCATCGCCAGCCAGGAACAGGCCGACAGGATCTTCTTCGATGAGATCGGCGTCTACATCGGCATCGCGGGCATCGATCGCGCCGGCAAACCAATCCTCGATGAAGAGTCCAAGACGTGGACGCACATCGACACCGAAGGCAAGGTCACGCCGCACCGCGTGACGCACCCGCACGCTCCGGCCAAGAAGCACTCCCGCATCACGATCGGCGAGTGGCAGTTCGCATCGCTCAGCGATTACGCAGAGGGGACGAGCCCTCGCTACGCGGCGATCGCGAAGCCCTCGGATCTGGTCGCGCTCGGCGCGCCATACGGCTACGGCTGGTATCGCATCAAACTGCAGGCCGGTTCGGCCCGCAAGACGCGGCTCATGTTCCCGCAGGCGGGCCATAACCTGCACATGACCCTCGATGGCGAACGTGCTGGCGAACTCGGCGTTGGCAGCGGTGGCGAATCCACCCTGCAACTCAACCTCAAGAAGGGCGCGAACATGCTCGTCGCGCTCGCTGAAAACGCCGGACGCGTGAGCTCCGGCGCAGACCTCGGCGAGCTCACCGGCATCTACGGCCATGGCTGGGAAGTCGAGAAACTCACCGTCGGCAAGCCCAAACTTGAGCCTGCCGACCCGGTGGACCCGCTCGCCTTCCGCGCCCCACTCTGGAAGATGCACCGCGACGACCGAACCGAGTCCCAGCGGCTCACATGGACGTTGCAGCACCGCTCCAAGAATCCCATTCTCATCGAGATCGGCGTCTTCGAGGACGGTCTGGATCTGGAGCGTTCCGACGGAATGGTGCTGCTCAACGGCAAGAGCGTCCACTACTTCCAGCAGGGCGGGATGCGCCCGTTCATGCTCCCCGCCGAGACACTCGCCAAGGGCAACAACCTGATCCAGATCACGCTGCTCTCCGGCACCGCCGAAGCAGCCGAGGCGCTGGGCAAAGCCGTGAGGTTCTACGACGCCGTGGATTGCGCCACCCTGAAAGCCGAGTGGAGCTTCGCCAAGTGGGAAATGCCCGCGGCGGGCAAGTTCGGCAAGAACACCAAGCACGCCGCCGGCGAGCCCTGCTGGTGGAAGGCCCCGCTCACCGTCGGCGAGGGCGATGGCCCGGTGCTGATCGATTGCGCCGGCCTGACCAAGGGCCAGCTCTACATCAACGGCAGGCACTTGTGCCGATACTTCGTGGCCAGCTCGACCGGAAAGAAGGTCCCGCCGCAGAGCCGCTATGTGGTCCCGCGTTCGTGGCTGAAGCCGGACAAGAACGAGATCGTAATCTTCGACGAGCACGGAGCCGCTCCGGCGAAGCTGCGCATCATCGGAGATGCGTCGGGCGGCGCTGTCGAGCGTTAAACGAGTCATGCGGCTATGGTGCCGCATGACCCGACACAACCCACACCTTTGGCAGGAAGCCGCATCCTTCGCCGCGCGGGCGCACCGGAACCAGATCCGAAAGGATGGTCAGACGCCGTACATCGCGCACCCGATGCGTGTCGCGATGACCATCCGCCACATCTTCGGATGTGAGGACACGGTCGCGATGTGCGCCGGAATGCTGCATGACACCATCGAGGACACCACGACGGACTACGACGATCTGCTCAAGCACTTCGGTCGCGAGGTGGCGGACATCGTGGCGGCGATGACCAAGAACATGGCCATGGAGGAGCACGCCCGCGAGCGCGACTACGACCACCGCCTCGCCCACGCCGACTGGCGTGCCCGACTTGTAAAACTCGCGGATGTCTACGACAATCTATGCGACAGCCGCGATCTCTCGCCTGAGAGCGCGGCCAAACTCCCGGAGAAAATCGGCCGCGCGACCACGCTGGCGAAGCACGATCGTGCGTCACATCCCGAGATGGATCGCGCCGTGCGGGCGCTTGAGGCGATCGCGTCGAGATGATCAAGGCGTACCGGTCGGGTTCGCGTCGGCCGCAGAGTGCTTCCCGCCATCCTTTGCCGCGGCCTTGACCTCGTCGGCCTCGGCGTCGAGCGCTTCGAGCTGTTTATTGATGAGATCACGGGTCTTCTTGACCTCGATCAGATCCGGACGGCGGGGGTCATCGGGCGGGAGCGTCGCAGGATCGATGCCCCCCATGCGCCGGTCGTAAGACATGCGCGTATCGAGGAGTTGGGCACGTTCGACTTTGGGATCGATGGGGATAAGCCCCATGTCGGGATCGACATCCCCGAAGAATCCACCGCGGACGAAGGGCATGTTGGCGAACCGCACCTGCCCGCCGATGACCATGATCTGCTGGCGGACGGCCGGCTCGAAGAAGCGGGCCTCATCGGGATTGGACAGAAGCCGCGGCATACCGCCCCCAGAGAGCTTCGGGGAATACTCGTTGGATTCTCGCTGCAAGAGACGCTCGGCCTTGCGCTGGGCAGCGTCTTCCGAACCGCCCCACGGCGCTGGGCGGGCACCCTCGATGCGAATCGGATCGGCGGCCTGACCGTGCTTGGCCTGCGAACGGATGCGCCAAGCGCGGGCGAGACGGTCCTCGATCAGTGCGCCGCCACCCTGATCCAGATCGGCGAACTTGCCGAGCGTGATCTCCAAGTCAATCTTGCGGGCGCCGCGGCGGATGGT
The DNA here is from genome assembly GCA_044222255.1 of Phycisphaerales bacterium. Lineage (GTDB taxonomy): Bacteria > Planctomycetota > Phycisphaerae > Phycisphaerales > UBA1924 > UBA4658. Next base: position 10,286 of record JBGANP010000014.1, read on the forward strand.
GAGCTTGAGCTTCTCGCCCGGCTCGTGCGAGATGATGATGGACTGAAGCAGCGGACGGGCTCCCGGGCCGTCGAGCTTGAAGCCGTCGGCGGAGACGATCATGTCCCCCTCCTCCAGCTTCGTGAACGACTCGAACTTGGGGAATGTCTGACCGACAACGATCCGATCGCGCAGCGGGCCCATGCCGAACTGGAAACCCAGCGCGGCTCGAGGCGTGCGATAGAACCGTTGACGTGCGATGGCGAGCAAACGCGTGCGGGCCTCAAGCGTGAGCCCCTCGCGCTTCAAAGCAGTCTCAAGCAACGGAAGGTCGAACTGTTCGTTGGCGAAGAGTTTCTCTGTGGCCCGCTGGCGGGCGGCAAAGTCGTTGCCCGAGAGATCCGTGATGAGACGATCAAACTCTGTTCGAAGCTGTGCCGGGTCCTCGATGCGCTCGACGGGCTCGATGACCTCGACCACATTTCCCTTCGGACCGACTTGCAGGCGGACCTGCGCGATCGCACCCTGGGCGAGACAGGCAAGCAGACCCGCCGCGATGAGCGGCCGAGAGGCGGAGCGTGCTGGCGAACCGATGATGGTGCTCATGCGCGGTTGTTCCCGTCCCTGTTGTACCGGAACACGGACCCGGGGTGCAAGGAGATTCGGCATTGCCGACGTGAAACTCAGATGATTCTACGCATGGGCGAGGGCGACGATCCGCTCGGCCCCCTGAGCGATGGCCTCAACCGCCCGGTGTACGACCCCGAGGACGGGTTTGGCGTCCAGCTTGCCGAACTTGCCAGTCGAGGCGATGGGAACGCCCGCTTCAACGATCAGGGCCTCGATCATGAGCCAGGGAATGGCCCCCAGCCCCTGGCGGGGCGAAACCGAGGAGTTCGGGGACGCCGCGCGGTAGCCGGAACAGAAACTCGCCAGCAGATCGGGTAACAGGGAGATGCGCCAGGAACTCGGCGGGATGCCCTCGCCGCTCTCGCTCACGCCCATGTTGCGGAGAACGCTGAACTGCATCGCTCCATTGGCCATGTCGTGCAGTGGAACGCCCATGCGCGCCGAATCAAAGTCGAAGACCGCCGCAACCATTGGCCGCGCGGCACCTTCGGGCTTGGTGAAGAGCATGTTGCCGGGGTGCCAATCGCCATGAACGATCTGCTCAGGCATCTCCTCGGGCGCGGCTCGCCGCGCCTGCTCGGAGGCATTCAGATACGCATCGGCCAAGGCGCGGCAGACGGAGCGAAGGGTGGGATCACTCAGCGCGCCCGAGATCGACATCAGCCGGTCCGGCACCTGCGGATGGTTGTGGAACGTGCGGCGCGGCGCGGGAAACAGCGGCTGAAAATCCGCCAGCAGATGGTGACATCGCGCGAGGGCCTCGCCCGCCGCGCGCGCGGCATCTGGCGTGCGGTCATATCGAGAACCTCGGACGAAGCGAAAGACCTCATATACCCCGCCACCACCGGGGCTGGACGGACCGAGCTGGAGCATGGAGTTTCCCGCGCCGCGCGACCCGCCACCGGCGGATCGCGTGCCGATGATGGGCGGAACGGAGAAACCGCGCGAGGCGAGATGGAGGATCACCTCGTGCGTGAACGCAACCTTCGTGGGCTCGTTGGACGGCCCGGGGGCACGCCGCTTGAGGAGATACTCGCCCGTGTTCGTCGTGATCTGCACCTTCGGCGCCAGCCGCGACCCGCCGCGGAAACGGCGCACTTCCTCGATCACGCCGAGGTCATAGTGCGAGCAGACAACAACAAGTTCGCCCGCTGTGATACGTGCGCGGCTGGTTTGGGTCATTGCTTGGAGCATATGAAGCAATCCGAACAGAGGCGTGGGCGCAAGCCCGTGCTCTTTGGCGTCCGCAGCGCGGCGATGCCCGGGCTTGCGCCCGGGCATCTGTCAAACAATCATGAGCATCACACGCAGTGCCTCGGCAATCGACCATGCCTGCGCCGGGCACCCCTGCGGCCGCTGCGGGGCCGCGCCGTCGTAGATCTCAGCGATCTGGCCGATACACCCGGCCGGGCCCGAGCGTGTCGGCGTGGACTGCATTTCCGCGAGCAACGGCTGCAGCGCCGCCCGAGCTTCTTTCTTTGATTGTTCGTTGAACTGCCCGACTCGCATGAGCGCCTCCGCGTACGGCCCGAGCAGCCACGGCCACGCAGTGCCGTTGTGATACGCCCTATCTCGCTCAAAGAGATTTCCCTCGTATCGCCCGAAGAACCGCGGATCGGCCGGGTCGAGCGTGCGAACGCCGTAGGGCGTGAGCAATCGCTCGCGGACGCAGGTCAGCACCGATCGCTGCTGCTCGATACTCAGCGGCGAGTGCGGCAGGGAGACCGCGAAGAGTTGATTCGGCCGGATATCCGGCTGCGGCACCCACGCGGGCGCATCGCCATCTCCCGGCGTCAACGTGTCATAGAGGCATCCGAGCTTGGCGTTCCAGAAGAGCGTGCGGAAGGACTGCGCGACCACACCCGCGAGTTGCGTCAGGTTGGCGCACAGAATAGGGTCGGCATCGTGCATCGCCAGGGCCAACTCACGCAGCGCAGCGTGCCACAGAGCGTTGATCTCCACGGCCTTGCCGTGGCGCGGCGTGAACGTCACGCCATCGCGCTTCGCGTCCATCCACGTGAGTTGCGTGGCGTTCGTGCCCGCCGTGATCAGCTTGTCCTGCGGGTCCATCGCGATGTTGAAGTCGGTGCCGCGGCGGTAATGAGTGATGATGTCCAGGCAGGCAGGGGCGAGAAGGCCGTCCCAGGCAGTGCGATCCTTCGCGGCGCGGCGGTACGCGCACGCGCCGAGAATGAACCAGAGTGAGGCATCTGCCGTGTTGTACTCCGGCTCGCCGGACTGATCGTGGAACACGTTGGGAACAATGCCGTTCTTGCGATGGCTCGCGAACGCCGTGAGCGTGCGCCGGGCATCGTCGAGCCGACCCGTCGACAGCAGCAGGCCCGGAAGCGAGATACTCGTGTCGCGCCCCCAATCCGCGAACCACGGATATCCCGCGATGATGGACGTCTGATCCAGCGACCCGCCGGCGCCGGAGCCCGGCGTGCGGCGTGCAACGACGAACGCATCGGAACCGGCGACCAACGAGGCAATGGTCACATTGTCCGCCGGCGCAACCGGGGCGATACCAGACTGGCGCGAGGCCATCGCAGCCGTGTGCATAGCCGCGAGACGCTCCCGGCGCATCGCGAGGTCGCGCTTCGCATCGGCCATCGCGATCGGGTCGGTTGAGGCCTGCACCACGCACTCGGCTACGGCCACATCCCAAGCAATCGCGAGCGTGAACACACCCGGCGAGAAGAGGTCCTCAACGCAATCCTGGCCGCGTTCGGCGTCGGACTGATAGAAAAAGTCGTTCCACCACTGCGTTTCTGCGGTAAACATCGCCCGATCAGAGCGAAGGTGAAGTTGCGTCGCCTGACCCTCAAACCGAACGTGCGCTTCGGCCGCGGAGGATGTCACGGCGAACCGATCCGCCCACGCACGCCGGATGAGCCCGTGAAAGTCTCGCAGCCCCGTCAGCGGCCGCGTCTTCAGTGAGATTGCGGCCTTGCCATCGCCCACAAGTCGACGCACCGTATATCGCAACTGCACCGCGTTCACGCGATCCAGCAGATGGAGTTCCTTGGTCACTTCAACCGCCACCGCCGGTGCGCCGCCAGCCGCGGGCTCGCGAACCTCATACACCCACCGCGCCGTGAGTTCCTGCGAGAAGGACTTCAGCCGCGCAGTGCCGCTCGGGTGAAGCAGCGGCGGATGGCCGCAGAAACGAAACGTCGAGAGATCGAGGACCTTCGGCGCAGCTCCCGCCACGGGCACATCGATCGACTCGACCATCGCGTTCAGCGCGGCGATGCGTCCGACGGGAGGATTCGCAGCGGCGATGAGGTGCGCGTGGTACCGTCGCGCGGGAACGCCCGCCGCGGTGCCCATTGCGAATCCGCCAAGCCCGTTTGTGAGTATCCACTCGGTATTCAGCAGCTTGTCGATTCCGCCCGCGCCGCTCGCAACGAGCGTGTATGTCGGAGCGACGAATCCGGTGACTGGAATGGACGGCGTTGCTTCCGCCTGGCGCGGCGCGGCAGGAGCCGCGGCGGCGGGAGCGGAGGGTGTTCGACGAGCAGGAGGCATAATGGCTCGCGTCGGGTTGAAAACGGGACGGGCCCTGTGAGATGATCGTGGGCCGGGTTTGGTCACTTGTCGAGTCGGGAATATGAAGATGTCGCGATCGGATCGGCCCCGGGACGCAACAGATGCGGTTGACTCCGCGAGCCGGGTTGCCATCAATATGCATGGCCACCAACGGAATTGCGAGTGTGACTTCCCCCTCCCAGAGTGCTTCTGCCCGGACCGGGGGTTTGGCCGCAGGCATGGCACCCGATTTGGTGGCCTCCAAAATCGTCGCGGACGGTTTTACGTTCGACGATGTCCTGCTCCTGCCCCGTTATTCCGATGTCATGCCCTCCGACGCGGACACCTCCACGCGGCTGACGCCCAACATCCGGCTGAACATCCCGCTCGTCTCCGCTCCCATGGACACGGTGACGGAATCCGCGCTCGCCATCGCTCTCGCCCAAGAGGGCGGAATCGGCTTCATCCATCGCAACCTCAGCGTCGAAGCACAAGCCCGTGAAGTCTCGAAGGTGAAGCGATCGGCGAACGGCGTGATCGTCGATCCGATCACCCTTGGCGTTTCCGATACCGTCGGCCTCGCCCGCAAGCTGATGCGTGAGCACAACGTCTCTGGTTTTCCGATCACGGATGATGCCGGCATCGCCGCTCGCGGCCTGCGCTCACGCGGCAAGGTCGTCGGCATTCTCACCCGCCGCGACCTGAAGTTCGTGGAGGTTGAATCCACTTCGGTCGGCAGCGTGATGACGAGCAAGGGCCTCATTACCGCCGCGCCGGGGACGACGCTCGAAGAAGCCAGCCGCGTTCTGAACAAGAACAAGGTGGAGAAGCTGCTGCTGGTCAATCCCGATGGCACGCTCGCGGGCATGATCACGCAGCGCGACATCGATCGGCTGAGCGACTTCCCCAAGGCGAACACCGACTCGCGCGGCCGCCTCCGCTGCGGCGCGGCCTGCGGCGTGGATCAATACGACCGCGTGGAAGCTGTACTCGCGGCAGGTGCGGATGTCATCGTCGTGGATACCAGCCACGGCCACTCCGAGAACGTCCTCCGCACGGTTCGCACCATTAAGCAGCGCTGGGCGAAGGACAATGTCGAGGTGATCGCGGGCAACATCGCCACCGCCGAGGGCGCGCGGGCGCTTGCCGAAGCGGGCGCGGATGCCGTGAAGGCGGGCATCGGCCCGGGATCGATCTGCACGACGCGCGTGGTCACCGGCGTCGGCGTGCCGCAGATGACGGCGATTTTCAACGCCGTGCGCGGCGTGATGGAATCCGGGCGCGATGTGCCGGTGATCGCCGACGGCGGCATCCGCCAATCCGGCGACATCGCCAAGGCCCTCGGCGCAGGCGCGAGCTGCGTCATGCTCGGCTCGCTCTTCGCGGGTCTTGATGAGTCGCCCGGCGAACTGGTGATCGCGGGCGGTCGCCGCTGCAAGAGCTACCGGGGCATGGGTTCTGCCGGCGCGATGGAGGCCGGGGCCGCCGATCGCTACGGCCAGCACAAGGGCACGCCCGAGGACGACCAGAAGAAGCGGAAGTTCGTCCCCGAAGGCGTCGAGGGTTTGGTGTCGTATCGCGGCACGCTGGCCGAGTTTGTCTATCAGATGGTCGGTGGCGTCCGCGCCAGCATGGGCTACTGCGGGTGCAAGACGATCGAAGAGTTCCGGGCCAGCACCCGCTTCGTCCGCGTCAGCGGCGCGACGGTGGTTGAAAATCATCCCCACGACATCCGAATAACGAAGGAGTCGCCGAACTACACGCACGACTCGTGAGTCGGCCGTCGTTCGCCTGCCCTTTTGGCAGTCCAGGATGTGGGTTTTCGCGGAGCGGTCGGCCGATAGCATCGGGCAATGGCCACTGGCGAACAGTGGCGGTCCACGAACGTACAACGACCAGCGGCCACGATTCGGCCGCAGATGGGGAGCAATGCCATGTTTGGTGGAACGAACAATCCAGTCCTGAATGAGAGCGCGTTTCAGCCCACGGTCTGGGAATCTCGCAATCGCGATGTTGATCGCTCGAAGGTGATGACCGTTCAGGGCGCGGCGACGATCACGCTGATGCTGGTCGGGGTAGTCGGCGTCGTGGCCACGCTGGTGTGGTCGCAGCTCGCGGGGACGCCTTGGCTCTGGCCTGCGGCCATTGGCGGCAGTTTGCTCGGCTGCGTGCTGACGCTCGTCGCGAGCTTCAAGAAGAACTGGTCGCCTTTCCTGGCCTTCCCCATCGCAGTGTGCGAAGGTGCGCTGGTCGGCGGGCTGTCGGTGATGTGGACGCAATACGTTTCCGCACGCTCGGGCGCGACGGCGACGGGCTTGGTTTCCACACTCAGCATGGGGCTTGTGCTGCAGGCCGTGCTGCTCACCGTAACCGTGGCCGCGGCGATGCTGATGCTGAACATGTTCAACGTTCTGCGAGCCACGCCGATCTTCACGAAGATCGTGGTGAGCGCGACGCTGGGCATCTTTCTGTTTTCGTTGGTGGCGTGGGGGCTGAGCATGTTCGGCATCGACCTGCACATCTTCCGAAGCGGCATGATCGGTATCGGCTTCTCGCTTCTTGTGGTCGCGGTTGCCGCCGCGAATCTCGTGATTGACTTCGACTTCATCCGCGGCGGAGAGGAAAACGGCCTGCCCAAGTACATGGAGTGGTACGGCGCCATCGGCCTGCTGGTCACGCTCGTCTGGCTGTATACCTCGATCCTTCGTCTGCTCGCAATGCTGAACCGCCGCGACTGATTGCAAGCCAAACCAAGTGAATCCCACGCCGGGGACCGGACGGACTTTTCCGACCAGTCCCCGGATTCTGTTTTTGCGATTCACGCGTTCACGCATAGGGTTGCGGCTATGCGTACACCCATCGTCGGCGGCAACTGGAAGATGAACACCACCGCGGCCACCGGCGCGGCACTTGCCGCGGCGGTTTCCGACGCCGCGGCCAATGAGGGGCTGGCCGGCCGCTGCCAGTTCGCGGTCTTCCCCCCCTTCGTCTATCTCCGTGAGATCGGCGAGTTGCTCCGCGCCCGCAACAGTCCGGCCATGCTCGGCGCTCAGGACATTTACTTTGAAAAGGACGGTGCGTTCACGGGCGAAGTCTCGGCAACCATGCTCAAGGACTGCGGCGTTTCCATCGTGCTCGCCGGTCACTCCGAACGCCGCCACGTCATCGGCGAGACGGATGAGATCATCAATCGCAAGGTGCGGGCGACACTGGATGCGGGCCTGACCAGCGTCCTCTGCGTCGGCGAGACCCTCGCGCAGCGCGAGGCGGCACAGACCGATGCCGTGAATCGCCGCCAGACCGTCGAGGGGCTCAAGGGCGTGACCGCCGAGCAGATGAAACATGTCGTCATTGCGTATGAGCCGGTCTGGGCCATCGGCACCGGCCGCACCGCCACGCCCGCCGACGCTCAGGATGCCCATCAGAAAATCCGTCGCATCATCGCCGAACTCTTCAATCAGCACATCGCCGATGCCACGCGCATCCAGTACGGCGGCTCGGTGAAGGGCTCGAACGCGGCCGAACTCTTCGCGGAAAAAGACATCGACGGCGGCCTCATCGGAGGTGCCTCGCTCAAGGCCGATGAGTTCCTTGCGATCGTCCGAGCCGCCGCGGCTTCCAATCCGGCGTAAACACAGGAGCCCGCCATGACCGAGGCGCAGTTCCGCACCCTCGCGCTCGATCTTCCCGAGACCATCGAGGGCGAGCACATGGGCCACGCCGACTTCCGTGTCAAAGGCAAGATTTTCGCCACGCTCGGCAACCCTGAGAACGGCTGGGGCATGGTGAAACTCACACCCGAGCAACAGCAGACGCTCATGAAGGCCAAGCCGGAGACGTTCAGGCCCGCCGCGGGTACGTGGGGGGTGCGGGGAGCGACGCATGTACTGCTGAAATCGATTGACCGGGCCGCGCTCCGCCAAGCCCTGCTCGCCGCGTGGCGAAACACGGCCCCGCCAAAGATGGTCAAGGAACTCGGCCCGAAGAAGTAGGCATGCGCGTTGCTTGGGCGGAATGTGCCTTGAGCAATCCGGGCGACCTACACTTCCCACCTTGGTTTCGGCGGCTATCGTCCGGAACCTGTTCGGATATGGTCGGGCGGCTGCCGCCCGGTCTGCCCCGACCTGTTTGGAGCGACTCGATGATGACCCTCGGTTTGACAACGCTGGCAATCAGCCCCCTCATGCTCGGATTCTCCGTGGTGGGCTTTTGCATCGTCTGCATTCTGCTCGTGCTGACCATCCTGATCCAGCGCCCGCAAGGCGGCGGGCTTTCCGGCGCGTTCGGCGCAGGTGCGGGCTCCGGCCAGACGGCCTTCGGCGCCAAGACCGGTGATGCACTCACGATGTTCACCATCGGCGTCTTCGTCGTCTACATCGTCGGCGCGGTGCTCCTGAACTACGCCGTGAAGCCGACCGTCGCCGCCGTCACGCCTCCGGCGCTGACCAACCCCACGCCGACGACCGTTCCTGCTGGCACACCGTCCACCGGCCCCGCGACCACTCCCACGACGACGACCACGACCAACGTCGTTCCTGTTGTCCCGGTCGCCCCTCCGAGCGCGACCGGTGCCACACCAGCCGCGGCGCCCACGTCGGTTCCAGCGCCGACGACAACACCGGCAGCAACCCCTGCGACTACTCCTGCCACAGCTCCGGCCACGACCCCCACGACTCCGCCGGCCACCTCCCCCTCAACGCCCCCCGCCAATCCCTGATCAACATCAACAGAACCGGATCGGGTATCGTGGGGCGGGCAAGGAGAACGCTTTGATCCGCAGCATGACCGGGTACGGTGAGGCATCGGCGACCGTGGGCACCGCCCACTTCTATCTCGAAGTCCGCTCGCTCAACAGCAAGTACTTCAAGGCCGTCATCCGGCTTCCCGAAGAGTTCCAAGTGCTCGAGGCCGAGCTCGAGACGCAGCTGCGCCACAAGCTCAACCGCGGCTCGGTCTTCATGACCGTCAAGCATTCCGACGTCTCCGGCGATGTCGCGCACACGCTCAACGAGCACGCCCTCGCCCGCTACGTGGACCAGCTCAAGAAGGTGCCGCAGGTCGCGTCGGGCGCGGTCAAGATCGAGATCGCCCCGCTGTTGGGCCTCCCCGGCGTGCTCCAGCCCCCGGGCGATGAGGAGAAGCGTCTCGGCGCCGCCAAGGGCGAACTGCTCAAGCTCCTCGAAACCGCCTGCGGCCGCCTCGTCGAGATGCGCGAACGCGAGGGCAAGTACCTCGTTACCGACCTGCTGAGCCATCACGACTCCATCGCGCAGAAGCTCTTGCTTATCCGCGAGCGCGCCCCGCAAGTCATGGTCGAGTTCGAGAAGCGCCTCAAGGGCCGCATCGAGCAGATGATCAAGGACATGGGCCTGCACATCCAGGCCGTGGACATCGTCCGCGAACTCGCGATCACCGCCGAGCGCGTGGACACCTCCGAGGAAATCGCCCGCCTGACCGGCCACCTCGATCAGTTCACCAAGATGCTCACCGAGAAAGAGTTCAAGCCCATCGGCCGCACGCTCGACTTCCTCACCCAGGAAATGCTCCGCGAGGCGAACACGATCGCCAGCAAGTGCAACGACGCGGAGATCAGCCGCTGGTGCGTTGAAGTAAAGGGCGCGATCGATCGCATCAAAGAGCAAGTGCAGAACGTCGAATGAGCCGGCCCTTCGATTCCTGATTCCTCGCGCGGTTCCCCATGCGTCGCGCTGCTCCCCACCAATCCCCCACTTCCCATGACGAGGTCGTGGAGATGTTTCTGCACGCGTACCGCGTCGGCGCGTTCCCCATGGCGGACATCCCGCAGCGCCCCAAACGCGATGGCGGCGTACGTGCGGCGCGATCCGTCCGGTGGTATTCGCCCGATCCGCGCGCGATCATCGAACTCGGCGATGGTGGGCTGCACATCGGTCGCACCGTTGCTCGCCAAGTCCGCAGCGGCCGCTTCACGCTCACCAGCGACCGCGCCTTCGAACGTGTCATCCGCGCCTGCGCCAAGCCCGGTCCCACCCGCGGCGGCGCGTGGCTCGAAGAAACCCTCATTCGCTGCTACACCCTGCTCCACGAGCGTGCCCACGCACACTCGATCGAGGCATGGGGACCAGACAACGTGCTCCTCGGCGGCATCTACGGCGTCTCTCTCGGCGCGGCATTTTTCGCCGAGAGCATGTTCACCGCCATCAACGAAGGCGGCACTGGCGCCTCCAGCGTCTGCCTCGTCACGCTCTGGAACCACCTGCGTTCCTGCGGCTACGAACTCCTTGATGTCCAGATGGCCAACGACCACACCCGCCGCTTCGGCGTCATCGAGATTCCGCGCACAGACTATCTCGCCCGGCTCGCACACGCGCTCCAATCACCGGATCGGTGGAAACCGCTGCCGGATCAGGCGTGAGCGCCGGGTCCGTCGGTCCCCACCTGCGCCCGTGATTTGACGACCAGTTCCGCCGCGTCGCGTGCGAGAGCCACCATGCTCTCGGCCTGCTCGCGAACGGCTGCCGCGGCACGATCCAGTTCCTGAGCTCGGCTCGCGGCCTGTTCCAGCGTCTCCCTTAGCATGCTCTCGGCGGCGCGGCACTGCTCGACGTGATACCGCCCCGCCTCGGCAATCGCAGCCAGATCCTCGCGCTGCCGCGCCAGCGTCTGCGACGCCTGCGTCGCGCGCTCCGCCGCATCCTGCTGCGATCGCATCGCATCATCCAGGGTCTGCTGCATCATCGTCGCCTGCGCCGAGGCCTGATCCAACGATGCCGCCAGCGTTTCTAGTTCGGGCAACCGCTCCGCGGTCAGACGCTTCGCGTCCGCCGTGGCCTCGTTCACCTCGCGCAGCACGCGCTCCGCATCGCTCCGCATCGCCATGATCCGCACCGCGGCCTCATCCACGCCCAGCACCAGCGCATCCGCGCGTGCCGCGGCGTCCGCAAGCGACCCCAGCCGTGGCTCCGAAGAGAAGTCCGATCGCGGATCGTGTCCAAGAATCACCGATGCCCGTTGGCAGAGTCTGTCCAGATGCTCCTGCGCTTCCGTGCCGATCCGCTGGTACTGCTGGTTGAGTACATCGATCCGATCGGCGATGGCATCCACGATGACCGAACTCCGCGCCTGCGCCTGGGCAACCTGCCGATCCGCATCCGCGCAGATCTGCTCAACCTGCGAGAAGATCGCCTTGCGATGCTCGGCGAGCGTCTGCTCCGCCGCTTCGCGCTGTTGCAAGGAGTCCGCCGTGGCGTGCGCGAGATTCGCCTCGAACTGCGCCGCCATCTCGCCGATGCGCCGCTCGAAGATCTCCTGCTGCCGCGCCATCCGCTGCTCGAAGATGGTTTCCTGACGCGCCAGCCGCTCGGCGAGCGTCTTTTCCTGATCCGCCAGTTTGCTCTCGAACGAGTTCGTGACCGCGTCCTGGGCCGCGCGAACCTGCTGCACGGCGATCTCCATCGCGTTGAGCGCCCCGGCAGCCTTCTCCACGATCCCCGCCGCTTGCCCGGCCCGCGCGATCCGCTGGTCCAGTTCCGTCGCGAACCGCTGTCCCTGCGCCAGCCGCTGGCTCAACTCGGCATTGTGCGCCCGCACCGCGCGATCCGCCAGCGCGGCCTCATCCACCGCCTTGCGGAGAATGACGACCTGAGCGGACGCTCGATCGACCATGTCCGACATCGGCGCGGTATCCGCAAACTCTCCGGGCCATGTCGGCTCAGAGGGTGCCCCGAACGGGGCACCATTCGTCAGGTCGATCCGCACCGGGCGTCCGCCACCAATGGTGCCGATGACCGGTCGAGCCGTCCGCGACGGCGCGGCGGTGCGGCCACGGGGGGAATAGGACGATGGCATTCCATTGGACATGGTGGCGGCTCCGGGCTGATCAACCAGCCAAGCGGGCTCCGCCGCGTGGTTTGCTCAAGATGGGGACAACCGTTTCCGCCCCGGGTTCGTATAAGAACCCCGTCCGGCTCCGCCCGGCGGTTACGATCGCGGGGTGAGATCGACCCGCGGCCGCCCACGGGATCGAAAGTCCCTGAGAAGGGTTCCAAGCCGGACCCGAGGCGCAACAGTTGCCGACAGGGCAACCCGCGCCCGAAGGTGGGACGAGGCGAGGCGAAACCGACGAAATCCAGAGAGAACAGACCAGACGGGACGGATCGTGCGGGGGCCACGCATCTAGGATGAGAACTATGACCACACGCACAATGGGCGGCATGGCGGCGGTATTGCTGGCCGCAGCGGGACTGTGCCGCGGGACCACGTCCGATAACCAGAATCAGGTGGCTCCGGCCAAGCAGCCGGCAGCGAATACCCGTCCTGCGCCAGCGGATGGCGATTGGGAGAACATCGCCGCCAGTTTCGGGGGGTCTAAGGCGGATACCAAGCCGAGCCAAGATGTGACGATGCAGTTCACGTTCTCGGCGGAGGTCCGCGAGATCAACGCCGAGGGCGGGCAAACCGTAAAGAAGGGGTTCGTGCTGATGCGGGCCCGCGATGCGGAGCTGATCGCGGCGGTCGCGCGGCAGCGCGACTTGGCGGCCAACGAGCTTGAGATCCAAGGGACGGAGCAGCAGCTCAAGAACGCCGAGTTCAAGTTCAACATGATCGAGAAAAGCGGCACATACGCACCGACTGAGTATGAGGACGCGAAGAACGCCGCGGTGGTCGCGCGGATCCAGCGCGATCAGGCGAAGAAGAACAAGCGACAGCAAGAGCTGACGCTCGCGCAGGCCGAGGCCCAACTCGAGAAGTTCCGATTGGAAGCTCCATTTGACGGAGTTATCGAAGAGGTCATGGTGGAGGTCGGCGAGGGTGTCACCGAGCAAACGAAGGTCCTCCGGATGGTAAACACGGAGAAGATGCGGCTGGACCCGTATGCGGACACGCGCGAGACGATCCGGCTGGGGTTGAAGGAGGGCAGCCCGGCGTGGGTGCTCATCGACATGCCCGATGCACCGAAGCTGGTGCAAGGGAAGGTGCTGTATGTCTCGCCGGTGGCGGACAGTGTGAGCCAGACGCGGCGGGTGCGAGTGGAGATTGATAATCCGAATGGATGGCCGGCGGGGACGCAGGCGCGGGTGAAGTTTGTGGAGCCGACTGGGGATTGGGCGAAGTACAAAACTCAATCGGTCTCAGCGGTGACCTCCAGCCCGTTCTCACCAGAGGGATTCGCGGAACTTGCACCGGGCATGCAGCAGTTTGTGCTCGATGCGATCGGTCATGGAGAGGCGATGCGAGGAGTTCGGACGCAGCTGCTCAACTCGGTCGCACCGACCGCGCCGAGCGCTGACGAAGTGCGACGTGTTGTTGCGGAGATGCTCAATGACGCAGAGACACGAGCTTCGCTGCTAGCTGGCGGAGACTCCGAGAATGATGGCCGTTTCTTCATCGCAGGGGATGGATTTCCGCCGGGAACTTCGAGCATCAGCCACCGCGTGATACTGAACCCCATTCCTACCTCGGAGAGCGGGGGAACTCCCAAGTGATCGACCTCTCTTCACTCAAAGCCCCCGGCTGGCAGCGGATTGTCGCGGAGCTCAACGCGCCTGCGCCGGATGATCGCGTATATTTCGAGCGGCTGCTGCGCGTGCTGGCGCAGGTGAGCGCGGCCCGGCAGGCGGTGCTCTACGTCGCGGACAAGACCGACGGCGAAGAGGTCGAGCCGCGTGTGGACATGGTCTGGCCGCCTTCGGGGATGGACAAGGACGCGGAGCAGGCGGCGCAGCAGGCGGGGCCGAGCCAGAGCCCGGTTGAGTTTGCCAATGAGGCGCGAACGGCGGCGCGGGCCGCGTTCGGCACGGGCGTGGCCCGCGCGTTCGGGATGGACAAGCAGGAGCCGACGTATTACGGCGACGAAGGCGGGGGCAACTCCGGCTTCATTCTCGCCGTGCCGATGCACGCCGGGCCGGGCATGCAGGCGCGGCCATCGCAGCCGGGCGCACCGTCGGTCCCGGTGGCTGTCGCCACGCTGCTGATCGAAGCCCGCAGCAAGGATGCAATCCGCTCTACGCTGGCGATGGCCGAGGTGCTGGCGGGATACGTCGCTGGACACCACTCCCGAAGCGCGCTGCGGAAAAGCGTGAACGCGGCGTTCGCCATGGACCTTGCGACGCGGCTGATCGCGAGCGTGAACACGGCGACCAACTTCAAGGGCGCCTGCATCCAGCTCTGCAACGATCTGGCGAAGCAGTACGCGGTGGATCGCGTCGCGCTGGGATGGGTGACCGATGATGTCGTGAAGGTGAGGGCGATCAGCGATGTCGAGCACTTCGACCATCGCACGAACATGGTGCAGAAGCTCGCCTCCGCGATGGACGAGTGTCTGGATCAGGAGCAGCCGGTGCTCTTTCCGCCGCCGCCGGATTCCGGCGAGGGATCGGATGTGCTGCTCGGCCAGGCGATCGTGCACGCCCACCGCGAACTCGCGGCGGGAAACTCCAAGCTGCAGATCTGCTCGCTCCCGCTCCGCGATGTCGGCAGCGGCGAGATGGACCCGGAAGCGATCGAGGGCGACGGCATCGTCGGCGTCGTGACGATCGAATCCACCACGACGCCGCTGGACCTGCACACGATCGAGTTGCTGCAAGCCGCGATGGACCTGATCGGCCCGATGCTGAAGGTGCGTCGGAGCGACGATCGCGCCCTTCCGGCGCGGGCCGTGCAATCCGCCAAGCGTGCCGCGGCGTGGGTCGTGGGCACCAAGCACACGGTCTGGAAAGTCGTGGGCGTTGCGGCGGTGCTGCTCTTCGCTTTCGTCTGCCTGTACTCAACAACCTACCGGCCGAGCGCGGAAGCAACGCTGGAACCTCGCGTCAAGCGGATCGTTTCCGCGCCGTTCGATGGCGTGGTGAAGCGGCTGGGCGATGGCATCGAGCCCGGCAAAGATGTGCGAGAGGGCGAACTCATCGTCGAGCTCGACACCGCGGAACTGACCCTCGCGCTCAAGGATGCCCAGGGCAAGGTCGAACAGGCCCGGACGCAGGCCTCGGCGGCGCGAAAAGCCAAGGACCAGGGCAAGGCGGCGCAGGCCGAACAGCAGGAAGAGCGGGCCAAAGCCGAAGTTGACGTGTACGAGTATCGCATCGCGAAATCTCGGATCATCGCGCCCATCAGCGGGACCATCATCGCCGGCGACATGAAGGACCGTATCGGCTCGACGATGAAGACCGGCGACCTGATGTTCCAGCTCGCACCGCTTGATGACATCATCGTGACCGTCAAGGTCGACGAGCGCGATATCGCGCTGGTCAAGAAGGCCTTTGAGGAGGGACGTGGCACCGGTGAAGTGACGACCAAGTCACAACCGGATCGCGCCACGCCGTTCACGATCGAGCGCATTGTGCCGCTCGCGGCCGCAGTGGAGGGAAAGAACGTCTTCGAGGTCCGTTGCAAGCTCCACGGCATTCCCGATGGGTTCCGCCCAGGCGTCGAGGGCATCGCCAAGTTCAACACCGAGAAGAAGCCACTGATCTGGATCGGCACGCGCCGCATTCTGGATCAGGTGCGTCTGTGGTTGTGGTGGTAAGAGAGGCATCGGACACTAGGCACTGGGCACTAGTGACCGAACATGTTTGCGAGCGCCTAGTGCCCGATGCCCAGTGCCTTCCCAATGAACGAACGCCCTACATTCTCACCCTTCTGGCACCGCGTGCGGCTGATGAAGCCCAAGCTGCGCCCGCATGTGCAGATCACGCGGCAGCACTATCGCGGACGGCGGTGGCACGTCGTGCATGATCCGACGAGCAACCAGTTCTACCGGCTCAACCCGATCGCGTACGACTTCATCGGCATGCTCGATGGGGCTCGCGATGTCGAGACGGCGTGGAACGCCTCGCTGCAGAAGTTCGGCGATGCCGCGCCGACGCAGAATGAGATCATCCAGCTCATCGGCCAGCTCTATCAGTCCAACTTGCTCTCGGTGGACACCTCGCCGGAGACAGAGCAGTTGCTCCGGCGCGGCCGCGATCGCTTCAAGCGCAAGGCGGCGGCTCAGGCGATCGGCATCATGTATCTCAAGATCCGGGCCTTCAACCCGGATCGCATCCTTACAGCGTGCGAGCCAATCCTCCGCCCGATCCTGAACAAGTGGGGCTTCTTGGCGTGGTGCGCTCTGTTGCTCAGCGCGCTCTACGCGGTGCTGCCGCACTGGGACAAGCTCGCCGCGGATTTCAGCAGCGATCGCATCTTCGATCCGCAATATCTCTGGCTCGTGCCCGTGGCGTACGTGGTGACCAAGGGCATCCACGAGTTCGGCCACGGCGTGATCTGCAAGCGCAACGGCGGGCAGGTGCCCGAGTTTGGGTTCATGCTGCTGGTCATGTTCCCGTCGCCGTTCGTGGACGCCTCCTCGGCATGGGCCTTCCCGAGCAAGTGGCAACGCGTCGCCGTCGGCGCGGGCGGAATGATCTTCGAGCTGACGGTCGCCTCACTCGCGGCATTTGTCTGGGTGTGGACGCAGAACAACGGCGCAGACAACTCCGTGCTCTGTCGCCTCGCGTTCAACGTCATGCTCAGTTCCAGTTTCGCCACCGTTCTCTTCAACGCCAACCCGCTCATGCGGTTCGACGGGTACTACATCCTCTCGGACTTGCTGGAGACCCCCAATCTCGCGCAGCGTTCCAGCAAGATGCTGATGCAGCTTGTGCAGAAGCACATCTTCCGCATCAAGAACCTCACCCCCCCCACCACGCAGCCGGGTGAGCGTTGGATCCTGATCATCTACGGCATCCTCGCGGGCATCTACCGAGTCTTCCTGTTCTTCTCCATCACGCTCTTCATCCTCGGGCAGTTCTTCGCGCTGGGGCTGGTGCTGGCGGTCTGGACGGCCGCGGCGTGGTTCATTCTGCCCGTGGGCAAGCTCATCCACTGGCTGGCCACCAGCGGGCAGATCGCCGAGCACCGCTTCCGCACCATCGCGACCACGCTGGGCCTGGTCGCTCTCGCGGTGGTGATCTTGGGCGTCATCCCCATGCCCGATCGCCGCCACGGCACCGGCGTGGTCGAGAGCGTGACGCGCGACACCCTGCACTTCGGGACCGAGGGGTTCGTCGTGCAGGTCCACAAGCGCCCCGGTGAGCGCGTTCGCGAGGGCGATGCGATCGTCACGCTGGAAAGCCGCGAACTGGTCGAGCGAAAGCGATCCGTCCGCAGCCAGCTCGACGAATACCTGGTGCTGGAGCGCGATGCGATCTCCAAGGACGACCCCGCCTCCGCGGGCATGGCCATCGAGCGGATCAAGGTCTCGCAGGACAACATGATGGAGATCGAGCGCCGCCTCGGGCAACTCGTCGTGCGAGCCACCCACGACGGCGTGGTCGCGGGCTCCGATCCGGCGCTTCGCCTCGGCGGCTTCGTCAAGCGCGGCGACCCCGTCTGCGACATCGTCGATCCGTCAAACATCCGCGTAGCCGCGACGATGGACCAGCGACAGGCCGAGTGGCTGTTCGACCGCACCGCGAAGAATCGACCAGCGCTCGAGTGTCAGGTGCGTTTGATCTCGGATGTGAACACCGTGCTCAACGCCGAACGGTTCGACCCGCCCGAAGCGGGCAATCGCCAGCTCCCCAGCGCCGCGCTCGGCTTCTCCGGCGGCGGCTCCTTCGAGACGGACAACAAGGACGAGAGCGGGCGCGTCTCCAAGCGGCCGCAGTTCAACGTGCGTATCTGGATGAAGGAACCCGAGGTCATGTCGGCGATGGTGCTTCCCGGGGAGCGCGTCAAGGTCCGCTTCAAGCTTCCGCCGCGCCCGCTGCTCTCGCAGTGGCTGGACCGGCTGGAGCGCGAGATCCAGGGGAGGGTGCACTTGTAATGTCGGATGGTGGATGTGGGATGTCGGATGTCGGATGTGAAGACATCGAATCGCCCACTTCCAACGCAATCCGCTCTGGCACGCATCCCATGAGCAGCGCCGTCACCAGATACCACGCCCTCTTCGAGTCCCTCCGGTCGCGCCGGCGGCGGCCCGACAATCCCAAGGGGCTCGATGTCTTCGCGTCGCTGGCGAAGATGAAGCTTCGGACGCGTGGCGTCTCGCTGGCGTGGCTGCGATCCGAGGCGGAAAAGGTGAACGCGATCACACCCGAGATCCGCAGCCACTCGGAGGCCGCGCTCAACGAGATCATCCGAGAAACCCGCGAGCTCTTCGTCCGCGGGCGTCAGGACGAGCAGACCGTGCGGCGCGCCTTCGCCATCGTCCGCGAGGTCGCCCGGCGCGACACCGGCGAGGAGGCGTACCTCGTCCAGCTCATGGGCGCGATGGGGCTGTATCACGGGCGAATCGTCGAAATGGTAACGGGCGAAGGCAAGACGCTCACCGGCTCGCTCGCCGCGCCGCTTCTCGCCTGGCACCACCGCTACCTGCACATTTACACCGTGAACGACTATCTCGCGCAGCGCGATGCGGACAGCCGCGCGGGCATCTACAAGCGGATGGGCTGCGATGTCGGCGCCATCGTGCAGGACATGGATGAGGGACAGCGATTCGGCGTCTACGCCAAGCCCATTACCTACGGCACGCCCAAGCAGATCACGGCCGACTGGCTGCGCGATCAGATTCGCCTCGGCCAGAACGCAACGCCGTGGTCCGGTCGCAGCTTGTTCACCTCGCGCGGCGGAGGGCAAGGCCCGATGATTCCCGGCCTTCGCGCCGCTCTGGTGGACGAGGCGGACGCCGTGCTCATCGACGAGGGTGTCGTCCCGCTCATCATCGCACGCTCGCGCCGCGAGGACGAGATGGGCCAGGTTTACAAGGACTCGACGTGGATCGCCAAACGGCTCGACGAAAAGGTCGATTACACGATCGACCATCTCCGTCGCCGCGCGGACCTGACGCGTCGCGGCAAACACCGCATGGCCGAGATGGCTGCGGGTCTGGAACAGCCGATCTGGCGGGCCATCCGACGCGCCGAAGAGCTCGTGCGCCAGGCCCTCGTCGCCCGCCACTGCTATCTCAACGGCCACCAGTACCAGATCGTGGATGGTCGCATCGTCATCGTCGATGAATACACCGGCCGCTTCCTGCAGGACCGCTCCTGGGAGCACGGGCTGCATCAATCCGTCGAGGCGAAGGAGAACCTGGAAGTAACGGCGGATCGCGAGACGCTCGCCCGCATGAGCTTCCAGCGGTTCTTCCGCTCCTACCCCTTCCTCTGCGGCATGACCGGCACCGTCGCGGACGCTGCGGTGGAGATGGAGAAGGTCTATCAACGCCCGATCACCGTCGTTCCCACCAATCGCCCGATCGCACGCGAGCGATGGCCGACGCGCGTCTTCCGCACACGCGAGGCGAAGTGGAACGCGATCGTCGAGAGCATCGAGCGTGAGCACGGCGCTCGCCGACCCCTGCTCGTTGGCACGCGCTCCATCGAGGCCAGTGAGTTCGTCGGCCAGCGGCTCACCGCCCGCGGCCTGCCGCACCGCGTGCTGAACGCCAACTTCGACAAGGACGAGGCCGACATGGTCGCCCTCGCCGGCAAGCACAACGTCATCACCGTCGCCACCAACATGGCCGGACGCGGCACGGACATCAAGCTGGATCGCGAGAGCCGCGAGGCCGGCGGGCTGCACGTCATCCTGACCGAGATGCACACCGCCCGCCGCATCGATCGCCAGTTCATCGGGCGCGCCGGTCGCCAGGGCGACCCCGGCTCCGCGCAGATGTTCGTTTCGCTCGAAGACGAGATCGTGCGGCTCTACGCCCCGAAACTGGCGACATATGTCGGCGGCCTCGGTGGCGGCGATGAGCTGACGGGCATGGCTCAGAAAAGGGCCGTTGCTCTCTTCGAGCTCGCCCAGCGTCGCGCTCAGAAGCGCTCCCGCATCAGCCGCGCCGAGGTGCTCAAGCAGGACGACTGGATCGAGCAGAACCTGCCGGGGCAGTAAATCGTCAACGAAAAACGCCCCCGCGACCGTGTGGAAATCGGGGGGCGCTCGCTGCGGCGGGCGAAACAGATGCCCGCACAGCGGGGGCGTTCGTCGATTCTCTAGTACCCCGTCGGCCCGGCGACGATGTCCTTGCGGGTGCCTTCGACGGCCGCGAGCAGCTCGCTCTGCTCCTTCGCGGGCACCTTGAACTTGTCGAGCGAGGCCTTGAGATCCGCGGCCAGCGCATTGAACTCCATGTCGGTGATCTTCATGCCGCGGTGCGCCGTCCGCATGTCCGCACCCTTGTACTCACAGGGTCCGCCCGCTGCGACGCAGATGAAGTCACGCAAGCCCATCTTGAGGTGCTCAACATTCTGAGGCGAGGCCTCCCACTCGCGCACGGTGCCGCGCCGCGCGAAGTTGACGGCCGAATCCGCCGCGGCGCGGGCGACAAAGTCATCCACCACCGCACGCACAGCGGGCTCGCCGCCGAGACGGTCGTACAGAGACTTCTGCGACGTCATGGATGAGCCCATCGCGCATTTGTCCGCGCCTGCATCGCACGAACCGCCCTTGCAACCCGCGAGGACGATGACACAACCCACTAGAACAATTCTCGCCAGAGACATGCGAACCATGAACCAATCTCCTGAAAGTGCCCCGAAAGAGGCCCGAGTACACCGGCAAGTATCATGGCCGAACTCGGACGCCGACATCTCAAAGTACGGACTGTCCCTTCTCCCGGATTTTGCCGGCCCGGCATTCCGTATACTCGCAACGTGACTGATACCTCACAATCCACCTCACCTGCCTCCGGCGGCAAGCCAGCCCCCACGTTTCTGGATGGCGTGGAGCGAGTGCTTCTTCGAATCATTCTCGCCGCACTAGTCGTGCTCGCGCTGCTTCTGGGTTTCGCCGCGTGGCACACGCGCCACCAGAAAGCCGCGGCGATCGCCGCCAATCCCGCGAGTACC
The DNA here is from genome assembly GCA_044222255.1 of Phycisphaerales bacterium. Taxonomy (GTDB): domain Bacteria; phylum Planctomycetota; class Phycisphaerae; order Phycisphaerales; family UBA1924; genus UBA4658. The sequence goes on from JBGANP010000014.1 coordinate 31,240, forward strand.
TCGATCTCGGTGCTCATTGACTTTGGCGATGGCTCGCAGAAGCGCCTTGCGGATCTGGCGTTCACGAAGGAAATGACCGTGCTGGACGCGATGAAGCTCGCTGGTGCCCATCCGCGCCCGATCCTCGCTGAGATTAAGGGGTCGGGCGATCGGGCCCAGCTCATGTCCATCGATGGCCAGCGGGACGAGGGCATCGAGAAGGGGATCGCGGTCGCCCGCTGCTGGCAGTACTGGGTGAACGCCCAGTACGGCATGACTTCCATCGGCGTCGCCAAGCTGCAGCCCGGGGATCGCGTGATCTGGGCGTATCGACCGTATGAGAGCGATCCCAAGCCGCCGCCGCAGTGAATGGCTGATTCAGACGGGCTATCCTGTGCCCATGACCCGCTCCCGTACTCTGAATGCCATCGTTTTCCTCGCCCTTATCGGTATCGCCGTCATCAGCCGCCTGGTTGATGCCGCACCGAATTTCGCCGGCGTCGCCGCCGTCGCGCTGTTCGCCGGCTTCTTCTTTTGCACACGACTCGCGGTCGCGGCCCCACTCGCGGCGATGCTCATCTCTGACAGCATCATCGGCTTCTACGACCCGCGCCAGATGGCGGTGGTATACGCGATGCTCGTGCTCCCGGTCATGCTCCGCGGCTTTGTCGCGCCGGCGGGTCGTCCCACGCCGTGGCGCATCTTCGGTGCGGCTCTGCTCTGCTCCGCCGCGTTCTTCCTTGCTACGAACCTCGCGGTCTGGGCGTTTGGCACCATCTACACGCACGATCTCGCCGGTTTCCTGCTTTGCTACGCCAAGGCGCTTCCTTTCCTGCGATTTACAGTCGCGAGTGATTTGGCATTCTCGGGCGTGCTCTTCGGGGCACATGCCTTGGCCACCCGCGCGGCCGCCCGCCGCGTCGTTGCCGCGACCGCCTGATCTCTGTTCCCTCAATCTGATTCCATTGCACGCCCGGCCTAGTGCCGGGCGTTGCTGTTTCATGGCCGCGTTTCCGGACTGAGACCCCGATCACGCGTCAAATCCATGCCGGCCCGCATGATGCGTACACGCCGCACAAGTTGCATATTTCCCACACGCGTCGTTGCCCGCACGCAACGAACGTCTCCGCACGCGCGCGACGTCCGGGAAGAACCTGTTCCGCAGCGAATGGCACACCCTCGCCGGCGCAGACCGCACAGGCATCGCATTCGCTTCTGGTGTCATTGTCGGCATGGGCATCACACCCTGCAACGACAACGACACGCCTTTCGGAGAGTGCCGGTCAGGCCCAATCGGAGAGAGAGACCTCGGAGATGGAGAGACCGGGAGAGAGAGATTGAGCGAGAGAGAGATTGCGAAGATTGAACGCCGCCGACGGACTCTCACCGTCGGCGGCGTTCGTTTTTTGTCGTTCATGCGTGATGCATGACTGGCTCGTTCTGGCCACTCGCAAACTCCCCAAATTCACACCAGACAGTTGCTGACACACCCTTTTCATGTCGCTGGTCGTCACAAGCCAAAAAGTCGGGCCAAATGTGCAGAAAACTCTTGCTTCTGGCCGGGCTTTGTGCTTTATTCCGGTTCGGCAGTCTCTCTCGCATTTTTCTCTCGGAAGGAAATCACATGTCTCTGTCTTCTGTTGCGCGGCTTGCCGCCGCGGCTGGTGTGGTCGCCCTGTCGGCCAGCGCCTCTCAGGCGATCGTGTTCGGCTGGAACTACACCAAGGATCAGGCTGGCCTGGGCACTCAGTACGGGCGCAACGACACCGGCGGCACCGTCGAGTCGATCAACTCGACCTTTGACTCCTCGACCAAGCGTCTGACGTTCGATGTGCTCTTCAGCGGCGCGAACAACACCGCCAGCCCGCTGGTCACCAACGGCTTCTGGCTCGTGGTTGACAACGGCCCGAACCCGAAGACCCACTCGGGCGAGCTCGCGATCATCTACTTCGACGCCTCCCGCGTCTTCGCCGGCACCGCCTCCGCTCCCACCGTGACGGTGTACGAGTACAACGGCGTCAACGCCAACACCTCGTGGCGCGACGGCAACGGCGACGGCACCACCGACGGCGGCGACCTCATAAAGGGCGCCAACGAAACGGGCTTCATCAACAACGTCAGCGCTGGCACGCAGACCATCGCCGCGCAGACCTACCGTCGCCTCACGTTCGATATCAACGCCACCGACATCATCACCCACACCCCGCTCTTCCCGGTCGCCGGCACGGACTGGTACGGCACGGGCTTCGATGATCACCTGGGCATCTGGTTCCACCCCGCCCAGATCTTCAACGCCTCGTACGCCGCCGGCGGCCGCGGTGCCGTGACCGCTCTCTCGACTTCGCTCGAGGGCTGGCTCGACGGCCAGAACTTCACGACCACCCGCGTTCCCGGTCCGGCCAGCGCTGCGCTGCTGGGCTTGGGCGGCCTGATGGTTGCCCGCCGTCGTCGCAACTGATGCGATCGACAACACAGTTTGACACTCGCCCGCCGCGCTTCTTCCAGAGTGCGGCGGGTTTTTCGTTTCGGCACTTCGAAGCCGCGAGGTGCGAGCGGCCGACATTTGCGAAGTGATGCACGAAGGCACTCGGGGCACGGCGGCCCGAGCACGGGCAAGTAAGCCCATACCACTTCAGGCCTTGAGCAGTCGCTCAAGGAAGTGGATATCGACGCCACCCTCGCGGAAGGGGCCGTTGGCCATGAGCCGGCGGTGCAGGCCGATCGTCGTCTTGATTGGCTCGATGGAGAACTCGCGCAGGGCGCGGTCCATGCGATCGATCGCCTCCTGGCGCGTCGGGGCGTGGACGAGCAGCTTGCCGATCATGCTGTCGTAGTTCGGGGGGACGGTGTAGCCGGTGACGACGTGCGAATCGAGGCGGACGCCGGGGCCGCCGGGGACTTCGTATCGCGTGATCTTGCCGGGGCTGGGCATGAAGTTCTTGTCGGGATCCTCGGCATTGATTCGGCACTCGATCGCGTGGCCATTGATCCGCACATCCTGCTGCCGGATGCTCAGCTTCTCGCCTGCCGCGACGCGGATCATCTCTTTGACGATGTCCACGCCGGTGATGAGCTCGGTGACGGGGTGTTCCACCTGCACGCGGGTGTTCACCTCGAGCATGTAGAAGTTCTGGTCCTTGTCCATCAGGAACTCGACCGTGGCCGCGCCGGAGTAGTTCGCGCTCTGGATGAGCTTGGCCGCGGAGGCACATACGGCGTCGCGCTTCTTGGGGTCGATGTGCGGCCCGGGGGCTTCCTCGATGACCTTCTGGTGGCGGCGCTGCATGGAGCAGTCGCGCTCGAAAAGGTGGATCGCATTGCCGTGCTTGTCGCCGATGCACTGCACCTCGACGTGGCGGGCGTGCTCGAGGTACTTTTCGATGAAGACCGCGCCGTTACCGAAGGCGGCGAGCGCTTCGGTGCTGGCGTTGCGCAGATTTGTGCGCAGCGCGACCTCGTTGTGGCAAACGCGCATGCCGCGTCCGCCGCCGCCCGCGGCGGCCTTGATGATGACGGGATAGCCGATCTTGGCGGCGATCTTCGTGGCCTCTTCCTCATCATCGATCGCGCCCGGGGAACCGGGGAAGATGGGGACGCCCGCCTCCTTCGCGGCGTTCTTGCAGGCGACCTTATCGCCGAGCTTTGCCATCGCGGCAGGAGATGGCCCGATGAACTCGATCTTGCAGTCGGCGCAGACCTGCGCGAACTCGGCGCGCTCGGAGAGGAAGCCGTATCCGGGGTGGATGGCATCGACGTTCGCCACCTCGGCCGCAGCGATGATGCGGGAGATATTGAGGTAGCTCTCCTTTGCCGGCCCGGGGCCGATGCAGATGGCCTCGTCGGCGAGTTTCAGGTACGGCGCATCCTTGTCCGCCGTGGAGTACACGCACACGGAGTCGATGCCGAGCTCGCGACAGGCGCGGATGATGCGGAGAGCGATCTCGCCGCGGTTGGCGATCAATATGCGGCTGAACATGCGGGCGTTCTCACGAGGGACGGACAAGGAAAAGCTGCTGCCCATACTGCACGGCCTGGCCGCTGGTCACGAGCACGCGCTCGATGGTGCCGTTAGTTTCGGCCTTGATCTCGCTGAAGACCTTCATGGCCTCGATCAGGCAGACTGTGGAATCCGGACCAATGCCCGCGCCGCTGGCGACGTACGCCGGAGACTCGGGATTCGGGGCCAGATACACCGTGCCGACCATCGGGCTCACGATGGGGATCAGCCCCTGCGTGTCCTTCACCTCGACCTCGGCCTTCGGATCATCAGAGTCCGAAGACGCCGGCGCGGCCGAGATCGGCGCGGCAGCCGGGGCGTGGTGGACGATCGGTGCGCCCAGAACGGGCGAGCCGCCGCGTTTGATGGTGACGGTCTCCTGCTGGTCCTGGAGATCCAGTTCGGAGAGTTCGTTCTCGACCATCAGACGCACGAGTTCTTTGAGCTTTCGGATGTCTATCACTTCATCACTCCGTCAGACTGCAGTATTTCCGCCTAGAGCGTTCCCCACTCCAGCGTCTTCTTCATCGAACACAGATTCACGGCACCCTTCTCCGTGATCGCATAGTCGTCCTCAATACGAACGCCGCCTTCGCCCGGAAGGTAGATTCCCGGCTCGATGGTCACGACCATGCCGACTTCGAGCTTCACGCCCGCGAGCATGTTCGTGAGCCGCGGTTCTTCGTGACCGTTGAGTCCGAGTCCGTGGCCCAGACCATGGCCGAAGAACTCGGCGTATCCGGCCTTGGCGATGTGCTTGCGGGCGATACCGTCAATTTCGGCGGTCATTTTGCCCGGAGCCAGCGCGGCCGCGGACATCAGTTGCGCCTCAAGCACCACCTTGAAGATCTCCTCGATCTTCGAAGGCCACTTGCCCATGGTGAAGGTCCGCGTCATGTCCGAGTGGTAGCCCTTATAAACCGCGCCCCAATCGATGAGAAGCGGCTTGTTGGCCGCGACCTTTCGAGTCTGCGGGCGGTAGTGCGGCAAACTACTGGTCGAGCCTGCTGCCACGATGCTTTGGAAGCCGGGTTCGCTGGAGCCGCGCCGCTTCATCTCGGCTTCGATGTCGGCGGCAATGTCGGACTCGGTCCGACCCACCTTGATCGAGGGAATGACCGCGAGCAACGCGGCCTCCTGAATCTTGGCGGCCTTCTTGATCAGAGCGATTTCCGACTCGTCCTTGATGACGCGTAACTTGGGAACCAGATTGACTGTGTCGGTCAGTCGCTTGGCACCACTTTTACCGAGTTTGCGTCCCATCGCGACCTTCTCGGCGATGGTCAGATGCTCGGCTTGGATTCCCACTTTTCCGGGTTCGCCGCCGTTCGTCGGGACCGTCGCACCGAGCACCTCCCCCACCGCGTCCATCATTGATTTAGATCGAATGAAGACATCCGCGATGGCGTGGACCTCTTCGAGTTCTTCCTTGTATCGGAAGTCACTGATAATGATGGGGCGAGAGCGTGCGCCGGGTGCCGGGGCGAGGAGATAGCTGTCACCCCCCAGAAATCCCGTGAGATAGCCCACATCTTTGGGGTTGGTCACCAGCAGGAAGCCGAGATTGAGTTCGGCTATGGTGCGTCCGAGCCGCGCGAGGCGGCTGGCGTAGGGAGGGGCGGAGTCGTTGCCGGCGCGATTGGCCGAGGCAGCGGGCTTGGGCATAGGTCGAGATGATACCGACTTGTGGCGAGAATCGCACGCGATGGGAGCAACTCGGCACAGGATCGGTCAGTAGCATCCCCGACCCTCCCCCACTATGGCGGCGCCGACAACCGACAACCTCGAACACAAACACGCTCCGCCAACGGGCGACGGCCCGTCGGGGTTGCGCGGCGTGACGGCCGGGCTGATCGCCGCGCTCGTGGGAGCGGTCGGGCTTCCGGTGGTTGGGGTCGTGATACAACTTGTTCAGGGGTGGTCTTCCAAGAACGCATCGTCTCCAAGCGAGACCCCCCTATTCGTGTGGATGTCGATTTGGAACACGCTTTGGGCGACGCTCGGAATCGGGATGCTGGCGACGCTGCTGGCGATTCCAGCGGCATGGACCCTGCGGCGGGCACCGGCGTGGTGGGTTGCTCTGGTCGGGATGCCGCTGCTCATGCCGACGTACTTGGCGTATGCGGGATGGGGATTGCTGCGGGGGCCGGGGTCGTGGCTGGGGGATTGGCTGGCGCATGGGAGTCCGGCGCGGTCGCTGGTCTTTGATAAAGGACTGGCGGTGGTTGGGCTCGCGCTCTGGGCGTGGCCGCTGGCGGCGTTTGTGGTGGGTTCGGCGGCGCGGCGGATACCAGGGCATCTTGTTGACGCATTGGATATGGAGCCGGGGGCGCGGTGGCGGAAGTGGCGGGTGGTTGGGGGGATGCTGGCGGGGTCGATCGGGGCATCGGTGGGGTTGATTGCGCTGGTGATGGCGGGGTCGGCGGTGCCGCTGCATCTGGCGCAGGTGGATACCTATGCGATCCATCTCTGGCTGTATCTGAACTCATCCGCGGATCGGACGGCGATCTGGCCGGTAGCGGTGCCGCTGCTGGTGGTGGCGGGGGTTGCGGCTTGGGTGATTGTGCGAGCGATGGGGCGTGAGCGGGTTGAGATGCCCGATGAGGGGACGGCGCCGGATCGGCGGGAATCTGGATTGGCGAAAGGGCTGGCGATCGCGGTCTGGATGATATCCGTGGCCGCGCCGATTGGGCTGTTTTCAAGCAACTTACAACATGTTTCGTCGCTCTGGGGGTTCTGGAACGGGATGGGACGCGAGGTGCTTCTGAGCGTGCGGACATCCGGGGTTGTGGGCGGGATCGTCGCGCTGATCGGGGTAGCGGTCTGGGCGATTCGGGCGTGCCAGCGGCGCGGCGCGGGGGCGCGGGTGGGGCCAGTGAGCGTGGGGGTGCTGATCGCGAGCGCGCTGGTGCCGGGGGTGTTGGTGGGGACAGCGACGATTGCGTTCTGGAATGGGGCGTGGCTGCCGCGGGCGGCGGGGGATTCGATGTGGCCGGTGGTCTTCGCGCATGTCGCGCGATTCGGGTTTGTCGGCGCAATTGCGGGGTGGTGGCTTGGGGGACTGGAGACGGCGGATGAGCGCGGGGCTCGGCTGATGCTCGCTGGAAGTGGTGTGCGAGGATGGGCAGCTCTGTGTTTGCGGCCGCAGATTGGAGCGATGATCGGCGTTGGGCTTGCGGCGATGGCGCTGTCGCTGCACGAGATCGAATCCACCGTGATTGTGCAGCCACCGGGACCGACGACGCTCGCGCAATACGTTCTGAATCAGTTGCACTACAACCGGAATGAGGAGTTGTGTGCGGCGTGCGTGAACATCATGGGGGTCGGGGTGCTGCTGGCGGCTGCGGCAGGGTGGCTGATCGGTCGAACGGATGGTGTGAAACGGTCGGTTACGGGAGCGTTGGGGAATCGTGGGGAATCCGCACCGGGCGGTGGAGTGTCCGGTATCTGATATGCTCGGTAGATGGGTTGGTGCCGGGGGTGCAACCGCCCGGCCGCGGCGGGCGTCGATGGATGAACGCGGGAGCAAGCGACGGGCATGAGAGCGGCCACCGGCATCAGCAGAGCAAAGACCGATTGGCTGCGCGTTGCGCGGCGGAGTTGTGGCGTGTTTGCACTGGCCGCAAGTGCCGGACTCACGGCGTGTGATGAACAGCCGACAAATGGCGCGCCGACGCCGATCAAGTACACATCGCTCTTCGGCGGGCTTGGCGATACGCCGGGGCGGTATGCGTATCCGCGATGTCTGGATCATGATGAGTCTGCGCTCTGGATCATCGACAAGTCGGCGCGGGTGCAGCGGATTGATCCGAAGACGGGGGCGTGTCTCGCGCTGTTCCGCATGCCGGAATGGGATCTAGGCAAGCCGACGGGATTCTGCGTCGCGCCGGGTCCGGAAAAGGATGGGACGTGGTGCGAGGATCTGCTGTACATCGCGGATACACACTACCACCGCGTGATGGTGTACAAAGCGCCCAAGAGCACGCCGTCGGGTGAGCATGGGACGCTCGATCCGGTCGCGACGTGGGGAACGTATGGAAACGGGCCGGGGCAGTTTTACTACGTCACAGATGTCGCGGTGCTGCTAAAAGAGGGCGAGAAGGAAATCGATCGGTTCTATGTCTCCGAGTATGGCGGGAATGATCGGGTGAGCGTGTTTGACGCGAAGCACGAGTTCCTGTTTTCGTTCGGCGTGCCGGGGAGCGGAGCCGACCCGACGAAGATCGAGTTCAACCGGCCGCAGTCGCTGGTGATCTGGAGCAAGTCGGACGGCTCGAAGGAACTGGTTGTGGTGGATGCGTGCAATCATCGGCTGGGCCGGTTCACGCTGGATGGAAAGCTCGTGGGATGGATTGGATCGGCGGCGAACCAGGGACGCAAGCCGGGGCAGTTCTACTTTCCGTACGGGATTTTCATCCTGCCCGATGGAACGGCGATGGTGAGCGAGTTTGGCGGGGCGCGGCTGCAGCGGATCGAACTGACGACCGGGAAGTCGATGGGATGTTGGGGGGAGCCGGGGCGCGAACCGGGGCAACTGGCCGCACCTTGGGCCGTGACGGTGCTGAACGACACGGTGTATGCGCTGGATTCGGCGAATAACAGGGTGGTGGGATTCCCAAGACCTCGGTAGGACATCAGAAAAGTCGCTAGTCTTGACGCTCGGCTCTGGAGAGCCCGGCCACCAGATACAAATGACCACACTCGCATTCAACATCGGATCGATTCAGTTTGACCAGCCCATCTGGCTGGCGCTGATACCGATCTGCTGGGTGCTGGTGGTGTGGATCGGGCGGCAGACTCTGTCGGGGATGGGCACGTTCTCGCGGCGCATGGCGCTGCTTGTGCGGCTCATCGTGATTCTGGCGATCGTCGGGGCGATCGCGAAGCCGTATTGGCGGAAAGAGGCGAAGGGCGTCAACGTCACGGTGGTGGTGGATGTGAGCGATTCGGTGCATCGGCCGCTGAAGGGGCCGGATGGCAAGATGATGGACGTGCAGACGTACATCGATGCGTATCTGAAGGAAGCGGCCGAGTCTGCCAAGCAGGGCGACACCATTTCGCGACTGACGGTGGCGCGGAAGCCGTACGTGCAGTCGCTGCCGGTGCCGCCCAAGGACAAGCCGGAGGCGCAGACGCTCGGCGACACCGATGGATCGAATCTGGCGGCGGGCGTACACATGGCGCTGGCGGTGCCGGGGAAAGACACGGACCAGCAGGCCGCGGCGAAGCGGATTTTCTATATCTCGGACTTTAACGAGACCACGGGCAGTATTCAGGAGGCCTCGGGCGAGGCGAAGACGGCGAAGGTGCCGATCGATGTGCTGCCGCTGCGGTACAAGTTTGATCAGGAAGTGATTGTCGAGCGGGTAGTCGCGCCATCGACGGCGCGGATGGGGCAGAACATCGTGCTGCGGGTGCTGATCAGTAGCATCAAGCCGGCGAAGGGGCGGCTCTCGCTGCTCATCAACGGCGAGCAGGTGCAGCTCGGGGAGACGAAGACCGAGATGGACATGCCCGTCTCTCTGGACCCGGGCGCGAATGTGATTCCGATTCCTATCTCGCTCCCGATCGCGGGGCCGCAGGAGTTCAAGGCCGTCTTTACCCCTGACACGGAAGCGGACGATGCGATCGCGCAGAACAACTCGAACATGGCGATCACCTTCGTGCAGAGCGAGGGGCGCGTGCTGCTGATTGCGCAGAGCTCGGAAGAAGTCGGGCCGATGATGCGGGCGTTGCAGGAATCCAAGCTGGATGTGCAGCTGCGCCGCCCGGAGGAGGCGCCGAAGTCGCTGGTGGAGTGGGGCGCGTTCGACGCGGTCGTCCTGGCGAACATGCCTTCGAGCGACTTCAGCCAGAAGCAGCAGGAGGACATGCGGGCGTATGTGCATGACCTGGGCGGCGGACTGGTGATGGTGGGCGGGCCGGAGGCGTTCGGAGCGGGCGGGTGGATCGGATCGCCGACTGCGGATGCGCTACCGATCAAGCTGGATCCGCCGCAGCAGCGGAAGATGCCGCGCGGCGCGCTGGTGCTGCTAATGCACTCGTGCGAGATGCCGCGCGGGAACTACTGGGGGCAGCAGGTCGGGCTGGCGGCGATCAACAATCTGTCGCGGCTGGATCTTGCCGGCATTCTGGAGTTCAGCTTCGGGAAGGGCGACTGGTGGGTGCATCCGCTGAGCGAGGTCGGGAACAAAGCGGCGATCACGCGGGCGGTGAACTCGCTCACGTTCGGCGACATGCCGAGCTTCGACAATCTGCTGCTGATGGCGTACACGGACCTGAACAAGGCCGCGGCGGGCGCGAAGCACATCATCATTATCTCCGACGGCGATCCGCAGCTCATGAACAAGGGGCTGCTGGACGACTGCAAGGCGGCACGCATTTCGATTTCGACCGTGCTGGTCTATCCGCACGGGCGCGCGGCGGGCGGTCCGGACTGGCAGCTCATGCGAGAGATCGCACGGAAGACGAGCGGACGGTTCTACTCGATCATCGATGAGGGAGAGTTCGCGAAGCTGCCGTCGATCTTCATTAAAGAAGCACAGGTCGTGAAGCGGTCTCTGATCTGGGAGGGCGACGCGTTTGCGCCGACGATCTCCAACGCTGTGAGCGAGCCGATGCGCGGACTGACCGGCGGGGGCGTGCCGACGATCTCGGGGTACATCGTCGCCGCGGAGCGCGAGGGACTGAGTGTCGTGACGCTGCGCGGCAAGGAGTCTTGCTGCACTGGCAGTACGGGCTGGGCAAGAGCGTGGCGTTCACATCCGATGCGTCCGTCAAATGGTCCACGCAGTGGCCGGGGTGGGGAAAGTACAAGGCCTTCTGGGAGCAGCATGTTCGCTGGGCGATGCGGCCGGGTGGGAACGCGGACATGCGCGTCACCACCGAGGACATGGGCGACCGGACCAAGATCGTCGTCGAGGCGCTGGACTCCAAGGGCGAGCGGCAGAACTTCGTACGGTTCGCGGGGCGCGCGGTCGGGCCGAACGGGTCGACGCAGGCGGTCGAGCTGCGCCAGGTCGGGCCGGGGCGTTACGAGGGATCGATCGAATCATCGTCGGCTGGCGCGTATGTGATGAGCTTGGGATACATCACGCCGGGTGGGGAGAGCGTTCCGGAATCGACGCGGAAGGGGACGATTGTGGCCGCGGTGACGCGGCCGTACGCGGATGAGTTCAAGACGCTGAAGGACAACGCGCCGCTGGGGAAACTCGTCGCGGAACTGACGGGTGGGCGCGTGGTAGACGATGACCCGACGAAGGCGAATCTGTGGTTTCGCGAGGGGCTGACGATGCCGGTGGATGCGCGGCCGATCTGGATGATCGTCGCGATGATCGCGCTGGGCGCTTTCCTGCTGGATGTCGCGGTGCGGCGAATTCGGATTGACCCGCAGCTGATCGCGGCAGCGGTTCGGCGTGGGATGGGTCAGGGAGCGGACAAGGCGAATCAGCAGATCGGCTCGCTGAAGGAAGCGCGGCAGCGGGCCCAGCAATCGATCGGGGATCGCAAGCCGGGCGCGGCGGGCGAAGGGAAAGTCATCCATGCCAAGCCGGGCGAGGGATCGCCGTCGACCGCAGCCGTCAAGTTCGAGGTCAGCGAGGACGAGCTGAAGAAGACGCAGACCAACGAAGCGGTGGCGGACCTCAGCGAGCCCGGCCCGGGCGGGCGACCGACGACGACAGGACTCTCGCAGCAAACCGGCGAGCCGCCGACGCAGGAACAGGGATTGTCTCGATTGAAGAAGGCCCGCGAGCGGGCGCAAGAGAAGTTTGAGGACGATCAAGAGAAGAAGAGTTGAATCGCGGCCGTGGCGCATCGGCGCCATTGCTGACACGATGAATCCAGGAGTTGATCATGGCCGTTGCCGAAATGATGCAGACCCCCGAGGCCGTGAAGGCCAAGTGCGAAGCGTTCCGAGCCACCTACACCAAGCTCCGCGCGGAGATCGGGAAGGTCATGGTCGGACACACCGACGTGATCGACGCGACGCTCGTGGGCCTCTTCGCCGGCGGCAACGTGCTGCTGGAGGGCGTGCCGGGGCTGGGCAAGACGATGCTCGTCCGCACGCTGGCGGACACGCTCTCGCTGCCGTTCAGCCGCATCCAGTTCACGCCGGACCTGATGCCGGCGGATGTGGTGGGCACGAACATCGTGATGGAGGATCCGGAAACCGGGCGGCGCAAGTTCGAGTTTCAGCGCGGACCGATCTTCGCGCAGATCGTGCTGGCGGACGAGATCAACCGCGCCACGCCCAAGACGCAATCCGCTCTCCTTGAGGCCATGCAGGAGCGGAGCGTGACGGTGGCGGGGCACACGTACAAGCTGGACAAGCCGTTCTTCGTGCTGGCGACGCAGAACCCGATCGAGCAGGAGGGCACGTATCCGCTGCCCGAAGCGCAGATGGACCGCTTCATCTTCAAGGTGACGGTCGGATACTCAAAGCTTGATGAACTGATGACGATCATGGATCGGACCACGGGCACGGCGATGCCGACGGTGAACAAGATCCTGGATGGTCAGCAGATTCTGGAGGCGCAGACGCTGATCCGGGATTGCATTGTCGCGCCGCATGTGAAGGAGTACGCCGCGCGTTTGGTGCTGGCGACGCACCCGCAGGGCGAGTATGCCCCGAACATCACGAACCAATATGTGCGGTGCGGGGCCTCGCCGCGTGCGAGCCAGGCGCTGATTCTCGGGGCCAAGGTGCGGGCCCTCACGGATGGGCGGTACCACGTCTCGTACAAGGATATTCAGGATGTGGCGCTGCTCGCGCTGCGGCACCGCGTGATCCTGAACTTCGAGGCGGAGGCGGATCGGATCACGGGGGATGATGTGGTGAAGAAGTTGCTGGAGGCGACGCCGAAGGAGCCGGTGCGGGCGGGGTGAAAAAAACTCTCTCACCACAAACTGACTTGAATGTTCACTGATCGCCTCCCCATGCTCAAAACCCCCAACATCAAACGCGCCGAGACGATCGAGGATTTGCTTCCAGCGGGGCTGGCCGCGCGGCTGGGGCAGCTTGATGTCTCCTCGCGCAAGATCATGACGGGCAAGCTCAAGGGGGAGCGGCGCTCAAAGCGGCGGGGGGAGAGCGTCGAGTTCGCGGATCACCGGCCGTATGTGTATGGGGACGATCTGCGGCACATCGACTGGAACGTCTTCGGGCGGCTCGACAAGATGTTTCTCAAGCTGTTTCTGGAAGAGGAAGACCTGTCTCTCCAGATCATCATCGACTGCTCGGCGTCGAGCGATGCGGGGGAGCCGAACAAGTTTCTGTACATGCAGCGGCTGGCGGCCGCGCTCGGGTACATCGGGCTGGTGAATCTGAATCGCGTCGGGATCTGTGCTCTGGGGGACAAGGGGCTGCGTGAGGGTGAGAAGCCGGAAGTCGGGGTGGATGGCAAGGAGTTGCCGCCGCAGGGGCTGGTGTCGGCGATCCGCGATCTGCGCGGCAAGCGGCGGCTGCAGGATCTGGTGAGCTACATCCTGTCGATCGAGCCCGCGGGGCAGACGCGCTTCACCGATGCCTGCAAGCGGATCGCGATCACGCGGCGGGGCAAGGGCGTCATGATCATTCTCTCGGACTTCTTCGTGAAGGAGGGGTACGAGGCGGGGCTGCGGCTGCTCAAAGGGCAGGGGTATGACGTGTACGCGATCCAGGTGCTCTCGCCGCAGGAGATGGAGCCGACGATCGGGGGCGATCTGCGGCTGAAGGACATCGAGGACGGCGACACGGCGGAGGTGACGATCACCGCGCCGCTGCTAAAGAAGTACAAGCAGATTCTGAATGCTTACTGCAATAAGCTGCACCAGTTCTGCACGCAGCGGGACATCATCCACATGACGGTGAAGAGCGATATGCCGGTGGATCAGTTGGTGATGGATTATCTGCGGAGAAGGGGGCTCTTGCGATGACCTTCGCCACCCCCATCATCGCCGCCATTCTCGCCGGGATCGTGATTCCCGCGCTGATCATTCTGTATTTCCTGAAGCTGCGCCGCCGCGATATGGAGGTCTCCTCCACACTGCTGTGGAAGAAGGCGATTCAGGATTTGCAGGCCAATGCGCCGTTTCAGAAGTTGCGGAACAACATTCTGCTGATTCTGCAACTGCTCGCGCTGATCGCCGCGTTGCTTGCGATCGCGCAGCCGGAACTGCGGCATCGAGGGCTTTCGACGGCGCGGCGGATCATTCTGATTGATCGTTCGGCGAGCATGAACGCGACGGATGGGGATGCCAAGCCGGCGGAGCCGATGGGAACCGCCATGGCGGCCGCTGGATCAGAGAGCGATGCCAGCCCGGGAGACGCTGGAGCCGCGGGTTCCAAGAAGGTCAGCCGTCTGGATCAGGCGAAGAAGAAGGCCCTTGAGCTCATCACCGGTCTGCGGGAGCAGTCGATCTTTGATGACAAGGCCGAGGAGGCGATGGTCATCGCGTTCGACTCCTCCGCGGTAGTCGTGCAGAGTTTCACGGCGAATAAGGCGCTGCTGAAGACGGCGATTGAAGGTGTGCAGCCGAGCGATGCTCCGAGTTCGCTGGAGCGTGCATACGACCTCGCCCGGGCGTATACCGGCACCAAGAAGTTCGAGGATCAGGTGAAGGAGACTGTCGGCGGCCAGCCCGCCGGGTTCATCGCCAGCGGGCCGACGGCGACGCTGCACGTGTTCTCTGACGGTCGCCTGCCGGATGCGGAGAAGCTCCAGACCGCTCCGGAGGACACCGTCGTGTATCACGCGATAGGTTCTTCGGATGCGCCAAACGTCGGCATCACCGGCCTGCGTGCCGAACGCGCGTTCGATAATCCGGGGCGCGTCAACATCTTCCTCGGCTTGCAGAGTACGGACCCGCAGCCGCGCGAGATCGAGGCGGAGATCACCATTGACGGGCGGCCGCAGGCGATCAAGGGCGTGAAGGTGGCCGGGGCGACTCAGCAGATCGGGAGCGATTCGGCGAAGAACGATCCGACTCCGGGCGATGCGAATGCCGCGCCGGTGACATCCACCAAGCCGCGGCTGGTGCCGGGCCTCGGCGGAATCAACATCCCGCTCGAGCGTGCCGAGGGCGGGACCGCCACGGTGCGGCTGATTCTCCCGGATCGCGATGCCCTGCCGACGGACAATGTCGCGTATCTGAACATTCCCCCGGCCAAGCGGCTCTCGGTGGTGCTAGTCACTTCCGGAAACCTCTTCATCAAGACCGCGCTGGATGGTTTGAATCTCAGCAAGTTCGACATCAAGTCGCCGGAGGATTTCCAGAAACTCCTCGATGGCGGGCAGACGGCGCAGTACGACGTGTGCATCTTTGATCGCGTGCTGCCGGAGGTGTCGCTGGGCGATAAGAAACGCGGTCCGGGCCTGCCGCCGGGGCGATCTTTGGTGCTGGGTGCCGTTCCTCCCCCACCGCTCGGACTTGTCGATCTCGGTCCGAGCGAGGGCGAAGTGATTCTCGGATACGTGCGCGATCATCCGGCGCTGCGGCTGGCCTCGCTGGACAAGATCAACATCTCCAAGTTCCGCAAGACACAGATCGTGGCGGACACGCCGGTGCGCGAGATCGCGAAGGCGAAGGCCGGGCCGGCGATTGTGGAGATCACCGACGCGACTCTGCAGGCGATCGTCGTGCCATGGGATGTCGCAGATAGCGACTGGCCCTTCGACCCGGGTTGGGTGCTCTTTCTCGCGGGAAGCGTGCTGAACCTGAGCGAGACGCAATCCGGAGTACTGAGCGAGGGGATTCGCGCCGGGGACACCCTCACCACTCGCCTGCCCCCGGGGGCATCAGGCGTCAAGCTGGCCGAGCCCGATGGCTCATCCATCAATCTTGAGCCGGCACCGAACGGTTCGGTCACCTATGGCCCGATCGCCAAGATCGGCATGTATCGAGTCTCCTGGGAAGGCCAGTCGACCGCGATCGATGTCGTGGATGGGACCACAGCCCGCCGCAACATCGCTGCGAACCTGCTGGACCCATACGAGAGCGACATCGGCACATCGCCCACGCTCTCGATCGCCCGGCAGGAAATCAAGGCCCAGGGCGAGAAGGAATCCGACCTGACCCGGAAGCTCTGGCCATATCTGCTGCTGTCCGCGCTGGGGGTGGTGATGTTTGAGTGGTACATCTACAACCGGAAAGTGGCGGTCTGATCGCCAGCGGCCGGGTGAACCATGGGGAGGGCACTTCACGGTGTCGCGCCGATCCTGCCGATAATCCCCCTATGACCTTCGGGAGCAGGGCATGTTCCGCGCGCCTTGGCCGCACATCGCGGCGGTGGACCTCGTACGCCCTTGCGGCCGCCTCGCTGCTAGGAATCGGCCTTACGAGCGTCGTGCAGGCCCAGGGTGATGAACCCCCCGCTGCTCGGCCGCGCTCGGCCAAGCGGCTGGTTCGATTCTTCGACTTCGAAGAACCCACGAACCCGTATCCCGTCCCGGCCCATTGGTTTCGGGCCCAGGATGATCCCGCCGGTTTCCGCCGTCCGGGCTATCCGAAATACAACGGTGGCGCGTTCGACAAGACCATCGCTGTCTCCGGAAAGGCGAGCGTTCGCCTTCCGACCTCGGGCGGCTCCACCGTACTGCGCCTGGAAGCCGGCGAGATCCCGATCTTCCCGGATGCGGACTATTCCGTCTCCGCGAAAGTCCAGACCGTCGGTCTTGAGCACGCCCGCGCGTTCCTCACCGCCCGGCTGCTGGACCAGCGCTCGAACCCCATTCCCGGCGCGGAGGTCCGCTCCGTGCCGGTGCTCTCGCCGGGCGGGTGGGAGACGGTGCAGATTCTGGTTCCCGGCAGTTCCCCCGCCGCGGCGTGGCTCCAGATCGATCTTGAACTTCTCCAGCCCAAGCAGTTCGAGCCCCCGCCGCCGGAAGCGATCAGAAAGCACATCGTGCCACGAGAGGACGTTTCAGGCGCGGCCTACTTTGATGATGTCGCTGTCGCGCTGGTGCCACGCACCAGGTTCTGGGCCGTGCAGCCATCGGGTATTTTCGTCGCGCCTGAGCGGCCGACGCTGGGGATGCTGGTGCGCGATCAGGGTGGCGAGGAACTCTCCGCCCGCGTCCGCGTGCTGGATATCGACGGCAAGAATGTCGCGGAAGAGACCTTCAAGCTCGATCCCTCCGCCCGCGCGTCCACCTGGACGCCGACGCTCCCCGGCTACGGCTGGTATCGCGCCATTCTCGATATTGATGCCGCGGATATCAGCGTCACCCGTCAGGAGGTCTGGCTCTGCTCGTTGCCGGACCGGCAGAAACTGGTGAACTCGGCTTCTCGCATTCGCGACCTGGCCCGCTTCGGCATCATCGCCGACGACACGCCGGAGAAACTCCTCTCTCAGATCCCCGCCATCGCGGAACGCATCGGCACGCGATTCATTACCATTCCCGCCTTTGATGCCTCTCTCGGCGTGGATCAGCAGCGGGCCTCACTCGCGGGGCGTTCCGCCACGATCGAGAAGCTCCTGGCGCAGGGCCAGCAGGTGACGCTGACGATGGGCGATGTTCCCCCCGATCTCGCGGCCGCGCATGTGCTGGACGCCACCGATGCTCTGGGCATGTGCGAGCATGACCCGAAAACATGGGCCCCGTTCATAGAGCCGATGTTGGACGTATTCGGCCAGCAAATCCTGCGATATCAACTCGGTCTCACGGGGGACACTCACGCGATGCGGCGCGATCCGACGCTCGGCGTCGAAACCTTCGAGCGGAGCATCTCGCGCCTGGTTCCCGGGCCGCGCATTCTGCTGCCGTGGCGAGCCGACCATCCGATCCCGATGATCACGCGAGGCCCCGCCGCGAACGTCGCCGCACCCGATCTTGGCGGCACGATCGCGCCCGGACCGCTGGTCGATGAACTTTCGATGGTTTTCCCGCTCGGCTTTGCTCCGGGCGCGATGCACGATCTTTCGCTGGTCTGGCGTGACCAGCTCGCGAGCGGGAACGCGATCGGGCTGACGGTTGTTCCTGAACTGCCCGAGATCGATCGCTACGGTCCGAAGGCCCGCGCCTCGGAACTGGCCCGGCGCGTTGTGGAGTTCTGGGGCGCGATGGGCGCGGGTGGGCACGCATCAACACCCGATGGCGCGGCCATCTGGCCGCGCATCGCCGTCGATGCACCGTGGCGGATCGCGACACACACCGACGACAGCGATCCGACGCTGCTTCCCGGCCCGGCACTGGCCGCGATGTCGCAGATGGCCGAGCGGCTTGCGGGCCGTCGCATGATCACCATGGTCCCGGGTCCGGCTGGTGTGCGGGCAATGCTGCTCGCCGAACCGGTCGTCGGCAGCGGTGATGGCGAGAATGCGGGAATGAGCGGCGCGGGGAGCATCGGCAACCGTCCCGGCGACACGCTCGTGCGTGCGTGCGTGGTCGCGTGGGCCGACTCTGCGGAGCCCGATCGGGCGTGGGTCGATGTCTATCCCGCCCGCGACAGCGTGGAAGTCGTCGATATGTTCGGCAACTCGACGCAACTCGCCATCAGTACCTCGGGGAGCGGCGCCGGAAGCCGACCGAGTGCGCAGATTCGCGTGCCCCTGACCGACTCACCCGTCTTCATCGAGGGTGTTGATCCGTACCTCGCGCAGTTCACATCCTCCTTCAAGCTCACGCCGACCTTCATCCCCGCCGTCGTCGCCGAGCACGACATGCGGATCGAGATGACCAACCCCTGGCCCATCCGCATTACCGGGCAGATCCAACTCAAGGAACCGGAGAACGCCGGCGGCGCTCCGACACCCCGCGGCATGGCATGGACCATCTCTCCGAACGTTATCGAGTTCGCCATCGCTCCGGGGCAGACGACCTCCGTCCCGCTCCAACTCGCGTTCGGGCCGGGCCAGCTCGCGGGCGTGAAGGACCTGCTCATGGTGGCCCGTGTGCTGGCAGATCGGCAGTATCCGGCGATCCGGACCACCACTTCCATCGAGGTCGGCCTGCCCGATCTCGAACTGGTGCCGGATGTGCAACTTGGGCCGACACCTTCGGGGCCGGATGTCATCGTCACCGCCGCCATCACCAATCGCGACACGAAATCCCGCACGCTAAGACTGGAACTCGCCGCGGCGGACACTCCCGGGCAGCAACTCCAGATCAGCGCGCTTCCCCCATCGCAGACGGCGTACAAGCGCTTCGTGATCCGCGATGGCGCACGCCTCCTCGGGGGCAAGCGGGTCCGCATCACCCTCGGCGACGATGAGTCCGCAGCGCGGCTGAGCAAAGCGGTGATGGTTCCCAAGCCGCAATAACCCGTGCTTTTCCGGCCGCACGCGGCCAGCCCCATCCGAGCAAGGTTCCTCTACCGATCGTTTGCTCAGGTGGCAAGCGGGTGCGAAACGCGGCCTGCCCCGACATATCCTTGTATCCGTGTGCGAACCACAGTATTCGATTGACGCGCAGGACAACCATGAGCATGACCAGGCGTGACACGATCGCGGAGGCCATTCTCGCCAGCCGCGTGCTTTTCCACCGGTATCTTGTCGGCTTCGACGACACGAATCACACGCGGCAGACGTCCGACCTGCCCAACCACGTCGCGTGGTGCCTCGGCCATTGCGCCCTGACGCTGCACCGCGGCATCGAGCGCATCAATCGCGAGCCGCTGCCTGATAGCGATTTCTATTCCGCACCGGCGGACCTGGTGGGGAAAGCGGCGCATCCGGCACGCCCCAGCAAGAGCGGCGCGACAGGGAGTTCCGCCGTCCTCGTCGCACCGACGCGCTACGACACCGAGACCGTCGCGTTCCAATCCGTGCCGACGGACAACGCCGCGCTCTACCCGCGCTTCGGCCGCTGCGTGGACATCTTCGATGGCGCGTGTCACCGATATGCGCAGGTGGTGCGATCGCTCCCGGAAGAGAAGCTCGACGGGATGATCCAGTGGGGGCAAATCCAGATTCCGATCTGGGCGAGCGGCCTGCGCATGGCGTTCCACAACGGGCAGCACTGCGGACAGATCTCGGACCTGCGGCGGGCGATGGGGATGAAGTCGATCTTCGCGTGAGTCAGGTGATCGCGGCTTGTTCACGATCTCGCATCGAGCTCCCACATCCGACATCGCCCATCCGACATCCGCCATTCCTACCCTTCCCCCATGTACCTCGCAGACAACGTCCTCCACGGCTATCTCGACGCGTTCCACGCTCAGAAGAACCTCGCCGACCGCGCCATCGCGCAGATCGCGGACGCGGACCTGCGGCGGCCGCTGGATGAAAACACCAACTCCATCGCCGTCATCATGAAGCACGTGAGCGGCAATCTCATCTCCCGCTTCACCGAGTTTCTCACCACCGATGGCGAGAAGCCGTGGCGCGACCGGGATGCGGAGTTCACCGACACCTTTCGCGACCGTTCCGAGATCATCGCGTACTGGGAGGGCGGCTGGAACACGCTCTTTGACACCTTCGCCTCGCTCCGTCCCGAGCATCTGGACTGGCAGGTCTTCATCCGCGGCGACCCGCTCTACGTTCCCGGCGCGCTCGCCCGATCCCTCGCCCACACCAGCTACCACTGCGGCCAGATCGTGCTGACTTCGCGGCTCATGGCCAAGGACAAGTGGGAGGTCATCACGATTCCGCGCGGGCAGAGCAAGAAGTTCAACCTGCAGATGGGATACGGCGATTCCGAAGGGGAATCGCAGCAGCAGTGACCCGGTCGCTGGAGCGGCCTGCGGCCCGGAATCCGCATTTCCCACGCAAGTTAGCACAACTGCGAGCTTGCTCTGCCCGTACAACGTGAACGGATGTCCACCGCCGCGACTCAACCCGTGCCCGCCTCCGCCCGCCACTCGCCCATTCGGCTGCGATTCGTGCTCTGGCTCGCCGCGACGCTGATCGTTGTCTTCGGTGTGGTCCGCTGGACGAGCGCCTTGGAACGGATCGCCTTCTTCCATCCCGGCACCACCAACTACGCCACGCCGCCGGGCGTTGAAGAGGTCGAGTTTCCCACGCCCGATGGCAAGACGCTGCATGCGTGGTTCATGCCCGCGAAGAACCGGGTGGAGGGAAGCGGACCGGCTCCGGCGATCTTGCACTGTCACGGCAACGAAGGAGACATTGCCGCGCACGCCTCGACCAGCGCGTATATCACGAGCGCGGGCATCAGCGTGCTGCTCTTTGACTACCGCGGCTTCGGCAAGTCCACCCCCTGCTCGATGCTGACGCGCGATGATCTGATGACCGATGCCGAGGCCGCGCTCGCGTATCTCAAGACGCGGAAGGATGTCGATCAGTCTCGTCTCGGCGCGTTCGGCTACTCCCTCGGCGGCACCTACGCCCTGCAACTCGCAGCCCGGCATCCGGAGATCAGGTGCGTCGGTTCGGTCGCGGCGTTCTGCTCCTGGCCGTGCGTCGCGAGCGACTTCGCCCCAGTCCTCGGACGCATCCTGATTCCTTCCGGCCTTGCCGCGGAAGACGCGGCGACTCTGATGGGCTCGCGTCCGCTCCTGCTCGTGCATGGTGATCGCGACGAGATCGTGGGATATTCCCACGGCAAGCGGATTCTGGAGATGGCAACGGCCGCGAGGGTTCCCGCCGAGCTGTTCACTGTTACGGGGGCGAAGCACCTGAACGTCTTCAAGCCCGAAGTAAAGCAGCGCATCCGCGAGTTCTTCGCAAAGACCCTGGCCCCGTCCAACTGAACCGAGCTCTGCAAACCGAGGCGGCGCGGCGGACATCCATTTGGTACGCTGGGCCGTTGGAAACCGACCCGCCCCGCGCCCGCAGGAGCCGCCGATGCCCATCTCCCGAAAGCAGCTTCTCTACGCCATGCTCGCGGCACTCGGCTTGGCCGCGGTTTCGGGGGTCTTGGCGCTCTTCATGGGCGATGCCGATGTCGTATGGCGCGTGGCGGGCACCTGCTTCACGGCCGCGATCGCCGCGGCGTTGATGATGCCAATGGCCGCGTGGAGCGACAAGCCGCTGACGCGCACCGCGGGGCTGACGGGCATGTGCATCTCCGTCGCGCTGCTGCTTCTGGCGGCGGTGCTCATCTGGGGCAGCTTCTTCAGCAGCACGACCCGCGAGTTCATCGGGATGTGCATCGGCATCCTCGCAGGATGCGGCTTGGTTGCCGTGCGATTCCTGAAAGAGCTGCACAGTCCGGGATGGAAGCTCTCCGCCAAGCTCGGGACGGTCGGCATCGCCGCGAGCGGCATGATCTTTCTGGCTTCGGCGATCGCTGGCTCGTATTTTCCCGGCAAGAGCTGGGAGCAACTCCTCGCAACCGGCATGGCGCTCGCGTGGAGCGTGATCGCCGGAGCGCTCTGCCTCGTCGGGTGGGAGCGGAAGGACCGGCACGCGTGGCGATGGGCCGGCATCGCGGGAGCCGTCGCGGCCACGCTCATGGTCTGCTACAGCGAGTGGATCAAGAAGGGCGATGAGCCCGCGTGGCTGGTCGGTGCGTATGCGCTCGCCTTCTGCGTTGCCCATGCGCTGCTCTCGCTTCGAGTGACGCTCACGATCGGGCAGCGATGGGTGCGCTGGGTCGCCATCGCGGGTTCGGCTGGCACGGGCGTGATCACCACCATCAACGCGGCGATCGATCCGCGGTCGGATTACCTTGATGAGTTCTCTTGGATCTGGCGGCTCAACGCGGCCGCCGCGCTGGTCGCCATCAGCGCTTCACTCGCCCTCGTCGTGCTGGTGCGGCTGAACAGGAAGCCCGTCGTGCAACTGACCAAGAGCGTCTTCGATCACGTCGCACTCACCTGCCCGCGCTGCGAGAAGCACCTAGACCTTCCCGTGGGCGGCGCGCTCTGCGATCGCTGCAAGCTGCACATCAATATCACCGTCTCGGGTGCTCACTGCGCCCAATGCGGGTACGACCTGGCCGATCTTCAGCTCGATAAATGCCCGGAATGCGGCACGCCGGTTCCCACAGACACCCGCGGCCTGACCGAAGAAGTCCCAAACTGAAGCATCAACAGAACCCGTACGCCTTTGCCATTTTGCATTTACGATGCTCCGGCGTGAAAAACGCAACACGGCGAGCTTCCGACGGTGTCCAAATGAGGTGGGCACGCCGCCAGCCGACCACTTCCTCAAACACAATCGCAAGGACCTCACATGCTCAAGCCCGCACTTGCCACACTCACGCTGCTCGCTGGCTCCGCCATCTCATTCGCCGCGACGCCAGCGCTCACTCGCCTGCCGGATCCCGAATCCTCGCGCCGACTTCCTTCCGTCGCCTCTCCCGATCCCGCGTTCAGCGATCCGACCAACGCCGCGCTGCTCTACTACCGCGCGTTCATGTTCATCCTTCCTGACAAGATGCCCAGCGTTGTGAACGCCGTCGCGAGTGACGACCCCAACTGGCGTCCCGATGCGGAGCTCACCAAGACCCTCAAGGACAGCGACAACGCGATCTTCACTTTCATCCGCGCCTCGAAGATGGATTCCGCCGACTTCGGCATCGAGTACTCGCAGGGCATCGGCGCGCTCCTCCCCCACCTGGGAAAGATGCGAGAGGGCGCTCGCCTGCTCGCCGCCGATGCTCATCGCGCCGTCGCCGAAGGCAAGCCCGACGAAGCCGCGGAACGTGTCGCCGCGATGTTCGGGCTCTCCCGCCACTGCGTCCAGGATCGCCTACTTATCTCTTCGCTCGTCTCCGTCGCGATCCACTTCCTCGCCTGCCAGCAGGTGGAGTATCTCATCAACAGCGGGCAGATGACCGCCGCCGGCAAGAAGCAGCTCGCCGCCGCGATGGACCGCTTCAACACCCCCGATCCTTGGGGCGTCAAAAACTCCATCCGGGGTGAACGCCATTGGGTCGTCGTCTGGATCCGAGGACAGCTCGCCCAGCCCGATGGGCTCAAGACCTTCACCTCGCAGGTGCTCCCCCTGCTAGACGACAAGCCCGACAGCGAGGATATCAAGGCGATTCAGGCGATGGATGCCGCGGGGGTGAGTGCCGAGCTCGACAAAGCGGACGCGTACTACACCGCCGCGATCAGCTCGTTCGACCAGCCGGAGGGGGAGCAGCGTCTGAAGGACCTCGGCGATCGCGTCGCCTCCGGCGAGTTCGGCATCATCGGCAAGCACACACTCCCGGCCATGTCCCGGGCGTATTCAAGCAACGCGAAAGCGATGACCCGTCAAACCGAAACTCGGAACAAACTCGCAAACTTCATCGCTCCGGGCAACTGACACGTCCACCAATGGACCCACGAACCGACACTGCTCTCCTGCTCGCGCTCTCCCGCAGCGATGAATCCGCCGCGCAGGAGCTCCACCGCCGGATCGGCCGCCGACTGATCGCGTATGCCCGCGCACTGCTCCGCGATGATTCCCTCGCGGAGGACGCCGTGCAGCAGGCCTGGCTTCGCACGCTCACACGCTCGCCCGAACAACTTCGCGCCGTACGCGATCCGATGGGCTGGATGGTCCGCATGACGCGGGGAATCGCGATCAATCTTGTACGCACTCGATCGCGGGCAACCGCTCGCGATCGGCTGCGATTGGCCTCCGATGCGATCCCCGCCGCACCACCGATCGGCGATTCGCACCGCGGACTCCTCGCGGCCGTGCAAGAACTCGGTGATGATCACCGCGAGGTGATCCTCCTCCGCCACGTCGCGGGACTGACCTTTGATCAGATGGCCATCGCACTGGACGAAAACAGATCAACGGTCGCTTCCCGATACCGGGCCGCGCTCGAAGTCCTTCGCACCGTGATGCAATCACCGCCTCCGGCCGCCCTGACCGTTCCCATGTCTTCCCACCCGCCGCAGGAGGCCCAGCATGTCTGACATTCCCCCACTCTCCCATGAAGACCCGCGTCTGGAAGACCTCGCGGGCTCGCTCGATGGCCTTGGCCACGCGCTCACCGCACGCGAGAGCACCGAACCCCCCATCACACTTATTGCCACAATTCGAGCATCCACGCGGCGTCGCCGACTCGCGCGGGCTCTTACCCTCTCCGGACTGGCCGCCGCCTTGCTGCTTGCTGTGGTGGCATTCGCGATGACGCGCCCCGTACGCACCTCGAGTGTGCCGCTGCCGCCCGTCGTTCACAACTCTTCGCCTGTGTTGACGCAGCCGACCATGGCCACGCTCCGTGCGCTCAATCGCGACTCCACCCCCGAAACCCTCCGATTGCCGAGTTCCCCGATCGGCAGCGCGGCCGCCGCGAGCGTCGCCGTCTCGCCCCGGGATGCACGAGATCCGGAATCCATGGCTCGCGTGCTCGGAGCGAGCAGGTAGCTCACCGCCCGCTCGCACGATCGGCCCGTCGCTTCACTCGTCCTCATCCGCTTCCATATCCCCCAGCGGCCGGAACGCACGCTCGTACGCCAGCAGCGCGATCGCCGCGCGTTCCGCGGCATCCGGCCCAGTTCCCACAGGCACCGGCGAGCGGAAGGTGTACTGCTTGCGATCATCGCGAAAGTGCTCGTACGCGAACCGCGTGGAGCCCCATTCCTTCTTCCATTCCAGATCAACAAGCTCCTCCTCGATCAGCTCATCGATCTTGTCGCCGGTGTGCACCAGATCCTGCTCGATCGACTGGCTCAGCCAGCGATCGGAAGTCACCAGCGCGACCCAGAGCTTGCCGCCCTCCGCGAAGACGCGATACTCTGCCGGCTCCGCGCTCGCCAGCGCGTCGCAGCGCACGACCGAATCCTCGACGCGCACCGACCCGAAGACGCCCTCCGCCGCGGCCCGCGCGGCGATCGCCGCGAGCATCGCCTCAGAGGTCGGATTGGAGTTGTTCGGAATGGATGTGGACACGCTTCGGCTCGTTGTAGACATGAATAGGGAGCATAGGTTGCTTGGTCACGGGCTCGTGCCAAGGCCTGCTCTCGGTTCACCCGTGAGTCGGGCGTTTCTCCACGCCTGAGGGAAAGTACTTCTTCAGTTTGAGAATCTGGCTCTCAAAGACGACCCAGGAAATCCACGCCGCGGCCAGTGATGCCGCCACCGCGATCACATAGAACGCCAGTTGAGAGGGCAGCTCGGAGCCCATCACGTGCGGAAACACGATGCGCGGGGGGGGTTTTCCGGCCTCGGGCGCCGGTCCGAAGGCCATGTCTCGAATCACGGCGCGAATCGGCAGATGGAAGAGATACAGCGCGTACGCGTACTTGCCGAATGTCCGCATGAATCGGCCGGACCAGAACCGGTTCCAGAGGCCGCCGGGACTCGACACGATCGCCAGCACGAGCGTCCCCGCGCACACGAAACCCGCGATTGAATATCCCGCCGTCTGCATCAGCGGGCCGTAGCTCGCGCCGAAGTCCGGATTTGCCTGCCCTGTCAGATGATCGCATAGCACAACCAGCCCGAACGCGGGAATCCCGATCCACACCAGTTTCTTGGCAACGCTCGCCGCGGCGGGAACCGTGATCGTCCCTCGCAGCAGCAGGGCGACGATCGCACCGATCGCCAGGGCATCGATCCGGCAGAATGTCAGCACATACGCCGACAGTGGATTCACCCACGTCAT
>JBGANP010000015.1:0-56977 GCA_044222255.1 Phycisphaerales bacterium
AGATCGGCTTCGGCGGGGGTGATGAGGGGTGGGCGGGGCATTGGGGGTGAAGGATAGGGCGTGATTGAGCGGATTTCGGTAAAGTGTGCCCATGGCTGCTATACACGAACGATTCGATAAGGAACGCTGGATGGCGGAGTTTCCGCTGGCGAAAGAGCGAGCCAGGGTCCGCGCGTGGGTGGATGCCCGGTTGAAAGAGTTGCCGCGCGAGTATCCGACACCGGAGCATGTTCGACGGCACATCGAACTCATGGACCCCGCGGGTGATCCGGTTGTTGGGCCGCGAGACCTCGCTCACATCGAGCAACTCAGGCTGGAATGCGGGGGCGCTGCGGGAGCGGGTCCGGGCGTGCCGGTGGATGTGATGGTGTGGGCGGACGGCGAGCCAAGGCATCCGGCGGCGACGAAGGTGGGAGGAACGCCGTACCGGCCGCGACGGGCGGAATGGCCGGGCGACGGGGAGGGAGAGCCGAGCCAGTTTCTGGGGCAGATCTGCTTCGCGGATTCGAGGGATGTGTTGACCGATTCGAGCGGACATGTGGTGGAGCTCCCGGGAGATGTGCTGCTGCTCTTTAACACACAACTCGGCGGCGTGTTCGATTCGGACGATGAGGATCCGAAAGCAATCCGGTATGAATGGCAGCAACTGGGGATCGAGGATCTGGCGACGGCGGAGTCGGTTCCGGTGGGAGAGAAGCGGTATGACTGGATTCAGCCATGTCATGCGCAGTTGCATCGCACGATGGAGTTTCCGGAAGCTCCCGAGGGTCATGCGCTGCGGCGCGTGAACGACCGCGACTTGCTGTGCGTGCTGGAGGGCGGGAAGATCGGCGGAGTGCCGAGGTTCGTGCAGGGCGAGACGGGCCGGCCGGGAGTGTTCTTGGGCTGCCTGGGATCAATCAATCCGGTGGGGCTGGAGTATCCGCTGCTGAACGTACCAACTAATCCGCAGGGGGATTTCAATCTCGGCGGGAAGTTCCTGCAGTTCGGGGACTGTGGGATTCTCAACCTGTACTTGGACCGAATGGACGCGACCAGCAGGCGATTCGCGCTGCGATGGTCGGTGCAGGGGTACTGAGAAAAAAAATCGGCTCAGTCGTGTGGGTTGGCCACGATATCGACGATGGCGCAGCCGAAAACCGGATTCAAGTTGAGGGAGTGAGCGAGTGACATCGCGGCTTCGGATTCGGTGCCGGGATTGAAGAAGACTTCTTTGACATCGGTGCGTGTGCCTAGCTCGCGGATGGCTTCGAGGGCGAGCGGTGGCGGCAGATAGAGGGCGGCGCGGTCGATGGGGCCGGGGACGGTTGCGATGGTGGGGTAGCAGGTCAGGCCTTCGATGTGCGTGGCGCGGGGATTGACGGGGAAGACCTCGTCGCCGTTGGCGATGTACGCGCGCACGGCTTTGTTGCCGTATTTCTCGCGGTTGGTGCTCGCGCCGATAATCATGATGCGCATGTGAACCTCCCAAACATGTACGTTGTCAATGGCCAAGAAGTGCTGGGAGAATCTCGCCGGCGCTGCCCATAAGCGACCATGTGACTTTCCGCGAGTAGGGCGTGGGCTCGCGATTGATCTCAAGCGTTCGAGTGCCTTGCTCGGCGGCGAGGTCGATGAAACCGGCCGCGGGATAGACGACGGCGGAGGTGCCGATGGTGAGGAAGAGGTCGTCCTCTGTGAGTGCGTGAACGGCATTGAACGCGGCGGAGAGCGCATCCGGTGGCAGGGCTTCGCCGAACCAGACGACGCTGGGGCGGAGGAACGCGCCTGCCTGATGCGGGGATGGGACGGGAGTCTGCGGGAAGGAGCCATCGGGGATTTCCGCCGCGCGGTTGGTGGCGGCGCAGCGCCAGTGCATGATGTTGCCGTGGAGTTCGACGACATTGCGAGAGCCGGAGCGATGGTGCAGGCGGTCGACATTCTGAGTGAGCAGCGTGAGTGCGCCCCCGCGCTCAAGCACCTGCTGCTCCAGCGTTGCGAGCGCGAGATGCGCGGGGTTCGGGATCGCCTCGCGACACTTCTGGCGTCGCCAGTCGTACCAATCCGTGACCATCTTGGGGTCGCGGGCGAAGGCCTCGGGCGTGGCGAGTGTCTGCGGGTCGAAGGATTTCCAGAGGGCTTCCATGCCGCCGGGCGCGCCGGAACGGAAGGTCGGAATGCCGGACTCGGCGCTCACACCCGCGCCGGTCAGCACGACGACGCGGGAGGCACTTGCAAGAGCGTGGCGTGGTGCGGACAAATCGGTGATCATGGTGCGTTGGCGGAAGCAGGCGAGCGAACCGGTGCGGAAGCCACAAACTGTGCGACGGCAGCGAGCATCTGGGATGCGAACGCGGGGTCCGTCCAGAGGTTGTTGTGACCGCCGCCGGGGATTTCAATCAAACGAGATTCGTGCGCCGCGGCGATTTCCCTCGCATCCATGAGCGGACAGATCGGGTCATCCGTACCGTGCAATACGAGGAGCGGCGCATCCAATCGCTGCGAAGAGCGGTCAAAGTTGCGATCACGAAACCAGAATCCGAGCGTGGCTTTGAGCCAGACGATCGCGGGGCCAATGTTTGAGCGATACGGAAAGCCCCGCATGCGGAGAACGTTCCGGGCGGGGGTGATGGGCAGTCGATACGGCGCTTCAGCGATGACACCCGCGAGCGCGGCATGGTCCTTAAGTTTCCACAAAGGCATGGCGTGTGCGGCATGAATCGAAACACCGGCGCCGAGTGAGAAGCCATATAGAAAGATGCGAGGATCGGCTGAGCTGTTGGGGGATTCCGCGACATCGTCGAACAGGGCGAGCAGGTCCTCGTATTCAACCGCGCCGAGCGTGAAGCGGCCCTTGGGCGCATCGCCGTGCGCTGCCAGATCCCACAGGATGATGCGAGAGGCGAGCGGCGCGAGGGCCGCGAGGCGCGGCAGCATGACCACGCGAGAATCGCCCCAGCCATGCGTGATAATGACCGTCGGACCCGATGTGTTGAGACCCTGAACCTCCCAGACGGGAAGCGCTCCGCCCCGGCAGGTCGCGTGCCACTCGGTGAACGCGAGCCCTCGCCGCGTGGAGCCGTCCGGCCCGGTCACGGTGATCTCGGATGGATCGCCCGGGAGGTTCCGAGCCACCGCGTAGGCGTACGACCGGCGCGGCGGGTGCGTGAGCAGCCAGACAGTGAACATCACGAGCAGCAGCCAGCCCAGCGCGAGACTGGCGGCGAGAAGTATGAGAAGTCCCCAGGGCATTGGGGAGAGTTATATGGGATGCGGGAGCATGACGCGTGATCCGGGAGTCGGGTGATACGCGTATCACCCCCTAGCAAGCACATCCCGCGATTCAGCAGGGAGCGAACCAGAAGTTGATGAAGTCGAAGATGTCTTGCACCGAGAGCGGGTGGCCGGTGATCGCGGCGCGGGGAGAGCCGGCGAACCAGTCATTGAGAAAATCGAAGATGTCCTGCACGGTCACCATGGCGTCCGTGTTGTAGTCGCCGGGGCACGGAGCGCGTTCGCAGGTGATGGCATCGATGGTGATGTCGTCGAGGGCGATCTCGACGATGTCGTTCTGGCCCGTTGAACTGGCGATGAAGCGAAGACGCATCGAGGCGGTGGGGGGGACGATGCTCGAAAGCCGGAAGGTGTGGCGATTCCAGCGGGGCGTGGTCAGGAGATCCGGACTGGCGCTGTTGATCGTGAGGACGCGGCTCCACGTCGGCGTCGGCGAGCCGGCATTGTTCGTGACATCCACCACGAAGGTCTGGGTCTGTGAGGTCATCGTCCAGAGCCACATCGAAGCGTCCACGCGCGAGGCCGCGTCGGCGCCAAAGATGGGAGAAGTGAGGGTGGTCTTGCCGATGCCGACACGCCCGGAGTCGACATTGCCGCGAGGGTTCTGACCGGTGATGAAGCAGGCGGCGCCTGACATCGGTGTGTGGTCGTATTCGGTCTGCGCTGTCGTGCCGTTTGGATCGGTGCGGGTCCAGATGCCCACGGTCGCGGTGTCCGCAGAGCCCGGAGTTGAGTCGCCCACGGTCCAGCCGCGGTCGGACTCAAAGTCATCCGCGAGGATTGAAGTTGCGACGCGGCTTGGGGCCTCGAACGGAGCGGATTCGCCGCCCGGAGGGACGACTGCGGTGGATCCATCCGGGAGCGGGAGCGTGTAGTACCACTGCGTGACGGCCGAGCAGGGGCCGGACGAGAGCGTGTGCGAGAAGACCGCTCCTGCGTCGTCGATTCCGGTGATCGGAAGCAAGTGCGAGACGAAGGGGGCATTGCGTCCGATCCGCGTGTAGACGGTGGGCGGAACAAACGAGGGATCGCCCAGGGGTGCGAGGCCCCGTGAGAACCTCGTCAGGATTGTGCTGGAAGAGTTCTCCGGGAGCCAGAGAGGCTGGCCGGCAGTGAACGTGACGGTGGCGGAGTGCTCGAGAAGCCAACCGGCCGCTGCGAAGACGCCGGCCTGGGCTTCTCGCGCACCGGGGATAATCTCCGCGGGCGGGAGCACGAATCCCGAGTTTCCGCGATCGCGCAGCTCTATTCCGTATGCAAGGATGCCCCTTGCGGCGAGGGCCCAGTCGTGGGAGCCGCCAGAAAGCGGGTACAGAGCGCGATAGGTTTCGCCGCCGTAGAAGTAGCCGCCGGAGGATGCGCTCATGGCGGTCTGCATGGCGGTGGTGATCTGCGAGAACGTGCAGGTGTCGGGCGGGAGCCCGAAGGTGTATCCCCACGGCTCAAGAATGACCTGCGAATAGGAGTGGAGATCGAACGAGAGCACGGCGTTCGGGCACGCCGTGATGAAGTCTCGCAAGGCCTGGGTGCATGGCTCGCTGAAGGCGATGGGGCCGCGATAGGTATCGGATGTGGGTTGGCCGGAGGAGCCGATGCCGCCCCACTGATAGCCCCAGTTGCGGTTGAGATCGACGCCGAAACTGCCATCGGGGTTTGGGCGACGGTTCTTGCGCCAGAGCCGGTACGAGGTCCAGGTGTGGACGTAGCCGTCCGGGTTGGCGATGGGGATGATGTAGAACTCGTAGGCGTCAAGAAGACGCCGGATGTTCGCGTCCGTGTCGTAGGTGCGAACGAGCTGGTCGGCGATGTACATCGACGACATCACCGTGATCCACTCGCGGGCGTGCTGGCAGCCATAGATGACAATCGCGGGTTTGGAGCCGGGCAGCGAGTTCGGCGCGCCGATGCGGAGGGCGAAGATCTCGCGCGGCTGAAGCGAGGCGCCGACGGCGAGGCGGGTCGCCATGTCCGGGCGGAGCGCGGCGAGTGTGTTCACATACGTGCTGACAGAGGCGTAGTCCTGATACGCGGAGAAGAACGCCCCGGGGCCGCGCGGCGAGAGGAGCGGGGGGGGTGGGCGCTCCGCATCGATGAGCTTCTGCACATCGGGTATGAGGAGCGTAAAGGGGACTCCGGATGCGACGAGCGCGGCGTGGGCATCTGGCGTGAGCCGGATGTCGATCGGCGCCGAGGTGAGCGTGGGCGAATCGGCATCGCCGGAAAAACCGCAGGTCCAGACATCGTCGGTCAGGGCGAGGGCGGTCCGCATGTCGCGGAGAGTACGTGGGTGGATGCGAACGACGGTGTGGTGGTCGAATCGTGCAGGCGGATCAATCGGC
This sequence comes from Phycisphaerales bacterium, assembly GCA_044222255.1. Taxonomy (GTDB): domain Bacteria; phylum Planctomycetota; class Phycisphaerae; order Phycisphaerales; family UBA1924; genus UBA4658. Next base: position 5,613 of record JBGANP010000015.1, read on the forward strand.
TGGGCGCGCAGCGAGGGCGTGAAGAGGCAGGTTGCCGCCAGAGCAAGCATCAGCATTAACGCGACGCGAAGCAGAACGCCTCCAAGCGTGGGATTGTCCTTCCGTGGGATTCTTGGCCGGCTCGAAGCCGGACAAGGGAGTGTGCCACAGGGGGTGCGGGAGGCGATGGGTTTTGGGACCGAATGTGGGGAGATGGTGAAGGTGCCCCGACTGTACCGCGTGAGGGGGCTTCCCCTGGCCATGCGTCCGAAAGTGAGCTTTGGGCCGCGGCGATTCGAATTAGCCGCCAAAGAAGCGTTTCAGGTCGGTGAAGACGTTGGTGACGTCGTGGAATGTGACGACCAGGAAGAGCGTTCCGAGGATGACCAGACCACAGATGGCAGCGGCGTTCTGGAAGCGGGCGGAGGGTGGGCGGCCGGTGAACTGCTCGTAGAGAAGGAAGACCATGTGGCCGCCGTCGGCGATGGGCATGGGGAGGAAGTTGATCACGGCGAGGTTTACGCTGATGAGGGCCATAAAGAAGAGCAGCCAGACCGGCCCCTTGTCCGCGATGGCGACGCCGACGTGGGCGATGCCGACGGGGCCCTTGAGGTGCTCGACCTTGACGGTGCCCTGGAAGAGGCGGGCGAAGGTGAGGTAGGTGTTCATCATGACGCGGTGCGTCTCGTGCAGACCCATGGGGATCGCGCCGGCAATGGTTTCGGATTTCCAGAGGAATCGCTCGGGCTCGAAGTAGCGGGAATCGAGAGGGTTCTCCCAGCGGAGTCGCGTGAGCGTGGAGGCGTCCTCGGGCGTGAGCGGCCAGGAGATCTGCTCGCTGGTCGGCGTTGCGCTAGCGACGGCGGTGGGAAGTTGAACGGTGAGGGCGACGGGTCCGGATGTGCCCGCGGCGACGATTTCCTTCAGGACCGTGCGCAGCTCGCCGAGAGTCGAGACAGGTTTGCCATTGGCGGCGACGATGCGAGAGCCGGGCTTGAGGCCGGGGAGCGCGCCGCCGCTGGGCATCGCGACGGTGACGCCCATCGCGGGCCACGCGGAGACGTAGTTGGCGGCGTATGCGCTGTCCTCGGGTGTGAAGCCGAGCTGGCCGGTACTCTTGGTGCGGATCGCGCCGAGGGAGACTTCCTTCCACGCGCCGTCGGCGTCCTTGCGCATCACGACGATGTTGAGGTCCGCGTCCTTGCAGGCACGAATGACGGCCATGCCGGCGGACTGGCTGGGCCATTCGGTGGTGCCGATCTGACGGAAAATGTCGCCGGGCTTGATGCCGCCCTTTGCGGCGGGCGAGCCATCTTCAACGGCCGCCACGGTGAGCACGGGCGTGATGCCCAGCAGGTGGCGCGGATAGACCGTGAACTCTTCACCCTTGGGGCCGGCCACGACCTTCGTCATGGGAAGTTCGGGGCGCGGCGTGATCGTTATGTCGGAGAGCGCGGCGGCGGCTTTCGCTGATGCGCGAGTCTCGAACGTCGCGATTACGGGCTTGCCGCCCGAGGCATTGATGGCTTTGTCGAGCTGGTAGGGGGAGGTCACGGGCGTGCCATCGATCTTGACGAGGCGGGCGCCGGGATTGATGCCGGGGAAGCCGATGGCATCGAGCGTCTTGCGGACGGTTGCGATCTCGCGACGCGAGCCCGCGTGGATCGCCGTCGAGGCGTAGGGGCCGGCGCCGATGCTCAGCATGCGGGTGTCGTCATCGAGCTTGGGCGTGATGGCAAACTGCAGGACGCCGTCCACGCCCTCGCGCTGAACGCGGAGATCGATCGGCAGATCCTTGGGGGACATCGCGATGGCGAGGGAGAAGTCGTTGAAGTGGCTGGGGCGTTCGCCGTTGACAGAGAGAATCGTGTCGCCGGGCTTGAGACCGGGCTCGGTGACGCCGAGGGCGGCGGCGTTGGTCGCCACAGCGACGGCCGCGGGGCGATCGGAATCAATGACCTTGCCGATACGGGCCGGCTCTGTGCGAAGGCCGACGGCGGGATTGAAGACGAGGACGAAGAGGATCGCCGCGGTGATGATGTTGAAGACCACGCCCGCGGAGATCACAACCATCCGCTTCCAAGGGATGCAGTTTTGATACGAGTCCGGATCAGTGGAGACCGCAGCGGGATCGGCGTCATCCTGACCGAGCATTTTGACATAGCCGCCGAAGGGGAGGATGTTGAGGCGGTACTCTGTGGGGCTGACACGTCCGGCGAGCGAGTTGCGTGCGGCCTCGCGGCGCTCGCCTGCCTCGCCTTTGGCGTCGGCCGAGAGCTTGAGGTATTCCGGCTCGCTGGAGCCACGCCGGAATCCAAAGCCCTTGCGATAGCTGAAGAGCGCAGGGCCGAATCCGACGGCGAACGCGAGCACGCGGATCCCCGCCCAGCGTGCGGCGAAGAAGTGCCCCGCCTCGTGGATAATGATGATCGCGCTGAAGCCGAGCACGACCAGAATGAGGTCGAAGCCGGAGCCGAGAATGTCTTGCAATCTGTCCATCGGGTGATCCTAGTCGGGCGGTGGGTCGAGTCTGTTTGGGTAGATCGGCGTCGTGATCGGGTGCATGCCGCGGGAGTCGGAGATAGCCCGAACCCGAAAGTGGTGGGTGGGTGTGAGATGCGGCCCAGGTGGTACGACCGGACGGGTCCTGGGGATCGGAGGATGCGGGGAAGGCGAGACGGGGCAGGAAAAAAAGCGGCCCGGTCGCGCGAGCGACCGGGCCGGTGTTGAGCAGATTGCTCTATGAACACGGGCGGGAAGCCCATGCCACGGAGGTGATTACTTGGCGTACTTCACGCCGCAGCCGTAGGGCTTGGTGGTGGCGGGCTCGGCGGCCTTGCCGGCGAGAACGTTGTCGATGGCCATCTTGACGTAGTTCTTGTCGCCGGGCTTCTTGATGTCGGTGTTGTTGTCGACCGCGCCCATGTAGGCGATCTTGCCGTCGGTGCCGATGACGAAGCACTGGGGGGTGTTCGTCGCGCCGTAGGCGTGGCCGGTGTCGCCGGATTCATCGAGGAGAATCGGGTACATCATTTTGTACTCGGTCTTCTTATCGGCGTTGACCTTCTGGCCGTGGCCCTCTTTGCCCTTGGCCGAAGAGTTGATGGCGAGGAAGACGACGTTCTTGGAGTTGTACTGGTCGTAGAGGTCGTTGAAGGTCTTGTTGACCGAGTGGTGCTTGACGATGAAGGGGCACTCGGGGTTGAACCACTCGATGACGACGATCTTGCCCTTGAAAGACTCGAGGGTGACAGTCTTGCCCTCGGTGTCGGTGAGGGAGAAGGCGGGGGCGACATCGCCGACCTTCACGCCCTTGGAGGCCTTCTTCTCGTCCTTGGAATGGTCGTGGCCCTTGTGGTCATCGTGCTTGTCGGCGGGTTGGGACGCGGCGGGAGCGGCCGTCGTCTTGCCCGAGGGCTGCGCGAAGCTGCTGGCGCCGAAGCAGAGCCCGGCGGCGAGGACGAGAGCGGTGAGAATGGATCCGGTCTTCATGCGATACTCCTAAAAAGTGTGTGGACTTGTGTACGAGTCTTGTTTCGTCGGAGGCCGCGGCAACGCGCCGCGGCCGGACGCAAAATGTTCAGGGAGATGTCTTTGGGGGGGTAGACGGTTGGGAAGGCGCTGGCTTTGTGGGTGTGGCCGGAGGGGCTGACTTGATGCGATGCCAGACGGTCGGCTTGTCCTTGCCGCGGACTTCCAGCACGCCAAGGAGAGAGATTTGTTCCGGCTCCGGGGTGTCGAGCCCGATGGTCAGTTTGTCACTATCCGAAACGGGGTCCTTGATCGGGGATGCGAGCGGAAAGCACGCATCATCGGGGAAGAACTCAAGGTGGCTCGCGCCGGGAACGCTGATCGTGACGCGATTGGACGTCGGCCATGCGATTGCGACATCCTTCGATCCCGCGGGAAGCTCGATGGGCATCCGCGAGCGGGCCTCGTCAAACTTCTTCGCATCCGAAGACTTCGCGGGCGTTTCACCGGGCTTGGCGATCGTGAGCTTGAACTCGACCTCCGCCTCCTCGCCGACGCAGGTGGTATCGCAGACGAGCCACTTCACGGTCGCCTTGATGACGGCCGTGCTGCCGGGCTGCGCGCTCGACGGCACGTGCAGCGTGACCGGAAGCGTGACATGGTCGAAGTAGACGTGGTTGAGCAGATCACCGGGATCCACATGTCGCACGGGTGCGGGCCATTGCAGCGCATCGACCGTGAACCCAGCTGGCAGCTTCCATTCGGCATTGGGCGGGAAGCCGTTGTCGTTGCGGCTGCTCGAATAGACGTGCCACTTCTTCTCTAAGGTGAGATCCACGCCGAGGGTGACCGTTGAGCCCGGGAGCGCGGCCGCCTGCTCGCAGATGAGCGTGCAGGTGACGTGCTTCGGGGCGGCGTGGTCGGCGAGCGAGGCGTGTGCGAACTGGGTAAGCGCGGAATGGGAGCCGGCCGCGGCGAGGGTGCCGAACGACCAAGCCATCCATGACGCGGACGTTGTCCTTGCGTTGCTCATCAAGAAATACCGAGCCCCCAACCCAACACGAACGAACGAGTCCTTGGCATCTTGCTCGAAACTCACTCCTGTCAGACGCGAGCAAAGCGGTGCCGTTCCGCAATGAGGCCGGTATTTGGACGGGATTATTCACCGACTCGGGCTCCGAGTCGAGTCAGAAGTACGCCAGCTGGACGAGGGGTGATACCGGCGTGACGAATGCGGGTTGAGTCGGTACGCTGTATGGATGCAGACCAACGAGATGAAAACGAACCTGTCAAATGTGTCTAAGTGCTTGCTGGCACTGGTGATCTGTGCAGCGAGCGGGCTCCTTGGGGGGTGTCATGACACCATCAATGATGGGGACATTCAGTTTGCGACGCTCACCCAGACGCGTTCGCTGCTCCAGGACAAGCCGGGGGTTGCCCGGGCGATTGACGTCCGGACGGCCAGGGACTTTGACGCGGCCCACATTCCCGGGGCGATGAACCTCGACCTCGCAAACGTCAGCGAGAACAAGGACAGCATCGACCCCGCGCTCGCGCGATACAAGAACGTGATCGTGTACGGGCAGGACCCCGGAAGCGGCACGGCGCGGGCGATGGCCAAGCGGCTGATGCGAGCGGGGCACAACGGCGTGCTGATGTTCTCGGGAGGAATGGCGGAGTGGACTGGCGCGGGGCTGAAGGTGGATGGCACAGGGGCGAAGGGTCCGCCGCAGAGCACGCCCGCGCCGAAGTGATATTGTCGGGTGGTGGGGAAAACGAATCGCACGAACCGCAGCCCGCGATGTGCGGGCGGGGAGACTGGCCATGTCGAATGTCGCCGCGCCGATCCACAACCGCGTGTATCCAAACATCATGGAGTGCGTCGGGCAGACGCGGCTGGTGAAACTGAATCGCGTGATCCCGGCCGGGGGCGCGGAGGTGCTCGTCAAGCTGGAGTTTGACAACCCGCTTGCGAGCGTGAAAGACCGCATCGGCAAGGCAATGGTTGAGGATGCGGAGAAGAAGGGGCTGATCCGGTCGCGCCGGGCGAACGGGGCCGAGGATCAGGGGACGCACATCATCGAGCCGACGAGCGGCAACACCGGGATCGCGCTGGCGTTTGTGTGCGCGGCGAAGGGCTACCGGCTCACGCTGACGATGCCGGAAACGATGAGCATCGAGCGGCGGGCGCTCCTGAAGCATCTGGGCGCGAACATGGTGCTGACGCCGGGGGAGAAGGGCATGCGCGGCGCGGTGGCGCGAGCCCAGGAACTGGTCGCGGAGACCCCGGACTCGTGGATGCCGCAGCAGTTTGACAACCCGGCGAACCCGGCGGTACATGAGGCGACGACCGGGCCGGAGATCTGGGCGGACACCGGCGGGAAGATCGACTGCATCGTGGCGGGCGTGGGCACTGGCGGAACGATCACCGGCGTGACGCGTCACATCCGCAGATTCAATCCGGCGTTTCAGGCGATCGCGGTGGAGCCGGTCACCAGCCCCGTGATCAGTGGCGGGCAGCCGGGTTTGCACAAAATCCAGGGTATCGGGGCGGGATTTGTGCCCAAGAACCTGGACACCACGCTGCTCAATGGCGTGGAACTGGTGAGCAACGACGAGGCGTTTGAGTGGGGGCGTCGGCTGGCGCGTGAGGAGGGAATCCTCGGTGGCATCTCGACGGGCGGAAACGTCTGCGTGGCGGCGCGACTGGCATCGCGCCCGGAATACAAGGGCAAGCGGATCGTGACGATCGCGTGCTCGTTCGGGGAGCGGTATTTGAGCACGCTGCTCTTTCAACAGCCGGCGTGATGACCGCAAAGTTGCCTCGGTCCAAACGCCCACGATGCGGGTTCGTGCTTCAGTGGGACAAATGAAAAACGGGCGTGACCTCAAGGTCACGCCCGTTTGTGTTGGTAGAGAACGAATCGATCAGACGGAGAGCGTCGGGAGCGGGTTGGTGAGGCCGATCGGGGCGCCGATCGCGCTCCAGCCGCCCGCGTTGAAGAGGTCGTAGTGGGTGAGGCCCGCGACGATCGGGGTTGCGCTATTGAGGATGAGCGAGAAGGGGGATGTCGTCGGACGTGAGAGGATCGCGGGTTGCTGATCGATTTGGACAAACTTGAAGGTGCTGCCCTCGATGCGGAAGGTGGCGTTCACGGGGGCGGAGCCATCGTTGAAGATGAACGTGGCGATCACATCGACGGCGACCGCGCTGGGATTGAACAGGCCGAGCTGCTCGATGTAGTTGATGCCGGCCTGAGCGGGATTGATGAAGAGATCCCCGAAGAAGAACTGACGGGCGGCGAAGGTTGCGGTCGTGGAGGAGTCTCCGTCGCCGAACTTGTACTCGGTGACCTGCATGGTCACGGGGATGTTGGAGGAGAAGGTGAGGCCGGCGGTCTGGCCGGAGATCAGGCCGAGGGTGGCAAGATCGCGGTTGAACTGGGAGTGGGCAGGAACGGTGAAGACGCGGACGAGCTTGGGGATGTCCGTGCGGCCGTAGTCGGCGGTGAAGGTGACGACGGCGGACTGGGTGCCGGTGTTGAGGAAGCTGACGCCGGTGGTCGCGCCGCCGCCTGCCGTGACGTTGGTCACGACGCCCTGGGTGGTCCCGCCGTCGGAATCACCGAGGAGCCCGTCCCCGCCGGAACGGGTGAGGTTGTAGGACGAGAGCGAGGAGACGATCGGCTGATCGGACGTGATCTTCACGCCGAACTTGCCGGCGGTGAGGATGTTTGAGTTGGTGTCCACGCCGATGCCGCCGCGACGAAGGCCGGCAACGGTGGTCATGAAGGAGTGCGTGGTGCCGTTCTGGTAGTAGAGCGTGATGTTGATGTTCGCCGGGACGGAGCCGGGGTTGTAGAAGAGGAGGAAGTCGCGGTAGTTGTTGCGGTCCTTGTTGACCTCGGCGAAGGTCCATGTGGTGGAGAGCTTGTTGGTGAAGCTCTCGCCAATGGCGGAAGAGAAGTCGTAGTGGCTGAAGGTCGCGCCCAGCGGCCCGGTGGAGCGGATCTCGAGGGAGTAGGGGACGCCGACGCGGACGAGCGCGGCGCCGAGGTTGGCCCGCTGCGAGATGGTGATGCCGCGGCGGGTGTTGGCGGGGATGGTGCCCGTGTAGATCGGGGTCGGGTCGTTGGCGCCCGTCTCGTACCGCGCGAAGACCTGGAAGTCGACGGCGAAGGAGTTGGGATTGACCATCGGGACGTATTCGTTGATGTTCGCGCCAGCGAAGCCCTCGGGGAAGTAGAGGAAGTGGGTGACGGGCTGGGCGTTCAGGCGGAGGGTGTAGCTGCCGGTGGCTGCACCGATGGGCTCGACGAGCACGAAGTACTGCTCGCCGGCAACAGCGGAGAAGCGGACGGCGGCGGTGGCGCCGAGGATGCCCGCGGCATCCTGGAAGACGAGGACGCGGGAGCTGTTGTAGATCTTGACCTGGCCGTCGACGAGGCCGCCGGCGGGGGTGTTGAGTTGGAGATCGACGATGCCGTCGCCGGGAACCGTGAACTTGAAGAGGTCGGTGTCGCTGGCGGGGCTGATGACGCCGGAGATGGCGCCGAGGCCGGTGCGGGTGTCGAGGCCGATGTTGGCGGCGTCGTTCCATTCGCCGGCGTTGGGGAAGTCATCGGGGCCGCCGCCGCCACCGCCGCCGGGCAGGGTGGAGGATGCGGTGACGGTGTAGCTGCCGACGGCCGCGGAGCCGGAGGCGCCGGGATCGGCGATGACGAGGATGTAGTACTGGGCGATGCCGGTGGCGTTGAAGGTGATGGAGGCGGAGTCACCATTTCCGTTGGAAGCGAAGATCTGGGTCTGCGAGTTGTCGTAGATCACGACGCGCGGATTCAGCGTGGAGGCCGGAGTGGAGATGCGGACGGTCACGGGGCCGGCGGCGAGCGTGGTGAACTTGAAGAGGTCCGAGTCCGTGGTGGGGACGAGGACGGCATTCAGGGTGCCGATGCCGTTGACGGAGTTGAGCGTGATGTTGGCCGCGCCAGCGAAGTCCGACGGGGCGGGGGTCGCGGTGCCGGGCGTCGGGAGGTAGTCGTCGATGGGATCGGTGGTGACGCTCACCGAGTAGGTGCCGGTGTCGGTCGAGCCCATGGGAACTGGTGTCGCGTGGCGGACCAGGATGTAGTACTGCTGGCCCTGCGTGATGGAGGCGATGTCGGCCGTGATGGAGTTGGTCGTCGTGATGAAGCTGACGCCACCGAGGGGCATGTTGTTGGCATCGAGCACGAGCAAGTCCAGCGCGAGGGTGCTGGTGCCGCTGCGAGAAAGGACGATGCGCCCGGTGCCGCTGGCGGGAGCGGTGAAACGGAAGAGGTCCGTGTCGGTCGGGATCTCGATGTTGCCCGTGACGGTGCCGGTGGAGGTGAAGTTGATGGTGTCGAAGACGAGCCCGACGACGGTGCCGGCGGGGAAGTCGTTCTGGTTGGGGTGGTCATCCGTCGGGTTGATGTTGACGGAGAGGGTGTAGCGGCCGAAGTCGGTGGCGCGGCTGGAGCCCTGCACGACGACGTAGTAATCGCGGCCGGGAGTGATCGAGAACTGCACGCGGCTGTTGGTGTCGTTGACGGAGATGTCGTCGTTGTCGGCGATGCGGAGGAAGACCTCCTGGCCCGCGCCGTCGCGGCTGATCTCGTAGACAAGCACGCGGCTGTCGAGCGTGGTATCCAGCCGCGTGACGGATGCGGTGGCGATTTCGTAGGTTTCGGCGGTGAATCGGTAGATGTCCTCGTCCGAGGGGTTCTCGATGGAGCCCTGGAGGGGAGCGATCGAGCCCGAGGTTCCCGGGACGCCGTAGACGCCCAGGAAGCGGTTGAGCTCAAGCGCGGTGGGGTTGGCCCAGCCGGCGATGGGGTGGGTGATGTCGTTCGGGGTCGCCTGCGAGAACTTCTGGTCGTCGATTTGGACCGGGCTGGCGACCGAGACGGAGTAGGACCCCTCGGTGCCGGAGCCGTCAACCGCGAGATAGAAACGCTCGCCCTGAGCGACGGGGAAGGTGGCGGTTGCGACGCCGCCGACGCCGCCGGAGGCGCTGGTCACCAAGCTGTATGTGAAGACGCCGTTGGTCACCGATTCCACGAAGACGCGGACGCGCGGGGACATGACGGGGCTGGCGGGGGTGATGCGGACGGTGGTCTGGCCGCGACCCTCGGCGATGAACATGAAGGTGTCGATGTCGTTCGGGTTGGCGAACGGGCCGGTGGGGATGTTGCGGATGATGCCGGAGATGGCCCCTGCGCCGGTCTGGCGATCGATGTTGATGACGGTGCCGCTGAGGCCGTTGACGGGGTTCTGGCCACCGACATCAAAGTTGGGCCAGTGGTCATCGACGCCGCCGAAGGAGGGGGTGGCGTTGATGCTCAGGTCGTACGCGCCGGTGGCGTAGCGCCAATCGACGAGATCGGGGTTGGTCTCAAACGTGCCGCGGAAGGCGGACTCGACCTGGATGAAGTAGGTCTTGCCGCGCTCGATGTTGAAGACGAGGCGGGGATCGCTGTGCAGGAACGCGCGGTTGCCGGTTTCGGGCGGGTTGGCGTTGGGATCGGCGTTGAAGGTCGGCGTGAAGCGGCCGAAGCCCTGAACGGCCTGCGAGCCGTCGGTGTATCCGACCTGCACGAAGTCGTTGTTGAAGATTCGGATCGCGCCGTGAAGGGGGCTGTTGATCGTCTTGGAGCGCGGCAGCGAGGTGAGCATGCCCATGATGTCGGTGAACTGCTCCTGGAAGGAGCGGACGATCCCGAACGTGGAGAGGCGTACCTCGGCGGTGCCGTCGTTCTGGGCGCGGAACTGGAAGAGTTGGGTGTCGGTGACACGCGCGATGGTGGGCGTGTCGAAGTTCTCAAAGCGTGTGATTCCCGCCGGGGTGATGTTGAAGCCGCGCGCGCTGTAGGAAGCGGTGTTGGGGAGCGGCACCAGCGGGTTCAGGAAGGGACGGCCCTTGCCGTCGCCGCCAAGGCCGATCTCGGGTGCGTTGGCGAACTGTCCCTCGCCGACGGGAACGGTCAGCACGGAGAAATCATCGGGGAAAGCGCCGAGGGTGTCCTGTGTCGCGGGATCCGGCCGTGGCGGGATCGCGTCTGTGGTGACGGAGAGGTTGTAGCGGCCCGTGCTGCCGTTGGCGTCGGCGACTTCGACGTAGTAGACCTCGCCGGCCCAGACTTGGAAGCCGGGGAAGGGCGCGCCGGGTTGACGCCACGCGGGATCACCGGGGTTCGGGAAGAGCGGTATGAGCGAAGGGTCGTTCGAACCGGGCACATCCATCGCCCCGGTCGGGTCGAGCGTGTCGGCGCCGGGATTCGTGTTGGCGGAATAGACGAGGTTGAAGTTGGAGTCAAAGACGCGAATGGTCGCGTTGGCAATGCGGGAGTCGGCGGTCTTGCTCAGGACGATCGAGACACGCGTTGCGGCGCGCTCGTTGCGGTCCCAGACGCCATTGATGTTGTCGTTGAAGGTGGTCAGGGCGTAGACGCCGCTGCCGGGAGGGGCGACTTCGCCGGGAGAGAGACCGAGAGTGCCGCCGCCCATGTTGCCCCAGATGACGGCGGGGATGTTGAGCCGAAGCTCGAGGCGGGAGACGTGGTTGGCGGCGAACTGGCCGCCCGCGAGCATGGTGAAGTCGCCGCCGATGTAGATGGTTTCGAAATCCTGGAGGGAGCCGTCAGGGTTGGTACCGGGAGCGACGCCGATGGCGTTGTTCTCGAAGGTGACGATGGTGCGGATGGTGCCGTCGTCCGCATCGATGACGCCCTGCCAGCCGGTGCCGGTAACGCCGGAGGAGTCAAGCGACTGAAGGATGCCTGCCGTGCCATTGTCACCGCCGGCCAGGAGCGTTTCCTCCATCTGGTTGTCGATCATGCCACCATTGAGAATGGCGGCGTGCCAGGTGTCCAGCGCGCGGACGGTGCCTTGGGCGATGTTGCCGATGTTCTGGAAGCGAGCAGCGACGGGCGCGCCGCCAGCGATGGCACCGTTGCCAGCGAACGTGTAGTCGTACGCGATGACGTTGGTGGCGAGAACAGCAGGGGGGGCTGCAACGTTGCCGCCGCCGGCGACCGCCGCGCTGGAGGTGAAGGCACCGCCGATGATGAGGCGTGTCGGGATGTCCTGCAGCGCACCATTGACGAGACGCTGGCCGGGATCGTTCCAGACCGTCAGCGCGTTGACCGGGCCGTTGACGCCGTATCCGCGTGGCGCGGCCATGGAGAACGGGGCGGTGTTCGCCGGAGAGGTCTGTCCCCACGTGATGGCGAAACCGTTTGCCAGGCCGTTGCCCTGCAGCACGGGTTGCGGATCGTTCATCTTGTTGCGAACGCCCCAGTGCGCGAGATTTCCCAGGCCCGTGATGGGACCAGGAGCCGAGGGCGATGCGCCGTGCATGGCGTCGACCGCGGGGTTGGTTGCGAAGCCGTTGGCGAAGGTGCCGCCGAAGAAGACCTGGGTTGGCAGGTCGGGGGCGGCCTCGGGCGATTCGGTGATCGTGTCCGGACCGCCGGTGCTTGGCTTGGTTGGGAACGAGGGCGAGCTGGGCGGATCCCAGATGGTGATGGCGCGGACGGCCGCGCCGGCGCCGGTCACGCCGCCGTTCATGTTCGATGCGCCGATGCCGCCGGGGACAAGGGCGAACGCGGCGATGTTGTTGAACCCGCCGCCGGTGAACTGGCCGCCGACGTAGAGCTCGGGGGTGGCGACATTCGCCTGGAGCTCGGGCGGAATCACATCGCCGGAGCCAAGGGCGAACACAGTGCCTGCGACGCCGATGGGATTGGCGGAGTTGGGATCCAGAGGATCGGTGCTCCAGTTGTACCGACCGTTGGCGGCGTCGAAGACGCGGAAGGCGAGATTGCTAGCGGGTTGGCCGTTCACCATCGTGAACCGGCCGCCGACGGCCAGCACTTGCGAGTTGGCGCCGCCGTTTCCTGTCACGTCCCAGATAGACATCGCGAAGATGGGACCGTTAATCGCACCGAGTGCCTCGGTGGAGGGACCGGCGTTCCACCAGGAACCCGCGTCGAAGATGCCGACGTTGGCGCTGTCGTAGGCAGCGCCCGTTTGCTGGTTGAATCCTGCTTGGGCGAAGTTGCCGCCGACGTAGAGCGGGGTTGTTTGATTGCCGTCGTCACCGCCGTACGCGGAGAGTTGGTTTACGGGCGCGGTGAACTGGAAGAGGTCGGTGTCTCCCGAGCCCTGGATGCGGCCGCGGCCGACGGCGTTCTGGAGCCAGGTGCGATCACGGGCGGGGTTGCCCTCGTTGTCGAGGGACTGGAACGCATCGCCGAAGCGGAGCGGAGTAGCGAGCTGCCAGTCGAGGATGCTGCCGGTGCCGGGCGTGTCGATGTGGTCATCGACGGGCTGCGTGGGATCGAAGGTGTGGTGGGCTTCGATGAAGATGCGGAACGCGCCATCGGCGGCGTTGTCGAAGCCCTCGACGACCATGTAATACGTGTGGTTGCCGACGACTGAGAACAAGAGCTGGGCGAACTGCGTGCCCTTGTTGAAGTCCAGCGAAGCGCCGGTCTCGTCGTATAAGCGGATTGCCGGCTGAGGCAGGGGTGCGACTGCCTGAAGCCCGCGCATCGCCGCCTGCGAGACAACGCTGACGATGCCGAGGCCCGTGCCCTGTGCCGTGAACTTGAAGACTTGCGAATCCGTGCCCAGACGCGCGTTGGGATTCATGGAAGAGGTGCGAAGCGGGATGTTCGACCACGGAGTGGCAGGGTCGTCGTGCGCGGTGATGACGCGACCGGTCTGGCCGAGGCGGACCTCCGGATCGATGGCGATGTTGTTGGCCGCCAGACGGGCGATCATTTGATAGGTGCCGGCGGGCTGGCGGGAGGGAGCGTTGATGAGATCGTCGGAGCGGACGCGGATGTAGTAGGTGGTCGCGCGATTGACGAAGTACGTTGTGAACGAGTCGGTCTGGCGACCGGCGTCGGTATCGGTGGCGAGGCGCTGCACGACACCGGCGGTGCTGCCGGTTGAGTACACGTCCACGTGCGGGTTCAGCATCGTGTTGTCGTCGGAGATCGCCTGGAAGGTGGCGAGGCCGGCGAAGCGTGCGTCGTCGGGCGTGGTAACGCGATAGATGATGTCGTCCTGCAGGCCTGTGAGCGTGTTCTCGGCGAAGGCGCGGCCGAAGTCGATGTTCGGAACCGTGGCCGCGCCGATGACGACATCGGGGTCCATGTTCACGACCTGCTCGATACTGGCGGCGTCGATCTTCAGGAGGTAACGGCCAACGTTGTCGCGGCCAGTAACGGTGGTGGGATCGGCCTTGACACGGATGTAGTAGGTTGCGCCAACCGTACCCTCAAAGCCGGCCCAGCCGTCCGGGGCTCGCTGGAGCGCGGGAAGGGCGGATTGTCCAACAGGAGTCACGCCAAGCGTGATGATGCCTGAGAGACCCGAGCCGCTGCCGTTGTCCGAGCCGGTCTGAATGAGATTGCCGTTCGAGTCATAGACCTCAACGAAAGTGTCAAGGAAGCGGCCAGTGTTGGGCAGGCCGTTGAGCCCGTTGTTGGCGGTGACGGATGTCGTGTCCGCGAGGACCGAGACGAAGTCCTTCGTTCGGCCGGGAGCGCCGGTGACGACGAACTTGAACAGGTCGCCAGGGTCGCCAGCGGCGATGATGCCGGCGAGCGAGCCACGACCTCGGGCGACTGTGGTCGCCGCGCTGGCGGTGTCGAGCGTCACCGTGTCGGCCGGAGGGTTGGGTGCCCATGGCGCGGGCAGACTCGGGTGATCCCCCGCGAGCATGACGCGCGGCTCGATGTGTTCGAGCGCGAACTCTTCTCGCGCGGTCAGTGCTCGTCCCGCGGCGCGGGCGAGCGTAGCGGCGGGATGAGCGCGCGCGGCAAGAACGGTGCTGCGGTTCTGACGACGAAGATTCATGTCAAGCATCTCGGGCTCCACGACCCCAACCGAGCGGGTGTGCATTTACATTGTGATGGCCGCGTCGCGCTTGGATCGTCCGGAACGATCCGACAGCGACGCACCCCCGTCCCTTCATCTCCCCCGGCTGTCTGCCGCGGGTCGGCCCAACTGACTGTCCACACCCAGTTTACATGTTTCCGGAGTAGGGTGCGATTCGTTCGCGTGGGACAGTCGGTTGCCGCGCCCCCAGTTTGCCAGACTTTGGGTCTGTTGGGGGAGCGGATGGGCAGAATAGCAACCATTTTGACAAGTTGCTGGAAGGAAAAAAGTTACCCAGAATTTAGCCGCTGGTCGGGGCTTGGGCGGGACGAGGCGACCGAGGGGCACCTTGCTCAGGCCGCGGCGACCCGGATAGGGCGTTCCCCGAGCGCTACCCGGAGGGCCCCCTGTGCCAGAAGTTGCGTCGAGTCATAGACGGGAAGTGGGCTGTTCTCGGAAGAAACGGCCAAAGGCACTTCGGTGCTGGCCAAGATGACGCCCTCGCAGCCCTTGTCCTTGAGGTGTTCGATGACCGACAGCAACCGACGGGTTGATTCGCTCCGGACGTTTCCCACGACCAGTTCCTTGAAGATGATGGAATCCACAATGTCGGCTTCGGCCTCGTCTGGAACGCCGCAACGGACACCCTTGAGCCCGAGGTGGGCCTGGTAGGTGGACCCGAACATGACCATTTTGGTACCGAGGACGCCGACCTTCTTGCGGCCGTCGGCGACGACGGCTTCAGTCACCAGCTCGGTCATGGTCAGCCAGGGGATCGGGGAGCCGGATTCCGCCAGGGGAACGCCGTGCTGCATCAGGTTGTCGGGCACGATGACAAACTCCGCCCCGGCGGCGGCGAGAATCTTGGCCGAATCGGCCAGGAGATTGCCGATGGCCTGCCAGTCGTCGCGATAAACGGCAGTGACGTATTTGTCGAAGGGGAGATTGTGGAGTGTGACGAGGGGGTGGCCGCGCTCGCCCAGTCGCTTGCAGGCGTAGCGAAAGATGTCTCTATAGCAGAGGGCGGAACCTTCCGGACTGACGGCTGCGATGCCGATGTGCTTGGGCACGGGGGCCTCCTGCGTCGCGGCGGGGTGGGCGGTGCGACGGAGTCATTGTGAGGAGCGCGGGGGCGTGGGTCAAACGGTGAAAGTTCAATCGACCGAAGTTCTATTGTTCAGAATGGAATCGTTCGACCCGTTTGCGGTGCTGGGGCTGGAGCGGCGGTTTGATCTGGATACCGCGGCGGTGGACCGGTCGTATCTGGAGCGATCGGCGGCATTACACCCGGATATGGCTGCGCAGCATGCGATGGCGGAGATGGGAAGCGAGGATGACGAGCGGATCGCGGAACTCAATCGGGCGCGGCAGGTGCTAGGCGATCCGGAGCAGCGGGCAGTTGTGCTGTGGAAGTTGTGGGGGGGAATTGAAAGCAAGGACATGCCGGCTGGGTTCCTCATGGAGATGATGGAAGTGCGGGAGGAGATCGAGCGTGCGGCGGGGGATAAGGCGGCCGCGGCGCAGTGGGAGCACTGGGCCGCGGAACGGCGAAGGGAACATCTGAGGAATGTGGGCATGCAGTTCGCGAAACTCGTGCCCGGCGCAGGTACGAACGTGGCGATCCTGAAGCAGATCAAGATGGAACTGAACGCCTGGCGGTATGTGGAACGGTTGATCGAACAGCTTTGAAATGTCAGGCCAGCGTGTGCATAAAGAGACCGGTGGCGAGTTTCGGGTAGAAAAACGTGCTCTTCTGCGGCATGAGTTCGCCGGCGCGGCTGACATCGCGGACTGCGCTGAGGGGCGTGGGTTGAACGATGATCGCCAGTTGGGCGTGGCCGCTGAAGATGCTTCCTCCGCCCGCGCCGGTTTCGTGGCCCGCGCCGATGGCGATGAGCTCTGGGATTGTGTGCGGGAAGGCCCATTTGACGGGCTGGCCGGCGTTCAACTTTGGCTGGCAGAGTTCCTCGACGAGGATGTGTTGCACGAAGGCGACGGTAAGGGCACGCCAGGCGGGGGCTCGCGATGGGAATCGCGCATGCAGTAGCTCGCTTTCGCGAGGCGCGGCGATCGCGCTGCGCCCGGTTGGGAAGTCGTGGAGGCCGAATGCAGCGGGGTTCTTGGTGACGGCAAGGGCGGATTCGATTTCGTGCGGGCCGCCTTCGATGGGAGTGATCGAGAGGACGTGGTGTGATTCAGCGAGGAAGCGATCAAATGTGTAGTCGCGCATGCCGCCGAGAATGCGGTGCGTTGGCCAGATCGTCAGGCCCGGATCGGACATGCCCACAAGCACGAACATCGTGTGGCGGGCGGGATGGTCGGGGGAACGCTGTCCTACGGATTCGAGCTCCCGCAGGTAGTTGAGCGCGGTGGTGTATCGATGATGACCATCGGCGACGAAGATGTCCTTGCCCGCGAGCGCGGCTTGGTATTGCAACATGGTCTTCGGATCGGTGATCGTCCAGAGTTCGTGGAACGTGCCGTCCTCTGTTGTCGCGATGCGGTCGGGATCACGCGAAGATATGACGCCGCGAAGCAGATCGCGGGCGCGGCCGCCATCGTCGGCGTGCAAGCCGAAGATCGGAGAGAGCTGCGTACGGGTCGCACGCATCAGCGCGAGGCGATCTTCCTTCGGGCCGCTGAAAGTTTCCTCGTGTGGCAGTACTCCGCCGCCGAGGCGCGGGCCGAATGGCACGGTGTCGATGCAGCAGGCCATGCCGGAGCGAGAGCGTTTGATCAGCGCACCGGGGCGGTTGGGATCTGGCTGTGACCACGTCTGGCGATAGGCGCACATGACAGGCGTTTTGCTCTGGGCAAGTGTGCCATCCGCCCGCAGTGCATGGAGTCGCTCCGCGGCGTGCGCGTACGCGGCGGGTGGACCGAGTTCTTTGGCTGGGGTGTGCGGGAGGTCGATGCCGACGATGTTCCGCGGGTCTTTGGCAAGGAGCTTCTGTTTGCCCGTCGCGTCGAGAACGTCGTAGGGCGGCGCGATCAGCGCGGATTGATCGCGCGGCGTTGTGTAATGCAGGGCGTGGAAGGGGTGGACGGCGGGCATGGGATCTGTAACCCAATTTCGGACATTTTGTTGATCGGGTTCACGGGCGGATCGTCGGATGATCGGTGCGAGGGAGGGTACGAACCATCGGTCATACGCTTGGCCATGCCCACACCCTCCTTGCCCCGCGCCCTAGTTATTCGTACTGCCGGCACCAACTGCGACATGGAGATGTGCCGCGCCTTTGAGATGGCGGGGGCATCGGTGGAGCTGGTCCACGTGGATCGCATGATCGCCGAGCCGGCTCGCATCGACTCCTTTGATCTCATCGGCTTTCCCGGCGGGTTCAGCTATGGAGATGACATCGCGTCCGGGCGCATCCTCGCGATGAAGTTGCGAGAGAAGCTGTATCCCGCTCTGCGGGATGCGGCGAAACGCGGCTGTCCCATGATCGGCGCGTGCAATGGGTTTCAGGTGCTGGTGCAGGTCGGACTGCTTCCCGGCCCCGTGGCGGGAACGGATTGGCCCGTGGATGTCGCACCGATGCAGACCACCGCGCTGAGCCACAACTCCGGTGGGCGGTTCATCGACAACTGGGTGCGCGTGAAGCCAGTGGCCGGTTCGCCCTGTCTCTGGACGCAGGGACTCGCGGAGGCCTTTGCCGTGACGAGCGATGAGGTGATGCGTCTCCCGATCGCCCATGGCGAGGGGCGGTTCGTCACTTCGAGCAAGGAAGTCATGCGAGGCCTGACGGCCAATGGCCAGATCGCACTGACATACGTGGATAATCCCAACGGGAGCGAAGCGGACATCGCCGGTATCTGTGATCCCAGCGGCCGCATCTTCGGGTTGATGCCTCACCCGGAGCGATTCCTCGACTGGACGCGGCATCCGTTCTGGACACGGCTGAACGAATCTGCCACCTCGGGGCCGACTCCCGGTTTGATGATGTTCCAGAACGCGGTGCGTGCGGCGCAGTGCGCCGGAGTGCGGTAGTTCGTGCGGAGAGGACGCGTCAGGTCGTTGCGGCGTTTGCGCGGCCGGCGGCAGCTCGTTCAACGAGGGCGTCGGCCAGACGGGCAAGTTCGGCGTCGGTGTGTCGTTCCTCGCTGAGGGATTCCTGCAGGCGATGAGCCGTGTCGTCGAACGCGAGAATCCCCGCGAGCGTCTTGGACGCCACGTAGCCGGCGATCCGTTCATGGGCCATGTGCTCGGCAATCGCGATCAGGGCGGCGTCCCGGACGGCGGGTTCCGCGCCGCTCGCGCGAGCCAACTGCATCGCGCCGCGGCAGAACCCATTCGGGCCGGGGATCGCACCATCGGGATAGGCCGAGGCGGGTTGTGGGAGTGGTGTTGGGGGCAGTTTTCCCAGTTCCTCGAAGGCGCCCCCGAGGCGTGTGAGCCGCGTGCTGGATTGTCGCGCGAGCGTTCGAAGGGCCGCCGCGAGTTTCGGGCTCGATGCCGCTTCGGCCAGTTCGGACAAGAGCTTGCCGCCCTGTTGTTCCGCGGCGTGTAGGCACTCAAGCCGGTTCACGAGAAGGCGCAATGCGTCTTCCATGGATGGAACGGCGACTCGCATGGCGTCCAGCACACGGAGCACGCCCCCGACGTGGCGGGCTGCCCGGAGGGCGGCGATTCGTTTGGTATGTGATCCCACCGTTCCCGTCAGCGTCACCACTCCATCCGCCACCTGGACGCCGACCTCACGCTCGTCCACATCGGCGCTGCGCCGAAGACTGTCGAGTACCTCCGCGGCGATTTCTGCGTCGGGTCTGATGATTGATGGGGACATGGGACGCATCCGTAGAGAGCCCTCCCGAGCGACTCGCGAGCGGGCGAGGTGGTGACCATTGCCACATTGTACAACGCCTCGTGACCAGCGACATGGCAAGGAATGTTGCAGCCGTGGATGTGCGTGTCGGCGGATTTTCGGGCTGGAGCCGCGGTTGGTGCGATATCTGGAATCAACTCGGCTGGACGATTATGCCACCGTTGGGCCGGCTCCCGGTTTGATCATGATCCAGTATGCGGTGAGGGCGGCGGTGGGGAGTGGGTGTTGACGTGTGAAAGGTGCGGCCCGCGAATGCCCATCGCCAGCGAGGAACTGAGACGGTTGCGACCGGGCGTTTTGATCGCCGAAGATCGCGCGTGCCGCAAGTGCTCGTACAACGTGCGCGGGCTGATGGACAACGCGGCGTGCCCGGAGTGCGGGCGTGCGATTAAAGATGTTGAGCCGGCCCGGTACGCGGATCAGATGGTCGATGCGCCGGCGAAGTGGGTGAGCGGATTTCGCGTGGGGACGACACTGCTCTGCGTTGGCGGATGGGTGATGGCGGCCGGGCTGATCGCCTGGGGGATCTTCGGACATCTTGCGTGGGTGATTGGCGCTCTGGCGGGGTCGATCGCGTGGGCGATGGGAACCGTGCTGGCGACGCGGCCGCGCCCGAAGACCAAGCGGATGGAGATTGATCCGGTTGCGGAGTGGTGGAAGTGGCGGATGTGGGCGCGGCTGAGCCAGCCGGGTTGGTGCATCGCGCTCATCGGGCTGGTGATGATCCAGTGGCAAGGGTGGTATACGCCGATCGCGATCGTGCCCGCCGCGGCGTTTCTGCTCATCGGTGTCGTCGGCTGGTGGCCGCTGATGGTGATGCAATCGAATCTGGCGTATTGGGCGTCGGACTCGGAACTTGCTGACAAACTGCGGAACTGCTCGTGGGCATCAGCGCTGGGGATGGGCATTGGCGTGGCGATGATGGGAATGGTGGGGGGGCTCAACGGCGGGTTGTCGGCGCGGCTGGCGATCGTGGGCTACTTTGCGACGGCGTTGGTGCTCTCCGTCTGGATACTGCTCGGAGTTTTCGCGCTCGGCTACACGCTTCTGGCCATCTGGCAACTCGCGCGGCTGGGAGTGTGGGTGACGATGGCGCAGACGAATGTGGCGATGCGGGATGAGCGGATGGCGGAGCGGGTGCGGCGGGCACGTGGAAGAGTCGGGGCATCCTGAGCGATCCACCTATGATTACAGCATGAGCGTGTCAGTTGGCAGCAAGGGCAAGGTTCTGGTCGCCATGAGCGGCGGCGTGGATTCCTCCGTCGCCGCCGCGCTGCTCGTGCGCGAGGGGTACGAGGTGGTCGGGGTGTTCATGCGGCTTGGCTCGCCGGGTGAGGCGTTGGACACGATGGAGCCGGTTGATTCTGTTGCGCCCCCGACATGCGATCCGCGGAAGCTGAAGATCGGCCATCAGGGGTGCTGCTCGATCAATGACGCGGCCGATGCACGGCTGGTGGCCGCGGAACTCGGCGTGCCGTTCTACGTCGTGAACTTCAAGAAGGATTTCGGGCGGATCATCGACTATTTCGTGGATGAGTACGCCGCGGGGCGGACGCCGAATCCGTGCGTGCGCTGCAACGACTGGCTGAAGTTCGGCAAGCTGCACGAGTATGCGATGCAGATTGGGGCGGAGTTTGTGGCGAGCGGGCATTATGCGAGGGTTGAGAACGGCCGCCTCTTGCGGGGCATCGATCACACGAAGGACCAGTCATACGTTCTTTTCGGCGCGCCGCGAGAGCGGCTAGCGCGGATGATGCTCCCGATCGGCGGGTTCGAGAAGACCGAGGTTCGCGCCATGGCGCAGCGGTTCGGTCTCCCTACCTTCGACAAGCCGGACTCGCAGGAGATCTGCTTTGTTCCCGACAACGACTACGCCGGCCTCGTCGAGCGTCGGCGGCCGGAGCTCGCGCGCGTCGGCGACATCGTTGATGAGCAGGGCCACAAGGTCGGCGAGCATGGCGGGCAGCACCGGTTCACGATCGGGCAGCGTCGAGGACTCGGCATCGGAGCACGAAATGGTGCGGCCGCGGATGTTCCTCTGTTTGTCCTGCGAAAGGAAACCGCTGGACATGGCGAGAATCGCGTGGTGGTTGGGCCGCGCGAGCGACTGGAGGTGAGCGGGTGTGTCGCTGGCGAGGCCAACTGGCTGGTGGATGAGCGAGCGTTCGCGGATTGGCGACCCGTGCACGCGAAGTATCGCTACAACACCCCGCCGGTGGCCGCGAGAGTGAGGTTGATGGATGATGGAATGGATGACACGCCGAGCGGGCGACGCGGGCGCTTTGAGGTGATGTTCGATGAACCGCAGCAGGCCGTCGCGCCGGGGCAGGCGGTGGTGATGTACGACGCTGCTGCGGAGCCGGATGTGGTGGTGGGGGGCGGGTGGATCAGTCAGAGCCGCGAAGCGTGAGCCCCGGCGCGGGTCGACCACGCCAGCACGCCATCCTTACGAGATTCCCCGGCGGCCTCCGCCGCTCGGCTCTGATTCTTTCTTCATGATGAAGAGATAGTTGAAGCCGCGGTCGAAGTAGTTCCCATCTTCGGCGGCCTTGCTCCGATTGCCCTGCGTGAGCTTTGCGTTGTGGCGAGCGACGGAAATGATGTCCACCGGCTTGAAACGATCGCGGAGCATCGCGAAAAGCTCGAAGCCGATGGGCATGAACGTGCCGGTGCCGGAACCGGAATCACCCGCGGCACGCTTCCGCCAGGAGTCCGAGACGTAGAGAGCCATGTACCGCTTGGGCCGCAGCACGCGGTCGATCTCGGAGATGACCTGCGACATCGCCTTGTAGTACGCGCGGCCGTGATCCGGGCCGGTCGCATCGAGTTTTCCAATGCAGTTCGGATCATCGGAGTAGTTGATGTGCGTGGAGTAGGGGGGATCGACGAAGACAAAGTCCGCACTGCTCGCGGGGAGCGCGAGCTTGCGGGCATCCGACTGGCGGATGTCTTCGCGCCGTGGCACAAGATCGAAGCCGATGCCGACACGTTTCAGGTCGGCGCATACATCGAGCGTCGTGCCGCTGCCGACCATCGGATCGACGACCGTGTCCCCCTCGCGCGTGTATCGCTGGAGGAGTTGCCAGATGACCCACGAGGGCGTCGCGCCGATGTACTCGCGGTCTCCCTGCATCGTGGAGACGAGCGTGCGCTTGCCCGTGGGGCTTTCTTCATACTGGTCATAGTGCTGGCTCGGATATTCCCACAGCGTGGTGGTCTGGATGCGCAGCGGGGGTCGCTGGCCCGGCGTCGGCGCGGCATCCGGCCGCTGCGGCCCTGATCGTCCGGCATGGGAAGGGCGTGGACGCATGCTTATTTCAAGGCCTCAAGCAACGCACGCTTCGAGGATGCGAGATCAAGTCGCGACTTCGCGCCCGCCGCCCGCGCGTGGCCGCCGCCGCCGAGTTTCTGGCAGACTTGGTTCACATCGATCGCGCCTGGGCCGGGCTTGGATCGCAGCGAGTATTTGGTCAGCGGCGGCTCGCCGGGATTGACAGGATTCTCCGTGAGAACGGCCGCGACTTGCACGCTTGCCACTGTGAGCAACATGTCAGCAAATCCTGAGGTGTCGTTGCGATCGGCTTTGGTGGTGTCGAAGTCGCCGAGCGTGAGTGTCATCACAGCGGTGTCGTCCGGGGCGCGAACGGAGTGCAGTTCCAGCGTGTTCAGCGCACGCCCGAGCAGTTGCCATCGGCCGACGACATCCTGTTGCTCGATCATCCCGTAGAGCTTGGTGTGCTCGACTCCGGCTTCCATGAGGTCGGCGGCCAGCCGCAGCGTCGCGGGTGTGACGGACGAGTAACGGAACCAGCCGGTGTCGGTCGCCAAGCCGAGATAGAGCGGCTCGGCGATCTCGCGCGAGAGCGTTGCGGCGGATGCGAGATTGCATAACTTGACGCAGAGCGGGGCAACGACCTGTGTCGCGGACGCGCACGTCGAATCGATGATGCGGCGCGTCGCCGCTACGGCATCACCGTGGAGATGGTGATCCAGGATGATGTTCCGATCCGTGCGTGCTTCCAGCCATGGACGCAACTCGGCGAGTTGCGTCCACGAGCCAGTGTCCGCGATGATGCACAGGTCAGGATTCGGCAAACCGAACGGCTTGCCATCCGCAGGTGTGATCGGCTTTCCGGGCAGGAACTCCCGCAGCGGTGTGGAGGCAAACAGCAGGCGCATCCAGCGCGGCAGGGGCCCAATGCACCAGACCTCGGCCGGTATGTTTGCGTGCTTGAGCGCGCGTGCGATCGCCAGTGTCGATCCCGCGGCATCGCCATCCGGCTTCGCGTGCGTCGTCACGACGACGGAACTCGCCTTTCGCAGATCGGCGGCGATCTGGTCAAACGTCGAACTCGTGGACCACGGCACCGTTGCGGCATGGCTGGAAGTGGAAGGTGCGGCGGTCGGCATGGTCACGCGAGAATCTCCTGCGGCAATGGCCGCGTGGCGGAGGATACCGACAAATGCCCGGTCGCGATGGAGTGGCAACGCTGGCAGTCGCGCTCCATTTGTTCCAGCAGCGTGGGAAGCGAATCAAAACGCACCTGCTCGCGCACCCACGCCAAGAGTTCGAGCCGAAGATGCCAGCCATATTCCGCTAGTCCTGCGATCGGAGCCCACGTGCGAGTGTCCATATCTGGCTGGAGCAGAAACGCTTCGGCGGCGCGGGCGTGCGTGCCGAAGGTCGGCTTGGTGCCGATGCTGAGCGCGGCGGGAAGCACGCGGCCATCGGGCAGATGGGCCGCGGCGGCGTACACGCCATCGGCGGGGATGAGCGTCGGCGTGTCGAGGTTCGCGGTCGGGAACCCGATCGTGCGGCCGCGTCGATCGCCGCGCACAACGGTGCCGCTCAGTTCATAGGGTCGCCCGAGCACGATCGCCGCATCGCGGGCGCGCCCGGAACCGAGCAGCCAACGCACCATCGTGCTGCGTGCAGGAACGAGTTGATGATCGGTGAGCGCGACGGTGCGGGTCGGAACGACATCCACCGTGAACCCAAGCGTGCGGCCAAACTCTGCCAGCACGGCGTTCGTCCCCGCCCGCGCTCGCCCGAAGTGAAAATCCTCGCCCTCGACAAATGCGATCGGGCTGAACTTCTCGACGCACCAACGCACGAACTGCTCCGGCGTCTCGGCGAGAAACTCCGGCGTCGGCTCCAGCCGTACGACCTCATCCGCCCCCGCCGCGAGAATCCACTGCTTGCGCTGCTCGAACATGCTCAGCCGGGGCGGGGCGTGTTCCGGCCGCAGCACTTCCAGCGGATTCGGCTTGAACACCAGCGCCACGACTCGCGTTCCCGGATGCCGGTCTGCAATCTCCCGAGCGCGATGGATCAACGCCTGGTGACCAAGGTGAACGCCGTCGAACGTGCCGATCGAGAGGACGCTGGGACGTTGCGAGAGTGGGGGGGAGACGGCATCGGCCACAAGGAACTCCGGGTATGCGATCAGACAAGTTTAGTCGCCACGCGGCGGCGATACACTTGGCCGCACACGTTCCAGGAGCGATTCTGACATGGCGATTTTCTCGCGCAAGCCCAAGCCGGCCACCTCCGTCCCCTCGACAATGGCAGCCGCGCGGTCATCGTCGCCGCCAGCGGGTGGGGCCAGCGAGCAGCGGATCATGGAGATCGGCCGCGACATGCTCGATCGCGCCCGCGGCCACAAGACCGGCCTGCTGAGCGCGAAGTTCTACTCCGACAAGCTCATGGAATGGTCCATGAAGGACCAGCAGTTCAAGGTCCAGATGTTCCGCTTCGTCGATGCGTTTCCCATGCTGCGCACGACCGAGGACATCTTCGACCACCTTTCGGATTATCTCTCGCAGCCGGGCGTGACAGTTCCCGCGGCCATCGGTGTGGGCTTGAAAGCCGGCGGCATCGCCAAGGGACTGGCCGTCAAGACCATCACCTCGCAGATCGAAGGCATGGCGAGTAAGTTCATTCTGGGAACAGATGCGGCCAGCGCGTTGCCGAATCTCAAGGATTTGTGGAACGACGGCATCGCGTTCAGCGTCGATCTGCTGGGCGAGGCGTGCGTCAGTGATGCCGAGAGCGAGCAGTACCAGCGCAAGTATCTCGATCTGGTGAACAACCTCCCATCGCAGGTCGCGGGGTGGAAGCCGAATCCGCGGCTGGAGTCCGACCATCTCGGCCCGATCCCGCGCACAAATGTCTCGATCAAGATCAGCTCCCTCTCCGCCCGCGTCGACCCCATCGACACCGAGGGTTCCATCAAGGAGCTGATGAAGCGGATTGTGCCGATTCTCGAAGCCGCGAAGGCCAAGGGCGTCTTCGTCAACTTCGACATGGAGCAGTTCGCGCTCAAGGACCTCACGCTCGAACTCTTCATGCGCTGCTGCGAAGCCGTGGACTTCCAAGCCGGCCTCGCGATGCAGGCGTATCTGCGCTCCGGCGAGGATGATGCCCGGCGCATCTGCGAGTGGGCCAAGCGAACGAATCGCGTCGTGAGCGTGCGGCTGGTGAAGGGCGCGTACTGGGACTATCAGGTCATTCACGCCGAGCAGATGGGGTGGCCCTGCCCGGTCTGGCCGACGAAACGCGAGACGGATGCGTGCTTTGAGCGGATGACGGAAATCTTTCTTGACCACGCACCGCGTGCGGGGGGCGACAAGCCCTCGGGCGTCAAGCTCGCACTCGGCTCCCACAACGTCCGCTCCATCGCCGCCGCGATCGCAGGTCTCGAACGCCGCGGCTTACCGCACAGCGCGATCGAACTCCAGATGCTCCACGGCATGGCCGACCAGCTCAAATACGCCGCGGCGGAAATGGGCCTCCGCATCCGCGAGTACGTTCCCGTCGGCGAGATGATCCCCGGCATGGCGTATCTCGTGCGTCGCCTGCTGGAGAACACGTCCAACGAAAGCTGGCTCAAGGCCGGATTCCTCGACAACGCGGATCACGCCATCCTGCTCGCGTCGCCGCACACGAGCCCGACGCGCGAGCGAGGGACCAACGGGTCCCATGCAACTTCGACCGACGGCGCCGGCATCGCCCTCGAACTCGGCGGCAAGTCCTCCGGAATGTCCCCAGAGAAGCACAAACTCTCCGCCGCCGTTCCCGGCGTTGGCGATGGCCGCCCCTTCTTCAACGAGTCGATGCGAGACTTCTCCATCGCCGCCGTTCGCATCGCCTTCGCGCAGTCGGTTGAGAAGGCCGTCGTCCCCAAAGTCGCCAACGACCGCACCCCCGATCAAGGCGCGGCGATGGTGGCCGTGGCCGACAAACTCTTCGAGTCCTGGCGCGATGCCGACCCGATGCTCCGCTCCAAAGTGCTTGCCGATGCCGCTGCGGCGATGCGTGCCCGGCGTGATGAGCTTTCCGGCATCATGATCAAGGAGGCCGGCAAGACCTGGCGCGAGGCGGATGCCGACACCTGCGAGGCGATCGACTTTCTTGAGTACTACGCCCGCGAATCCGCCCGGCTCTTCTCGCGGAACCGACTCGGGGCCTTCATCGGCGAACTGGATGAAACGTGGTACCAGCCGCGCGGCCCGTCCGTAGTGATTGCACCGTGGAACTTTCCCCTCGCCATCTGCTGCGGCATGACGACGGCGGCCCTCGTCACGGGCAACCCCGTCATCGTCAAGCCCGCCGAGCAGACGCCCGGCATCGCCAAGGCGATGTGCGACATCCTCTGGAGCGAGCTGGAGAAGAACGGCCAACCCCGCGACCTCGTGCAGTTCTGCCCCGCCCCCGGCGAAACAACCGGCGCGGCCCTCGTCCGCGACCCCCGCGTCGCCGTCATCGCCTTCACCGGCTCGCGCGATGTCGGCCTCGACATCCTCAACGCCTCCGCGCCGCCATCGCCCTTCAACTCTCCCCCCGCCGCGACCTCCGCGTTCCATCGCGAGGCCGCATCTTCCCACGTCAAGAAAGTCATCTGCGAGATGGGCGGCAAGAACGCCCTCATCATCGACACCAGCGCGGACCTTGACGAGGCCGTGCTCGCCATTCGTCACTCCGCCTTCGGCTTCCAGGGGCAGAAGTGCTCCGCGCTCTCGCGGCTCATCGTCGTTGATCCCGAGGGCGAGCATGGCCCGGCGATCCGGCATGTGATCGAGCGTGTCGTGGAGGCGAGTCGTGCGCTGGTCATCGGCGACCCGACGCGGCCGGGGACGGACATCGGCCCCGTGATCGACGAGCAGGCGGCGAGCAAGATCCGCTCGATGGTGCAGAAAGGGAAGGATGAGGGATGCACGGTGGAGCTCGAGACGCCGCTGCCGCGCGACAACGCGTTCGTGAATGCGAACGCGGCCCGTTTCGTCGGCCCCACGATCTTCTCCGGCGTGAAGCCCACCCACACCATCGCCCGCGAGGAAATCTTCGGCCCCGTCCTCGCCATCATGCACGCATACTCCTTCGCGGTGGCCCTCAAGATCGCCAACGACTCGCCGTACAAGCTCACCGGCGGGGTCTTCAGCCGCCGCCCGGCCCACCTGGAGATGGCCAAGCGCGGCTTCCGAGTGGGCAACCTGTACCTGAACCGCGGCATCACCGGCGCGCTGGTCGGCCGCCAGCCCTTCGGCGGCTTCGGCATGAGCGGCGTGGGCTCCAAGGCGGGCGGGGCGGATTACCTGCTGCAGTTCGTGGAGCCGCGTGCGAGCTGCGAGAACACGATGCGACGGGGGTTTGCGCCGGAGCTTTGAGGGGAGACGCCATGCGTGAGGAGGTTGTCACATCATTTGGTGAACAGGCTACGGTCTGTCGAACGGCCAAAGGCAACATCCTGTGTCCCGTGTGCGGGCATGAATACTCCGATACCGCGAAGATCGTCGCGTTCAATTTTCTCGGAGGCCTGGAGAGCTGTCCCAGTTGCTTCGTACAAATGGGCTATGACGATTTCGACGAGATGCCCCCCGTCGCAACAAATCCGATTGGCGAGCGATGGGAGCGATTGCGTCGAAAGTGGTTGGACAAACTGGGGTGGCCTGAGTGGGCGGTACGGCAAGTGAATGACGGGCTTGGAGTAGATGTGCGGCGGTGAGCCGTGCGAACAGCATGCGTCGGGGGTTTGCGCCGGAGCTTTGATCGCTTCGCGAGAAAGACGCCTCAGCGGCCGCGTCTAGTTGGGCTATCAACAGCTGGGCCGTCGTATCGCCGACGATACGGGTCGGCCGCGTGAATGCCGTACCAGACGGCCGCCGCGCACAGAGCGGCGGCGAGCAGCGCGACGATCAGGTTGCGGCGCTGGCTCTGCGTCATCCGTTACCGCTTCGCCTTCTTCTTCCCAACTTTCTTGCCAACCTTCGTCGCGGCCTTCTTCCCCGTCTTCTTCTTCGCAACCTTCTTCACCGCCCCCGCCTCCCCGCCCTTCACCTTCTTCCCATCCGCCCCCAGCCCCCGGCTCGCCAGCATCGCGGCGTGGTCCTCCAGATACTTCTTCGCGGAGATGCGGCGCATCGTCTGGGCGATGACATCCAGCGAGAGATCCTCGAGCTTCTTGAAGCGGAGGCAGCAGCCCATGCCGGTCACTTCCAGGTAGTTCTTCCGCCCGGTCGCCTGCCACGCGGCCTCGAACCGCTCCCGCTCGGGGGTGTTGTGCAGCAGCATCAGCATGTAGACGACCATGTCGTTCTTCTGCGAGGAGAACCCCATGTACATGAGCGGGAGTTTCGGGTTGGTGTGATGCCCCGGCGGGTAGACCGAGTGCGGCACGACGTACGCCGCCACGCCGTAGAGCATGGTCTCCTCGAAGGTCTTGTCGAGATTCGCAAGGATCACCTTCCGCACCGCCTCCAGCGCGACTCGGCGGTCTTCCGGCAGCGACGCGAAGTAGGCGGCGGGAGTGGTGGCGGTGCTCTTCATGGTGGGCAGTGTACCACGGCGCCCAGTCCGCTCACTTGCTCGCATCATCGCTCGCAGAGGTCTTGCTCCCCTTGTGCTCCACCTCGATCTTCGCGAACGAGAGCGAGACTTCCTCGAGGAACCGCCCGTCCACGGTGCGCTGGCGGATGGAGGAGATCGCGGCGTTCGTGAGTTTGATGTTGTAGAAGGCGTCGGCCGCGCCGCCCGGTGCTGCTGGATAAAACTCGAACACGACGGTTTTCAGCGACTCGTTCGTCGCCGCCGCCTGAAAGAGTTGCGGTGAGGCCGCGCCCCATTCCTTGGTGAAGACGATCGGCTGGTGCTGCCGCTTGCCGGTGGCCGCTCCCGATGCCGGATCGCGTGGCGTCTTGATCTCATACTCAAACGCGAGGCCGATGAGTTTGTCTTTCACCGCATCGCCGGAGCCCTCACCCTTGAAGCGACCCTGTTTCGCGCCCTCGATGGAAACGGTGAACTCGCCTTTGCTGAGACCGGTTGATGTCGGCTTCTTTGGAGTGATAGGGAGGAACGGCTCCTTGATCGGCTGCGAGAGCGAATCGGCCGAGCGCGTGAATGCCGCAATCCCGATCGGAAGCGCCAGCAGAACCGACCCGAGAATCAGCGTGCGTGTCGTCGGACGATTCGTCATGGGAATCTCCTCATAAAAATGGTCGCTTGGTTCCGTTCACCGCAAGGCGATATCCACAATCTGCGGCTCGATCTGCGCCGATCCTGTGAACGTCGAGATCCGGGGACGCATGACCACATCCGCTCCGTCGCCGATGGGAATCTTCTCCGCCTTCTCGCCCCAGTTCCACGCGACGGCCCGCCACTCTCGCTTGGCATCGGGAGTGCGAAGCCAGAGTTGCAGATGCTTGCCTCCCGCGCCCATCGCCGCACGCTTGACGATGCGGAGATTGCGGACCAGCAGCTGCGGTTGCGGGTTCGATGCGCCGAACGGCCCGAGGCGATCGAGTTCCGCGATGCTCTGCGGCGTGAGTTCCTCCGCGAAGGCCTCGCAATCAATCTGCACGCTGGCGCACATGAGGTCTTCGGCGATCGCGCCGTTGGCGAACTGGGTGAACTGATCGACGAAGGCGGAGAGCTTCGGCTCCACTACATGCAGCCCCGCCGCCATCGTGTGTCCGCCGTATTTCTCCAGATGCTCCGCGCAGTGGGTGAGCCCCGCGTGCAGGTTGAAGCCGTCGATGGAGCGTCCCGAGCCGTGGCAGACGCCATCCTTCTTCTGCATCAGGATCGTCGGGCGGTGAAACTTCTCCACCAGCCGCGAGCAGGCGATGCCGACCACGCCCGCGTGCCAGTCCTCGTGGGCGAGCACGATGGCGCGGCGATCCGAACGATCCATTCCTTCTCGCACCACCATTTCGCAGGCAGTCTCAAAGATCGCCTTCTCCACCGCGCGGCGTTTGGTGTTCTGCGAAGAGAGCAGCGTGGCGATCTCCGTCGCTCGCGAACCCGTGGCCGTGGTGAAGAGTTCGACCGCATCCTTCGCGTGTCCCATGCGCCCCGCCGCGTTCAGCCGCGGCCCGAGCGCGAAGCCGACTTCCATCTCGCCGATGTTCTCACCCGTCAGCCCGCTCGCCTCGACGAGCGCCTGCAACCCCGTGAACGGCGAGTGCTTCGCACGCACCAACCCGAACCGCGCCAGCACGCGATTCTCTCCCACCAGCGGCACCACATCCGCGATCGTCCCCAGCGCGGCGAACGCGAGCAGTTCCACCAGCAACTCGCGCGTCTCCTTGCCAACCTTTGATCCCGGCGCACTCACGGCACCCGATGCCACCGTCGCCATCCGCCACGCCAGCTTGTACGCCACACCCGCGCCGCACAGCTCGCCGAAGGGATAGCGCGACCCCGGCCGCCGCGGATGCACCACGGCGTACGCCTGCGGCAGATCCTCCTCGCGCTCCGGCGGGTGATGGTGATCCGTGATGATGAGATCAATGCCGAGTTCACGGGCGACTCGCGCCGGCTCCACCGCCGTCACGCCGCAATCGACGGAGACGATCACCTTCGTCCCCTCCGCCGCGATCTCCCGAATCGCATCCGAGTTCAACCCATATCCCTCATCCAGCCGGTGCGGCACATACGTGTGCACGTTCGCGTGCCGATCGATGTGCTTGCAGAGGTGATACAGAATCGCCGTCGCCGTGACGCCGTCTACGTCATAGTCGCCGTAGATCACGATCCGCTCGCCCGCGCGAATCGCCGCGACCAGTCGCTCCGCCGCGCGGTCCAGATCAGGGATCAGCGAAGGGTCGTGCAACTGATTCAGTTTCGGATCAAGAAACACCCCCGCATCCGTCGCGTTCGTGATGCCGCGCACACAGAGCAGCCGCGTCGCCAGCGCAGAAGCTCCATGCGGTACAAACGGCAACGTCTCCCCCGGCCCCGGCGCGGGCTCGCCAAGGCGATTGAGGCGAAAAGACCATCTGGCGGTGAGACCATTCACGGAAGGCCAGCATAGCGGATCCCAATCAGAAAGGTCGTGCCGGTTCCCGACAGGCGAGCCCAATGGGGTCGGTCCTCCTCGCGCGATACACTTGCATGGTTCTCTCTCTCGCCGACTCCCGGAGCTGTCATGGTCCGCCTCAGCAAGATCTACACCAAGACCGGCGACGATGGCACCACCGGCCTCGGCGACGGCTCGCGCGCCCCCAAGACTGACCTGCGCGTTGAGGCCTACGGCACTGTCGATGAGGCGAACGCCGCGCTCGGCCTCTGTGTGGTCGAAGCGGGTCGCGCCCACACCCATCCGCGTGCCGTCGAGCTCTCCAACCTTCTCGTCACCATCCAAAACGAACTCTTCGATGTCGGCGCGGATCTCTGTTGCCCCATCGCCTCCACCGAGCAAGCCGGCGAGCGTCTCCGCATCACCGCGAAACAGACCGAACGCCTCGAACGCGCCATCGATGAGCACAACGAGCGTCTTCGCCCGCTGGACAGCTTCGTGCTTCCCGGCGGCACGCCCCTCGCCGCCGCTCTGCACGTCGCCCGCACTGTTGCCCGACGTGCCGAGCGTTGCACGGTGGCGCTGCACGCCAAGCATCCGCACACGACGAATCTCGAGGCCGTCAAATATCTCAACCGCCTGAGCGATCTGCTCTTTGTTCTGGCCCGAGTCGCGAACGACGACGGTGCGGCGGATGTCAAGTGGATTCCCGGCGCCACCCGCGGCGGCTGACCAGCGAACAATCCCCTCCCAGCCCCCGCCGGTCTTCTTCCGGCAAGGGGCACGAATCGGCGACACGCATCGATCAGGCGACATGGCACACGCACCAGTCACAAGCGAGTTCCGGCAGGAGTTCGAGTCCGAAACGGGCTTGCTCCTCCGTCGCCGCTTCATCTGGTTCATCGTCTCCGTCGGCGTGGTCTACATCATGGCCCGCGTCGCCTCGCTCGCGAGCTTCGCGACCATCATGGCGATGTCCGCCGCGAAGATCGCCAGTTCGGATTCGATGCAGAAGGCCGTCGATGCCGTTCGCCTCGGTCGGCTGGGCATGTGGCTCGTACTCGCGCTGACACTGCTCGATCTCGCCGCGATCATCTGGTCCGGCGTCCACGTTCAGCAGGCCGGGCGGCGAAAGATGGACCTCGTCCGCTTCACGCAGAATATTTTCATGTTCCTCGGGCTGACGCAGACGCTCGTCGCCGTGCTGCTTGGCGGCACCGGCTTTCCCTGGCAGCTCTGCGTCTACCACATGCTCGCGTGCGCCTTCCTGCCATGGACGCCGATGCAGGCGCTGCGGCCGATTCTTCCCGTGCTGCTGCTGAGCGCGGGCGCGGAGCTCATCTTCGGTTCCAGCGAAGCGCCGATGAAGGCGTTCCTCATCATCACGTCGCTCTTCATGATGGTGCCCGGCGTGCTCATCGCCTGGATCAAGCACAGCCGCCGCGTCGAGGGCTTCCGCGTGCGCATGTTGCAGACGCGCTATGGCCAGATGCGCCGCGAACTCTTTGATGCCCAGCGCATCCACGAGGCCCTCTTCCCCGAGCCGATCCCCACCGGCCCCCTCCGTTTCGCATATCGCTACCGCCCGATGCTCCAGATCGGCGGCGACTATCTCTACGCCCGCTTCTCGCCCTCCGTGGAGAGCGCCCCCCCCGCGTTCAATCTCCTGCTGCTGGATGTCACCGGCCACGGCATCGCAGCCGCGCTCACGGTGAATCGTCTCTACGGCGAGGTTGAGCGTCTCTTTGCCGAGGACCCGCACGCCAGCCCCGGCGCGGTTCTCAGTGCGCTCAACCGCTACGTCCACCTCACGCTTGCCACGCACTCGGTCTACGTCACCGCCCTCTGCATCCGCGTCGATCAGCATCGAGGCGTTCTTGAATACGCCAGCGGCGGCCATCCCCCTGCGTTCCTGTGCGCCGCGAACGGCACCATCGATCAGCTCGACTCCACTTCCTTCGTGCTTGGCGCCTGTGCCGCGGTGGACTTTGACCCCGCCGTGCAGTCCCGCCCCTTCGTCCCCGGCGACACGCTCCTCGCTTATACCGATGGCGCGCTGGAGTGCCGCAACCAGCAGGGCCGCATGCTCGGCGTCAAGGGGCTGACGTCCTTCCTCGCCAGCGTCCACACCGCCGAGCAGGCGGGACGCTCGGGCCTCGCCTCCGTCGTGCTCGCGGCCGTCGAAAACCACCGCCACGGCCCGACCGAGGATGACACCCTCGTCGTCGAGATCACCCGAGCGATCGACAGCGCCGGTTCGGCGTCCGCCGTTGACGCCAGTCGCCAGCGCACAACAATCAACGCCTGAAATCGCAAATCGCAAATCGCAAATCGCAAATCGCAAATCCGCATTCCGAAATCCGAAATCCGAACATTGAAATACCCAGTCGCCATCCTCGGTCCCACCGGCTACACCGGCCTCGAACTCATCGAGATTCTCGCCCGCCATCCTTCGATGCGTGTTGAGTATCTCGCCTCGGCCCGCTCGCCGGGCCCGCGCATTGATGCTGAGTTTCCGCGGCTGCTCGGGCGCATGGGAGAGGGCGTGAACCCGCAGTGTGAGCCGATCGATCACGACGCCATCGCCAAGCGGTGCAGTGGGGGGATTGCGTTCCTCTGCCTCCCGCACGAAGCCGCGATGCACCACACGCCCGAACTGCTCGCTCGCGGCCTGAAAGTCGTCGATCTCTCCGCCGCCTACCGCATCAAGGATGTCGCGACCTACGAGAAGGCCTACGGCCATCCGCACACGGATGCGAAGAATCTCGAGCACGCCGTCTACGGCCTCACGGAGTTCGCCCGCGACCGCGTGAAGTCCGCCAAGCTCGTGGCGAATCCCGGGTGCTATCCGACGGCCGCGGCGATCGCGCTCCTTCCGCTCCTCCGTGCCGGCGTCATCGAGGCCGACGGTTCATCGATCATCATCAACGCCGCCAGCGGCGTCAGCGGCGCGGGGCGCGAGCCCAAGCCACACACCACCCTCGTCGAAGCGGGCGAGAACTACTCCGCCTACGGCATCGGCACGCACCGCCACCAGCCGGAGATCAACCAGACGCTGCACCTGCACGGCCAGAGCGCGGGCGATGCCGCGCACGGCCGCGGCGGCGCGCTCTTTGTCCCGCACCTGCTCCCCATCGAGCGCGGCATCCTCGAAACCATCTACGCGAGGTCCATCGGCCACCATGTTGACACCGCACGGGTGATGGAAGTCCTCACCCACGCCTATTCCAAGGAGCCGTTCGTCACGGTGCGCACCGAGGCCCCGACGCTCCGCGATGTGAACCGGACCAATCAGGTCCACGTCAACGCCCGCGTTGTGTCTGGGCGCGTGGTGATCGTCGCCGCCATCGACAACCTCGTGAAGGGCGCGAGCGGCCAGGCGGTGCAGAACGCCAATGTGATGCTGGGGCTCGAGGAGACGGCAGGGCTGATGTGACGTTTCAACCAAGGACGCGTTAGGACCACACGTGATTTAGGAACGCACGGAGCGATCCCCATGAGCCGCGAATCGTGGATCGTCAAGCCACTCGGGTTTATTGGAATCGTCACGATTCTCATTGCGTTTCCGGCATGTCCGCTTTTGCTCGCGTGGGGCTTGCTGAAGTGGACGAACTGGCCGTGGTGGACCGTGGTTCCTCTCTCGCTTGTTGTCGGAGTCTGGGCGTCGAACTGGGTGACAGGAATAACCATCGCTCTGATTGACACCGTTATGACTCGGTGGCAGAGGCGTGGGTAGCTAAAACCGGCTGCTTCCCGTCCCTCGTGTTCTCTCCCTCACTCCTTCGTTCCCTCGACCCGCCCGACCACCGTGTACTTCTTGAGCGCCTGCTCAAAGTCCACCCCTGTGATGTTCGCCAGAGTCATCAGCCACGCCAACACATCCGCGAACTCCTCCTCCAGGTTCGCCCGCTCCTCCGCCGAGATCGCCCGCTTCTTGCCGCCGGGATTGGTCGCCGAGAGCGGCGGTCGGTTGTCGTGCAGGGCGGTGGCCAGTTCGCCGACCTCCTCCATGAACAGAAGAAACGTCCCCGCTGCGCCCCGCGCCGAATCCGTCGCGTAGTAACGATCGCGGATGAGTTGCTGGAAGGCAGCGATTGTGAGGGGGGATGGAGGCGTGTTTGGCATGGGCGGAGCGTATCCTGCATTGTGATCAAACTGGTCTTCCAATCTTTGCTTGTAGGACTCGTATGCCTCTGGCTTGGCGCGAGTGGAGGTGGCTGCATCACCGCCTTCGACCGCTCCCGCGTCACGCTGGAAGCCATGCACGAGCAGGGCAACTACGACGCCGCGGCCAGAATGCTCGACGATCCCGCCGTCCGCGATGAATACGGCGAACGCAACAAACTCCTCTATTGGCTCGATCGCGGCGCGGTCGCCCTCGCGCAGAAGGACAACGCCAAGGCCATCGACCTGCTCGAAAAAGCCGAGAGCACGATGGAGGTCGATCGCGAGCCCACCGGCGGCGAGCAACTCTCGCGATGGCTGCTCAACGACACGGTGGTGTCGTATTACGGCCAGCCGTATGAGGAGATCTACGTCAACGTCCTCAAGATGCTCGCGCAGCTTCAGGCCGGACAGATCGACGGCGGCGCAACCGTCGAGGCCCGCCGCGCCGCGGGCAAGGCGGATGTGCTGCGCGATCGGTACATCAAGCGGAAAGAGGGCGTTGTGGGGGGTGGGAACGGTCAGTTCCAGTCCGCGCTCGCGGGCACCATGCGCTCCGTTGATGCCAACGAGCAGGGCGAGTTCATCGAGAGCACCCTGGGCGACTATCTCTCCGCGATCGCGTTCATGAAGTCCGGCGATGCAGACTTCCAAAGTGTCGCCGGCCGCCGCCTCGCCAGCGCGATCGCGCTCCAACGTGGTCTGCAGGGCGGCGGTGAGGTTGATGAAGCCAAGTTCGCCAATATCGGCGCGATGCGCCCCGAAGACGGCAACGTCCTCATCGTCGGCCTCTCCGGCCGCGGCCCCACAATGACCGCCAACAAGATCGGCCCCATCCCTGTCTACGAATGGCCCGTCTACTTCGAGCTCCCCGAACTCCGCGGCGGCAGCGAAGAGGTCGGTAGCGCACGCGTCATCGCCGAGCCCGCTTGGACGCCCACGCCAAATGTTCCCGCGTCGCCCCCGCCCGCCACGCTTCAATCACTCGACAAAATTGAAGACTTCCGCATCGTCGCCGCCGAAAACCACCGCCGCCAGTTGCCCCTCATCGTCGCCCGCACCGTTCTCCGTAGCCAGCTCAAGGCTGCCGCCGCATTCGCTGCGACCGAGGCCGTCAAGCACTCTCAGCGGCGTGGCAACGACCGCAACCTCGCCCAGATCGGCATGATCATCGCCGGACTGGTCTTCGTCGGCGGCACGGAAAAGGCCGATCTCCGCTGCTGGGCCTTCCTCCCCGGCCGTGCCGATGTGACATTTCTCAAGCTCCCTCCCGGAAAACACCGCGTGCGCATCGAGTATTTGTCGCGTAATGGCGGCGTGCTGTATTCCTCGCCGCCGCGTGAGATCACCGTCCCCGAAGACCCGCGCGGCCTCGTCACCGTCGTCGAACACTATTGGCGGTGACACCCGCCCGACCCTGCCAACAATCCCAGAGACCATGCGACTCCAACCAAGGACCTCACCATGAACACCTGCAAAGCCCTCGCCCTCACCGGCGCGCTCGCCTCCCTTTCCCTCCTCACCGCCTGCGGCGGTCCCACCCGCCGCGAAGTCACCCGCGTCGACCCCGGCACGGTTGTTGACGTCGACTACCGCTTCAACGATACCGACGCCCGCCAGGTCTGGCAGGGAATGGTCGATCAGGCCACCTTCCGCGGCTGGATCGACCGCTGGATGGCCGAGCACAACGGCCAGCGCCCCATCATCATCGTCGGCCCCGTCAAGAACAACACTCAGGACTACATCAACACCAAGCTCTTCACCCGCAACTTCGAGCGCGAGATGCTCAACTCCGGCCGCGTCCGCATCGTCGGCGCCAAGGACGATCGTGGCGACCTCCGCGATGAACGCCTCCAGGGCCAGGAATGGAACTCCGCCGCCACCCGCAAAGTCATGAAGAACGAACTCGGCGCGGACCTCATGCTCATCGGCGACATCAACGATGTCCAGGATCGCTCGCTGAACGGCCGCACGACCGTGAAGTACTTCCAGGTGAATCTCGACTTGACCGACCTCGAAACCAGCGAGAAGGCGTGGATCGGCTCCGTCGAGATCAAGAAGGTCAGCAACGACCGCTGTGGTCGCACGGCTCTCCCGAGCCGTCCCCCACATCGATCACAAATCCTGCTCCCAAGCACGACATTCATCCGCGAGCCCTCCGCAAACGCGAAGGGCTCGCTGTACTATGCATATTCGGAGTTCAACGATGCGAACCATATCTTGCTTCTCTCTTGTTGCGGCGTTCCTCGGCACAGCGTCTGTTATTCTTGCCGCACCTCCGCGCGTCATCAGCGCCACCCCCGACCACGCCGACCTCGGCATCGATCCCGCCCTCACGCAGATCCGCATCCAGTTCGATCAGGACATGGAGCCCACTGGCCGCTCAATCTGCGGCGGCGGACCCACGTTGCCCAAGATCACAGGCGCGACGACCTGGGCCGATGCTCGCACCCTCATCATCCCCGTCGAACTTGAGCCCGGGAAGACGTACGCCCTGAGCGTGAACTGCCCGGCCTCGCGGAACTTCAAGAACATGGGGCGGGAATCCGCCGAGCCCTATCCGATCTCGTTCACCACCCGCAAGGCCGATGACCCCGCCCCCGCATTGACCGCCGACGAAGCGACCAAAGCCATCGCCACACTTCACACCGCCATCAAAGACCGCTACTCCTACCGCGATCTCCGCAACGTCGATTGGGATAAGTCCTTCGCCGATCATCGCGAAGCGATGCAATCCGCCCGCACGCCATCCGCCTTCGCTCGGGCCGCCGCCAAACTCCTTGCGGTCGCGGGCGACATGCACATCACCATTCGCGTCGGCGACATGATCCTCCTCACGCATCGCCCTCTCGCTCCCTCCAACGTCGATCTCGCCCTTCTTTCCAAATCCGTCGAAGGATGGAAACGCCCCAGCAACCGAATCGCCACCGGCACCGTGCAGGGCATCCCATACCTCCTCATCGGCGACTGGAGCGGTTCTGCCAATGAGTACGAGTCCGCCTTTGACTTCATCAAAGCCCACCAATCCTCCCCCGCCATGATCATCGACGTCCGCACCAACTCCGGCGGCGATGAGCTCCTCGCCCGCTCCATCGCGGGCTGCTTTGCAGACAAGCCCACCGTCTACTCCCGCAATAAATCGCGCGACGCTTCGCTCCCGAGCGGCTGGACCGAGATTCTCGATCGAACACTCCATCCCACCCCCGACCGTCCGCACTTCGCTGGCAAACTCGCCGTCCTTATCGGCAAGCAGTGCATGTCCAGCAACGAGTCCTTCATCGCCATGCTCCAGCACGGCGCATCCGGAGGCGCAACTCTCCTCGGCGATTCGACCTATGGCAGCTCCGGCAACCCACGCCCCGTCGATCTCTGCCCGAGCGTCCGCGTCCTTCTCCCCACCTGGATCGACCTCCTCCCCGATGGCACCCCTCTCGAAGGCAAGGGCATCGCCCCCGACATTCGCATCGAGTGGAAGCCGACTGCGACCTCAGACCCGATTCTCGACGCCGCCGCCACGTATCTGAAGAAAAACTGACTTGCTCTTCGCCGCGCTCTCGCGCCGCGAATCCGCCAAATTCCATCGCTACGCTCCACCGATGCCCGTATCGGCCCCACCATCTCCCTCACTCGACCCACGCACACCTCCGATCGATCTGCTCCGCCTCATCGGCCCCGAGTGGGAGCGGTCTTCCCCCGACCTCCTCGTTCCCACGCTCGACGAATCCATCGCCTACTGCCGCGGCCTCGCCACCTCACACTACGAGAACTTCAGCGTCCTCTCCGCCCTCGTCCCGCTCCACCTCCGCGACGACTTCGCCGCCGTCTACGCCTTCTGCCGCTGGTCCGACGACCTCGGCGACGAGACTGGCAACACCCCTGAAGCCCGCCAACGTTCCGAGCGCCTTCTCTTATGGTGGAGTGACGAACTGCGATCTTGTTTTTCGCACGCACATCCCGCATCCGACATCCCAAATCCGACATCCCCAACCCACCCCGTCTTCATCGCGCTCCGCGCCACCGCCTTCCGCCACAAGCACCTCACCGCCAAACCCTTCGAAGACCTCATCGCCGCCTTCGTCCAAGACCAAACGCTTGGCACCCCCGAGTTCCCCTATCAAACCTGGGACCAACTCCTCGACTATTGCTCGCGCAGCGCGAATCCCGTCGGCCGCATCGTCCTCACCCTCGGCGGCTACGCCCCGCCCGAAGTCGACCCCGCCAACGCCGATCGCTACGCCATGAGCGATGCCACCTGCACCGCCCTGCAACTCATCAACTTCTGGCAGGATGTCCGCCGCGATCTCCTCGAGCGTGACCGCATCTATATCCCCACCCTCGGCCCCGATGGCACCCCCATTGGCCTCACCCGCGAACGTCTCCGCGGTTGGCTCGACCAACCAAACGACCCCCGTGCCCGCGTTCCCTTCATCCGCGGCCTGCGCCCTCTGGTCGACGAAACCGCCGCCCTCTTTGACAAGGGACGTCCCCTTCCCGCCACCCTGGATGGGGGAATCGGTCCCGTCGTCTGGCTGTTCGGGGCGGGCGGCGACGCTATCCTCAGGGCCGTTCGGGGCTTGGGTTGCGCCACGCTTTGGAACCGTCCTCGTCTGGCGTCATCTGAAAAGGCCCTGCTCGTCGGTCGGGCATGGCTTCGGACCAAGTTCGGACGCGGCAAGTCCGGTTAGTGCGTGGTAGTTTGCGTGTGAGTGGTTGGGTGGGCGTTTCCGGAGGCAGTAGGTTGAGCAGCGCGGGCGTGGCCATAGCGAGTCCTCTTGCCGGTCGTGTCCGCGCGGTCGGACCCACGACCAGCGTTGTCCCCGCGCTCGCAGGTGTCGCCGACGACCGACTCCGCGATTCCTTCGCCGAGTGTGCCCGCATCACCCGCGAGCGTGCCCGCAACTTCTACCACGGTCTTCGTCTCACGCCCGAGCCCCGCCGCGGCGCGATCTATTCCATCTATACATGGATGCGTGCCGCCGACGATCTCGCCGATGAGCCGACTCCCTCCAGCGATCGACGCATCCAACTCGCCGAATTCAAGGCGATGACCGAGCGACTCCTCGCCGGTGAAGCCCCCGCGCCCACCGATCCCGCGTGGGCCGCCGCCTTCGCCGCGACCTGCGCCTCCTATCCCATCGACCCCATCATCTTCGCCGAGATGCTCGAAGGCCTCGAAGAAGACCTCGACCACCCCGGCTATCCCGATGATGCCGCCCTCTCGCGCTACTGCTACCGCGTCGCCGGCACCGCTGGTCTCGCCTGCCTCTGGATCTGGGGTCTCAAGCCCGGCGCGGATGCTGCGAAGGCCCGCGACCTCGCCCTCCACCGCGGCCAGGCCTTCCAGCGCACCAACATCCTCCGCGACTTCGCGCAGGACTTCGACGAAACCCCATCGCGTCGCTACGTCCCCGAGGCCGCGCTCAAGGCTCACGGCCTCACCGCCGAAGATGTCCGCAACTGGACCGATGACAAGCGGTGCACAGCACTGGTCGCCGAGCAAGCCCGCATCACCCGCGAGCACTACACCGCCTCCGCTCAGCTCGAATCCATGATCGATCCCGCCTGCGCCCCGACCCTCTGGGCCATGACGCGCATCTACGGCGGCCTGCTTGAACTCATCGAGCAGGACCCCTCCCGCATCGCCGGCGACAAACGCATCCGTCTCGCCGGCGCGAAAAAAGCCAGCATCGCACTCGGTGCCGCCCTCTGGGCCAAGGTGGGTCGCTGGTGATTCGCGCACTCCACAACATCTGTGGCATGGGTGGCACGGGCAGCGTGTCTGCCTGTGGTGTTGCAACCAACGTGTGAGATGACCAAGAGCGCCCTCATCATCGGTGGCGGCATCGCCGGCCTCGCTTGCGCCCTCCGCCTCGCCGAGCGCAACATCCCCGTCACCCTCCTCGAAACCCGCAAAAAACTTGGCGGCCGCGCCACCTCCTTCCAAGATGTTCGCTCCGGCCGCTGGCTCGACAACTGCCAGCACGTCGTCCTCGGCTGCTGCACCAACTACCTCGATCTTCTCGGTCGCCTCGGCACCCGCGACAAGATCATCTGGCACCGCGAGCAATACTGGATCGAAGTAGGCGGTCGCGTCAGCGTCGTGGCTCCGGGCATGCTCCCCGCCCCCGGCCACTTCACCGGCGCGTTCCTCAAAGCGTCCTTCCTCTCACTTGGCGAAAAACTCCAGATCGCCCGCGCCTGCTCCGCCATCATGCGCACCGATCGCAGCAAGTGGGATGATCGCACCTTCGGCGACTTCCTCGCCTCCTGCGGCCAATCCGACCGCGTCATCCGCCGCTTCTGGTCCCCCGTCGTCGTCAGCGCGTGCAATCTCGATGTGCCCAATGTGTCCGCCGCCAGCGCATTGCACGTCTTCCA
Source organism: Phycisphaerales bacterium (assembly GCA_044222255.1). Lineage (GTDB taxonomy): Bacteria > Planctomycetota > Phycisphaerae > Phycisphaerales > UBA1924 > UBA4658. The sequence continues at coordinate 47,641 of JBGANP010000015.1, forward strand.
GGAGGGCTTCCTCGCCGCCCGCACCGCCGCCGACATCGGCATCCCCGGCGTCCCACTCCTGGATCTCTACGAACACGCCGAACGCATCATCACGAGCGCAGGCGGCCGCGTCCTCCTCGGCACCAGCGTCGATCGCATCGACGAACGCGGCGTAACCACTTCCGATGGCCAGCGATACGAATCAGACGCCGTGATCTGCGCCGTCCCCGTCGAGCGCGTCAATCGCCTCATCGGCCCCGCCATTCGCGAGCGTGACACTCGCTTCGCGCATCTCGACTCCTTCACGCACAGCCCCATCCTCGGCGTCCACCTCACCTTCGATCGCCCCATCATGCCCGATCGCCCGCACGCCGTGCTGGTCGATCGCCCCACGCAGTGGCTCTTTCGCAAGGACACCGAAGGCAAGTACCTCCACGCCGTGATCAGCGCCGCCGACGATTGGGTCGCCCTCACCGAAGAACAAATCGGCCAGCGCGTCCTCGCCGACATTCTCGCCTGCCTCCCGCATGCGCAAGGCGCGAACCCGCCCGCACTTGTCTCTGTCCGCGCCGTCAAAGAGAAGCTCGCCACCTTCGCGCCCCTCCCCGGCCTCCAATCCCACCGCCCCGCCGCCCGCGGCCCCTCCAGCATCATCCTCGCCGGCGACTACACCGACACCGGCTGGCCCGCCACCATGGAAGGCGCCACCCGCAGCGGCTACACCGCCGCAGCCGCCGCAGTGGGGGAGTCCCCCGATTCCTTCTTGCTGCGTCCGCTTCCAGTCGCCCCCTTCGCCCGCCTCGCCGGGCTCCGCGGCTGACCGTCTTCACAAGTCCCTCGCGCAAGCGACGGAACATCACTCCATACACTCTCGCTCTATTCGGACCTCTTTTCCCGCTCACCGGTACCACCCGTGGCGGATACAACGGAGCATAATCCCATGGGCACTTCCTGTTGCGGCGGCAGCAATAAAACAGATCACCAGCACGACCATTCCAAGCCGGGCCATTCCTGCTGCAATCACAGACACGCCCATGAGCACGCCGCTCCTCGCTCCGGCTTTGGCATGGGCATCATCCTCGCCCTCACAGCCGCAGCCCTTCTCGGCGTCGGCGTCATCTCCGCGATCGCCCTCGCCCAACCCTCCGCCCCCGCGCAGCAGAAGTCGCCCGCGCCGCCCGCCGCCCCCAAGTCCCCCGACGCGAAAGACCTCAGCAAGCCCGCCGCGCCGCCCACAAAAAAGGCCTACGACCCCGCCACCGATGGCGTCATCCGCCACGGCCGCGCCGAGCCGATCGCCAAGCCAAACGGCGCCATCCGCATCGCCACCTTCAACATCGAGAACCTGTTTGACAAGGAACTGTCAAACGACGAGACCGGCTCGTCCACTCCCGCCAAGCCCGCCGCGCACCGTAAAGCCGCCGCCGACGCCATTCGCAAGATCAATGCAGATGTGCTCGCCCTCGAAGAGATCGAGTCCAAGGAAACACTCACCAAGTTCCGCGATGAGTATCTCGCCGACATGGGCTACACCCACATCGCCTCGATCGACGCTGGCGATCCACGCGGCATCGAACAGAGCATTCTCAGCAAGTTCCCCATCAAAGACGAAAAGAACTGGCCGAACACGCCCCTCGCCGGTGTCCATCCGGAAAAGCTCGGTAACAAGAAGAACCCCGACGCTGGAAAGCCCCTCATTCTCAAGCGCTCCCCGATGCGAGCCACCGTCGTCGTCCCGCCCGCTACCACCGACAAAGACGCCAAGCCCACCGAACTCACCCTTTTCGCCGTCCACCACAAGAGTGGCCCCTTCTACAGCTACCTCCGTGAGGCCGAAGGCACGCGCGTTCTCGAACTCATCCACGATTACGAGAAGGATCACCCCGGCGCGCCCGTCCTCGTCCTCGGCGATTTCAACGCCCGCACCACCGAAAAGTCCGTGATGGTCTATACCTCCGGCGGCATGATCCATGCGATGTCCGGCGTCTCCGGCGGCGTCGAATCCAAGGAGTTCCTCTCCCACACCTCCGGCCGCACCATCGACCACATTCTCCTCAACGCCCCCGCCGCCGCGATGGTCTCCTTGGACACCCGCTTCGTCCTCGGCACTCCGCAACGCCCTGACGGCGTCGATTGGCGCAAGACCGAGCCCCCGGCTGGTTACAGCAGTGATCACTATCCCGTCGTTGTGGACCTCCTCCCCCGGGAAACTCCCGGCTCCACTCTCCGCCGTGGCATCGAAGCACCCAAACCGGTGACCACCGCAGCTCCCTCTCCGAGCGCAAGTCCTTCTCCCACAAGCGACCGCAAATGACAGGTTGCCCGCCAACTTCTCGCTCATTGCGGTTTGTTCGTAAGGCCTTCGCCAAATCCGCAGGGAGCTTTCGGGTTTCATGCGGCGGACGCGTACACTGATTTCCGGTCGATTCCGGCCAATGGCGTCAGGATGTACAGGCGACGCTACCGGTACCCACATGGGGCCGAATCGTGGTACATTGAAGACAGCGGACATTGCTGGTCCAGACGGTGCGGGCAAGAAGGTGGAGTTCCACTCGGATGAAAGTCAAGCCCTGGCAAATCGCGGTGATCGTCCTCGGCTTCCTCGTCGGCGGCGGATTCATCGCATACACCCTTGCCTCCCCTGAAGCCGGCGACGTCAACTACGTCAAGCACTACATCGACGTGGAGACCGGCGACATCTATCGCCTCGACACCCGCAAGCACGCCATCGGCGTCCCCGGCCGCGACCCCAAGGGCCACATCCGACTCGTGCGGCTCTCCAAGAAGGAAACCGGCGAGTGGTTTGTCAGCAATCGAGATTGCACCACCATTTCAATGCTCGACAAGAATGTGAAGAACGTGATGATCGACGAGCAATCCGGTGAGCTGCTCTCCAAGCCGAAGTCTCCCGTGGACTACCCGATTCCCTGATACGGCTCCCAGTTCCCGCCCCGGTGCGATCCAAGTGATGACTCGGTCTCAGAAACGAGAATCGCCATGAAAATGAACATCTCAACCGCCCGCGCTGCCTTCACGCTCATCGAACTGCTCGTCGTCATCGCGATCATTGCGCTGCTTGTTGGCATTCTGCTCCCCAGCTTGCGCGGCGCTCGCGATGCCGCCCGCGCCCTCGTCTGCCAGAGCAATCTCCGCCAGCTCGTCGTCGGCGGCCAAACCTACTCTACCGACTGGAAGGAGTACATCGCAGGCGTGAACACCTCCGGATGGGAGGGCCAGCTTGACAACGGTCTTGGCTATCTCAACGACAAGACCGCCAGCACCCCGACCACCACGTGGGACTGGGTCAGCCCGACCATCGGCGACGGTGGTGGCCTCTCCCCCAATCGCGCCCAGCGATCCAAGCAGATCTTCGAACGGTATGGTTGCCCCTCCTCGCTCGCCCTGAACACCCAGCCCTTCGGGAGCGCCCCCGACTCGCAGGAGTTCCTTGATCTGATCAACAACGGCGGCATTCGCGCCGTCAGTTTCCTCTCGCCCGCCTCTTTTCATCGCTATCCAAATCCTGCCGCCGCAGCTGGCCGCATTAAGAATGGCGTGACTCCTAACTTCACGCCCGCCAGCCAGCAAAATCCTGTCGTCGTCAACAAATCCTACGAGCCCCGTCTGGATCTGCTTGGCACGCAGCCCTCCAACAAAGTCTTTGCCGCCGACGGCACTCGCTACGTCGATGTCGGCAACTCGCTTGACTTTGACATCACGCCCAACGCCCCAACCTTCAGCTCGTTCTGCGATTCCGGTCCGATCTATAACGGCTCAACCGCCTACGGCAAGCAAGGCCCCGGCGCCCCGGACAATCTGCGGCTGACCTACCGCCACCCCGGCAAGACCATCGATGTCGCCTACTACGACGGCCACGCCGCCAAGATGTCGCAGATCGATTCCTGGAAGTTTGCCGCTCCCTGGTATCCCGGCAATAGCTTGTTCAACGGCATCAATGCCACCCCCGAAGCCGGCCAGAACCCCGCGTATCAAACGCCCACAGGCCGCGTCATTCCCTAAGTCTTTGCTCCGCATGGTCTGAACACCGCGCCGGTTACCTCCAGCCACGCCGTGGTTGACGTGGCCATTGCAGGCCGCGCTCGCGCAAGCGACAACTTGATCCCACAATCAATGTTCCGTGAACCTCGCCCGTTCCCCCCGGTTCTGGCTTGGTGATATCGCTGCGGCGCGGTACCTTCGCTCTCAATCGCTCCGCGCATCGTGCGCTCGTGAGCGTCGGAACATTCGTGGACTCGATCGTTTTCGTTGGGAAGCAGTGTAAAGGGAGCATCGGCGATGAAGCTGAATACGTGTTGGGCTCGACTCTGTTGTGCGGCCGCGGCCGCTCTGACTTTGTGTACCACCTCGCTTGCGCAGACAGGGGTCTGTTGCAGCGGCACCACCTGCACCGCCACCACGACCGGCTGCAGCGGCAACACGGTTTTCCTGAACGCCGGCACATGCTCGCCCAACTCCTGCACCCTCATCGGAGCGTGTTGCAGCGGCACGACCTGCGTAGCCACGACGACCGGCTGCGCCAGCAACGGTGCTTTTATTCTCAACGGCGCGTGCACTCCCACAAGCATCTGCTCCGGCGCGTGCTGCGCCAGCAATGGCACCTGCTCGCTGACCTCCTCGCTTACCGGCACCGCGGCCGGAAACTGCAATGCCTCGATCGGTAGCGTGTATCTCGGCAACGGCACGACCTGCACGGTCAACCCGTGCGTCACCACACTCGGAGGCGGGTGCTGCAATCTTCTTACGGGCGCATGCGCCGCCGGCGTACTCCCCAACGCTTGCACCGGCACGAGCGTGTTTCTCGGCGTGGGCGCGACCTGCGGGTCGGTCCCTTGTGTCGCCAGCGTGGGCGCGTGTTGCGCCGCGAACGGTGCCTGCTCTCTGACCGCCCCCACAGCGTGCGCTCAGCCCTCGGTCTTCGTTGCGATTGGAACCGCTTGCACCACCAACCCCTGCACCATTCCCACCGGCGCGTGCTGCGCTGCCGACGGAACTTGCGCTATTAAGAACGCCTCCGGCACCGGTACGGGCGCCTGCGGCGGCACTACGGGCGACACCTATCGGGGCAACGATACCGCCTGTGCCTCCAGCCCCTGTTCCCAGCTCACCGGGTCCTGCTGCACCACAGCTGGCGTCTGCTCGATCAAAACCATCGTCGGTTGCGCGACGCCTGCCACCTCCAACCAGACTTTCGGCGGCGTCGGCACCACCTGCTCCACCAACCCTTGCATCACGGGCGCCTGTTGTACGAACACGGGAACGTGCTCGCTGACAACCGCCTCCGGGTGCGGACTCTCAATCAACAACTTCGGCCTCAGCGCCTTCCTCGGCAATGGCTCCACCTGCACCGCCAATGTCTGCTTTAACACGCTCGGAAGTGGCGCGTGTTGTCCGAACGGCGCAAACGCGTGCACTGTCACCACCCCAGCCGGCTGCGGCACCGCCCAGTTCGCCACCTATCAGGGCAACGGCACGAGCTGCACGGTTGATCCCTGCGTCCCCCTCCGCGGTGCATGCTGCGCCACAACCGGCGCGTGCACCTCCACCGTCGCCCTTGGCTGCAACGGGCTGTTCCGTGGCGCGGGAACGACCTGCACCTCCTCTCCCTGCGCCGACCTGGCCGGGGCATGCTGCAACGCTCTCGGTGCGTGCTTCATCGCCCAGAATGCCGGAGGCAACGGTTGCACCGGCAACAACACCTTCCGCGGCGCCGGCACCGCCTGCACTCCGGATCCCTGTCCCGCCTTCCTTGGGGCGTGCTGTTCAAACGTCGGCAGCTGCACGATCACCATCCTCTCCGGCTGCACCAATCCAAGCACCTTCTTCAGCGTTGGATCCACCTGCACCTCATCTCCCTGCCCTGCCCTCCGTGGTGCGTGCTGCTCCAACGTCGGAACCTGCTCCCTGACAATCGCCTCCGGCTGCACCGGTTCCAACACCTTCTCCGGCACGGGAACCACCTGCTCTCCCAACAACTGCGTCGCCTCTTCCGGCGCGTGCTGCAACTTCGACACGGGCGGTTGCACACAGACCTCCGCCTCCGGATGCGCCGGCGCGAACGTCGTCTGGGGCGCGGGAATCTCCTGCAACCCCGGCAACCCCTGCAACCCGCAGCCCATCGGCGCCTGCTGCATTGGCACCTCCTGCACCGCCGGCACCGCCGCGGGCTTCTGCAATAGCGTCGGCGGAGTCTTCTTCTTTGGCAACTCCTGCTCCCCGACGCCTTGCGTTCGTCCGCAAATCGACATCAGCCAGATCTTCCCCGCCGGCGGCGAGACGGGCGCGCCTTATCGCTACGACTATGTCGAGCTTTACAACCGCGGCACCACCGACGTCTCCATGACCAACTGGTCCATCCAGTTCGGCGCTCAGAGCACGCAGACCTTCCCCCAGCGCGCCACTTTCAGCGGCACGATCCTCGCTGGCCGCTACTTCCTCATCCAGCTCGCCTCGCAGAACCTCGCCGTTGGTGCCGATCTCCCCGTCGCTCCGGACTGGGTCTCAACCTCCAACGTGAATCTCGACGTCACCGCAGGTCGCGTCGCACTCGTCGTGAACTCCAACGCGCTCCCCAACGGCTGCCCGCAGCCGATTCCCGTCAACATTGTTGACTTCGTCGGCTATGGCGCACCAAACGGCGCCAACTCCCCCAGCTGTGCCGAAGGCGGCAGCGCCACCGGTTCGCGCGGCGGCAATATCTACGCCTTCTTCCGCCGCGCCGGCGGTTGCCAGGACACCGACAACAACGGTTCCGACTTCATCACCTACCCCCTCACGCCGAACCCTCGCAACTCCTCCTTCACCTTCGCATGCGGCCAGGGCTCCGGCGCGTGTTGCGCCGGCGAAACCTGCACCATCGTCGCTTCCGGTGCCTGCCCCACGGCCCCCGCTGGCTACATCGGCGATGGCACCACCTGCACGCCCTCGAATCCATGCGCCATCGCCCGTGGATCGTGCTGCACCGGCTCCTCGTGCGCCTTCACGCAGCAGGCCGAGTGTGTCCTTCCCTCGCTCTTCTCCTTCGGCCGCGCCTGTAACCCCGATCCCTGCAACGGCGCGTGCTGCACCGGCACCAACTGCACATTCACGTCTCTCACGGCCTGCACCTCCCCGGCCTACTTCATCGCAGGCGTCCCCTGCTCTCCGTCCCCATGCCCTGGCCCCGCGGTCGTTCAGTCTGGCGATATCGCCTACGGCGCTTCTGTGCTGCAGAATCAGGATGCCGTCCAGCAGATCCGCGGCGCGGGCGTCGCCAATCCGACCCGCGTCGGAACCTGGGCCCGCTACAACAACCTCCAGATCGTCCGCTTCGACAATCGCAACGGCGTCCTCCACAACGCCTCGGGCAACCTGCTCGCCATGGACTTCGGCACGACCGCCAACGGTGGCAGTATTTTCAACATGCCCACTGACGGCAACGCCGCCGGTGGCAGCCCGCTCTTCTCCTTCACCGGCCCCACAGCTCCTTTCGGCCTGACACGCTCCCGCCTCGGTGGCCTCAGCGTCAGTCCCAACAACGATCGCATCGCCTGCATCGGCTACGACTTCGCCCGTCTCTACGTCATGTCATATGTCCCCGGCGCGACCCCCGGCACCGGCACCGGCGCCTCCATCGACGGCGCGGTCTCTACCGACAACAACGTCTTCGTCTTCGGGTTCAACATCACCCAAGGCACCTCCTGGCTGGACAACAACAACGTCCTTATGTGGGTCCTCAGCGATCAGGCCAGCGTCCTGAAGCTCTACTCCGTTCCCGTCTCCGGCTCCGGGCCTTCCATCGCGCTCGGCTCCCCCGTCGAGCGTCTGGCCGTTCAGGACAACAAGCCCAACTCCAGCCGCTTCACCTCGATCGCCTACAACCCGCAGCTCATCCCCGGCTACATCTTCCTCGGCGCGAGCGCGTTCCAGAGCATCTCGCTCAACTCCGTCTACATCGTTGACATCACCCAGCCCACCTGGACGGTCGTCAAGACCCTCGACCTCAGCGGCTCCCTCCAGACCCAGCGTGAGCTCGCCATCGGCCCCGACCGCAACCTCTACCTCTGCCAGTTCGCCGGTGCGGGCCAGCAGGCCACCGATCCCCTGCTCGACAAGATCACGCTCGACGCGAACGCCGACGGCATCGTGACCCCCGCCGAGATCGCTGCGCTTGCCGACAACGTCTCCGTTGATTTCTACCTCAAGGGCACCGCCAACACCAGTTCCTTCAACGCGATCGATATCGCCATCCGACTCGGCGCCTGCTGCTCGGGCACCATCTGCACGATCCAGCCCCCGAACTTCTGCACCGGCGGCAACGGCATCTATCAGGGCAACGACACCGCCTGCACGCCGACCAACCCCTGCCTCGCTCCCACCGGCGTCTGCTGCCGCGGCGCGACCTGCACCAACACCATCACCACTTCGGTCGCGTGCACGGGCTCGCTCATCGGCGGCCAGACCGCGGGCGCAACTTTCCCCGCCTCCAGCAACTGCAACTCCAGCGGCAACACCGCCAGTCCCTGCTGCTACGCCAACTACAACAAGACCGGCGGCATCTCCGTCCAGGACATCTTCGACTTCCTCGGCGACTGGTTCGCCGGCAGCCCCTACGCCAACACCGGCGGCACCGGAGCCCCCGGCCCGCTCAGCGTCCAGAACATCTTTGACTTCCTCGGCGCCTGGTTCGCGGGCGGCTGCTGAGTCAGAGCGGAGCAGCGAAAACTGCTGGTCCGTCAACCCAACTGTTCCCCCGATCCCCCGCCGTAAGGCGGGGGTTTTCATTGGCCACCTTCCGGACCTTGGGGCGCGTTCTTCCCCGGGAAACCACGGGTCGTCATTGTCGCTTGCGCAACCTTCATGGCCAACTCGACCCTCATGAACAACTTTGTCTTGTCGCTCGCCGGACACCCGTTAGACTGAACAGTCGATAGCGTGTCCGTTCATCCACCGTACGGAGGCATGACGGCATCCTGACCATTTGTAAAGCAAGAGCGGGCGCGGGGGAAGTCCAGTACGCGGTATCTCGAAAATCGTGCGAAGCAAAGCCACGGAGCCCGCTCCGCGGCGGGGGCGGGATTCGCACCAACGGTAACAATCACTCACGGATAGCCACAAAGGAGTTCGAGGCACATGAAGATGAAGAGTAAGTTCCTGTGTATGGCCCTCGGCACCCTGCTCACCGCAGGCGCGTCGATGGGTCAGGTCGTCATCAGTCAGGTCCACGGCGGCGGCGGCAACAGCGGCGCCGTGTACAAGCAGGACTTCATCGAGTTGTTCAACAAGGGCACGACCGCCGTCAGCATCGCTGGCTGGTCTGTCCAGTACGCCAGCGCGACCGGCACGAGCTGGGCGGTGACAA
>JBGANP010000016.1:0-57710 GCA_044222255.1 Phycisphaerales bacterium
AACGGTCGCAGCAACCGGTCCATCAGAAACGCCCCGCGCGCCAGATATCCCGTGTCCTCCAGCAGCGAGATGATGAAGAACAACAAACAAATCTGCGGCAGGAAAATCAGCACGCTTCCCACGCCACCCACGATCCCATCCGCCAGCAGATTCGCGATCGCCCCATCCCCCATCCACGCGTGGATCAGTCCCTTCCCCCAATCAAACAGCCCGCCCAGCCACTCCATCGGGAACTTCGCCACCGAGAAGATCGACCAGAACAACCCCGCCATGACCACCGCGAACACCAGCATCCCCCCCACCGGATGCAGCAGCACACGATCCACCCGATCGCTCGTGTTCTCGCTCAGCGCGCCGCTCCCCGGCCCGCGATCCGCCCGCACACTCTGCACATGGATTTCATCCGCCCACGCCCGGAGCGCATCCTGATCCGCCGGCACCGGCTTCGCGGGCGTCGGAATCTTCGCCTCGCGAATCCCGAACCGAACCTTCTCGATCCCGGTCCCATCCCGCGCGTTCGTCAGCACCACGCCACACCCAAGCGCCGCCTCCAGCCGCGCCTGCTCGATCGTCACCCCGTGGCGCTTCGCCACATCGATCATGTTCACAACTACGAGCGTCGGCAGCCGCCGTCGGAACACCTCACCCACGAGCATCAGATTCCGCGCCAGATTCGCCGCATCCACCACCACCACCGCGCACTCCGGCTCCCCAAGCTCCTCGCCGCGCGGCGCGCTCGTCCCCGCCAGCACCTCCCGACACACCCTGCTCTCCAGTTGATCCAGTTCCAGCGAGTAGATACCCGGCAAATCAATCAGATCCCCATCGCGCCCGCCCTCCGCCCCCGCCTTCACGCGCGTCACCCGCGCCTCCAGCGTCGTCCCCGGAAAGTTGCTCGTCTTGTGCCGCAGCCCGCTGATCCGGTTGAAGAGCGTCGTCTTCCCGGTGTTCGGATTGCCCAGCAGCGCGATCCGCCGCACATCCGTCCCGCAGCGATCCTCCGGCGCACACCGCTCCCCCTCATCGCACCACGCACACTCCGGCTGCGTGCCATTCCCAGGCTGACCAATCTGCGTCAGCGGCAGGTTTGTCGAAGGAGTTTCAGGCCGGTCTGCCATTGCCTTCTTCTTCACACGCCCGAGATGAGCGAGTCCGCGAGCGAATCCCGGGATTCTGACACGCCTGGGATGAGCGACGCTCTGGGAGCGAATCCCGCGGATACGCGTCCCATCACGCCATCACTGTCACGAAGATCCGCTCCGCCAGTCCCCTCGCCAGCCCGATGCGGCACATCCCCCCGCACGTACAGCTCGCGCCCTCACCAACTCCCCCCACCGCCACCACGCACGGCTCCCCCGTCCGAACGATCTTTACGGATGCATTGGTACACAATCCCATCGCCTTCAGCAACGCCGCATCATCCGCCTCCAGCCGCGATTCGCAGATCACCCCTTCCTGCCCGCGCTTCAGCGCGGCCAGTGCCATCCGGGGCCCGCCCGTGGCGACCTCAACCCCGTCCGCCATGCCTTGAACCGCCTCATGACCCATTGGGTCTCCCAACACGATCCCGCCACCCATTCAACCGTACGCGTGTTGAGACTTAATCGCAATGCCAACGCCAAGATCTGCTCCCCTTCGCATGAAAACCCAATCGTTGTGCCCGCCACGACTTGCGTCCCACCTCCCCCATATACCAAACATTGTCCAATCATTTCCCTTGACATCCGCCCAAATGATCGTACATTGTTCGGTATGCCAACGACCCTTCCCGCCAACCCCGCCGACCGGCCCACAGCGAGCTTCCCCTCGCTGCGGCGGCAACTTGGCCAGGTCGTCACCCGCAAGGCCGCCCTCGCGGAACTCCTCCGCATCGCCTCAGACCCCTCCCCCACCGTACGTTCCCAGCGAATCGCCGCCGCCGAGCTGATCCTCTCGATCAACCCCACGACCCTCAAAGTTTCAGATCCTGATTCCCGCCCCTCACCCAATAAACGCCGCGTGCAGCGCACGCACCGCGTCCGGCCCGTCGTCCACGCTGGTGACAAAACTGATCGAAAGCTCGCTCGACCCCTGCGCGATCGCGATGACGTTGATCTTCTTCTCCGCCGCCGCAGTGAACACCTTGGCCGCAATGCCCGGATGCCCGGCCATCCCGCTCCCCACCGCCGCGACCACCGCAACTTGGTCCAGCAGCGTTACCCCACGGGCAACCCCGCCGCGCATGAGCGTCCGCTCCAGCACGGCCTTGCCGCGCTCCGCGTGATCGCGCGCCACGACCAGCGAGATCCCCGCCTCGCTCACGCTCTGGCTGATCATCATGATGTTCACGTTGGCATCCGCAAGTGCTCGGAAGATCTGCGCCGCCGTTCCCGGCCGACCGATCATCGCGGCCCCGCTCACGGTGATGAGAGCCGCGTTCTTGTGCAGCAAGACGCACTTAACCGGATGCCCGTTCGCCGTATCCGGCGCGCTCGGCACGAGCTTGGTCCCCTGCGAGTTCTGATTGAAGGTGTTCCGGAACCGAACGGGGATTCCATGCTCCGCCGCCGGCTCGAGTGCAAGCGGGTGCATGCTCTTGGCCCCGAACTGCCCCATCTCGATCGCCTCGGCGAACGAGACCGAATCCAGCAGCTTCGCGCCGGGAACGATCCGCGGATCGGCCGTCATCAGCCCATCCACATCAGACCAGATCCAGACCTCCTCCGCTTTCAAAGCGGCCCCGATGATGCACGCCGTGTAGTCGCTCCCGCCGCGCCCCAGCGTGGTCGTCACGCCATGCTGCGTCGCAGCGATGAAGCCAGTCACCACGATCGTCTCGCCCTTGTCCAAATGCGGCTGCAAGTTGGCCTTCAGCTGATAGAAACTCAGATCCATCAGCGGCTCGGCCTTGCCGAAGTGATCGTTCGTCACGATCCCCGCTTCCTGCCCCGTGAAGCCCTTGCACCCCAGCGCCGCCGCCATCAACACGGTGGAGAGCTTCTCACCGAAGCTCACCACCGCATCCTTGCTGCGCACCGTGAGTTCACCCACGGCGTTGATCCCATCCGCCAAGTGTTCAAGCCGATCGAGCATCCCCCGAATAACTTCCGGTGCATTCCCCCCGATCCCCTTCGCCGCTGCTTCATGCTTCACGCGAATCTGCGACATAAGCGCGTTCACCACGGCCCGGTTGTCGCTCGCCGCCGCCTCGCCGAGTTCGAGCAGCAGTTCCGTCACCTGATCCATCGCACTGACCACGCAGACGATCCCCTTCCCAGGCGCGCTCGCCCGCGCGATCGCCGCCGACCGCTTGATCGTCTCGGCATCCTTCATCGAAGTGCCGCCAAACTTCATCACGATGGTGCCGGTCGTCGTCATACGTTGCTCATTGTCGCTCACACCACCGCCCCCGCCGCATGCCAGATATCCGTCAGATCGCGCAAAATCGCCGCCGCCGTCTCAGGCCCACCCGCTCCCCGCCCCACCAGCGTCACTTCACCCGCTGACTTCAAAGTGAACTGCACCGCGTTCAGATTCGCCGGCACATCCATCGGCCCATGCCTCGGCACCGCCTGCGGCGAAACACTCAGCGTCCGCGTCGCCGCATCAATCTCTCCGATGAGCTTGATTGATTCCTTCCGCGCCGCCGCCTCGTCGATCTTCCCCTTCGGAAAATCGCGGATACCCGCGATCTTCACATCCTTCACCGTCGCGCCCATCCGCAGGATCGCGTTCGCGAGAATCACGACCTTCGTCGCCGTGTCGATCCCATCCACATCCGTTGTCGGATCGGTCTCGGCATATCCCAGCCGCGTCGCCTCCGCGAGCGCGTTCGTGTACGTATCCCCCTGCTCGCTCATGCGCCACAGGATGAAGTTCGTCGTTCCGTTCATGATCCCGCGGATCTTCAGGATCGTGTCCCCCGCCGCCAGAGTCCGCGCACTGGCCAGTACCGGCGTCCCCGCGCCCACCGTTCCCGAATATCGCAGTTGCACGCGATTGAACTTCGCCAGCTCCACCAGCGCGGGCATCGCCACCGCCAATGGTGCCTTGTTCACCGTAATCACATGCTTGCGGCTCGCCATCGCCGCCTTCATCCGCTCAAACGCTGGCGTCGGGTTCGACAGTGCGCTCGGTGATGATTCGATCACCACATCCGCGTGCAGATCCTTGATCAGCCGCTGCTCATCCGCCCCGCCACCCAGCTTCACGCCCGCGCCCGCCAGATTCGAGACGCTCCCGGTCGTCGTCTTCACATCCAGCAACGCCGCCGCGCTCAGCCCGGAGTGCGACACCGCCGCGCCCTGCGAGTCCATCACGCACACCAGCTTCGGCGAAAGCCCCATGCGCGCATACAGATCATCGCGCCGGCTCTCCAAGAGAGAAGCCAGCGCGCGGCCGACAGACCCAAAGCCCACAAGCGCAACACGCATCGAGACAGTTTCCCTCCTTCAACGGGGCAGAGTGTATTTCGGTCCGAGAACGGATCGACTGAAGTCCGGCCGCTTACATCGACTTCGTCGGCCGCAGTGCCCGGATTCGCGTCTCGAGATCCCGCGAGATCAGATCCCATCCCTCCCGATCGTTCCCCGCTTGCGGAAATCGCACCGGTTCTCCCACATGCACGCTGATCTTCCTTGGCCGCGGAATCACCTTGTTCGGGGGCATCGCCCGAAAACATCCCTCCAGCCAGCACGGCACGATCGGCACATCCGTTCCCCCCACGATCATCCCGATCCCCGCCTTCACCGGCAGCATCTCCCCATCGCGCGACCGCGCTCCCTCCGGAAACAGCACATACCCGCACGGCTCGCTCACCAGCCGCTCGCGCAGCTCCTTGAGCGCGTGCCGACCCCGATTGGTCCGGTACATCGGCAGCGCATTGAGCATGAGCGATGCGAACATCGTCACCACCGGCGTCTCGAAAAACACATCCGCCGCCGCGATCGGGAAGATTCGATCGCGCAGCATCGTCGGCAGCGGCGCAGCCAACGCGAGCACATCCAGATGGCTCGAGTGATTCGCAACAATCACAAACGGCGGCTTCACCGGCAACCGCTCGATCCCATGCACCTCCAGCCGGTGGTACACCTTCATGAAGGTGCGCACCCCCGACCACCACGCCGCGTGCCCGATCGTTCCCACCAGCCCCGTCTCGCGCTTGAGCGACTTCGCCCGCTCCAGCGGAGCAAGCCCATGGTCCTTCGCGGGTTCAAGTTTCCAATCACTCACGCGTCGCCCCCTCGCTCAATGCCCACCCGTGATGATCCGCTGCGGCACATCCAGCCCGAACCCGCGCACGTACCCGATGTAGTGGAACATCGCCGGCGCGGCCAGCAGCAGCGAGTTGCACCGGTCCAGTACGCCGCCGTGCCCGGGAATGATCGCCCCCATGTCCTTGATCCCCGCATCGCGCTTCACGCTGGAGATCGCCAGGTCCCCGAGTATGCCGCAGATGCTCAGCAGCAGCCCGATCACGATCAGATGATGCGTTTGGTTCAGCTCCGAGTGAAACACCCGCGGCCCCAGCAGCACAACCGTCAACGTCGTCAGCACCACCGCGCCAACCGCGCCGGAGACAGTCTTCCCCGGACTCGTGTTCGGCGCAAGCTTCGGCCCGCCGATCGTCTTTCCCACGCAGAACGCGTAGATGTCATTGAGCCCCACACATGCCAGCAGCAGCAGCATCGGCCCGCGATATCCGGGGTCATTGGCCATGTACGAGATGTGCGCGAGGCACAATCCAAAGAGCAACATGCTGACCGCGCTCAGCCCGACCCGCTGCACATACCCCTTGGGCTGGTCGCGCAGGATCGCCGCCGCCGCCATCACCACGATCGCCAGCCCCGGCACCGCCACGAACAGGTCATACCAGTTGTCCAGCGCCGCGAAGTTCAGCGCGAGAATCGCCAGCACAACCAGCAGCGACATCAGCACATCCCGAAAGCAACCCGTCGCCCGCGCGAACTCGCGATAGCACGCCAGCGAGAGAATTGTGAACAGGATCGTCGTCGGCAGCTTCCCGAACAGGATCGGCACCACGACAATCGGCACCATCACCGCCCACGCCACCGTGCGTTTGATGAGCTCGGTTCGCATCTCCGGTTTGAGCTTCCCCATCGCCGCCAGCGCACCGATGGCGATGCCCGCCGCGACCAGCAGACCAACCATGATCGCCAAGATCAGTCGAATGCCCGGATCATCGAGGGAGCCGTTCAGACCCCAGAGTTCCGGAGTGACCGCGAGAGATGTGGGAATTTGTGTCGGCATAGGAGTCTGTCAGGCAGTTCGGGAGCGGAGCATACCGGCCGCGCGGAGTATGCGTCGAATCGCGGTGATCACGCACCCGATGCAGATGACCACGAGAATAATCGAAGGAACGCTCCACCAATTCCAGAGCGGCTGCTTCCAGGCATTCGGCGCAAGGCCCATGAAGAGTGCCGCGAGCGTCGTCAGGAACATCCGCTGCTGCTTGGCCATCGGCCCGCGAAAGTCATTCGGAGCCCCCGCCGCCTTCCCCATCGCCCGGACATACGCCACAAACACCGCCAGCGCGGCCGCCAGAAACCCCAGCGGCACGCTCGAACTCGCCGCGTACCCCAGCCCGATCAACGCGGCCATATCCGACACCCGATCCGGAATCTCGTTGTACAACTCCCCCACCGGCGAAGCGATGCCGCGCTCGATCGCGACCATGCCGTCAAGCATGTTGCACACCAACCGAAGTTGGATCAGCATCGCACCGCCAACCCAAAGCCCCCGCATCGTCCACCCCTCCGTGTGCGATGTCAGAGCAAGAGCGACGCCCGCGCCCATGCACGCGAGCATCCCAAGTACCGAAATCCCATTTGCGGACACGCCGCGCTTCGCCAGCGCGTGTGCCGCGGCGATCCACACCTTGTGTTCGCGGCTGCGGATCGGGCGACGGTCAGGAGGTGTGGGCGTGGTCGTTGTCACTCATTTCCCCATGCAGTACATGCCGCCGATGAGCAGGATCATCCCGCCAATATTGATCGGCTTGATGGGCGTTCCGTATGCCAGCAGCGCGATGATCGCGGCAAAGATGAACGTAGACGCATAGATTGGATACAGCACGCTGAGCTGCCCGCCGCGCTTGAACGCGGCAACGAACAGCACCATCACGCCGATGTAGCACCCAACGCCACCGATCAACCGCCAGTTCGCCAGATACGACGCCACGCCCCCCGTCGCCGCCTGCGCTCCGGACTTGTACAGAAACTGCCCGACAGCACCGAGCAGCGCGGCGATCACGAACATGACGATGGACGCAGCAGGCGTTGGCACCCGCGGAGAATACCCGATTTCGCCCGAATCGGTTCAATCCACCAGCGCCGGCACGTTCGCCTTCACCGCCTTCGGAGCCGCCCCCATCGGGGCCGACATCCCCAGCATCCGGTTGATCGCCTCGAGCGCCCACTTCCGCGCCTCCGGATGCACCGTGATCCGGTTCACGACCTTGCCCTTCACCAGGTTGTCCAGCACCCAGCACAAGTGCGGCTGGTCGATGCGGAACATCGTCGTGCACAGGCACTGGCAGTCCGAGAGAATCCGCACGTGCACTCCGCGTGCCGCGGCCTCTTTCGCCAGCCGGTTCACCAGATGCACCTCCGTCCCCACCGCCCAGCGCGACCCCGGCGCGGCGGCGCGAACCGTGTTGATGATGAACTCCGTCGAGCCCGCAAGATCCGACTTGTCCACGACTTCTTTCACGCACTCCGGATGCACGAGAATCGTCGTCCGCTCCTCGCGCGGCTTCCCCTCGTCCGCCACGCGAAGCTCGTCGCAGTGCTCCGGACGAAACAGCTTGTGCACCGAGCAGTGCCCGGCCCACAGGATCACTTTCGCTCGCAGCAACTCCTCCGGCGCGCATCCGCCAAGTTCATCGCCACGCGCCAGTTTGCGCGGATCGAACAGGCATGTCTCGGTTGCAACATCCATCCCAAACGACGCCGCCGTGTTCCGCCCCAGATGCTGGTCCGGCAGAAACAGCAGCTTGATATCTTCGTTCTTCCGCCGCGGCTCGGTTCCGCCCGCCATCGCCCACTCGAACATCTTCGCCGCGTTGGAGGATGTGCAGACGATGCCGCCGTTCTTGCCGACAAACGCCTTGATCGCCGCCGTCGAGTTGATGTACGTGATCGGAATGATCCGCCCCTTCCACTTCTGCTCCTTCAGCGAAGCGTGCAGCAGATCCCACGCGGCCAGCGCATCGTCATAGTCCGCCATATCCGCCATCGAGCATCCCGCCGAGAGATCCGGCAGGATCACCGAAACATCATCGGGCGTGAGCAGATCGGCCGTCTCCGCCATGAAGTGGACGCCGCAGAAGATGACATACTTTGCGTTCGCTTCCGCGACCTTGGACGCCGCGAGTTGCGAGAGCTTCAGCGAATCGCCCGTGAAATCCGCGTGACGGATGATCTCGTCGGTCTGGTAATGATGCCCCAGAATGACCAGTTGCGAGCCAAGCTCACGCCGCCGCGTATCGATCCGCGCGGAAAGCGCATCGGCCGTCGCCTTGGTGTATTCATCGGAAAGTGAGGGCTGCCAGAGCATCCTCTTAAATCATAGGAGCGTGGGATCACGCCGCGGCGGACATCGACTCCCGATGCAGATACCGCACCGCCACAAGCTGCCGATGCTCGCCGATCGCGTGCGACCGGACGACAATGCCGCGCACCAGCGCCGCCGAGGGCACGATCGCCTTGGGCGTCAGCGCGATGCCGACATCGATCACCTCACCGACATTGAAGCCGCGCTCGGACTCGATCTCCAGCAGCGCGCCGCCGAAGGAGAGATCGCACGATGTCGCCGGGGCGTACTGCTGCGCAGCGCGCCGGAAGATCTTCCCGGGACGCTGCACGCCGAAGCGGCGATGCGAGCGGCGATCGTTCAGATCGCTGTGCGGCTTGGGGGCCGCAGCTTCGGAATCGATGGTCGTCTGCGCGAGCTTGAGATGGCAGGACATGGAGAGCCTCCGGGGATACGCGGCGGAAATCGGCCGCGGTGGGACTTCCCGGTATCGGGGTCGCCGCGTGGTCAGATAAGCCCAAGTTCCGAGAATGCCCTGACCCGGGGTCTCCTGGAGCGCGGATTATCGGCAACGTCCTACCCGTTATTGGTGGTCTGTCGGTTGCAAAGGGCGGGTACACGAGCGGCGGCGAGGCGCCGGGGTGCCGATGATGGGGCGTGGACGTGAGCGTGATCATCCCGACCTTTGGCCGCGCGGCGAAGCTGGGCCGGTGCATCGAGCATCTGGCGCGGCAAGAATTTGACCAGTCGCGGTTCGAGGTGCTGGTCGGGATCGATGGCGGAAACGAGGCGGAGGGTGCGGAGGCACGGGACGTTGCGACTCGTGCCGCGGGGCCGATGCGGTGCGAGGTTCTGCGGCTGGATCATGCCGGACCGGGCGTGACGCGGAATCGGCTGGTGGAGCGGGCGCGGGGCGATCTGCTGCTGCTGCTCAACGATGATGTGCTGCCCGCGCCGGACCTGATCGCACGGCATGTCGAGGCCCATCGCTCTCGCGCCGGGATAGGCGACGCGATGATTCTGGGGGCCGCGCCGTGGGTGGTGCACGCGGGCGACACGCTGTTTGAGCGGCTGGTGCGAGAAACCTCGATTATCTTTTTCTATGACCGCATGGACGCCGCGCTCGCGGCGGGGAGTGCCGGGCCGGAACACGACTGGGGATTTCGACACGCGTGGACACTGAACCTCTCGCTGCCGCGAGCGGTGTTTGCGCGTGCGGGCGGATTCGATCCGCGGCTAAAGCGGGCGATGTTCGAGGATCTGGAGTTCGCGTATCGCGCGGCTCGATCGGCAGCGAAAGGCGTGCCCGTGCTGTATCGACCCGATGCACTCGTGCGGCACGATCATCGGATGGGCGTGCGGACGTATCTGGCGCGCGAGCGGGCTCTTGGCGCGGCGGCGTGGGAACTGGCCGGGGCCGCGCCGGAATGTGCGAAGACCGTGTTCGGTCGCGACGTTCGATCGGAACAGGAAGTGCAGGAATGCCTCGCGTTCGTGTCGCGGGAGCGATCCCGGGCGGAGAAGGTACTGGCGACGATGAAGGAGTGGGAGGCGACGCCCGCGGGCGCCGCAAGCGGAGCGAGCGATAGGGAGCGCTTGAAGTTGCTCTATGAGCTGCACCTGCCGCTGAAACGACTGACATGGCGAGAAGGACTACTGGAGGCGGCGGGACGTTCAGCGGGATGAGCGGGTGGCGATGCGTTCAATCTCGGCGGCGGCGCTGGCCGCGCCGTTCTCATCGCGCATGGCCGCGGCGAGGTCCGCGCTGCGTTTGACCATCGAAGCGTCCGCGGCGGCTTGCCCTATCGCGGCCGCGAGCGTGCGGGCAGAGAGCTTGCGACGCTTGATGACCGTCGCGACACCGAGCCGCTCGGCCCGGGCGGCGTTGTCGAACTCATCGTTGGCGAACGGGATGATGATCTCGGGAACGCCCGCACGCATGGCAGCGGCGAGCGTGCCGATGCCCGCATGGTGGACCGTCACGCAGCCGCGCGGCATGACGTGGGAATATGAGGCGTAGGAGACGGCGCGAATGTGATACGGCCAGGGCGAGGTGTCCGTGGATCCGCCGGTGAGCAGCAGAGCACGCTTGCCGGCACGAACGCAGGCATCCGCGGCGATTCGATACACCTCCGCGCCGTGGTGCGAGACGCTGGAGCCGAGCGTGACGACGACGGGGGCCGGACCGCTCTCCATCCAGCGGATGATGTCGCGTTCGCCCTGGATGTCGGCTTCCAGGGTCGGCGGGCGATCCCAGGTGGCGAAGCCGCAGATGGTGCCCGTGCAGGGATCGTCTTCCAACCGACCTCGAAAGTGCGGCGACCAGAGGGCGAGCGTGGGCGTGCCCTTGGATGGATGCGAGAGGCGTTCGTTGGGAGCGACGCCATCGCCGCCGCGTGCGGCGCGGGAGATGAGGTCGCGCTGCGGCGGGAGGCCGACATCCTTGCGCAGCCGATTGATCGCGGGATCGAACGTGTGCCGACCGACAAAGCGGGCGAAGGAGCGCAGGGCACGGTCGATGAAGCCGGGCGCGTTGGGAAAGGGCAACGACGGCAGGGCGATCTTCTCCAGCCGCGAAAACCAGAAGAGCGGGGCGAGAACGCACTGAACGTGCGGGATGTGGAGGAGTTCGCTGGCCGCGGCCGCGCCGAAGGCGATGTGGTGGCTCACGATCAGATCGGGCTTGAAGGCGATCTGCACTTGCCGGATGGCTTCGATGGTCGGCTCGAACGCGGGCTTGATGAGTTCGTCGATGACGAACGTGGGAGATCGAGAGCCGGCGATGAGCCGCGGGTCCTTGATAAGTCGGCGATACGTGTCTGCGTCGCCCAGTGGCCAGAAGCCGATGCCCGCGGCGAGGATGCGGTCCTTGAAGTATGGGTTGGTGAGAATGACGACTTCGTGGCCGCGCTGGTGCAGGGCGAGGGCGATGGCGACGAAGGGATGGACGTCGCCGGCGGAGCCGATGGTGTTGAGGAGAATGCGGGCGATGGCGGGTTTCGGGTTTCGGGTTTCGGGTTTCGGGTTTCGGGTTTCGGGTTTCGGGTGGGACTGTATTGCCGGGCCGTGGGCGCGAGGCACGCTTCGTATTCGACGATGATGACCACTACGATTGCGCATGATCCAACTGGGCGTCAATATCGATCATGTCGCGAGCGTGCGGAACGCGCGGTATCGCGGGGCCAAGGTCGGCGATGGCGAACCGGACCCCGTTCGCGCGGCCCACGAGGCCGAACTGGGCGGGGCGGATGGGATCACCGTTCACCTGCGCGAGGATCGTCGGCACATCCAGGATCGCGATCTGGAGTTGCTGCGGCAACTCGTGAAGGTGAAACTCAACCTGGAGATGGCCGCCACCGACGATATGGTGACTATCGCCCTGCGCGTGAAGCCGCACACGGCGATGCTTGTGCCGGAGGGGCGGCAGGAAGTGACAACGGAAGGCGGGTTGGATGTCGCGGGGCAACCCAAGCGGATGAAGGATGTCGTCAAACGGCTGAAGGACGGCGGGCTGATCGTGTCGGCGTTCATCGATCCGAATGAGCGGCAGGTGGCCGCGTGTGCGGAGGCGGGGTTCGATGTCTGCGAGGTCCATACGGGACCGTACGCGCAAGCGTTCGCCGAGTGCGGCGGGGACTTCCGGCGTGGGGTCCTCTCGGAGGAACTGGAGAAGGTGCAGGTCGCGGGATCGCACATCCGTGCGGCGGCCATCCGGTTCAACGCGGGGCATGCGCTGAACTACCACAATGTGGACCACATTGCGGCACTTGAGGGAATCGCCGAGCTGCACATCGGGCACGCGATCGTCAGCCACGCCATCTATGTGGGGCTGCGGCAGGCGGTTCGGGAGATGAAGGATCTGATGATGGCAGGCGCACGAGCGAAGCGGTAGTGCGGGACGGACGTGCGGGGCCGGATTGATTACACTCCGGCCCTATGCCACACCTGACGCTCGAAGCGCTGTTCACGATGGATAATCTGGCCGCTCTGCTCACGCTCACGGCGCTGGAGATCGTCCTCGGGATTGACAACATCATCTTCATCGCGATCCTGGTGGGGCGCTTGCCACCGGCACAGCGTGACAAGGCACGCCTGCTCGGGCTGTTTCTGGCGATGTTCATGCGGATCGGGCTGCTGTTTGCGATCACCGCCGTGATGTGGCTGGACAAGTACCATCTCTTCACGCTGCCATGGTCCGGCGATGCCCACGGGCCCGTGCCCTCGGGAACGACCGTCGAGGCCGCGGCGGCGATGCCGAACATCTTCACGGGCAAGGACGCGGTTCTGACTCTCGGCGGACTGTTTCTGGTGGTGAAGAGCGTGTACGAGATCCACCACAAGATCGAGGACGCCGGGAAGGATGGACAGCACCAGGTCTCGGCAACGCCCCGTGAGACGGGGAGCGGCGGGGCTGTGGCCGGCGGATATGTCGGAGCCAAGAAGGGGGGCGGGTTCGCCAACGCGATTGTGCAGATCCTGCTGCTTGATCTGGTGTTCAGTCTGGACTCGGTGATCACCGCCGTGGGCATGGCCAAGAGGATCGAAGTGATGATCGCGGCGGTGATGATCTCCGTCGGCGTGATGCTTGTGTTCAGCGGCTACATCACGCGATTCGTGGACAAGAATCCCACGATCAAGATGCTGGCCCTGGCGTTCCTGATCCTGATCGGGACGATGCTGGTAGCCGACGGCACCGGGTGGCATGTGCCGAAGGGGTACATCTACTTCGCGATGGCGTTTGCCCTGGGCGTGGAGATGCTGAACATCTGGATGAAGAAGAAATCGACGGTCGTGGCGGCCAAGGCGTAAGGCCGGGTTAGGCGGTTTCGCCGCTCCATGCGGCCGGGTCCTGCTTGTAGTAGCCCTTGAGCGTGTCGTAGAGCCGGGTGTGATGAGCGCGGAGATCGCCGGGGCGCTCGAAGAAGGCCTCGGTCGCAACCGCAAAGAACTCGCCGGGGTTGGTCGCGCCGTAGGGGTTGAGAACCGTGGGCATGCCCATCGCCGCGGCTCGCGAGAGCTCGATGTACTCGCCGGTCATGACGTTCTTCCAGTCCGCGAGCTGCTCGCGGCTTTCGAGCACGGGCGTGCCGTTCACCGCGCCATCGAGCATGTCGAGCTTGTGCGCGAACTCGTGGATGACGAGGTTGTTGCCGCCATCGGGGTGCGCGGCGTTGCGGTGTGAGTCCGCCCATGAAAGGATGACGGGGCCCTGATGCCAGGCCTCGCCGAGGTTCGTGAAATCCTCGCTGACGATCGAGGTCGCGCCGATGGGCGCGACGGTACGGGGGCCGGAAGAAACGAAACCGGTCGGATAGACGAGCACGGTCTCGACATTCGGATACAGATCATCGCGGAGCGGATCCAGCCCGAGGCCGAGCAGGAGCACGCCCGCCTGCGCGGCGATGGCGAGCTTCATGTTCTGCGTCAGGCCGGAACGCTTGAGCGTGCCGCAGGGCTCCCAGTTCTTCTCGGCCACGAGCACGCGGGCCATGTCGCGCAGCTTGTTGCGCTCGGGCTCGGGGAGGCGCGAGTAGATCGCCACCTCGTCGCGCAGTGTGCGCTCCGCGCTCGCGTCGAGCGGACGATCGAGCATCTTGCGGCGGCGACGAGCGGTGAAAAAGGGAACAACCATGCGACCTCCCGAACAAACAGAGTCCACAGCCCCCATCCCCGAGGGTGTGGCAGACGGTTTTGCGAACGGCGTGCCAGCGGTGGGGACGTATTTATGGTTGTCTATGTTGACATGAGCCCCGTTCTTCGCGTGGAAAACGGGGGTCGTGGGCTGCCGGATTGGCAGAGGGGCGCGGATTGACGGGCAGGGGTGCGGGCGTTGTCGTGGGAATACATGCCCCCTCCTTCCTTGCTGCGCTCGGAGACCTCCCCCGTCAGGGCGGGGGAGGAGGGGAGGTGAGTCATGCGTCGAGGGCGAGTTTGCACATCATCTCGATGCCGGTTTCGAGGGCATCATCGTTGAAGTCGTACTCGGGTTGGTGCAGCGACGGATAACTCGTGCGCCCGGTTGGTCGCACGCCGAGGATGAAGAAGCAGGCGGGGACGTGGTGGCCGTAATACGAGAAATCCTCGCCGCCGAGGGATGGGTACGGGACATGCGTGATGCGCGATGCGTCGAACGTACTCTCGGCGATGCGGAAGAACTTCTTCGTGGACTCTTCGTTGTTGAACGTGACGGGGTAGCCCTCTTCCCAGGCGATCTCGGCTTTGCAGCCCATCGCGGTGGCGATGCCCTCGGTGATCTCGTAGAAACGACGCTTGCCGAGCACGCGTGTCTCGGGTGTGAGCGTGCGCATCGTGCCGCCGAAGGTGATGTGACCGGGGATGATGTTGCGGGCGGTGCCGCCGTTGATGGTCGCGATCGTGACGACGATGGAGTCCTGCGGCGCGACGTTGCGGCTACAGATAGTTTGCAGCGCGGTGATGATCTGAGCCGCGGCGACGATCGGATCGGCGGAATACTGCGGATACGCGGCGTGGGATTGCGTGCCGCGGAGCGTTATGACCATGTTGTCCGTCGCGGCCAGCAGGGGGCCGGGCTTGGAGCCGACGGTGCCGACGTCGTACTGCGGCCAGCCGTGCAGGCCGAAGATCTCGCGGACCTTGGGGCCCAGGACCGTGCCGGAGAGCGCGCCATCATCGCACATGCGCTTGCCGCCTGCGCCGCCCTCCTCGGCGGGTTGGAAGACGAGCGTGACGCCGTTGGGGCGATGGGGCAGAAGCGAGAGGATGCGGGCGACACCGAGAAGATTGGTGGTGTGGCCGTCATGGCCGCAGGCGTGCATGATGCCCTTGGTCTTCGATGAGTATGCGCGGCCGGTCTTCTCCTCGATGGGGAGCGCATCCATGTCGGCGCGGAGAGCGATGGAGCCCTTGGCTTCGTCGGCCTTGTTGGTGGGCGGGATGTACGCGAGGACACCGGTGCCGCCGGCAAGGCCGTGCCTGTGGGCGATGTTCAAGCGCGTGAGCTCGGCGGCGACGGCCGCGCTCGTGCGTTTTTCTTGGTACGCAAGCTCAGGATGCTGATGGAGATCGTGCCGGATACGGATGAGGTCCGGCAGGTGCGTCTTGATGAGCGTGCGGAGTTCGGTGGCAGAGGGCATGTGGAAGAGTAGTGCCGAGGAGCGAGTTCCGGGTGCCGAGGGTGAAACGCTGGGAATAGCACGGGCTATCCGAGACGATTGGCGCACATCTCCATCGCGGCATCCATCGCATCCGCAGCGTCCTCGAAGTCGATGCTCGCGATGTGTTCCTCGGGCGGGAGCCAGGTGGCCAGTTCGCGGCGGAGGTCGGGATCGACGGGGACGTTGTGCGACTCACTCTGGGCCATGACCTGCTGGGTCGGCTTGGAGAGAAGGAACTCGATGAAGGCGGGGGCGTCGGCGGGGTTCGGGCCGCCGCGGACGCGGGCGACGGTATTGGGGAGCAGGAGCGTGCCGGTCTTGGCGATGCGCTGCATCTCGGCCCAGCGCGGATGCGTGCGATCGACACGCTTGGTGTTGGGGTCCGGGCACTGGATGAAGGCCATCTCGACGGGCCAGCCCTCGCGCTTGCCGGCGAAGACATCATCCGAATCGGTGAAACCGACGTGGCACTCGCCGTTGGCGACGGCGCGGACGACGGCGGAGTTGCCGTCGTAGAGGCGGACCTCGGCTTTCTTCATGGCATCAAGCCATTCGCCGAAGGGGCCTTTGTCCCAGGTGTCCACGAGCATGGCCATGTGGCCGCGGGTGGTGCCGAACTGCGGCTCGGCCATGGCGATGCGGCCGCGGAAACGCTCCTGGGTGAGCATGGCGTAGGCGGTTGGCGCGTCGGCGGCGGTGACGATCTTGGTGTTGTAGACGACGACGCGGGCGCGGCACGCGAAGCCATACCAGCGCGGGCCCTTCGCGCCGGCGTCGGGCGAGTTCGGAGCGGTCCACTTCTGATCGCGGAGGATGCGTGGCCAGCCGCCGCATTCTTTCATGGCGTTCTCGGCGGCCTGGCAGGTTGAGTCATCGAGCACGCCGGTGCGGGCGAGTTTGATAGTGCCGAAGGGCTCGCTGGACCACCAGATATCGGCGCGGGGACGGTCTTTTTCCTGAAGCAGGCGATTGGTGAGGCCGGTGGTTTTGGTGGCTTCGGTATCGAAAACGGAGTTGATCGTGATGCCGGTTTGCTTCGTGAACGCGGCGAAGAGGGGGTTGGCGAGATTGGCGTCGGCGGAGCAGTAGATGACGAGGGAGCGCGCGGGAGGTGTTGGTGCGGGGGGCTTGGGAGTTGAGGAGTTTGAGGCCGCGGGCGGAGGTGATTTGTCGCATGCGCCGGCGAGGGCGGCGAGAGTGGTGGCGGCGGAGAGTTTGAGGATGTCGCGGCGGGAGAGGGTTTGCTTCGTGGCGCGCGGGTCGGTTGGCATGGGGAACCGTAAGCCAGCGTGGAAGAACAGAATCAAGGCACTCGGGCCGCGGCGGACCGAACACGGGTCGGGAGACCCGTGCCACAATTTACTTGCCGGCGTCCTTTGCGGATTCGGCGGGCTTGGCGGGGGCGGCTGGTGCCGTCGCGCCGGCATCCTTGGCGGCTTTACCGCCGCCCTTCAGGTTGCCGAAGTAGGTCTTGACGGCGTCGTGGAACTCGCGGGGAATCTGGTTGTTCTCCATCGCTTCGGTCGCGCCCTGCTCGGCCTTGGTGGCGACTGAGGTGAACTGGGCCTTGCTGTCGCCCTTGATCGAGTCACCCTCGACCATGCGAGAAGAGACGATGGGGCCATCGCCCTTGAGGCCGATGTTCTTGCTGATGGAGGTCTTGAAGTCAGCGGATTCGGTTTGTGCGCTGCCGCCCTGGCCGAGGCCGCCGCCGCCGCGGCCGTTGCCTTGGCAGGTGCTCCACGATGCGCTCCAGGGTTTGTTCTGACCCGCACCCTGGCTTTGGTTGTTGCCGTTGCCTTGGCCATTGCCGTTGCACTGGCCTTCGCCCTCTTTGTCGCCGCCCTTGCACATGCTCTGCATCTTGCTCTGGCACTCGCTCTTGGCGCCTTCGGCGAGCTGCATTTCCTGCTGGAGCTGCTCCATCTCATTCATTTGCTGCTGCATCTGACCGGCGGCCTGCTGCGCGCCCTGCTGGTCGCCGTTCTTGCAGGCCTGGGACATCTGGCTGGCGGCTTTGGAGAGCTGATCCATGGAGTTCTGGCACTGGCTCTGGGCCTGAGCCATTTCGGAGAGGGCCTTCTTCTGCTCGGCGGTCAGGTTCTTGGCGGCTTCGAGGGCCTTCTGCATGGACTCCTTGTCGGCCGCGGCCTTGGGATCAAGACCCGCCTGCTTCATGGCGTTCTCGAGCTGCTCCTTGTTCTTGGCCATCTCGGCGAGCTGCTTGGAGAGATTCTCGAGCTGGTCGGAGAGTTCCTGCTTTTGCTTCTCAGAAAGCGAGGTGGAGGACATGGCGTCCTTCATCTTCTCGATTTCCTTCTGAGCTCCGGAGAAATCGCTCTTGGCCATCGCCTTGGTGAGTTCGCTGGTCTTGTCGCCGGGGGACTTGAGGTTCTTGAGCTTGTCCTGCACGGCGTCGAGCTTCTGACCCTTTTCGCCGTTGCGAAGCTGGTCGAGGCGCTCGGACATCTTGGTGAGATCTTTGATGACGGCGCGGCGCATGGCCTCGGGATCACGCGGCTCGGGCTTCTCGGCGGATGGGGGCTCGACCTTCTCCTTCTCAAGACCGAGCTTGTCGGAGATGTCCTGCGTGAGCTTCTTGACGTCGATGGCCTCGGCCTTCACCTGAGTGATGGCGACGGCCTTCTTCTCTTCGGCGACAGCCTTGGCGCGCCAGCCGAGGACATCGAGGCGGGGGAAGGCCATCCAGACGACGGCGAACGCGAGGGCAAGGGCAAAGGGGACGGGCCAGAACTTGGGCGCTGCGATGGGGACGGCGTGGGAAACGCGCACGCCGCGGGCCTGGCGAACGGCGGACTCAACGGTGACGCGAGCCCACGGGTCTTCGCTCTTGGCAAACGAGAGCGCGGTGGAAAGCGATTCCTTGAGATTCGCACCCTCATCCACGCGGCGGGCAACGGCGGCCTTGCTCGGGCGAACAGCGATGCACCAAACGAAAGCAGCGAGCAGCGCGGTGCCGCCGGCGGCGTACGCGATCGTCTTCCACGGAAACGCGAGGCCGAAGACCTGCTGTACGATGAAGGTGATGAGCAGACCGAGGATGATGGCCGTGGCGGCGTAGACGAGGCCACGAATGAAGTTGCCGATGCCCAGACGCCACGCGGCGGCGGAGAGAACTTTGTTGATCTCGTGCATGATGACTGCTCCTTCGACCGGGTGGCCGCTCTGTCATCGGATGGCCGCCGGGCAGACCCCGTCTCGCCAGCCCCGTTCCCCGAACCTTCGCGAGGGCGCACCGCCCCCGCAGACCTATTGACTAGGGTTTGTACCACTGTATTCGGACATGGGGGCAGTTCCGTTCGGAATTCATACGATTCGGGCAAGATTACCAAACTTTACCCGAACTAATATCCCCCATTCGAGTTGCATGACAGCCCGGACTGGTCCATGATCCCGGTTCATGGCGTCGGGCACGTTTCATATCCCCAAGCGGCAGACACCCGAGCAGGTGGATGCCCTGTTTGCCAGCCAGCGATCCGGAGATCGGATCGGGCATCGGATTCATCTGCTGCTGGCGGCGGGCGGTTGTTTTTTCGCAGGGTGGGAAACTTCGTTTGCCGAGTGGGCGATGTTGCCGGTGCTGATTTGTTTTCTGGTGCGTATGACCGGCCAGCACAAGGTGCTGGAGCCGCTGGCGTTTGATCGTGTGGTGCGATTGTGGCTGGCGTTTGGGACGTGGCTTGGGGTGAGCGTGCTGTGGTCGTATGCGAATGGCCCGAAGGAGTGGTTGACGGATGTGCAGTCGATGCGGTTCTTTGTGCTGCCGCTGATTCTGTGGCCGGTGCTGGATCGGCGAGCGTGGCTGATTGGTGCGCTAGCGGCGGGGATCGCGTGCGGGCAGATATCACAGTTCGTGCATCTGGCGGGGATCGTGATGCACACGTCGTGGATGCCGTTTCATCGGATGCCGGGGCGGATCAGCGGGTGGTGGGATCCGGTGGTGGGCGGATCGGTGTTGTGTGCTGGGCTGGGGCTGTGGCTTGGGGCCGCGCTGTATGCGCGGACGACGCGGGTTCACCTCATCGGGATGGCGGGATCGCTGGCCACGGTGGTGTGCATCGCGCTGACGGGGACGCGCGGGGCGTGGATCGGGGCGGCTCTGCTGCTGGGAATCGCGGCGTGGATACTCGTGCGGCGGACGCGGTTTCGCGCGGCGGCACTGGGAGCCGTGATCGCGATCGTGCTGGTGGGCGGAACGCTGGGCATCGGCGCGTGCGTGTATGTGATGAGCGTAAGGGATCCGGCGACACTGCCGGGGATTGCGCAGCGGCTGCGACATGGGATTGATGAGGTGCGCGGGGCGGGAGATCCGCGCGGGTATGAGACGGATACGGGGCTCCGGCTGGCGATGTGGAAGTGGGGTTGGGCCGCGCTGCGGACGCATCCGCTAATTGGAGTGGGCGCGGGTGGGTACAAGCCGTGGGTGCGGGCGCAGAGCGAGGAGCAGGCGGTGGCACTCGGCGCGCCGGCGGGAGCGGCTCCGCATGTGCATTCGCACGCGCACTCGTGGTATGTGCACACGTTTGCGACGCTGGGGATGATCGGGGGGTCGCTGTTGTTGTGGCTGATCGGGCGGACGTTTGTCGCCGGGATTCGAGGGCCGGTTGGCGCGGGGTGGTTTGCGCAGGGGCCGCCGCTCGCGCTGGCGGGGCTGGCGTGCGCGGGGCTGTTTGACAGCATCACGGTGAATCAGCAGACAGCGTTGCTGTTTTTCGTTCTGATCGGCTTGTGCCTGCCGACGCGGCCTCACGAGGTAGGTGGGCGTGATGAACGACGTGTGATCGGCGTGGGAGGGACATCGTGAGGGTGCTGGTGATCAGCGGGCGGACGGCGCGGCATCCGTGGTCGCATGGGCCGCTGGTGTCGGCGGCGTGCGATGCGATGATCGCTCGCGGGCACACCGTCTCACTTGCGGCGCAGAGCGTGGATGATGAGGCGATGTTCGCGCGGTGCGAGCAGGTGGAGACGTTCGATTCGTTTGATCAGACGGCGACGGACTGGCCGCTGGGATTCGCGGCGTGGGCGCGGAAACGCCGGCGGGTGACGGCGCACGATGTGTCGCTCTCGTTCTCGCGGGTCGCGGCGGGGGATGTGTGGATGCCGCTGGAGCCGAGCGGGGCGGCGTGGCTGGCGCGGGTGCGGCGGTCGCACTCGCTGCCATCGCAGGCGATCGCGATCGCGCGGCACCACGGCGCGCTGCGGGCGTGGGCGTTTGATGCGTTCCTAGTGACGCCACCGACGGGAGAGGATGAGCCGATCCGGCGCGTGCTGGCGGTGGGATCAACGGCGATGGGAGAGGTGTCGCGGGCGCTGCATCGGGCGCGGGGGCTGGGCGAGCGGGTGGCAAAGGTTGATCCGTTCGGGATGATTCCGCGACCGCCGATGGAGGAGTTCTCGCGATTGCGCGAGTCGACGCGAGCGTCGCTGGGGATCGAGCCGGAGCAGCGGGTGGTGCTGGTGAGCGTGCCGTCTCCGGCGGGACGGCTACTCGATGGGTTGCTGGTGGCGACGGCCACGGCGGGGGAGCGGGATCGGCGGCGGGCTCCGGTATTGCTGGTGCTGGCGCGGGATTGCTTCGCGCTGCAAGGGCGCGCGGTGAAACTTGGAGCGGCGGGGCAGATGCGGATCATGGGTTTGACGCATCAGATGGGTGCCGCGCTGGCCGCGGCGGATACGGTTGCGTTGCCGATGCGATCGGCGCGCGGGTTGTTTGAGAACGGCGGGACGACGCGGCTGGCGGCGGATGCGCTGGCGTTCGGGCGGCCGCTGCTGGCGGTATCGGGCGCGCCGGGGTATGGGATGGCGCGGCTGCGGAGCGCGGCGGAGATTGCGCCGGGGCTGGTGATCGATACATCATCGCGCGGGGAGTGGGAGCGGGCGTTTTCGCAACTGGGGAATGAGGAGTGGCTGGCGAGTGCATCGGGCGCGGCAGCAGAGATCGGGGCGGCGATGACGCTTGAGCGGTTTGCAGGGAGACTGGAAACCTTGCTCGGCGAGGTGGCTCGGGAGCGGGCGGAGGGGCGCGGGGTGTGATTCGGTGCCGCGTGTGATTGCGGTGCAGCGAGAGCAGGGGGAAGCCGACCTCCGCTTGCTCCGAGGGCTCGTAATGGCGGGCCCACCTTCATACCATTTCCTTCGCGCCCACATCCGTCCCCTTTGCACTCAAAGCACCACGCATGACCACCACGCTTGCACGTCCGTCTGTTGTTCCCGCCTCGCATGTTTCGCGCACGGATGATCTGGCCGCGCGGGCGGGGGCGACGCTGAAGGATGCGGTCGATGCTCTGCTCGGGAAACTGCGCGCGGATCGCGCGCCGGTGGGCGCTCCGCACGCGAAGCACTGGTGCGCGGAGCTGGAAGGGGACTCGATTCTGTCGAGCGAGTATCTGCTGATGAAGCTGATTCTCTGGCAGGAGAACGATGCGGATGTGTGGGGCGATGACGCCGATCGCACGGGGCTTCCGACTCGCGTGGGGCGCGAGACACTCGAGCGGATTGTCAACCACATGCGGCTTGTGCAGCGCGAGGACGGGACGTGGGGACAGTTCCCGGGATCGCCGCCGGACATCAGCGCGTGCGTGAAGGCGTATCTCGCGCTCAAGGCGTTCGGAGAGCCGATCGATTCGCCACACATGCGGAAGGCCCGCGAGCGGATCATCGCCCTGGGCGGGGCGGAGAAGTGCAACACGTTCAGCACGTTTTATCTCGCGTGCCTGGGGTGCGTGGATTGGGATGCGTGTCCGGCGATTCCGACGGAGATCGCGCTGCTGCCGCGCTGGTTCCCGTTTCACATGGACAAGGTGAGTGCGTGGACGCGGACGATGATTCTGCCGCTGGCGATCTGCTGCGCGCTGCGGCCAGTGCGTCATCTGAAGAACGCGGACGGCTCGGCGCTCAACATCGATGAGTTGTTCGTTGATCTGAAGTGGAAGACACGGCTGGCGAAGCCGTTCAACCGCGAGGACCCCGTCTGCTGGAAGAACCTCTTCCTGATCACGGACAAGATGCTCAAGGCGGTGCAGCGGCTGAAGCTCTCGCCGATGCGGGCGCAGTCCATCAAGGTCGCGGAGGCGTGGATTCTGGATCGCGTGCGGCCGGAGACGACGGAGGGGCTTGGCGCGATCTTTCCGCCGATGGTGTATTTGCAGGTCGCGTTTCAGGCGCTGGGATACAAGCGCGACCATCCGGTCTTGGCGAAGGCGGAGCGCGATCTGGATGATTTCATGATCGCGGAGCCGCACGCGGACCCGCGGCTGGACCATGTGCGGTTGCAACCCTGCTTCAGTCCGGTGTGGGATACGGGGATTGCTTTGTACGCACTCACCGAGGCGGGCGTCACCGCGGCGAACAATCCGGAACTCGCGGGTGTCTGCGACTGGCTGATCGCGCGGCAGGTACGGATGACGGGAGACTGGGTGCGGAATCTGCGGGCGGAGGATCGGCACATCCGGCTGGGGAATGAGGCCGCGGCGTGGGCGTTTGAGTATCACAACGACTGGTACCCGGATGTGGACGACACCGCGATGGTGGCCAAGGCGCTCATGCGCGCGGGCGATCGGCACGGCCAGAGCATCAATCGCGAAACGGCGGCGAAGGCGTTTCGCTGGATCGTGGCGATGCAGAACGATGATGGCGGATGGGCGGCGTTTGACAAGACGACGCACCGGGAGTGGATGGAGCATGTGCCGTTCGCGGACCACAACGCGATGCAGGATCCATCGTGCGCGGATATCACGGGACGGACGATCGAGTCGCTGGTGACGTGTGGAATGTCGCCGCAGCATCCGGCGGTGCTCAAGGCCGTGCGATATCTGCTGGAGAAACAGGAGAAGGAAGGATGCTGGTGGGGACGGTGGGGCTGCAACTACGTCTACGGCTGCTGGCAGGCGCTGGGTGGCTTGACGTACGCGGGATTGCCGAAGGATCACCCGTCGATCACGAAGGCGATCGCGTGGATTCGCGGAGTGCAGAACGAGGATGGCGGGTTCGGCGAGAGCGCGAACTCGTATCTGGATCGCACGCTGATGGGCAAGGGGCCGAGCACGGCGAGCCAGACGGCGTGGGGGCTGGCGTGTCTGCTGTACGTGTGCGAGAGCGATGATCCGGCGGTGGAGCGAGCGGTGCGATGGCTCTGTGATCACCAGCTCTATCAGGACAAGCCGGCATTCGAACCGGCGTGCTGCACGGGCGTGGAGACGTTTGACGCGGGGACGGAGGAACTGAGCGGGACGGACTTTGTCGCCGATCGCGCGGGAAGCTGGAGCGAGCACTACTTCACGGGGACGGGCTTCCCGAAGATCTTCTATTTGCGGTACAACATGTATCGGCACTACTTTCCGGTGATGTCGCTGGCGCGGTATGTGAACATGTGCGGCGGAGCGAAGACCAAGTGAACGCAAACGCGGCGTCACCCAAATGGGCGACGCCGCGCGGTGGATGACTTTGAACTCGATCGGGCCGGAGCGGGAACGCTCCGGCCCGTGTCATTGCCGGACCATCGGTATCACGGGCATCCCGCGAACCACGCGGCGAGATAGTCGAAGACGTCCTGCGTGCCGATCACGCCGTCGATGTTGAAGTCAGCGGCGCAGGAGGCGTTGCCGTTGCCCATGCCGCGGATGAGGACATCATCGTGCACGGCGATCGTCCAGGCGTTGTCGTGCGGCGCGCCGGTGATCGTTGAGCCGCGGACCCATGCGAAGGGGGATTGCTGCACGAAGGGGCCGTAGATGTTGCTCTCGTTCCAGCGGATGAGGCAGGAACGGTTGCAGTCCTGGTTGTACATGAAGTAGGCGCGCTGGATGATGTTTCCGGTGGAGAGGCCGTACGCGCTGAGCCAGTAGTCGCCGGGCTGGAGCGTGATGTTGCCGAAGTTCCAGAACTGCAGGCAGTAGATGGGGTAGGTCACGCCGCCGATCACGGTCGTGCGGCCGGTATCGATAATGCGATCGGGTGTGAGCGTGGCGAAGGGCGTGAAACCGTTCGGGCGTGTGCCGCCGGCGATGCCGTGCGTCGGGTCGGCGTTCAGGCAGGTGCTGCTGTAGAGCGCGAGGCGGGCCTGATCGCAGTTGCTGGCGATGTATGCCTCGATGTAGCAGAGGCGCTGCGGGACGCAGGGGGGAATGACAAAGTCGTCGGCGGTTCGAGCGGCGGTGCCGCCGGGGCCATCCAGCGAGATCGAGCCTTGCGTGGCGTAGGAGCCGTTGTCGGTGAGGATCTTGCAACTCTCGGCGTCGACACAGAAGGCGAAGTCGGTGCAGCCGATGCAGGTCGGGCAGCCGCGGCCGTCGATGGAAACCCAGTGCGGGATGCCGCCGATGACGCTCTTGAACGCGCCGGGGCGGCCTTTGATGGCGCCCGTCGCGCTGTTGCCCGCGGTGCCCCAGAACCATGTTTCGTTCGCCGAGCCGAGGCCCTGGCCGATGGCGGAGACCCAGTAGCTCTCGCCGCCGCGGAGCCAGAGATCGGTGAAGTCCCAGCGGACGCGCAGGACGCGCTTGCCCTCGAAGGTTGAGCCGGTATCGAAGATGGTGGTGGCCTGCGGTGCGACACGGAAGGGCGGATCGGAGGGGAGACCGTTGCAGTCGTTGTAAAGCTCGAGCCGCGCCTTGGGCAGGATCGAATCGGTGATCAGCGTGGCCTCGATGGAGTTGATGTGGTAGATGCGGCCGGGGAGGAGATAGAAGTCATCCGCGGTGCGATAGTCGAAGGGGATGGTGGAGAGGCCGGGGAGTTGCGACTGCTGCGCGCTGCGGAAGTCGAACGGGCCGGTGCCGATCTCGCAGCAGGGATTCACGCCCGGGCCGATGAGGGGGGCGATGTCGTCCAGATACGAATCAAGAAACTCCACATCGACGGTGGCACCGGAGGTGCCGACGCGCTGGGTCGCGGAATAGTCCATGACCATGAGCGTGCCGCTGTTGCTGGCGCCATAGATGAGTCCGGAGCCGTCCACAGCGCCCTGATCCAGATCGAGCCCGGGGAACTGCACCGAAAGGTCCAGCACGGAGAGCAATGTGGGAGGATTGGTGGCCGGGTCGATCTGTGCGATCTCGTGTTCCCCGAACAGCAGCAGGTGTCCGGTGAAGGGATCGAGCTGGATGCCGTGGGCGTAGTCGACATCCGTAAGTCGGCGCGTCGTCACGAACGTCGTCAGGTTGATCTCGCCGAAGTTGCCATGCCCATTGGTGCCGGAGGCGGTGTAGAAAACCTTGCCGGCGGCCCAGGTGATGTCGGTGATCAGCGTGTCATCGCCGGTGAGCGTGTGCATCGTGCCCGGCGCGAAGGGGTTGAGCGGGACTTCGGCCAAGCTCGACGGCAGCCCGGCGGTCCATGCCTTCTGGCCACTGGGATCGAGCTTCACGTGGAAGGAGTCGGTCTGCCCGGTGGGCTGGTTGGTCTGGGCGTGTGTGGTCCGGTTGATCTTGAACAGCCGCCCGGTGGCCTGCCCGCCAACGAGCAAATCGCCATCGGTTGCGAACGTGATGCCGTCGGCTCCAAGGGTGTACGCGATATTCTGGATGTTGTTGATCGTTACCTGATGCGTCGCGCGGTCGTAGGAGACCACGCACTGCTTGACGTTGGAATCCACACCGGGATTGTCCACGCCGAACCGGGTGTAAAACAGGTCGTGCGTCACGACCTGCGCGCCCGCCGCGCCGGCGAGCCCGCTGATCGTCAGCGCCGCCAGCAGAAGTCTCTTGGTCATCATCATCTGGATTCCTTTCTGGAAAGCGAACTCCGCATTCGACAGCGATCGCGCATCGCGATTGCCGCGAGCCGCCTGCGGGGGCGGCGCCATGCACATATTTTTCAGGGTGTTGCCGCACCGAACTCAGACTTCCGTAGTCCACGACGCGGCGGAACGCAATGTACTCAAACTAGCGACTCGCCGCACGAATACAACGCCCTATGTGGGGGAGAGACCGCAACCGACAGTCTGTTCCACCCGCGAATGGGTCCCCAAGTCCTTGCGCTCCAACATCTTGCTGCCAGCTATGCGTCACCGCGTGCCATGTACAGTTCCGTGCGGTTCTCTCGCACGCAAGCACGTGACAGGAAGTTGGGTGAGCGACCTACAGTGCCACGCCCCTGCCGATTGAACATGGACGACTGTTGATGCCCCCCACCACCGACACACGCCAGCGACTCGTCGACGCCGCGGCGGAGCTCTTCTGGGAACGCGGATACGCCGCAACGGGGCTCTCGGACATTCTCGAATCCGCGGGCGCACGGGGCGGAAGTCTCTATCACTTCTTCCCGACGAAGGACGATCTGCTGCTGGCGGTGGTCGAGCACCACGCCCGGGTGCTGGAAACCACGCTGGAGAACACGCTGGCGGCGCACGAAGAGCCGCGGGAAAAGGCCCTCGCGTTCGTCGAGTTCTACCGGCGCTTCATGGAGCGAACCGGGTACACGCTCGGCTGTCCGCTGACGAATCTGGGCGGGGAGATCGGCGACACCCATGCGGCGGCCTCGGCTCGCATCGCGGAGTTCAACGCTCGCATGATCGCGCGTCTTGCCGAGTGTGTCGCGGCGTGCGAGCTTGGCACTCAGGACAACACGCGTATGGCCGCGGCCATCCTCGCGATGGTGCAGGGCGCGACGATGCAGGCACGGACCGCCAAGAGTCCGCGCCCGCTCGAGGCGTGCGCGGAGACGGTCTCGCTCATGCTCGGCGTTCGCGCCGCGGCCCCGGTGGTGACGGTGCGTTCGCCCGTGCTCGCCGAACGCTAGCCGCTCTTTCGGGCACGCCAAAGCGTCACGGCATCGGGCTCGCGCGGATACATGGGCACCAGGTCCGCGGGATCCAGTATTGGAAGTCGTGCGCCAATTCGCATGCAGGCCACTGCCTCAAAGGTCGGCGGGACGATCGCCATGCCGACACGCTCTGCCGCGGAGCGCATCGATGCGGGCAGGAACGCGTCGGCGACCAGCAATTTCACGCCCGAAGCGTGCAGCAACTCAATATCGCTCGCGGTCATGATCCGCCCCGACTCAACCTCGCGCATCGCGAGAAAGACCTGCACCCAGGAGGACTCACCCTTACCGGCCAGCGCGACGGCGACGTGGCCGACGCGGACGGATTCGGCGAGCGACTCGATGGCCACATGCGCCGTCGGAACCGCGACGCATCCTGCGCCCGTCGCCTCCGCGATCATCTTGCCCGCGGCGCACGCGACGCGCACGCTTGTGTATCCGCCCGGGCCGATGCTGACGGCAACGCGAGCGAGCGTTCCGCCGCGCGGCGTGATGCTCGCGGCGCGAAAGAGGCGGTCGATCGCGGGCATGAGATCGTCGTCGTGCCCGCCGCGGCCGGTAGGACGAACGGGCTCAGAACCGAGCAGTTCGACACCATCGCCCACGAGCAGTCCGATGGCCACGCCGGGGCCGCCGGAACCACCGCCCGTGCCCGCGCCGGGATTCGAGCACTCGATCGCGAGGATGTATTTGGCGTTGCTCACGTTGATGGGGCAGGAACTAGTCGTGTCCGCTTCCGCCGCGGCCGCGTTTGATGTCGCTGCGGCGCTTCTTGCCCTCGATGCGGCGCTCGATGCTGCCGCGTGAGGGTTTGGTCTTGCGGCGCACCTTGGGCTCGGCCATGGCCTGCACGATCATCTCTCGCAGCTTCTCCATGCAGGCGCTCTTGTTCTGTGACTGCGAGCGGTGCTCCTGGGCGGTGATGATCAGCTCGCCGCCGCGGGTGTGCGAACGGCCGTCCTCGCCGATGTAGGTTTCGGAACCGATGACGCGGTCGCCCGCCAAGGTCCGCAGGCGGTTCCTGGCCCGGCCGGAGATCGGAATCACATCAACGTCGATGCGGAGCTCGGCCTTGGTTTCGAGCTTGTTGACGTTCTGGCCGCCGGGGCCGGAGGAACGGGCGAACGCGAATCGGATCGCGACGACGGGAACGCGCACGCCGGGCGCGACCTCCGCGCCGTGGGGGATGTGGCCGCCATCAAGATTGTCCGCCGCTGCGGCCACGCTGATTCCTCCCGAGACATTCGGCGCAACGGCCGGTATGCTCACGACCTATCGCTACATACCGCTCACGCGAGCGGTGCAAAGCGTACCCGCACGGAGCCGACGCATGTTCCACCCACGTTCAATGCTTGGCGTGATGATTCTGGCCTGCGGCGCGGCCCTCGGGCTGGCGGGCTCGAACTGCCGCGCGGACCTGGACTCGCTCACGTTGCTCTCGCTGCGCGAGCCCCCCGCGCCGGAAGCGCCGGCGGCGGGTTCGGATGCGACAACGTTGCCGGATCGGTTCTCCCCCGACTGGACGGTGCAGGTCGAGCCGACGCTCTGGTTCGTCGGGCCCAGCGGGAAGTTCAAGCTCCCCGTTACCTCCGGCACCGGACCCGGCGGATTCACGACCGAGGGCGACAAGATCAGGGTCAACGATGTTGATCTGGCCTCCACCCGGCTCCGCCCCGCGGGGACGCTGACGCTTGCCAGCGGCAAGTGGCGATTCTCCTTCTGGGGCTCCGAGTATGAGCAGTCCCGGTCGGGCGTGACCGTGGACTTTGCCGGGCGTGTCGGCGCGGTTCCCTTCGCGTCCGGAGACCAGCTCAAGCTTGATCTCTCGCTGGGAACCTACGAACTCTCAGCCGGATACCGCGTCTGGGACTACGACTTCGCAGAGAACACCAAGATCAAGAACGCCGCGGTGGATGCGCAGCTCACGCTCCATCTCCTCGGCGGGGCGCGCTTGTACGACCTTGAGATTGGCGCGGAAAACCTCTCCACGCCGGGACGCGCTGAGGGTTCGCGTGTTTTCGTCGAGCCGATCGTCGGCATTCGTGCCGAGGCAATCATCGACAACGACTTCAGCGTGATTCTGCAGCTCACGGCGGGCGGGCTGCCGCTGCACTCGACATCCAGCTACTCGCTGGATGTGGTCACGGCGTTTCAGTGGCGGCCCACGAAGAACATCGGCGTGCAGATCGGCTGGAGGCAACTCGCGTTCGACCTGTCGGACGGGAAGGATCTGGAAGAGTTTGAATACGCCGGACGCCTCGCCGGACTGTTTACCGGTGTGGTGATCAGGTTCTGACTGCGCTTTCCGGAATCGCCCGGTCTACCCAGATCCTCGCGCGGCCCGTATGTGACCCGCGCTCACGGCTAGATTGCCCACCTTCCCTGAACTTCGCGACTCCCCAGAGTCGGGTTGTCTTTTGACAGAATCGGCGCGACAAAGGTCCTCAACCGCCGGAGTCGGGGAGGGAATGTTTGAGAAAGATGCTGAACTGTCCACATGCGCCCAAGTTGGGTATTGACCAGAGTTTGCATATCAGCGATACTGCTCCCCGTCGCGATTCCCGGGTCGTCCGTGGAGGCACGGGGTCGATCGAGCCCCGGAGAGTCGGTTTCGTGGCCGCCGCTCCGGCGACAAGTTTGGTATTCACCGTCTGCCGGAAGATCGCTATGGCGACCGTTACGAAAAAAGACCTCATCGATCGGATCGCCAGCGCGACGGAATGTAGTCGCGGCGAAGTGAAGAAGATTGTGCAGAAGTTCCTGGATGAGATGATTGATGAACTGGGGAAGGGCAATCGGCTGGAGTTCCGCGACTTCGGCGTGCTGGAAACCAAGTCGCGAGCCCCGCGCATGGCGCAGAACCCGAAGACACTGCAACGCGTCAGCGTTCCCGCCAAACGGACTGTCAAGTTCAAGGTGGGTCGGCTGCTCAAAGAGCGGCTGGACGGCAGGGAGCCGGGGCCACGAATCGTGATCTCGCCGGAAGCTGGAACGCACGCGCTTGGCAAAGGCCGCTCTAAGAGCACCCACTGAGCCGCTGTCGGCATGAATCGAGCATCGCCAGGTCGCGTGCGCTTTCGCACGTGCGTCGGGATAGTTCCGAGGCGCACTGCGAGATCGGCAGACCGTCGGCATCCAAGAAAAAGAGCCCCGAACAAGTCGGGGCTCTTTGTGATTGCAGGTTGGGCGGGATCGGCTTATGGGCAGCCGGTGAACCACGCGTTGATGAAGTCGAAGACATCCTGCACTTCCAGGCCGTTGGTTCCGTTGTAGTCGGCGCGAACGTCGGATGCGAACCATGCATTCAGGAAGTCGAAGATGTCCTGGGTGGTCACGCCGTCCACACCAGCCGATGCGGACGGGAGCGTTGGCCGCGGTCTTCGGGGCCTGATTCGCGATGAAGCGGAAGTTGTAGAGGGTGGACCAACGAATGGCGTTGGCATTGGCGTTGCCGGAATAGGGGTCGCTGCTCCAGGAGATGGAGTTCGCGCCGACGACACCCTCCCAGGGCTTAAGGGCGTAGGGCTCGCCGGAGTGGTACTCGGGAGCGTGATAGCCAATATCCGAGATCTGCAGGGCGGAGGAAGTCGACTTGGGGATCGTGAACGAGCCAGCGCCGCGATCGGCGTTCATGTTGAACACGGCGTATTCGTAGGACCAGTAGCCGCCGCCGAGGTTCGAGACCTTGGCACCGACGTAGATGCGTCCGTCGTTGGGCGAGTTGCCGTAGGCGATGACGACCGACGGATCGGCGGCCTTCCACGCGTCCAGAGCGGGGTGCATGGCGACCGTCAGGTTGCCTGCCCCGCCGGAGAAGTCCATCGCGTAGTACTGCTGATTGCAGCCGGTGGGACCGGTGGCAAGGTTGCCGACGTTGATCTTGCGATATGAGTAGTTGTTGTAGCGTTCGGTGGGCCATTCATCTGTGAAGATATAGACCACTTCGCCGAAGTACTGCGCGCCAGACGGGTTCGTCGAAGCGTTGTATCGCGGATAGTTTGCCGGGTCCAGATCCGACGTGCGGACGAGCAGACGCTTGTTCAGGCAGGAGTTCGAGTTCGAGCCCTGGCGAACATACGGATAGGGGTACGAACCGGTCCAAGATTGGATTTCCGAGCGAGGACCCAGATAGCCCTGGCTGCCGTTGAGCCCTTGGCCGTAGGTATCCGTTGCGCGGCCGTATCCGAGCCAATCACAGCCGCCACCGGCCATGCCAAGGTCGACCGTGCAGCCGGTGGAGCCGGGCGGATTGCCGCCGACATTCAGGCATCCCTGCTGCCCACCGGAGCTGTTGCCCGTGGAGCAGTTGTCCGCGGCGCAGAAGCCGTGCTTCAGCCAAGACATGCCGATCTGCTCGAAGCGGCCGTTGAAGAGGCGATAGATCTGGCCGCCGATGACGGGGTGCTGATTCTGATACGTGCCGGTGTCCATCCAGATCGCGGCGTGCGATCCGATGTTGCATGAGTCGGAGCCGATGGCGTATGCGGCCCAGCCGTTGGCCGCGCCGTATGCGCCCATGCCACCCGAGCTCGAGTCGTACGAACCACCGACGCTGGAGACAATCACATCGGGGTATTGGCCCAGGCGCGGGCCGACCTGCGCGAGCGATGTGCCCG
This sequence comes from Phycisphaerales bacterium, assembly GCA_044222255.1. Lineage (GTDB taxonomy): Bacteria > Planctomycetota > Phycisphaerae > Phycisphaerales > UBA1924 > UBA4658. The sequence continues at coordinate 32,066 of JBGANP010000016.1, forward strand.
CGACGCAGAGAACCGCGGCGACCGAGACGATGGCTTTCGAAGCGTGCATCCGCATGATGCCTCCCAATCCTGAAATGTCCGTCATTCCGTGCTCCACGCGGCAGACGTGCCGCGTGTACCCGATCCAAACACTGTCCCCGAAGGGAACAGCAGCATAACTGATTCGTTCGACAATTACCGCGCCGATTCAAGACAATCCGTCGACCACTCCAAGTTTGCCATCTTTACGGAAAGAAACAAGGGTGATGTCGATTCATGTGCCAGGGTTTATACTGGGTCAACGCGGCACTCCACCTGAAATGGGGTGATCTGAAGGTCGAGATCACTTTTGCGTCAGCTTTCCCTACGATCGGGGCCCATGGACCCGTTCATCCTTGTCGTCGGCATCCTTTTGTTGGTGATCGCCACGCCGATCGCTCTGGTGTGGTGGAAGCTTGCCCGAAAGGCGGCCCCGTATGGGGATGAGGCGTCCAAAAAGCCGGCGAAGCCAGTCGATGAGGGCGAAGTGATCATCCTTCCCACCGGCGACACGAAGCGCGGCGGGTAAACCGGACGACCTGTGCCCCGATACAAAATGATCATCGCCTATGACGGCACCGACTTCTGCGGGTGGCAGAAGCAGACGCCGTATGAGGATTCCGTGCCGGAGGGGTTATCGCTCGGGGCCGTGGTTGCGGAGCAGGTGGTTGGTGAATCGACTGAGAGCGTGGATGCGGGAGTGGCCGCGGCGGTCGGTCGCGAGCGGATTGTGCTGCGCACGGTGCAAGAGGTAGTTGAACGGGCGGTGCGCGAGGTGGTGCGCGAGCCGGTCGTGCTGATCGGGGCGAGCCGGACGGATTCTGGGGTGCATGCGCGCGGGCAGGTTGGGGCGTTTACCTGCGCCGCCGGGGAGACGCGCGGCATCGGGTGGCCGACGGAACGCGGAACGTCGGGATTGGTGAAGGCGATTAACGCGCGGCTGCCGCGGGATGTACTGGTGATGGGGATCGAGCCGACCGTGGATGACTTCAACCCGATTCGCGGCGCGACGCGGAAGTTGTACACGTACACAATCTGGAACTCGTCGAGCCGGCCGCTGTGGGATCGCCGCACGGCGGTACATGTGTGGGATCGACTGGATGTCGATGCGATGCAGGTGGTGGGGAGCATCATCGAAGGGGAGCACGACTTCGCTGCGTTCGCGGCGGCGGGGCATGGGCGGTTGAACACGGTGCGTACGGTGTATGCGTGCCGCGTGCGCGAAGAGCCGACGGGCGAGCAGGAAGCGCGGCGGATCGTGTTCGAGGTGGAGGGAAACGGCTTCCTCTGGAACATGGTGCGGATCATCGCGGGGACGCTGGCGGAGGCGGGGCGAGGGCGGATGACGCCGGAGCGGGTGCGAGAGGCGCTCGCGAGTGGAAAGCGTGAGCTCGCGGGGCCGACGATGCAGCCGCATGGGTTGTGTCTGGAGTGGATTCAGTACTGATGACGTACCGCACTCGCAAGCGCTGGCGAATGGGATGCACGATCGGGGCGTTGATGGTGCTTGCTCTGACTGTGTTTTCGTGTTTTCGCGGAACCTACGTTCAGCACACATCGACGGCAGGCATCTCGACTTCGGGATCGTTGACGCGGGGTGCGCTCTATCTGATCCGCACGGACAACAACGATGCGGCGATTCCACCAGTGGCCGGCACGCACGTGGACTTCGAACCCGTGTTCGGATCGCCGCGTGTCATCACCATGCCCACGGGAATGTTCCGGCGCACGGGCGGGGTGATCTCCGGATTCAATCTCTGCCTGCCGCTGTGGATTCCGCTGCTGTTGATTGCCGCGCCGGCGGGATGGTTCTGGTGGCGTTTGCTGCGCGATCCACGCAATCGGTGTGTTTCGTGCGGGTACGACCTTTCAGGACTTCGCGGGACGACGTGTCCGGAGTGCGGGGAGCAGATAACACACTCGAGCGACCGCGATCCGAAACGCGGCCGCGTGCGTAGTTGAGCGGTGCGCGGTACGCTCCGCTGCGATTCGGCGAATCTCTCAACACCATGCGCATCCTGCACATCTCAACCCGGCTGATCCTCGGCGGCTCGCAGGAGAACACCGTGCTCTCGTGCGAGGGGCAGGCGCGGCTGGGGCACGAGGTGCATCTGGCGTTCGGGCCGATCTATGGGCCGGAGGGGTCGTTGCTGGAGCGGGTGCAGCAGTTTCGGACGGATGATGGGCGGAGGATCACGACGCACGAGGCGAGCCATCTCGTACGCGAAGTGCGGCCGGTCACAGATCATCGCGCGATGCGGGAGCTTGAGACTGTGATTCGGACGATTCGACCGGACATCGTGCACACGCACTCGTCAAAGGCAGGTGTGCTCGGCCGGATCGCGGCAACACGGGCAAACAACTGGATCGCGGACACGCGGCAGTACGCGACAGGGGACGATCAAGATGTCTACGCAGGAATCGTTCACACGATCCATGGGCCACCGTTCATGCCCGTGGAAGGAAGCGTGGCAGGGCGAGCAAAGGTGCGGCTGAAGAACTGGATGTACGAGAGGGCCGAAAAGCACGCCGCGAAGCGGTGCCACGTGATTGTGTCTGTGGCGGATGCGATGACGCGGGAGTTTCTGGCACGAGGAATCGGAAAGCCGGAGCAGTATGTCACCGTGCGCTCAGGAATGGATGTTGATCCGTTTCTGAACGCTGCTCCGGGAGAAACGCGGGAGGAGATGCGGCGATCGCTCGGGATTGGGCCCGGCGACTTCGTCATCGGCACGGTGGCGCGGCTGGCGGAGCACAAGGGGCATGATGATCTGCTGGATGCACTCGGCGATTCGATGAAACTGGACGCGAGATTGAAGCTGCTGTGGGTTGGCGATGGGTGGTGGCGGGGGCGACTGATGGAGCGTGTGCGCAGTCTTGGGTTGGAATCGCAGGTGATTGCAACGGGACTGGTGGTGCCCGAGCGCATTCCGGGGTTGATTCGCGCGATGGATGTGCTGGCGCATCCGAGTTATCGCGAGGGGTTGCCGCGGACGGTGCCGCAGGCGCTGCTGTGCGGCGTGTGTCCTGTGGCGTATGACTGCGACGGGACGGGGGAAGTCTGCCGCGAGATGGAGACGGGGCGGCTGGTGCCGACGGGGGACAAGGGGAAGTTGCGGGATGCGATTCTGTGGCTGAAGGATCATCCGCGCGAGCGGGCGGAGATGGCGAATCGCGGGCGCGAGGAGTGCCACGTGGCGTTCAGTGCGGAGACGATGGTGGCGGAGCTTGAGAGGGTGTATGCGCGGGCGATTGAGATGACGCGGCGTTGAACAGAGACCCTAGCGCGAGCCCGGGCGGGGGCGGCGCGGGTGCGTGAGTCTTCGGAGATGAACGGGCGGGATCGGCAACCGTGCGCGGTGGTTGCAACGGTGCCCGGGCTTGCGCCCGGGCCTCTGTTTAGATGGCGGTGATGCCGCGTTCTTCGGCGCTCACGCAGAGATAAAGCGCGGCCATGCGGACGGCGAGGCCGTTGGTGACTTGGCGAAAAATGACGCTGCGCGGGCCGTCGGCGACATCGCCGGCGATCTCGATGCCGCGGTTCATGGGGCCGGGGTGCATGACGATCGCGCCATCCTTCATCCGCGCGGCACGCTCCTTGGTGAGTGCGAAGCCCTGGGTGTATTCGCGGATCGAGGGGAAGGATGGCGAGCCCTTGGCGGGGCCAATGGCGTCTTTCTTCTCGTCCGCTCCGCCACCATGCCGCTCGAACTGGATGCGGAGCATGTTCACGGCATCGACGTGCGGGAGAACGTGCTCGAGTTCGTGCTCTACGCGGCAGCCTAAAGACTCCAGCGACCGCGGCGCGAGCGTGGGCGGGCCGACACAAATGACTTCAGCGCCCGAGCTTGGTGAGCGCGGCGATGTTGGAGCGGGCAACGCGGGAGGAGACGATGTCGCCGACGATGGCCATTGTGATGCCGCGGAGATCGAGGGCTTCTAGGCGGCTTCCGCTTCAGCATTCCTGTTTGCGATTTGCCATTTGCCATTTGCCATTTCTGCCGCGCCTCCACAAGCGTGTACACATCCAGCAACCCCTGCGTCGGGTGCTCATGCTTGCCGTCGCCGGCGTTCACCACAGCACTTCACGGCGCGGGCGGCGACCAGCGATGCGCCTGCGGCCTTGTGGCGGATGACCATTCCGTCCACGCCCATGGCTTCGACGTTGCGAACGGTGTCGGCGATGCTCTCGCCCTTGCTGACGCTGGAGCCGCTCGGTGAGGTCGATGACATCCGCGCTGAGCCGCTGGGCAGCAAGCGTGAAGGAAAGGCGGGTGCGGGTGGAATCCTCAAAGAAGAGATTGGCGATGACGCGGCCGCGGAGAGCGGGGACTTTCTTGACGGAGCGATCAGAGACATCCGCGAAGGAACGGGCGGTGCGGAGGAGGGTGCGAATCTCGTCGGCGGAGAGATCCTGGAGGCCGAGGAGGCAGCGGCGGTTCCAGATCGGAGCAGGATCGCCCGCATTTGTCGGTGATTGATTCACTATTTCACGAACAGGATGGGAAGTCGATGTTGCCACGAGCCCAGTGTACGTACGTACCCTCAGGCAGCACCAACCTGATCGACGCAAGATCCAGTGGATTCAACCGTGCGCAGAGAAGACCAAGCAAACCTGGGTCGAATCGTGGTGCTTTCTCCCCTTGCCAGCGCGGCAGTTTTTGCCTTTGAGGGAGCAGTCTCCCCCGGTCGCTTGGGGTATCTTGATCCGGTCCAGACTGCGGGGATGGGCGTCTTTGGGTTGATATTTGGTCTGGTATCCCTCGCGTATGTCATCCCTCTCCTGCTCAAGACTGACGTTCGCAAATCACTTTCGACTGTGTATGCGGGGACGCTTGCCGCAGGAATTGTCGGTCTCATGCAAATGCCGATCGTGGCCTTTGTGCTCATGGGGGGAACACACGTCGCGGTCTGCATTGCAAGCGCCCGCATGTTCAAGCGCAAGCCACGCGCGGTAAGTATTTGCGCGTTCTGCGGATACAGTCTGAGCGGCTTGGAGAGCAGCAAGTGCCCCGAGTGCGGCCGAGAGTCAGCTTGCAAGGCACCTCAGCACAATTAGTCAGTTCGTTCTGCCCATTTCATTCTGGCTTGGGCACCTTGCGACCGGTCGGCGAATGTGAGATCGTACGAATCTGCCGGCGTGAAATGCCAAGAGGTGCTCATCGTCGAATGCGGCAGCAGTGGTCGTCGGACGAAGCGCGAAATGTGATACTTCCGCTGCGATCAGCTCTCCCCCGACATTGGGCAATACGATTTCCCTATGCGATTCGACGTTTCCTCGAATCCCGTGCGACTCGCCGTGATCGCCCCGTTCGGAGGCGCGCTCATCTTGGCGGTCTACGGCGCCTTTTCGATTGGTCGGCAGGGACGATTCGATTTCGAGCAGATCGCGCTCAGCACGATCTTTGGATTCGTGGCCGGGATCGTCTCCATTCTGTACGTGGTGCCCCTGCTGACATGGACCAACATTCGATGGTCCGTGCCGCTGGCGTATGGGGGGTCGATCGTTGCGGGGGCGTTCCTGGGCCTGTCAAACCGATCGAGCTACGCATTCCCGGCCCTTTGCGGGCTGCATGTCGCACTCTGTATCGCCTCGGCGATCGTTCTACGGAAAACCGAGCGCGGGGCAATGGAGTGTCCACACTGCCGGTACTTGATCAAAGGGCTGCGTGCGCCTCGTTGCCCTGAATGTGGGCTCGATCTGGTGGAATGGAAGGCCAAGAACCACGCATCTTAACCAGCTTTTTTCTGCCCATTCCATCGCGGCTTCGCGCCCGGCAACTCGACGGCCACGCCGCCGACGACGCGGATGGTTCCATCACCGAGCTTGTTTGAGAGTTCCGTGACGAGGGCGGGGCTGGGGAGGACTTTCAAAGCTGAGGGGACTTCCAGCCGCACGCGGGCTTCGGCGGTGTCGAGGATGATCTCGATCGGGAAGAGCTGCTGTTTTTCGCCGCCGGAGGCGGAGGGCTTGGCTGGCGCGGCGGCGCCGGCCTTGACGATCTCGGCGACTTCGGTGAGCGTTCGCTCGCCGGTTCCGTTCAGGCGATCGCAATCCACGCGGAGCCAGAGCTTGCCGGGCATGAGCGGGACGCCATCGATGGGGACGACGCGATCGACGACGATCTGGACGTTCTCGTTGCCGGTCGGGCCGGCCCCCCCACCGCCCCCTTCCTCATCGTCGCCTCCCCCACCACCCTGCTTGCGATTGGTGACCATTCCGGCGCGGGAGCGGTCGACGCGGCCGAGCATGAAGACGACGGCATCCTGCGTGAGAAGATGCGAGAACTGGCCGAAGCAGTCGGCGAAGAGGACGCACTCGACGGTGCCGAGTTCATCCTCGACGGTGACGATGCCCATCTTCTGGCCCGCGCTGCGGCCGTTCTTCACGATGATGGCGCGGATGCCCTGCACGAGGCCAGGGAGGACGACGCGTTGATCCTGTGCGCCGGATCGTGCGGTTTCGCTCGTGGCGGTGGCGAAGACGCTGGCCCACTGCTTCCAGCGCGTGAGCGGGTGGCTGGAGACGTAGAAGCCGAGGGCCTCTTTCTCGCTGGCAAGGGTCTCGGCCTCGGTCCAAGGCGTGGTCTTGATGAGCGTGCCCGCGAGCGCGGCGTCGGCTTTCTTGGCCGTGGCCGTTGCGGGGCCGCCGCCGAGAAAGAGGCCGCCCTGGCCGGCGGCTTTGTCGGCCGCGACTTTTTGGGCGGCGGACATGGCGGGCTCGATGGTGGCGATCATCGCGGCGCGGTTCTCGCGGCCGTGGAGCGCATCCATCGCGCCGCACTTCACGAGGGCTTCGACGGTGGACTTGTTCAGGACGGATCCGCCACTGCCAGTTCCGGGCGCAGCTGCTTTGGAGAGGACGCGCTCGCAGAAGTCGTGGATAGAGACGAAGGGCTTGGGCTCGATGCGCTGGGCTGTTTCCGCGGCGGTCAGCCGATCGCGCTCGCGGACGATCGCATCGATGGCTTTCTCGCCGACGCCCTTGATCGCGCCGACGCCGAAACGGACGTGGCCGTTGAGCGCGGTGCGCGGCTCGCCGGCTTCGTAGACCACGCTGAAGTCCGCGAGCGAGAGGTTCACATCTGGCGGCTTCACCTCGACGCCGACCTTGCCATTCACGAAGCGGACCTTCTTGCAGTCCTCGACGTACTGGATCCAGTCGCTGACCTTCTGCGCGCCGCTCTCGAACGTGAGGAACGCGGCCATGTACTGGTTCGGGTAGTACGTTTTGAGGTACGCCGTCTGATACGCGACGATGGCGTAGCCGGTGGAGTGCGACTTGTTGAAGCCGTAGCCGGCGAACTTCAGGATCAACTCGAAGAGGTCCTCGGCGGCCTGTTTGGCCAGCCCCTGCTTCTGCGCGCCTTCGACAAACTTGGGGCGCTCCTTGTCGATCTTGTCGTGCTTTTTCTTGGAGATGTTCTTGATGAGCGAGTAGGCATCGCGGAGCTTGATGCCGCCCAGGCCGTGCACGATCTGCATGACCTGTTCCTGATAGACCATGACGCCGTAGGTCTCGGCGGTGTACTTATCGACGACCTCGTGGACCTTGGGAACCTGCTCCGTCCCGTGCTTGCGGCGGTTGTAATCGGGGATGAGATCCATCGGACCCGGGCGGAAGAGGGCGTTGGCGGCGATGAGGTCTTCCAGCCGGTCGGGCTTCATCTCGATGAGCAAACGGCGCATGCCGCCGGATTCGAACTGGAAGACGCCGGTGGTGTCGGCTCGCTGGAAGATGCTGAAGACGCGAGCATCGTCAAACTTCAGACGATCCAGATCGAGCGGGTGCGCGACGGTCGCGGCGTCTTTCTTCGCGGACTTGGCCTTGAGCGCGGCCTCGCGAGCGTCATACTCCGCAGCACGTCCGACGGCGTTCCAGATCTCGCGCTCGTCGAGCGTCTCGCGGATGAGCTTCTTGGCACGCTCAATGACGCTGAGCGTGCGCAGGCCCAGGAAGTCCATCTTCAACAGGCCGACCTTCTCGCAGGTGGGGCCATCCCACTGCGTGACGATCTCGTGCTCTTCCGCGCCGGACTGCTTGTAGAGCGGGACTATCTCGTGGAGCGGACGCGTGGCGACGATAACGCCCGCGGCGTGAACGCTCGCGTGGCGGGCCTGGCCCTCAATGGTGCGGGCGTTGTTGATGAGCTGCGTGATGCGCGGGTCGGAGTCGTAGAGCTTCTTGAGTTCGGGCTCGTCAATGAGCGCCTGGTCGAGCGTCATGCCGAGCTGCTCGGGGATCAGCTTGGCAAGCTTGTCGGCCTCGGGAAGCGGGATCTCCATCACGCGCGCGACATCTCGCACGGCGGCGCGGGCCTTGAGGGTTCCGAAGGTGATGATCTGTGCGACGTGGCCGTACTTCTGGCGGACGTAGTTGATGACATCGCCGCGGCCGTTCTGGCAGAGATCGATATCGATATCGGGGAACTCGGAGCGATCGGGATCGGTGAAACGCTCGAAGAGCAGGCCGTACTCGACGGGGCAGGCGTTGGAGAGGCCGAGCACGTAGCCGACCATGGTGCCGACGCCCGAACCACGGGCGTTGGCGGGGATGCCGCGCTGGCGACCCCAGCTTACGAAATCCCAGACGATCAGGAAGTACGCCGTGATGTTCTTGTCCGAGAGGATCTTGAGCTCGCGCTCCAGACGGATCGTCTTCTCATCCTTCGGATCCGAGGCTTCGTGGCCGTATCGCCAGACGAAGCCGGCCTCCGAGAGCATGCGGAGCGCGGTGTCGCACTCGTGCTTGGCTTCCGCGTTGAGTTTCTTTTTCTGCTCCTCGTCCGCGCCAGGCGGGATCGAGAACGGGATGACCTCGAAGGCAGCGCAGTAGGCGTTGTACCAGGCAGTGAGATCGCCCGCGAACTGCGGATCGCCGACTTTGGGCAGGTCCTTCTTCGCAGGGAGCTTCATCCGCACCATCGGGGCGTTGCTCGCGCCGATGGGGAGTTTCACCTTGCCGGCGCATCGCTCTGCGATCTTGACGGTGTTCGCGAGGGCTTCCTTGCCGGCATCGCCGTACTGCTTCTCGAAGAGGTCGCGCATCTCTTTCGGGCTCTTGACGTAGAGCTCGGTGGGATAGCGCAGGCGATCCGGATCGTTCTTAACCTTACCCATCGAGATGCAGATGAGCGTGTCGTGGGCGTCGTGATCTTCCTCCTTGAGGAAGTGCGAGTCATTGTCGCAGACCAGCGGCAGCCGCAAGTCCTTCGCCATCTTCATCAGGTGCTTGTTGATCGAGTTCTGGTCGTCAACGTGGTGCTGCATTTCCACGTAGAAGCGATCGGGGCCGAAGGTCTTGGCGTGCCAGAGCGCGCTCTCTTCAGCCTTATCCCAATGCTTGCGATCACCGGTGCGCTCGAACGCGAGCAGGTGATCGCCCATCTCGCTTCCGAGGTGGCCGTTGATGGCAATGAGACCTTCGGAGTGCTTAGCGAGCAGCTCGCGATCGATCCGCGGCTTGAAATAGAAGCCCGTGAGATACGCCTCGGAGCAGAGATAGAGCAGGTTGTTCCAACCCGTGTCGTTCTCCGCGAGCAGCACAAGGTGGTAGCCGCCATCGCTGACACCGGTGAACGTGCGGTCCTGGCGCGTGCGGCCGGGAGGCGTGACATACGCCTCAACGCCCAGGATCGGGAGAACGCCGTGATCCTTGCAGGTGAGGTAGAAGGTGGCCGCGCCAAAGAGGTTGCCGTGATCGGTCACGGCCACGGCGTTCATGCCAAGCTCTTTGACGCGCTTCACGAGCTTGTCCACGCGGTTGCCCCCATCCAGCAGCGAGTACTCGCTGTGGAGGTGGAGGTGCACAAAGCCGCCCTCGATCGCGGGGGAGCCAGAGGCGGGAGATGTGGAAGCAGGTTCTGCCATTGGTTGGGGACGAAAACAAGCGGCCTACTACTGGTATGGCCTGAGCAGGAAACAGGTTTGCGGGATCGCTCCGCCATGTACACGATAGCGGCCTGAGCCATGTCGCTCGCTCAACCGATCGCCGATCCACCGGCCGCACACATGCGAGGCCACCGAAGGGGTCTGGACGACGCGGAATCCCCCATTCAGGTCTGATAAAAGCACAAACCGCGGCTTCTATTTGCCAGCTCGTCGCCGACCGACCAAGTTGCGTGGCCTCTTGGCGTAACTCAATGTACCTTCAAGGGTTACGGGGAATCATCGAGACCCCGGCAAGGTGGCGATGGACCGATTCCGATTCATCGCTCGCCTTCGAAAGGGGTTTGGCACAGTTCGGCTTTTCATCCAGGTTCCAACCGGGACTCGCTCGTCCCGTCAAGCACCCTTCGGAGACCCCGAAGGGTACTTGTTTTTTTGGATGGCGCGAAGGGGTGACGCGGCCGGGACGTACCATCTAGATCATGGCAGAGCAGTGGGCCAATCGGGTGGTGACGGGTGGGTCCAGCCGGGCTTTTCGGCTGGTAGTTGGTCAGTCCACGCTGGGCGGAAAGCTGCTGGTGATCGCGGCGATGCTGCTCATCTTCGCGCTGCTCGCGGTGATCATCATTCCGGTTGTGGTGATCGGAGTCGTGCTGGTGGTGGCGGGGATCGCCGCGGCACGGGTGCGCCGGATGTTCGGCGGCATGCGTGCTCCCAATGGCGTGCTGGATGAGCGGCGCAATGTGCGCGTGATCGTCCGCGAGTAGGCACTACAACGAGTCGTCTTCGGTGGGGATGGTTCCGAGCCAGGCATCGCGGAGCGATCGCGCAACGCGGCCGGGGCCGCTATCGGGTTTGCCGATCGCGCTTGCTTCAACACGAACGACCGGAAGAATGCCCCAACTGGAGTTGGTGAGGATGACCTCATCGGCATCGAGAAGATCCTGCACGGAGAGCATCTGCTTCTTCGGCGTAAGGCCAATCCGCTCTGCGGCATCGATGGCCCAGGCGCGGGTGATGCCGGGGAGGACGGGGCTGGGAATGGTGCGGCCATCTTTGCCGGCGACTTCGCCCTCTTCGCCGCGGGCAATAGGGGTAAGAAGGGTGTCGCCCTTGATGAGCAGGAGATTGCTGACGCAGCCGCCAACGAGGTGGTTGGTGACGCTGAGGACGATGGATTCGGCCGCACCTTTGGCGGCGGCGAGCTGGAGTTCGCGGAGTCGCCACCAGTAGTTGAGTGTCTTGTGTCCCTCTGTCGGGTTGAGAGGGTTGGCTCGCGTATTGGCGAGAGTTGCGGTGACGCCGCGCTCGAACATGGGCTCGGGATATTCGGTCGCGGGCTGAGCGACGATAAGAATCGTCGGGTCGGTCTGGCGTGCCGCGCCGCCCGATTGTGCGGCAGAAAGGAGGGAGAGGTCACCGGCAGTGATCGTGAGCCGCACACGAGCATGCGCGAGCCCGGAACGCCTCACGGTTTCCAGGACGGCCTCGCCAAGCGCTGGAGTACGCAACTGATCGCTCAGGCCGAGCTCGCGGGCGGACTCGGCGAGACGGGCCATGTGGTCGTCCAGCCGAAGAATCCAGGTCTCGATCTCCTCGCCGTGGGTCTTGGCACCCTCGATGCCACGGCGGAGCACACCGGCACGCATGGTTTCAAAGAGACCAACGGCGTGCTGAAACCCGGCATCGAACGCTGCGATTCGGGCTTCGGCGAGCGGGGGAGCGCCCGCGGCGGGATCGCCGCCGAAGAACTTGCCGTTGAGAAAAATGGATGTGGGCATGGGACTCGATCGTATGGGGAAAACATCGAAATGGCTGCGAGTCCGGAAACTCGCGGGCTTGCGTGGCTGGTGGCTTGCGACGAACGATCGCCGATAACTCTGCGGCGAGCGGGTAAAGAAGAGCCGGATGCGCGGGTGGCGCGGGGAGCACGGGCGGGGCATACCGGGGCCGCAGATTCGGCCGGGCTTGACGCTGACGGGGGGGGGAAAACTGGCCGATCGACGATTTGACGAACCGGCGCGCCGTCGCGCGATCCGGAGGTCATACGCGCGGAGACCCGAAAGTGGATAAAGCCAGCATCATCGGACTTGTCATCGGGCTCGGCTGCCTGGGCTTCGTGTTCTTCGAGGTGAGCCACGGCAACCTCATGATGTTCTTCTCCATGGAAGGCGTCCTGATGGTGGGTGGTGGCTCGATCTCGGTGACTTTCATGGCCATGCCCATGGAAAAGATGATGCAGGTGCCCAAGTACATCAAGCGATTCATGTTCAACAAGGGCAAAGGGCCTTCAGAGACGGTGACGATCATCAGCGCGATGGCCGAGAAGGCCCGGCGGGACGGCATCCTGTCGCTGGAATCCGAGATCAGCAAGATCAACGACCCGTTCCTGGCCAACGGACTGAAGATGGCCGTGGACGGGAGCGCGCCCGAGGCGATCGAGCAGACGCTCCGCATGGAGCTGGTCGCGATGGCGGAGCGGCACAAGTGCGGCAAGAAGTTCTTCGACCTCATCAAGCTCTACGGCCCGGGATACGGACTTGTGGGAACACTGGTCGGGCAGGTCGGTATGTTCGGTCAGCTCGGTACCGGATCGATCCAGGCGCTGGGCCACTCGCTGGCCGTGGCCGTCGTGGCGACCATGTATGGCGCGATCATCGCGAACGCAATCTGCGGCCCGATCGGCGACAAGCTCGCGCTGCGATCCGCCGAGGAGATGGAATCACGCGAGATGATGCTGCAGGGCATTCTCTCGATCCAGGCGGGGGACAACCCGCGCTCCACGATGGACAAGATGGTGGCGTTCATCCCGCAGTTCCAGCGTTCGAAGCTGAAGCTGGCGGCGTGAGCGTGAAGTGCCGAGTGCCGAGTTCTGTCATGAGTTGGTACGTTGAGCGGAGTTCCGATCATGTCCGATGAACACAAAGAAGAACACGGCGGTGGCGAGAGCCACGGCGGCGGCGGACATAAAGGCGGCCATGGCGGCGGCCACGGCGGAGGCGGTGGAAGCCACGAGGAGCACGAGGGCGCACCCGAGTGGCTGATCTCGTTTGCGGACAACGTTGCGCTCATGATGGGATTTTTCGTGATTCTGCTCGCGATGAACATGCAGAAACCAGCGGCGGGCGGCATCGGCGGCGAGGGTAAGTACCCATCCGAAGAGCCGACGGATGCCATGAAGGACTTCGCGATCGAGATGCGAGCCGCGTTCAACTCCAAAGTGGACATCAACTCGACGAACCCGGCCGAGCAGCAGCTCGTGCAGCGTCTGAAAGACCGCCAGAAGCAAGGTGGGCAGACGCGGCAGAACGGCGTGGACGGGACCAAGAACTCCGTACAGGCGACCAAGCCGAGCGACTGGGTGAACGTTGTGGCGTTTGCGCAGTTTCTGGACTTTGATGCCGCGCTCAACGATGAGGGCAGAGCGGCGATGGCGCAAGCGGCACTTCTGCTCCGTGGACAGCAGTTCATCATCGAAGTTCGCGGCCATGTCTCGGCGGTCGAGGCCAAGGACAACAAAGAGCGGGCCATGCGGCTGGCGTATGACCGAGCGTTCGCCGCGGCGGCGGAGCTTGTTGAGAACGGCGTGAAGTGGGAGCAACTTCGTGTGGTCGCGTGCGCCGACAACGAGCGGGATGTGCCGCGTGCGGACAGCGTGGAGGGCCACCGGAGCAATCAGCGCGTGCAAGTTGTGACGACGCAGGAGCCCATGCCGGGCGATCCGTTCAACGGGCCGAGCTCGAACACGGGCGGCGGCGGGACGCCTTCGCTGGCGACGCCGACGAAGGAATAAGAGACGGAGTGCGTCGGCGGGCGATTCGATCTCGCTCCACCAAGATGCTCGGGCCGCGGCGGCCCGAACCCGGGCTGGAAAGCCCGCGGCACTTCGGACCCGATCAGTCTTTGGCGGCTGTCCAGCCGTAGGTCTGGTACGTGCGCTGCACGGTGCCGTCCTCGAAGAGGTCGATCAGGGCGTAGCCCTCCTGGCAATCGTCGTGTTTGCCCTTCCACCACGCGCCGCTGACCGCGCCGTCGCAGAGATACTTCACGCCCTGATAGTTGATCTCATCGAGGTCGTGGATGTGGCCGCTGAGGCAGGTCTTGACGTTGCGGTGCTTCTCGAAGAGCTTGACGATCTTGGGCATGTCGGACATCATCTTGGCGGCGGGAACTTCGTGCTTCGCGACAGTAAGCTTGGCCTGCTTGGTGATAGCCGTCACAGTCAGAATCGGGATGTGCGAGAGCACGAGCACGGGCATGGTGGCGGGCGTTTGCTTGAGGACACCTTCAAGCCAAGCAAACTGCTCGTCATCGAGTTTGCCGATGTAGCCGCCGTCGGGCTTCTCTCCGGGGAAGACGCTGTCAAGCACGATGAACCGCCAACCGGCCTTGTCAAACGTTCGGTACGGCTTCTCCAGACCCAGCACATCGAGCGCCCACCGTTTGCCCCATTTGGGCTCATCGCCCGTGACCTTCGACTTTGACTTGTCCCATCCCCAGATATCGTGGTTGCCCAGGCAATGCTCGATTGGAAGCGAACAGTTGTCCTTCAGCGTCTTGGACCAGAGATCCCAGAGCTTTCCGGTACGCGTCGCATCCTGCGCGAGAGAGTCCATGATCAAATCGCCCCCGGTGAGGATGAGCGAGGGTTTGTCGGCGAGCGATTGAATGTGGCGGAGGCACGCACCGACGCCCTCAAAGGCCTTGAGCTCGGGCTGAATGTGCATGTCAGTCATGTGGACGAGGCGGATGGCGCGCTTGGACGCACCCGTCGCGGGCGGCGTTGAACCCGGCTGAAGCGCGGCGGCCCCGGCTTGGCGCAAGAGCGAGGTCGGGCCGAGCATCATGCCCAACGCCCCCGCGAAAGTTCCGGCTTTGAGAAGGTCACGGCGGTTCAAGTCACTGCTCATGGATCGCTCCGAGGTCGTTGATGGAACACCAATGTACCACGAGAAACATCCTTGCGCGTTCTTTACTTACCAGCGGGGCTTCCGCCCTTGCGTGGGTCGCTCGCGGCCTCCCAGCGGGTCTGGCCATCCATGGAAACCCGCTTGATGAGTTGCACGGCGCAGTGATCCTTGGCGGGGATCGTTTGATGATGGAGCTTCTGCATCCAGAACCGCACTTCGATTCCCTGCCAGCGGCCCGGATAGCCATCCTCAATTTCCAGCAGGTTGGGCATCCACTGGTGGTGCATGCGAGGCCGCGCCACAGCCTCGCCCGCGGGAAGGCCAAGGACGAGCGCGTTGAGGAGCGTTTGTGCGGTGCCGGTGATGATCCGCGGACCGCCGCTGGCTCCAGCGATGGCTTCGACGGCTCCATTCTTGTCCAGCACGATCGTGGGCGTCATGCTGCTGAGCGGACGTTTGCCGGCGGCGGGGAGATTGCGATCCGATTGCCGAAGCCCGAACGCGTTCGGTTCGCCGCGGCGGGTGGTGAAGTCGTCCATCTGGTTGTTGAGAACAAATCCGTACTTGGCGACAGGGAGGAGCGAACCGAAGAGGAGATTGATGGTCTCGGTACACGCGACCGCGCCGCCATGGGAATCGATGACGCAGAGGTGGCTGGTGCCGCCATCGTCTGGCGGAGGGGAGGCGCGGGTGCCGTACCACTCCGAGCCGTGGGTCTGCGCTGGTGTGACTTTCGCCGCCCGCTCATCGAGATATGCCGCGGAGAGCAATCGCTTGACGGGAACATCCACGAACGCGGGATCAGCCACCCACTCGGCCCGGTCCGCGAAGGCGTGCTTGAAGCTCTCCGCGAGAGCGTGCGAGTATGGGCCCCACTCCTGTCGTTGCACCATTGCGGCGACATCACGACGTTCGAGGATGCCGAACATCTGGGCGAGCGCAACGCCGCCGGAGGATGGAGGCGGCATGGTGATGATGGTGCGCCCGAAGGCCTCGAAACGAATCGGATCGACCTCGACGGGCTTGTACATTTTGAGATCATCGAGGGTGAGATCGCCGCCATCGGCCTTGGCGGCTTCGCAGATCGCGCGGCCGAGATCGCCATCGGTCAGCGCCTTGATGCCATCGCGAGCGATGAGTTCCAAAGCCGATGCCTGCTCGGCGAGAACGATGCGGTCGCCCACTTTGATCGTTCCGGAGCCAAGGAATCGTTCCCAGGTGAAGACGAAGCGGGTCTTGCGCTCGGCGTGCTTTTCGAACTCCTCGATCATGGAGTTTGCGGCCGCGGCGTACGCGGCGTCGGCGGTGTAGCCCTCTTTGGCGATCTTGATCGCAGGCGCGAGGACGTGCTGTCGATCCGTGGTGCCGTACTTCTCAAGCGCGTAGAGCAGGCCCGCGATGGTGGCGGGTGTGGCGACGGATTTGCCGCCGCAGCGGGAAGCGTCCTTTCCATCATCGCCGAGCTTTTCGTAATACTCCGAACCAATCGCGGCGGGGCAGGTTTCGCGATAGTTGATGGCGGTAGCGATCGCGGGCTTGCCATTGCGGGCAGGAAGCGAGACGACCATGAATCCGCCGCCGCCGATGCCGCAGGAAAAAGGGCGGAGGACGCTGAGTGCGAAGCTTGTGGCGACGGCGGCGTCCACGGCGTTGCCGCCCGCGGCGAGAATCTCCGCGCCTGCCGCGGATGCCAGGGGATGATCCGCCGCAACCGCCTGATGCTCGAATGTGGCGCCATGTGCGGGCGGCTTGATCGGTTCCGCCGGCTTCTGCGCGAGCATTGTTGCCGCCGAGATGGCAATGGAAAGTACGCCCGCGAATGCCGCGACTGAGTGCCTCATGATCAATGCTATCGAACGCCGCTCATTTCCAGCGGAGCCTGACAATGACTGGGCGATGGTCGGAGCCGAAGTCGGCGCCAACGCGCGCGCCGTCGCAGGTGATACGGGATCCCAGAAGGACATGGTCGAGTTGCAGGCCGGGCATATACGCGAGCGTGCCGACGCGAGGCCAGGTGGAGCCGCGCCACCAGCCCGCCTCGCGATGGGCATCGCGCATGCCGGCAACGCGAATCGCCGAGATGATTCCCGAGCCATTCGTGGCATTGAAGTCACCGGCGAGCACATCGGGACGATCGGTACGGGCGGCGTCTGCTTGCCAGCGAGCGAGTTCCGATGCCCCATGCCGTTGCTGAACGAAGTATGAACCGCTCACGGGTGGAAGCAGATGAACATTGGTGATTCGCATGGGGGTACCGTCGTGTTCGACGGTGATACTGATCTGCGGCTCATGGAATCCATCCAGAGGGGGATAGACCTTGGGCTGCTCGACGAAGGCACGCCGGGAGAAGACTGCCTGACCAAAGGCATCATCTCGCGGCTCTTCCACGCTGTGTGCAAAGGTCCACGCAAGCGACTGGCGGAGCAGTGCCGCACCTTCCGGGGTCCACTCCTGAAAGACGATCACATCGGGAGACTCGCGTTCGATCTGGGCGAGCAACATTGAGGCATCGCCCTTGCCGTACATGAGGTTGATGCTCATGAGTGTCAGCGTCGAGCGGGCGGGCTTACGTTGGGATCTGGGCCAGAGCGTCCACGTCTCCGGCCCGGCTCCGATCGCGAGGACGATTCCCGCGACAAGGAGCAACCACTTCCGCTTGGCAAGTACGGACACGAGCACCACCGGCACCATGGCGAGCCCCGCGTGATACGCGAAGGTCTGGCACATGAAAGCGAGGTAGTGCAGGACGAGCCATCCGCCGGAAACACGCTGGAGCCCGTCGTGCCAGAGCACCGCGGACAGAGCAACACAGAGCCCGCCGATCGCGGCACACCACGAGATCGCGATGAAGATGGGATATCTGGTGGTCCTTGCCGTTTTCGGGGGCGGATTCGTCACGCGCAAGTATCGGTCCGAAGCGAAGCGGCGGGTCACTGGTGAGCACAGGCAAATCCCGGCCGCGTGTTTCGACGCGGCCGGGCATATCTCAGGACTTCACAACCACTGGGGTGGACGCAGCGTGCGGAGCACCATTGCCCTTTTCCAGGCCCGCGAGGATCCGTCCACGGATGGCCGCGGCTCCGGGACTGACCTCCTTGCTCGCCTGATTGGCCATCTCCATCATGCGCTCCGAGAGCAGGATGGTGAGCAGCGATTCCACAACCGATCCGCTGCCGCCCATTGGGCCCTTGCCCGCGTGGCCATCGCCATTGGCGCCGCCACCAATGTTCGAGCCGCCGATGACGATCTTGGGGACCATGTCCACACCCGAATGCTGGATCGCGCTGGCGAATCGCTCCATGACGGTGCTGGTGAGCTGGTAGACGGGTCCGCCATAGGCGCGGACCTGCTCCTCAACGGCCATCGCCTGCGCCACGCCCACCCGCGCGGCTCGCTCCGCTTCCGCCTCTGCCATCATGCGGACCTTGCTGGCCTCGGCTTCGGCCATTGCCTTCACCTGCGCCGCCTGCTGGAGTGAGCGCTGGTAATCGGCCTTGCCCTGGTTGCTCTGCACGGTGATGGCGATTTCGCTCTCGGTAAGTTTGGACTGCTGCCCGGCGCGTGCCTCTGCCTCGCGGAGCTCGCATTCCTGGACGGCGGCCTTCTCCTGCTGGGCATACGTCTCGATCCGCTCCTGCGCGACCTGACGGGCACGGAGTTGCTCGAGGATTGTTTCGAGACGGTTGTCGCCCTTCGCGCCCTTGGGCGTTCCGATCAGGACTTCCTCCAGATCCAGGTTGTAGTAGACGAACTTGGCGCGCATCTCGCGACCGGCCTGATCCTGAATCTGGGCACGTTCCTGGAGAAGTTGGATGAGCGTACGGGTTTGCGCGACGTTCTTGAAATACGCGGAGACCATCGGATCGAGCGTCTGCTCCACAAGCCGCTGGATATCGCCGAAGCGCTGGATGACCAGCGGGGCCTTGCGATAGTCGATATGTACGACGACGCTGAGGGGAAGCGAGGGCTCGAAGGCGTCTTTGGTGATGAGCGAGACCTCGGAGAGATGCTCATCAAACTTGTGCTCGCTGGATTCGGAGGAGATCCACTTCAGCAGGAAGTTCGTGGTGGGCACGGAGATGACCTTGCCCGCGTAGGTGTTGAAAGCGTATTTGCCGGGGAGGAGGGCTTCGCTCCAAACGCCGCGCTGGCCGCGCTCGACGAGTTCGCCGTGGGAGTATTCAGAACCAGAGAGATCCTTGCCACGTTTGCCGGTGTACGAAACGACGACGCCGACGAAGCCGACATCGACAACGGTCTTGCGAATGAACTCCGCTGTTGCGAAGAGTCGGTTGACGTAGTACGTCCCCTCGACGAGCACCTGTGCCTGCCGCCCGCGGCGGCCTCCGGCGCGAAGAAACTGCTCGGGATCCTGGAAGTTGTTGTGCACGCTCGCGGGTGCGCCCGGCTCGACGAGCGGACCGACATCGCCAGCGCCCACCACCGGCGCGATGATCTCGCCATCACCAAGCGCCGGGCCATCATGCACGGTGACGATGCCCACAAGGTCGTCGGCGCCCTTGATCACAACGGGCTCGAAGCCGTCGCGATCCTCGATGATGCCGGCCATCTCGTGGAAGAGCTTGGCGTCTTCGCGTGCCAGCGAGAGGAAGTAGAGATGGTCCTCGGTCAGTACGACGAAGAGGGCGAGATTGATGGCGTAGGTGCCCTCGCGAAGCAGTTTTCGCTGTGGGCCGCGCTGACCGCCGGCGCGAAGAAAGGCCGCGGCGTTCTCGAACTGATCGGCATCCACATTGGAAGCCAGCGTCTGTCCGGCCGTCAGCGGCGCACCATCGCGGGAATAGATGTACCCGATTCGGTTCTGCGGAATGGTGACCAGCGGCACGATGTGAACGGCGTATTGCAGAGGCATGAGCCAGTGCAGGCCGCCGCGGAGAACGGCGGGCTGGAAACCAGCTTCGCCGCCGAGCGCGATCAGCCCGGATCGCACGGAGCCGCCGAAGCCGAATCGCTTCTCGACGATGCCCACGCGAGTGTTGGGCACTCTGCGAATGCCCATCAGGAAGAAGAGAATGATCGCGATCACGAACCCGATCGCGATGGTGGACGGAATTGATATGGCCAGGAGGAACATGAGCATCTCCCCTTTCGTGGAAGTGCGGGCCGATGTGTTCCCCTCCCCCTATGGCTCCCAGCGTGCAGCCCGATCGCCGCGAGGAGCTCTGCCTCGTTGGTTCAGTGCAAGTGTGTGTGGACCGGGCGTTCTCCGAGGCCCGATGACGCGGAGCGCAACGATCGCGCGCAGATCATCTGTTGCCAATCAGATCAAGCCAAGAGTTTGCAACAGCTAGGGCGGTGGAATCGGCTCGCCGATGCAGACAATGGCACGGCAAAGCCCGAAACTCAGGTGCGGCCCACGGACAGTGAACGCGCGAATCTTCATAAAAGCCCGCTCCGAAAGCGTGCGAACGCACAATCCTATCGAGCGTATCACTGACAACAACACCGTGCGGCGTGAACCAGACTTACCCCAAGTCGTTCGTACGAACGGATGGCTACTCCGCATTCGCTTGCGCGAACACGCCCAACGCCAACCGTGTCATTCCACTACCGAGCACTGATTCAACATCCTGCGAACCACGCCGCGAGGTAGTCGAAAATGTCTTGCGTGGTGATCCCGTTCACGCCATTGAAGTTCGCACGGTTATCGCCGGCGAACCATCGGTTCAGGAACGCGAAGATGTCCGCCACCGTCACGCTCAGCGACGCGTCAACATCAACCGCGCCACGTGAGCCAGGGAAGTTGGTCGCATCGCCGGGATTCGAGCACGCGGCGATTTCTTCCGCGTCATAGAAGCCGTCCTCATCTCGATCGATGCCCAGGCGTGTCTGCGATGCGATGGGCACCACCAAGAAGACGATCTCGTTACCCGCCGCAGCACCAAGGCGGAGGTTGGTCACGCTGATCTGCTCGCCGTGTCGGTCCGATTGCAGGTTCCCGGCGCCGATATACACCCAGCCACGGTCCACGCCGAGACGGCGTCCCTTGGCAATCAGGCCGACCACGCTCGCATCGGCATGGCCGATGAGCGTGTTCAGGCGGGTGTTCGCGGCCGGATCGTTCGTGTTTGTGCCGTCGAACATGACCTGCAGCCCCACGGCGGGGTGAGTGTCAGAAGCGAAGCAAAGCAGGAAGGCCTCCAGATCGTGGCGCATCTGATCGCCGGAGGTTCCGGCGGGGAGGTTGAAGTTGGAGCCGCGGAGGAGCGCGTCGAGGGTGTCGAACGCGCCATCATGGTTGTAGCCGAATCCGCGAATGGACTGCTGGCTGGTCTTGTCCAGCCCGCGCTTGCGGTGCAGGCCGCGGAGCTGGGCCATCTTCATCGACTGGGGAATATTGCCCAGGATGGGATCATCGATGGCCCTGCTGGTTCCCACCGGCAGGGTGTGGCAGGTGATGCACTTCACGTTCGCGCCGACCACTGGAACGTTGGTGAAGATGTCCAGCCCGCTGGATGGATTGCCCGAGGTGCCCCCGGTCGTGGGGAACGATGCTGGCATCGTGTCAAAGAGCGTGCGATTGGGATTCGGCGGGTACTTGATGGTCGCGATGAAGTTCGTGAGTTGCGTCATCTCCGCGCCGGAGGGCTCGGCATCCGCACCCTGCAACCCGACATACGCTGGCGCAAACGCGGCGATGTTCTCCCGGTCGCCGCGCCAGTGCAGCGGCTCAGTCCCCACGATTCCCTGAAGAACCTGCGTCACCATCGGCCCTTTCATCGGGTGCCACGGGGTGCAGAAGAATGAAGCGAAGCAGGGTTGATTCACCGACTTCATCGAGCCCGCCGGGCTTCCCAGATCCCACGCGATGAAGTCGGACTTTCCATCGATGTGGCAGGAGGCGCAGCTGGCGTGGCCGAGCCCGCTGGTGCGATGCGTGTCATAGAGCAGCGGCCGTCCGACCTTGATGGCGGCCGGCGTGGGATCAAAGAACCGCACGCGGGCGGTTTCCGCGTTCGTCGTCGTGTCGATCGCGGAAATGCTTCCATCGAACTTATTCAGCGAATACACGCGCGAACCGTCGGAAGCTATGGCAAGGCCCGTCGGTCCTGCGCCGACTGTGATTTCGCCCAAGCGAGTTCCCACGGCGTCGGTCACGATCACATTGTTCGAGCCCATGCCCGAGACATACGCGCGGCCATTCCCCGCAATCGTCGGATGCCAGACGATACCGCGCGGGTCGCCAATCGAGATGTTGCGGAAGCCCTGCGGGATGACCGTGGTGTCGTAGAGCAGATGCGGATTCAGATCGACCACGCCCGTTGATGCCGGAGCGGCGGGGGCGAAGGCACCCATCTCGACGCGCACGAAGCGGGCCTTGACGTTCGGCTCGAAACGCAGCTCATTGCGAGCGTCGAGCCCGACCGTCGTCACGGTGCCGTCCGGTCGCTGCCCCAGCGCCATCACCGTGCTGAGCATGCCCTTGGCATAGGTCACGCCGAGAGTCGCGACGTTGATGATCGCCACATCGTTGTCCGCCGGGCTCCATGTGACGAACGACGACCAGTTGCGCCCGTTGTCGTCTTTCCAGACGCCCGCGGCATCTTTCTTCACAATCTGTGCGACGCTCGGCGCGGTCGCAAGCCCAGCGGCCATCGGCGGATTGAATGTCGCGCCGTTGTTTGGCGGCGGATTTTGTCCGGCGTACGGACCGTTTGCCGCGCTGACATCTTGAAACTTCACGCACGCGGTTGCGTTGCCCGAACCGAAAATCGCGACAAAGACCGAGAGCCCATCCGCGCTGGTCAGCATCGCCCGCGGGTCCGCCCCTTGCAGCGCGATCGTCGAAAGTGGAGCGCTCGGAGAGTTGGGATCGAAGACCTGCACGATCCCCGGCTGGGCACAGGTGACAAATGCCCGCTCCGCCGCGCCGCTGCCGGCGAACGCCACATCCGCTGGCTCATCACCCGTGCCGATTGTGCGAACGACGCGACCCGTCGCAAGGTCGATCACGGACACGGAATCTGATATTTGATTGACTACCCAGGCCTGCGTCCCGCCCGGGCGGACCTTGACGCTCACAGGGTCGATCCCGACAGGAATGGTCTTCACCAGATGCGGGCTGGATGCGCTCGCGCCCGAAATGTCGAACAACTCAACCGTGCCACCCGCCGTGTTCACCGCGAGCAGTCTTGTGCCATCCGGCGTCATCGCCAGTGGCGAGACATGCCCGGTCTCCCAGTTCACAAAGCCCGACTGCCCAAAGGAGGGCGCGGCGCAGACAATCGCAGCGCAAACCTGAAATCCACGGACCAGGGTTTTTCGAGCGCGCAGCAACTCCATGCCCGAATCATGCCCTGTTTGTCGCCTGATGCCAACGGCGGCGATCACGAATCCCTGCCATCCGCCCGCCGCGGCCAATAACCGCGGCCTGTTTTACTCGCTGCGCTCGATCAACCGCCCATATCCACAAGTCGCATCGCTCCCACAAGTTCCCGCAGCTTCGTCTCGTCCAGCCGTCCATCGGTTCGCACCCCGGAGCAAAGATCGATCCCGAACGGTCGAACCGTACCGATCGCCTCGGCGACGTTCGCAGGGCAAATTCCCCCGGCGAGAAAAACTGGTTTCTGCGTGGCGGCAACCAACCGAGCGCTCAGATTCCAATCGTGGGTTCGCCCGGTTCCGCCCAGTTCTTTGACAGCGGCGCCGGGCCGCCCGGAATCGAGCAGGATCGCATCCACTTGGCTCTCGATGCGCCGGGCCTGGGCCAGCACATCCTCATCTTCGACATGCAGCACCTGCACGATCTTGACACCGGGCGCATGACTGCGCAGCGCGGCGTATGTCCCCGAGCCGACCTCGTCCACTAGTTGCACAGTGTTCACACCAGCCCGGCGCACATGCGAGACGACACCGTCGGGATCGGTACGGCTGGTCAGTAGAAACGTCGCCACACCCGCCGGGGCGTGCCGGGCGATCTCCGAAATCAGATCATCCCCGATCACTCCCGGCCCACTCGGCATCTCTCCCACCAATCCGAGAGCGTCGGCACCACAACGCACCGCCAGAGCCGCTTCCTCTGGCGATGAGATACAGCAGACTTTCAGACGCGTGCGCATGGATGGACACTATCCTCCCGCCATGCCCGCCGTCGTCCTGATGGAGCACGCCGTGGATGCCGTTCGTTCGCTCCTGCCGCGCGGCGGACGGGCCGTCGTCGGCATCACCGGCCCGGTCGGCGCCGGCAAGAGCACCCTCGCGGCCCGACTCGCCGGGTGCATCATCTCCACCGATCACTATCTGCCCGACTACGAAAGCACCCCGGTAGCGGAGCGGGATCTTCCCCATCGATCCGACCTGACGCGGCTGCTCACCGATCTGCGATCCCTTCGCGACGGCCTTCCGACCCGCATCCCGCAGTGGTCTTTTCACACGCATAGTCGGATCGGTGAGCTTGAAGTCCATCCCTCCGATCTCATCATCGTCGAGGGATTGCACGCGCTGCACGAGACCCATGCACCGGGAATAGACATCCGCGTGTATGTAGACGCGCCGCCCGACATCCGGTGGGCGCGATGGGAACATCTCGCTCTCTCAGGCCAGCGCGGATGGGGCGTCGAGGAAACCCGCATGTTCTTCAACAACGTTGCAGAGCCGACATTCCACGCCCACGCAGCGACGTATCGCTCTGGGGCTCACATTATCGTTTCAAACGCCGTGCAGGCACACTAGCGGCCGAACGCGCGGCGGTCCCTCGTGGCTGCGGTTTGGCGGCGGCCGCCAGCATCGCTTTTCGCTCGGGTGTGTACTTCCACCACGGCTTACACGTGCCCGTCTTGGCGAACTCCACCGCCGCCATGAACGTGTCGAGCACGCAGGGATCATGGCGCACCCCATCGAGACGCGAGATCGCGTTGTAGAGCGACATCGCATTCTGCCTGGCCAGCCCTTTGATCCCGCGTATTCGCAGGCGGACCAAGTCCTCAGCCATCGCCTTGCCAATGTTCGGAACCGTTTGGAACTCCACAAAGGCGGCCTCGAATCCCGCCGGAATCCGCCATCGCTTGCCCTTCGCTGGTGCCATGTTGCCAGCGTACCATCCGCACCCTCACGGAACCCCTCCCGCATGGCCTGGATCACAAAGAACTCCGCCGCCGCCAAGGTCGAACGCCGCGCCCAGCCGTATCTCACGGACGCGATGAAGAAAGACCTCTCGCAGCGAATCCTCCCGCGCTACGAGAACATGCAGGGCGCGCTGCTCCCCTGCCTCCACACCATCCAGCACGCCTACGGCTGGGTGCCCGCTCAGGCGATGCTGGAGATCGCCGAGTTTCTGGCCATTCCACCTGGCAATGTGATCGACACCGCCTCGTTCTACGAGGAATACTGGCTCAAGCCCAAGGGCAAGCACCTCATCCAGGTCTGCCGCTCCATCGCCTGCGAGTTCTGCGGCCAGAAGGAAGTCACCCAGGCCTGTAAGAACCTCCTCGGCATCGACGTCGGGGAAACCACGGACGACGGTAAGTACACACTCATCGAGCTCGAGTGCCTCGGCTCCTGCGGCACGGCCCCGGCCATGCTTGTAGATGAAACGCTCTACGAGAATGTTGATCCGGCAAAGATTACCCAGATTCTCAACGACCATGTTGCGCATGCCGCTCACACGAATCACCACTGATCTCAGGCCACAACGGGGCCGGGTACGTCCATGAGCGCCCAGCATCCCAACCGAGGCAAGAAGTCGCTGATGCACAACCTCGGCGAGTTCTTTGGCCACATCGCCCAAGGGGTGACTTCGGATCCGAACGCGCCCAAGCTGCAGGAAAAGGCGGCGAAGACTGTGCCTGTTCCGCCACCGGCGATTGCTC
>JBGANP010000123.1:0-9235 GCA_044222255.1 Phycisphaerales bacterium
GAGCTCGATGTGGCCGGAGCCGCTCTTGCTGGAGCCGCCTTTGGAGCCGCCGGAATCATCCAGGGCGAGGCCCATGGAGGAGCCCTCGTTGCCCGCCAGGGGGATGAATCCCGCGCTGTCGCCCTTGGAGCCGCCACCGCTGAGCAGGTCGACCTGCTCGCGCTTGAACATGAGCTTGTCGCGGTCCTTGAACTCCTGGAGCTGCCCGCTGGCGGCCATTTGCTGGACCTGGGCCGCGGTTTTGCCAAGCTTCTGGGCGGCTTCATCGAGCGAATAGAACATCTTGGCCATGACAGGAACTCCCAAACGGGGATAAAAGGACGGATCAGGGGCGTACAGCGTAACCACTCCCCCCCGAGCCAGCAACCGGGCTGGCACGCGGACTGGTACCCACCCATACGCACACCCCCCAACGCCGGTTGTGCCCCCTCCCTGCCCCGCCCTGGCGGGGGAGGTACCTCGCGGAACCATGGCGAAGGGGGGTGTTCTGCCCTGCGACCCCTAATCGTCACAACCCCCTCGATTTTCCACCTCCTTCTCCTGGGCTCGCGGTCATCCCTTCCTTTTATGTCATACTTCCTCCAGCAACCATGAGAACCCTTGCCTCACTTTGTCTGCTGCTTCCCCTGACAGCCGCCGCTCGGGGTGATGTGGTCGTGCTCTCGCCGGTCGCGGATGCGTTTCTTTCATCCGCTCAGCCGACCTCGAACTACGGTGGCGGTGGAGCGCTTTGTGTGGCGTCACCGGGGTCGCCCAATGGCGAGTTTCAGACGCTGTTTCGGTTTGACGCGGCCACCGCGCTCGCCGCGTTCGATGCGTCCTTTGGCGCGGGCAACTGGACGATCCAGTCCGCGGACCTGCGCCTGACTGCGGCGGCCCCCGTCGCGTTCATTTTCAACCCGCAGAGCGCGGGGTTCTTCGCGCTCGACTGGCTTGCGAGCGATTCATGGACCGAGGGATCCGGTAGCCCCGCCAATCCTGGCTCCACCGGCATCACCTTCGCGACGCTGCCCGCGCTGCTGGGTTCCACGGATGAGTTCCAAGGCATCTTCGCGTTTGACGGTTCGACTACCGCGTCTGCGACGTACACCTTTGTGCCCTCATCCGGCATGCGAGCCGACATCGCCACCGGTGGGCTTGTCTCGATTCGCGTTTACACGGCTCCCGGGCCGCCGCCGCAGAACATCGCGTATGTGTTCAACTCCCGCACCAACAGCACGACGGTAAACCGTCCGACACTGATGCTGACCGCCGTCGCGAACTGTCCCGCTGACTTCAATCACATCGGCGGCCTGACTGTGCAGGACATCTTTGATTTTCTCAATGCCTGGTTCGCCGCCGATTCCGCGGCGGATTTCAACCACGCGGGCGGGTTGACCGTGCAGGACATCTTTGATTTTCTGAACGCGTGGTTCGCGGGTTGTTGAGGCCTATTTCCGCCCCGCGGGTTCCACCAGCAGATTCGCCGCGGCCAGTTCCGAGATCGTCACCGGCTCGTTGCCCGCCGTCCGCAGCGTGACTGTTCCGGCGCCCGCATCCGCGCCGACGATCGTCAGGGAGGCGTCGATCGTCAGCCCCGCGCGGTTCAGAAATCGCAGGAACTCCGCTCGCTGGTCCAGCACCCGTGCCAGCCGCACGCGTGTTCCGGCGCGGCACCGCGCCACTGCTATGAGGGGCGTGGACCGCAGATTTCCCTGCTCATCGGGGATCGGGTCTCCGTGCGGGTCGACGGCTGGATGACCCAGAAACGCATCCAGCTTCGCGAGCAGACGATCCGAGAGGGCGTGCTCAAGTTTCTCCGCCTCCTCGTGAACCTCGGACCAGTCCATGCCGAGCGTGCGGACGAGGAAGGTTTCGATGAGCCGGTG
Source organism: Phycisphaerales bacterium (assembly GCA_044222255.1). Classification (GTDB taxonomy): domain Bacteria; phylum Planctomycetota; class Phycisphaerae; order Phycisphaerales; family UBA1924; genus UBA4658. Next base: position 1,869 of record JBGANP010000123.1, read on the forward strand.
GCGGCGCAGCACGGCGAGTGCGGCCCGCTCGCCCTTGGGCGTGAGCACCACGCCGCCGTAGCGCTCGTATTTGGCGAGTTTGGCCGCGGCGAGTTTCTTGACCATCGTGGTGGCGGTGCCGGGCGTGACGCCCACGGCCTGGGCCAGATCGCCGAGGGAGACGGGCGCATCCGCCGCGCCCGCCGCGGCGAGGGCGTGGATCGCCTTCAGGTAGTTTTCGACGGTTTCCGAGGGCATGGGTGTGGGGGAGGGAGTGGTGAGTAGGGAATGGGCAGTGGGGAGGGGGAGTTGACGGGCGGTTGCGGGCGCGATATGTTTGAGTCGTCAAACTTTCAGATTTGGCGAATCATAATGCGAACTTTTGGCGCTTCAACTCCAGTGTATCGTGCGGCCGCGCTCGCGGGTGCGGCTCTGGTGGGGCAGGTTCGGGGGGTTTTGGCTCAGACGGGGGATTCGGCGGCCGCCCAGGCGGATAAATCCGGCTATTGGCTCTTCAATCCCACGCCGCGCAATCTGATGCGGGAAATGTCCACCGACCGCCCGGACACGACTGAAAGCCCTCACACGGTGGATGCGGGGCACCTGCAGTTGGAACTTTCTTTCGTCGACTGGACGTACGACCGGCGTAACGACGATGGCGTGACGACTCGCTCGCTCGCCGTCGCTCCCGTGCTCATCAAGTTCGGCCTGCTCAACAATGTCGATCTGCAGATCGGGCTGGACCCATACACGCACACGCGCACGAAGGACCGCGCTACCGGCGACACAGACTCAGGCGACGGCTTCGGCGACACACTCGTTCGCGTGAAGGTCAACCTCTGGGGCAACGACGCTCCGGATGAGAGCATGGGCGGCACATCGCTGGCGATCATGCCGTTTGTTTCGGTTCCTACTGCGACCGGCGGCCTCGGCAGCGGCCACACGAACTGGGGTGTCATCATCCCACTGGGCATGGAACTTCCCGGGGAGTTCGACCTGGGCGCCATGATTGAGTTCGATGTTTCGCGCAGCGAGGCAGACGACCGCACGGTGGTCGACTTCGTCCACACGATCACGCTCGGACATGCCATCGCAGGCGATCTGAACGGTTACATCGAGTACGCCGGGTTTGCGAATCTGAACCACGACGAGCGGTACCGGGGCTACTTCGATTTCGGTCTCACGTACGGTCTCACCGATGACATCCAGCTTGATGCGGGTGCCCGCATCGGGCTTACCAGAGCATCCGATGACATCGGGCTCTTTGTCGGCATGTCCATGCGATTCTGATCCCGCGGCAAGGAATATCCATCATGCCCAACATCCCGCGTCGGAGACTCCTGCGTTTGCTGACACTGCTGCTTGCGGTGTGCGTGGCCATGCCCGGTTGCGACAGCCGCGCGGCCGCGCCGGCGACATCCGGCTCGGGCAAGCCCAAGCTCAAGCATGTCGTCACCACCTTCACGATCATCCAGGACATCGCACGGAATGTCGCGGGTGATGCGGCCATCGTCGAGTCCATCACCAAGCCCGGCGCGGAAATCCACGACTACGAGCCCACGCCGCAGGACATCGTGAAGGCCCAGTCCGCCGATCTGGTGCTTTGGAACGGCATGGGGCTGGAGCGATGGTTCGAGAAGTTCATGCGGAACGTCCGCGATGTTCCCAGCGCGGTGCTCAGCCAGGGGATCGCGCCGATGGGCATCGGCGAGGGGCCGTACACGGGCAAGCCCAACCCACACTCATGGATGTCTCCCGCGAATGCCATCGCGTATGTCGAGAATGTCCGCATCGCGCTGGTGAAGATGGACCCGGCGAATGAGAAGGTGTTCAACGCTAACGCCGCGGCGTACACCGAAAAGCTCCGCGCCATCGACGCCCCTCTTCGTGCCAAGCTTGCGACCATTCCCGCCGAGCAGCGGTGGCTGGTCACCTCCGAGGGCGCGTTCGCGTATTTGGCGCGGGACTACGGCATGAAGGAGCTCTTTCTCTGGCCCGTGAACGCCGACGATGAGGGCACGCCGCAGCAGATTCAGAAGGTTGTGGACACGGTTCGCAAGAACAAGATCCCCGTCGTCTTCTCGGAGAGCACGATCAGCGACAAGCCGATGCGTCAAGTCGCGACGGAGACCGGCACGCGATACGGCGGCGTGCTATATGTTGATTCGCTCACTGGCGCGGGCGGCGACGCCCCGACCTATCTCAAGCTCCTGGAATACAACGCCGACTCCATCGTGCGTGGCTTCGGCGTGGGCAAAGCGACGGGTGGCCAATGATCGCAATACGCGCCGCCAATTTCGGCACAAGAAGTGAACGATGATGCAGATGAATGGCCCCAGTCCCGACATATCCCTCGACGTGCAAAGCGTCACCGTCGCGTACAACAACGGCCACGTCGCCCTGCGCGACGTCTCCTTCTCGCTCTCCCCCGGCACCATCTGCGCGCTCGTGGGCATCAACGGCAGCGGGAAGTCCACGCTTTTCAAGGCCATCATGGGCTTTGTCCGCCCCACGCGCGGCGAGGTTCGCGTCGCGGGCGGGCCGGTCCGGCGAGCATTGAAGAACAGTTGGATCGCGTACGTCCCGCAGGCGGAGGATGTGGACTGGGCGTTTCCCGTCAGTGTCTGGGATGTCGTGCTCATGGGCCGCTACGGCTCGATGAACTTTCTCCGCATCGCGAGCGCGGCGGACAAACGCATCGCGCTGGAATCGCTCAGCCGCGTCGGCATGGCGGACTTCAAGGATCGCCAGATCGGCGAGCTCTCCGGGGGCCAGAAAAAGCGGGTCTTTCTCGCCCGCGCCCTCGCGCAGCAGGGACGATTGATTCTGCTCGATGAGCCCTTCACCGGCGTGGATGTGCAGACCGAGCACGCCATCGTCGATCTCTTGCGAGAGCTGCGCGATGAGGGCCGCATTATTCTCGTTTCCACCCACAATCTTGGCTCCGTTCCTGAGTTCTGCGATCAAGTGGTCATCATCAATCAGACGGTTCTTGCGTTCGGACCGACGGAGACGGCGTTCACGCAGGAGAATCTCGCTCGCGCCTTCGGAGGCGCGCTCCGCCACGTTCGGATCGACTACGCCGACGCCCGTCCGGACGCCGAAGGTGTCGTGCCCGAACGCATGACTGTCCTGACCGACGATGAGGGCGCGCTGGTCTTCGGCCACGGTGGGCGCATCGCGCGCCGTGGAAACGGCAACAACGACGACAAGCCCGGCGGCGGCACAACCCCCGGCGCGACCGGCGGAGGCGGCGCCCAGTGATGGAGTATCTGCTCACACCCTTCCACTACGACTACATGGTCAAGGCCATGCTGACCAGCACGATCATCGGCATCGTCTGCGCCGCGCTCTCCTGCTTCATCACGCTCAAGGGCTGGTCGCTCATGGGCGATGCGCTTGCCCACTCGATCGTCCCCGGCGTCGCGCTGGCGTACATGGGGGGCATTCCTTTCGCTATCGGCGCGTTTGTTGCGGGAATTCTCGCCGCGCTGGGTATGGGCTATGTCCGCTCTGCCACGCGGATCCGCGAGGATGCCGTGATCGGCATTGTCTTCACGACGTTCTTCGCGGCGGGGCTGCTGCTCATCTCGCTGTTTCCGACGAACTTCAGTCTCAAGAGCGTGATTTTCGGCAACATCCTGGGCATCGCCAGCGGCGACTTCCGGCAGATGCTCATCATCTCCGGCGTCTCCATGCTGATTGTTTCTCTCAAGTGGAAGGATCTGGTTCTCTGCTCCTTTGATCGCATTCAGGCGAAGGTCGTCGGGTTGAATGTTCGACTGCTCGACATGCTGCTGCTGGGCCTGCTGGCCGCCACTGCCATCGCCGCGTTGCAGACCGTCGGGGCGTGCCTCGTGGTCGCCATGCTTGTCACTCCCGGCGCGACGGCGTATCTCCTCACGGATCGCTTCGGCAAGATGATGCTGCTGGCGATGGGCATGGGCGGCGTGACGTCGCTCATCGGCGCGTACGCAAGCTACTTTCTCGACGGCTCCACGGGTGGGTGCATCGTCGTGCTCCAGACCTTCATCTTCCTCGTGGCACTGGTCTTTGCCCCAAAGCACGGTACGCTCGCCGCCCGCCGCCGCGGCCGCCGCGAGATCGCCGCCGCGATCGGTGATGGCCGCACCGGCGCCGCCGGAGGCGCGGCATGATTCACAAACTCCTCGAGCCCTTTCAGTACGGCTTCATGGTCGAGGCCTTCCTGCTCGCCGCGCTCATCGGTGCGGTCTGCGCCGTGCTCTCCTGCTATCTGGTTCTCAAGGGCTGGTCGCTCATGGGCGACGCCATCTCCCATGCCGTGCTCCCCGGCATTGTGCTCGCCTATCTCGTCGGCGCGCCGCTGGCCATCGGCGCGTTCCTCAGCGGCCTGCTCTGCGCCGCGGCCACCGGCTGGATCAAATCCAACAGCCGCGTGAAGGAGGACACGGTGATGGGCATCGTCTTTACCGGCCTCTTCGCCCTCGGGCTTGTGCTCTTCACCAAGGTCCCCGCGGATGTCCACCTCAACCACATCCTCTTCGGTTCCCTTCTGGGCATCGAGCGACACGACATGATCCAAGCCGTCATCTCGGGCGGCATCACGCTCATCGTCATCCTCGTGATGCGCAAGGATTTGCTGTTGTACTGCTTCGATCCCAATCAGGCCCGTGCCGTCGGACTGAACACCACCTTCCTGCACTACCTGCTGCTGTCGCTTCTTTCCGCCACCATCGTGGCCTCGCTCCAGGCCGTCGGCATCATCCTGACGGTCGCCATGCTGGTGACGCCGGGGTGCATCGCGTATCTCCTCACCGACCGTTTCGGCCGCATGCTCTGGATCGCCGTCGCCAGCGCGGTCTTCTCCGCCGTCGTTGGAACCTACATCAGCTACTTCCTCGACGGCGCGACGGGGGCGTGCATCGTGCTGACGCAGGCCCTGCTCTTCATCATCGCGCTCTTCGCCGCGCCCAAGCACGGCGTCATCGCCAATCGCCGCCGGGCACTCACCGGCTCCGCATCCATCGCCTGACCGGCGCGGTTCACGCAGTGTGGCTGCTCAGTATCATGACGCGCCATGCGACCACACTCCATCCCATTCATCCTGATTGCAGCGTCCCTCGCCGCGGCCGTCGCACCCCCGGATTCCTCATCCGCCACCGCGCCACCCCCCGCAATCGCAGCGTCCTCCCCTTCGGAGCTCTCTCCGTCCGCCGCCCTTCTCACCACTCAGCGCGGCACGCTTCCCATCATCCTCTCCGCGCCGCATGGCGGGTCCGTTCGCGTCCCCGGCTCGAAGGACCGCACGCAAGGCGTCACCGTTCGCGACGACATGACCGCCGAAGTCGCACTCCTTGTCGCGCAGCGGCTCACTGCCAAACTCGGCGCCAAGCCCTCGTTCGTCATCGCGCAGTTCTCCCGCAAGGATGCCGACGCGAACCGTGCGCCCGATTCCAACGAAGCGTTCGAGAACGGCGCCGCGAAGGCCCAGTACGACGCGTACCACGCCGCGCTCCGCACACTCGTGGATGAGCAACGCGCCGCGCACATCGGCGCTGACAACCATCCCCGCGCTCTGCTCATCGATCTCCACGGCCAGAAGCGAGAGCCCGATGCCATCGTCCGCGGGACGCGCGACGGCAAATCCGTCGCTCACCTCATCGCCCGTGCCGGCGAGGCCGCGCTGACCGGGCCCGAGAGCATCTGCGGCCTGCTCCGCACGAAGGGTTATCGCGTTCTCCCCGAGGATGAAGCGCTTCCAGCTCCGCCAGTTGCCGGTACCCCGAGCGCGACCGAACCCAGCCAATTGCCGCCCGCCGCGCCACCCGCGAATCTGAGACATCCGCTGAACGAAACGTTCTTTGATGGCGGGTACATCATCGCTCACTACGGCGCACAGAATCCCGACGGCATCGACGCCATCCAACTCGAGCTCGGCCGCATGCGCAGCACCGAAACGCTCAAGCTCTCCCGCGACCTTGCCGACGCCATCGCCGCGTTCTACCTGCGGCACGTGGCGCAGGATCAGCCGCCCAAGTGAGGGTGTGAAACCCCCAGAACCAACCGTTCACCGACCGTCCCGTAAAGATTTCTTGACAGTCTGTTCGGGTATGGCACGATACATACCTCATGGACACGTTGGCGACGGGCGAAATCGCGATGCGAGTCGGTGCCGCACTTTTGTGCGGGGCCCTCGTGGGGCTGGAGCGCGAGCGCAAGCACCGCCCAGCGGGCTTTCGAACGATGATCCTGATCTCCCTCGGCTCCTGTGGCTTTGTTCTGCTCGGGATCGAATCGGTGGCGAGGATTTCGGAGGCAACCAAGCTGCTTCCTGGTCAGCCGATTCCCGGACAGGCGGAGATGAGCCGCATCATCCAAGGCCTCATGGGCGGCATCGGCTTCCTCGGTGCGGGCGCGGTCATCCAGAACAAACGCGCCGTCCGCGGCCTTACGACCGCCGCGGCGGTATGGGTGGTGAGTGCTCTCGGCGCCGCCTGCGGCTTCGGCTTCTACACGCTCGCGATGATTCTCGGCGTTGCCACGCTCTTCACGCTCACCGTCTTGGACCACGTCGAAGAACGCTACTTCCCCGAGCCCGACGACTGGAAGACCGACAAGAAGAATGGCAACGGAAAGCCGGGTCAATCCGAGATTGAGGCCCAATCCGATGCCGGTTACGGTGCTGGCCGGCTCAAGGGTGAGGAATAAGGCACTCGGTTGCGTGGACCTACCCGCCGGAAGCGCACGGATGAGGTTCTACCCTCATGCGCCGCAATCCGTGGCCATTCCGGAGCTCTTGCATGTCCGCCATCGCTACTGCCTCCACCGCTCGTCCCTTCAACACCCGCGCCGCCGCCACCCTCGACTCGCTCCGCTCCGGTGGCCAGTTCAAGCACCTCCGCACCATCCGCGGCCCGATGGACGCGATTGTCAACATCGATGGCTACGGCGATGTTCTCTGCTTCTGCTCCAACAACTATCTTGGCCTGGCGAATCACCCCGAGGTGGTTGAAGCCGGGTTGACGGGTCTGCGCGAGTTTGGCGCGGGCACCGCCAGCGTCCGCTTCATCTGCGGCACCTTTTCCCCGCATCTGGAGCTTGAGGCCGCCATCGCGGACATGATGGGCACCGAGGCCGCATACACCTTCGTTTCCTGCTGGAACGCCAACGAGTCCGTCTTCGCCACCCTCTGCGAGCCCGGCGACATCATCATCTCCGATGAGCTCAATCACGCGAGCATCATCGACGCCATCCGCCTTGCCACCGTCATCAAGAAGGGCATCCACAAGAGCGTCTACAAAAACAACCTCCTCCGCGGCGAGAACTCCCTGGAGCAACGGCTGAAGGATGCCGCGGCGAACAAGGATGTCACCGGCCAGATCTGGGTCGTGACCGACGGCGTCTTC
>JBGANP010000124.1:0-8965 GCA_044222255.1 Phycisphaerales bacterium
AACCGCGAGTTCCTTCTTGGTGCCCACCAGTGGGATCATGATCTCGGGCATGGCCTTGATCTTGTCCTTGGCGCAGATGATGGCGGCCTCGACGATCGCCGTGACCTGCATGACGAGAATCTCGGGATACGTGATGCAGAGGCGGCAGCCGCGGTGGCCGAGCATGGGGTTGGCCTCGTGCAACTGGCTGACGCGCTGCTTGACCTTCTCAAGCGAAACGCCCGTCGCATCGGCCATTTCCTGCTGATTCTTGTCATCGTGCGGCAGGAACTCGTGCAGCGGGGGATCGATGAGTCGGATCGTGACAGGTAGGCCCTTCATCGCCGTGAAGATGCCGACGAAGTCCTTGCGCTGGTGCGGGAGGAGCTCCGCCAGCGCGGCCTCGCGGGCTTCGAGCGTTTCCGCGAGGATCATCTTGCGCATCGACTTGATGCGATCGCCCTCGAAGAACATGTGCTCGGTGCGGGTCAGGCCGATTCCCTCGGCCCCGAAATCACGGGCACGCTGGGCGTCGTTGGGGGTGTCGGCATTGGTGCGGATGCCGATCTTGCGATACTTGTCCGTCCACTTCATCAGTTTGGAAAAGTCGCCGCTGAGTTTGGGCTCAACGGTGGGGAGCGAACCGGCGAAGACCTCGCCGGTGGAGCCGTCGATGCAGATGGTGTCCTTGCGGCCGTAGGTTTTGCCTTTGACGGTGAAGATGCCCGCGTTGGCGTCGATGTGAACATCGCCCGCGCCGGCGACGCAGCACTTGCCCCAGCCGCGTGCGACGACGGCCGCGTGGGAAGTCATGCCGCCGGTGGAGGTGAGAATGCCCGCCGCGACGTGCATGCCCTCAACGTCTTCGGGGCTGGTCTCCTTGCGCACCAGAATGACCTTCTCGCCCTTGTGCGCCCGCTCGACGGCTTCTTCGGCCGTGAACGCGGGCTTGCCGATCGCCGCGCCCGGCGAAGCAGGAAGCCCCTTGGCCAGCAGCGGCGCGCCCTTCTTCTTTGCGGGATCGAACGAGGGGAGCAGCAGTTGCGTCAGATCGCCCGCGGGAATGCGGAGCAGCGCGGTCTTCTCGTCGATGAGCTTCTCAGCGACCATGTCGCAGGCGATCTTGACGGCGGCGAAGCCGGTGCGCTTGCCGGTGCGGGTCTGGAGCATGTAGAGGACGCCGCGTTCGATGGTGAACTCGATGTCCTGCATTTCCTTGTAGTGCTTCTCGAGCGTGGTCTTGATCTTGAGGAGTTGGTCGTAGACCTTCTTGTTCCACGCGGGCATCTCGCTCACGTGCTTGGGGGTGCGGATGCCGGCGACAACGTCCTCGCCCTGGGCGTTGATGAGGAACTCACCGTAGAACGCGCTGTCGCCGGTAGAGGGGTCGCGTGTGAACGCGACGCCCGTGCCGGAGTCATCGCCCATGTTGCCAAAGACCATGCTCTGCACGTTCACAGCGGTACCGGGGAGTCCCTGGATGCCGTTGATGCGCCGGTAGGAGATCGCCTTGTCGGCGTTCCAGGACTTGAAGACCGCCTCAATGGCGAGTTCCAGTTGCTTCATTGGCTCCTGAGGAAACTCCACGCCGACGTGCTTGCGATAGACGGCTTTGTACTTCTCGCAGAGTTCGATGATGCCCTCGGTGGGGACATCGGTGTCCTCCTTCGCGCCGTGCTTCATCTTCACTTCGGCAAAGGCCTCCTCGAAGTAGTGGTGGTCCACGCCCATCACGACATCGCCGTACATGTTGATCAGGCGGCGGTAGGAGTCGAACGCGAAGCGGCGCGAACCCGTGGACGCGGCCAGCCCTTCCGTCGAAATGTCATTCAGCCCCAGATTCAGAATCGTGTTCATCATCCCGGGCATGGAGACCTTCGCGCCCGAGCGAACGGAGACCAGCAGCGGGCTCTTGTTGTCGCCGAACTTCTTGCCGGTGAACTGCTCCAGCATCTTGATGTTCTTGGCGACCTCGCCCATCAGCGCGGGAGGAAGCTTGCCGCCGGCATCGTTGTACTTCTTGCAGGTCTCCGTCGTGATCGTGAAGCCGGGAGGAACCGGGAGGCCGATGCTCGTCATGTCAGCGAGGTTTGCGCCCTTGCCGCCGAGCGAGTCCTTCATCTTGACGTTGCCCTCGGTTTTCCCCTTGCCGAAGAAGTAGACCATCTTGCCGGCCTTGGCGGGCGAGCCGTTGGCATGGCCGTTCAGCGAGCCATTGCTCGTAGCGCGGACGAGCCGCTTGGAGGTTTTCTTCTTCGTGCCGGGAGCGTGCTTGCGGGCGGTCTTCGTGGCCATCGGGCAATCCTTTGCTGGTCTGCGTGTGGGTCGGACTCGTGATGGATCGGGCGTCTCGCCAACGTGGCGGGCCTTCGATCCAGTTCCGAATCCGACCTCGCGGATGCGGGTGTTTCCTGCGTTCCGAAGGCCGCGCTGGCCGCCGGAGAACAAGGGGAGAGCATAGAAGCCCTCCACCTCCCCTTCGAGCATTCCCCGGTTTTTCCCCGGGGTTTTGTGACTCGCTTAGCCGAACCCTTGCGTTGGGCTCCGTACCCTTTGGGTGATGCCCCAAGAGGCCCGTTGCACCATTTTTCCACCCACGACGGCGCCATTGACGCCCCGAGACGCCCTGCGGCGGTGGCCCACCGCGCGGCCCCTGATCGCCCTCTGCTCCATGCCCCAACCCGGCACGGACCCCCAATGGGCGGGGTGGTCGTTCTTGGCCTCCCCGGAGCCGCCCATCTGCATCAGGGCAGCCGATTCGGATCCGCTCGGGCGGCTGGAAAAGGCGACTAATTCCACACGGCTGGCGGATGAAAACCAGGTCCATCCGGTGCCGTTTGTCGGCGGCTGGGTGGTCGCATTGGGGTATGAGTTGGGGCGGTCGATTGAGCCGACTGCGGCAATCGACAACGAGCGTGTGGATGCGGACTGGCCGTGGTCAATCGTGCTCTGGCGAGTGCCGGGCGCGCTGGCGTATGAGCATGGCGCGGCACGGTGGTGGTCGGTCGGGAACATGAATGATGCGTTGCTCGATCGTTTGCGAACTGCGGCGAGCGATGCCGAGGTGAGCGTGTATGAGTTGGCCGAGCCGATGCCCGCACGTTCGCGTGCCGAGTATCTTGCCGCCGTTACACGCGGCGTCGAGTACATCCACGCGGGCGACTGCTTTCAGGTGAATCTCTCGCATCGCATCCGCGCGGAGTTCGGTGGCTCGCCGCGCGGCCTGTTTGGTACGATGCTCGACGCCGCGTCGCCCTGGTATGGGGCGTATCTGGAAGTACCGACGGCAAGTGGGCTGCACGCGGCGATGAGTGTGAGCCCGGAGCTCTTTCTCGACTATCGCGCCGCCACCCGCTCCGTGACAACGCGGCCCATCAAGGGAACACGGGCCGGACGCATCGATCCATCGGAACTGCGGTCGAGCGTGAAGGATCGCGCGGAACTGGCGATGATCATCGATCTGATGCGCAACGACCTTGGCCGCGTCTGCGAGATCGGGAGCGTGCGCGTCGATGAGGAGCGCGCCATCGAGCGACACGGGTACCCCGGCTCGCTTGGGTACCCCGGTCCTCCGAACCGGGTCTTGGATTCCCGGCTCGGAGAGCCTGGCTACCAGGAGCATGGCGTGCATCATGGTGTCGCGACCATCCGCGGCACACTTCGCGCCGATCGCTCCATCGCCGATCTGCTCCGAGCCACATTCCCCGGCGGCTCCATCACCGGCGCGCCGAAGGTGCGGGCGATGCAGATCATCGAAGAGTTGGAGCCCACGCCGCGCGGGCTCTACACCGGCGCCGTCGGCTACATCAGCGACTGCGGCAACATCTCGCTGAACATCGCCATTCGCACCGCCGTACTCCGCAGCGGCCAACTCACATTCGGAGCGGGTGCTGGAATCGTTGCCGACTCGATCCCCGAACAGGAGTGGCAGGAGACGCTGGACAAGGCGGGCTTCCTGCGATCGGTGGCGACCTCGCCGGCCATCGCGTCCGTCTACACCGCGCGCCGCGCATCGGCGCAGGAGCACTCCGCGTGAGCACCCTCCCCACTTCCACACACTCCTCATCACAAGCGGATCGCGGGTACGAGCCGATCACCAGCAACGGCGCGAAGATTCGCGCGGATGTGGTGGATGTCTATCTGTTCACGCGCGTTCCGGCGGCCGCTCGCCGCAATGATCCGCACGCGGATACGAGTGATGCGTGGCCCTCGCGCGGGCAATCCAACACCGAAGTGCAGTTCCTCCAACTCTTCCGTTCCGGCGCGCCGCTAGACAAGACCTGGCAACCCGTCATGGGCCACGCGATCGCCGGCGAAACCAGCGTCGCCTGCGCGTGGCGCGAGATGCACGAAGAGCTCGGCCTCAATCGCGACGACCCCGCCATTCTCGGCATGTGGGCCCTCGAGCAGGTCCACCCGTTCTACATCGCCAGCATCGACACCGTCGTGATGAGCCCGCGTTTCTGCTGCGAGGTGCGCCCCGGATGGACGCCCACGCTCAACGATGAACACACCGCGCACCGCTGGGTGCGCGAACAGGATGTCGATGCGAGCTTCATGTGGCCCGGGCAGAAGGCCGTCTGCCGCGAGATCATCCGCGAGATCGTGCGGGATGTCTCGCTGAGCCGCGACGGGCTGCGCGTCGATCATCGCGGCTGATCTACTTGGACACTGGTGCCGGTGTGTCGCGGGGAATGGCTCCGATGTGACGCTGGTAGACGAGGTACTGCCCCTCCGGTTCCGAGCGAAAGACGACCGTGTCGCGCGGGTCGACGAACGTGCCGTACGAGCGCCGCTCCAGCATGTCGGATTTGTACGCCATCAGCGCGCCGCCCGGAACTGAATCGGGCGTAAAACTCGTGCGCTCCGATGGCACTCGCGGCCAGAAACCCGCCTCGAGATAGGTGAGCGAAGCGATGCGGTACGAAAGACCGCAGTCGTACACAACCTCGCCCGCAGCGTGCCTAGACCGGACGAAGTCCATGAACGCCATGCGCTCCGATACCCTCAGTTCCTTCCGCTGCGAGGCGATCACAAAGGGCGCGCGGGCGAGAATCGCCATGCAACCTACGACACCGGCTACGGCGAGTCCTCTTCTGAAACGCTCGGCGATCGACTCGGGGTTCCGCGCGATGTCGGCACTTTTAATGATTGATCCGAAGTCGCCGAGCGCTTGTGTCAGCGCCAGCGCGGCCAGCCATGCCGTGGCTGGATGAAGGATCATCAGATAGTAGTTGCGCTTCCCTCCAAAGACCGAGAGCGCGACAAACCAGACAACCAGCCAGCTCGCCGCAAAGAGTCCCCCGCGACGCACGATCGGCGCTCGCCATCGCACGACCAGCACCACAACACCCATCAGCGCAGCGATGTAGATCGGCCACATCTTGACGGGTTCGATGGCCTCCGGAAATCGGACCCATTTCACCACCCCGCCAGTCGCCTGTTCGAGGTGCCATCCGGCGATCAGACGAACATACCACGTCCAGTCCTGAGCATCGTGCATCTCTCCGAAAGCACGCGCCACGGTTTGCTCGTGGATGTGCGCCTTGATGAAAGTCTGGCCGTAGTGGCCGATCATCGACGCGTACCACGGCGCAACCAAGAGCACCGCGATGCCCGTACTCACGAACACCAGCCCGATTCGGCGCCGAGAAACCAGCGGCGTCAATCCCAACCACGCGACAAAGAACAGCGGCGCAGCCAGCGCATAGAACGGCTTGGTCAGCAACGCCGCTCCAAGACAGAGACCAGCGAGAACGTACCAGCGCAGGCGGTCTGATGCGGGCGCGGCGATCGTGCGATCATGCAGCGAGCTCGGCAGACAGGCGTGAATCCAGCACGCCAGGGCCATGAATATCCAGAGCGTGTGCGGCATATCCAGCTTGAAGTTGCCGACGCGGACAATCCAGTCATTGGTGAGCGCGAGCGTGCAACCGGCGAAGATGCCCGCGAGCGAGCCGTGAAAGCGGCGCACAATCCACGCGATGACAACGCACATCGCGACAAAGGTCAGTCCCTCAGGAAGATGGACCGCCACGTTGGTATTGCCGCCGACATGCACAAAGATCCCGTGGATCCAAAAGGCCAGCGGCGGCTTGTTGAAATACGGAATCTCCCCTTGCATGGGAAACCACCACGCCGCCCCCCCCTGACGCGCCATCTGTGTGGCGATGGCCTGATAGTACGGGGCGTCGGAATACCAGCGTTCTCCGAAAATCCACGGGAGCGAAAGTGACGCGCTCAGCAGCAGCGGCAGAAACCACCACCCGCGCCCGAGCAGCCAGCGGCCCGGCCGAAACCCACGCTCAAGTTCCGCACCGCTCACGAAGCGCCCGCCAGTCGGCGCACCGTCATGTCAAAGTGATGCACGATGCTGGCACGCAGGCCGTACACCACGGCAATGTACAGCCCGCCCATAATGAGCGCACCGATGAACAGCGCGACACGGGCCTGTTGCAAACCAGATGTTCCCGTGATCGTGCCCGTCATCGCATCCTCGGCGTACACGCCGCCATACGCCGCCGTCAGCGGCGTTCCCGCCACGACGACCGGACCGAGCGCGGGAATCTTCGACCCCGCGTTGTACGAGCAGAGCCCGATGACACCCGCCGCGATGCCCACGATCGCGACCGTCGCGACCACGGAACCGATGGTTCCCTTCATGCCGAGCGAACGCTGCAAGCCCAGCATGCAGCAGGCGGCAATGAACGGCACGCTGATGATGGCCAGCACGATGCCCGCCTCGGGCAGAACCGCCGGAATGCTGACCGAGGTAACGGCCCCGCCACTACCCGGTGGCTTGTACATCGCGTACACGCCGGACGCCAGATCCTTCGAGCCCGGCAGCGGGTGGTTGAGTAAGCCGATCTGCACAAGCATGACATACAACCCGGCGATGAGCAGCGTGCCGACCGGCACCGCCAGAAGCGGCAGCAGATACGCCACCATGCCCCGGAGCTTGCCGCCCAAGTATGCCGGGGGCGTGATCGGAGTAGTCAGAAGCAGGTCGAGCGTTCCATCCTCACGCTCGCGCGACACAGCGGTCGCGGACATATTCAGCGCGATGAGCGTGACGACGATCATCTCGCCCACAACGGTGTACAGCACCACCTGACGGAAGTCGTCCACGCCCATGATGGCCGGGCGAATGTGGAAGTAGATCACCGCGCCGACGCCCCAGATCGCGCCGAAGAAGATGAACGACCAGCGGGCCGCCATGCGCCCGAGCGTGGCGTTGCGGGCCGCGGCCTCGCGCCAGGCGATCGGATTGTTCCAGACATGGCGGGGGGCACGATACTCCGCGCCCTTCGCGCCCAGCCCGAACATCTTGCGATACCACGGCACGCCCCCCTCGCCCCCGCCGGCGCCGAGGCCGGCGATGCCCCCGAGCCGAACCGTGATCGTGGAAGCGCCCATCAGCGCCACGCTGAGCCCGCCGGAAAGGATGCAGAACGTCTGCACCGGGGTTTCCAGGAACCACGCGGCGATGCCGACGCGCGATCCCTCCTCGTACTTGATGTAGTTCGTGGGATCCAGCAGCGCCTTCAGCGCGAGAAACGGGTTGATCGCCGTCATCCAGGTCACCGCCCCGTTGCCGGTCAACCGGTCGATCGCGTACGTGACGGCGAGGAACGAGACCACGCCGACGTAGAACGCGAAGACCGCCCGCTTGCCGACGAGTCGACTCACCGAGAGCGCGATCGCCAGAGCGCCGACGAAGAGGGCCGCGCACGCCGCGATCAGATACGACATGAACACCGTCGGCCCCGGCACCCCGCCGAAGAGCTGCGTGAGCGCAAACAGCGGCAGCGACGAGAAGAGCAGCGCGAGAATGAAGAAGAGCCGCCCAAACAGATTGCCCAGCACAATCTCGCCCGCACTCATGGGAGTTGTCAGCAGGATGTCCCACGTCCGCGGGTTGGCCTCCTGCGCGATCGCGCCAGCCATGAAGACGGGAGCGAGCAGGCAGATGAGGGCGATCTGAAAGTACGAGGCCTTCTCGAACGAGCTCGCCGCGGCCGCGGCCAGTGCGCGGGTGTTCACATTGCCGCCGACATTCACCATCAGCAGATACAGCAGCGTCAGAATGAGCACGCCGAGGTAGATCGCGCGGATATACAAGTGCCGACGCCGACGCGACCCACCCTGCACTAATCGCACGGCGATGGGGTTGAGCGGTCCGAGTCGAAGTAACCAGCGGAGTACGACGGGCATTTCCGGCTCCTGACGAGCAAGGCCCGATCGGTCGCGGTCGCGACCGAATGGACCCTGCAACATCATCCTACCGGATCGGCCGTGACACGTTCCACACCAAACATCACGCCGATCGACCGAAGGCCTCTTCCGGACTCATGGGGGGGTCCTGCAGAAGCTCGGCGGCAAATCCGGCGCCGTCCTTGATGCTCGCGATCAGCCGCTCCGCCTGCTCGCGATGGGGGCGGGCGCTCGCGCGATCGCCCATGTGGCGATAGATGCTCGCCAGGTACCGATGGGCGTTGATGTACCCGGGCTGCATGGAAACCGCGGCCTTGAGCGACTGGATCGCGTGCGGAAAGTCCTTCATCCAGACCAGCGTCACACCAAGCATGTAGTGGGCTTCGGGATAAAAATGCCGACGCTCGATCGCGCTCAGACAGAGCTCGGCGGCGCGTTCCAGGTTGCCCAGATACATCTCGGCCGAGCCGAGCGCGTGGAGCGCGCGGGGGTCGTCCGGGTCCTGCGCATAGAGACGCTCGGCGATCCGCTTGGCATCCGCCCATCGTCGCTGGTGGAGGTAGACCTCGGCGAGCGTCTGGCAGACATCGCGTCGATCCGGCGTCTCGCGCTCGACGGACTCCAGCAGCAATCCCGCCTCGTCGGTGCGATTGGAAGCCATCATCGCCCCCGCGAGCAGGAGCTTCGCGTCGGGCGCATCGGGGAAACGAGCGACGATCCGCTCGAGAATGTCGCACGCCTCCTGGCTGCGGCCGATCTGGAACTGGCAGTG
>JBGANP010000017.1:0-54600 GCA_044222255.1 Phycisphaerales bacterium
GCTCGGCCTCGGCCCATTCGGCGGGGGTGAGCGGCCGCGCCGACCATGTCCTGAGTTGGGAGGGACTGGACGTCATGACCCGCACGATACCTTTTCGGGGCGGGGTCTGCGCACGGGATGGAGGGCCGCCGAGCAACGATGAATCTCCGGAAGTGCCTGCGGGGGAAGGGGTTGGGACGAGGTCGCGGGAAAACGGATGAAAACGTGAAACCGAGGAATCTGTTCTCCGTATCATATCATACTGCCACAAGACTTGCACTGAGTCCTGTTCTGAGTATACTTCTGGGGATAAACCACCCTCCTGACAGAGGGGAGACGCCTTTTCAGGAAGCACACCCATGTTTGCGAAGCGCTCGATCACACGGTCTTTGTCTCTCGTCGTTGCGGCGGTGGTTGCCGGTGCCGCAGGGTCGGCTATGGCTGCCGATTCGTACACAGCGACTCCGATTCCCCCGGTCGCGGGCGGCACCGGCACCAACGCCTCGGGCGTGAACAACGCGGGGATGGTGGTTGGGCAGGCGGACACCGCGGGGGGCGCGCTGGTGGCGTTTGTGTATGAGAATGGTGTGAGCACGGCGTTGCCGCTGCTGCCGGGCTTTGCGAGTGCGAGCGCGGCGAGCGTGAACAGCGCGGGGGTGATCGTGGGCTCGTGCACTCCGGAGACTGGGCCGTCGCGGGCCGTGAAGTGGGAGAAGGTCGCGGGCGAGTGGACAGTGAGCGATCTGGGGACGCTTGAGGCCGGCAACGGCGGGCTGGGCGTTGCGACTCGCATCAACGATTCGGGGAAGATCGTCGGGTATTCGACGGCGGCGATTCCGGGTGGGTATCACGCGACGCTCTGGGACGGGGCGACCAAGACCGACCTTGGAACGCTGAGCTATTCGGGAACGCTGGCCTACTCGCAGGCGCTGGGCATATCCAACGCTGGATGGATCACGGGCTTTGCGTATCGCGTTCTGGGCGGGCCGGAGCATGGACTCTCGATCGCGCCGAACGGCGGTCGGCCCGAGGACGTCACGCCGCAGGAACAGTTCGGACAGGCGCAGTGGCACAACGTGAACGACTCGGGCACGCTGGTGGGATACCTCAACGGACACAACACACTGGGGACGAACGACTTCACGCCCGCGCTGTATGTGGGCGGGCAGGGCTTCACGCTGATCCCCTTCCTCGACGGTCTCGAGGGCGGATATGGGCACGACATCAATAACGCGGGCGTAGCGATCGGCGAGATGTATCTGCTGGCGCCGGTGCCGGATCCGAATGTGTTCAAGGCATTCAAGTACGAGAACGGCGTGACGTCGGACCTCAATGTGATCACGACGGGGTTGCCGGGCGTGATGGAAGAGGCGAAGGATATTTCGGAGACGGGGCTGATCGTCGGGACCGCAGTGACGGGGAACGGGCCGCAGGCGGTGCTGCTGACGCCGGTGGCGGAGTGCGCGGCGGACTTTGACGGGCAGGATGGCGTGACCGTTCAGGACATCTTCGCGTTTCTGAACGCGTGGTTCGAGAGCGGCCGCGGAGCCGACTTCAACGGGCAGGACGGGATCACCGTGCAGGACATCTTTGACTTCCTGAGCGCGTGGTTCGTCGGCTGCCAGTGAGCGAACGGACTTTCACATACAGCACTCTTCCCTCATCTGAACACGCGGGTCCGAACGATCGGGCCCGCGTGTTCGTTTTGTGGAGTTGTTTCAGAAAGGCAGCGCAGGACAGAAACGCTCCTGGCGTGGGCTTCGGACAGTATGATTTGGCATGGCTTGGAACGCGACACGAGAGCGGCCGATGGCGCTGCTGTATGACGGGAGCTGCCGGTTCTGCATGGCGGGATCGGAGAGGCTGGCGAGATTGGCCGCGCCGGGGGTGGTGCGGCGGGTGTCGAGCAAGGACGAGGGGGAGATGGCGAAGTTTCCGGCGGCGGTGCGCGAGGGAATCGGGGGCGCGCTGCAACTGGTGTCGGCGGATGGGGAGATCGCCAGCGGCGCGGCGGCGGTGAATCGCGTGCTGGCGACGCGGCGAGTGTGGCGGCTGATCACGTGGCTGTACTGGGTGCCGGGGATTCGGCAGATCATCGATGCGCTGTACAAGGTGGTGGCGCGGAATCGGTATCGGATCATGGGGAAGCAAGAGACGTGCGAGACGGGGACGTGTCCGATGCCGTGATCGCGAGATGGGGGCGATTGGGATCGGCGTGCGTAAAGTTGTGGACACCCTCGGAGGGGTGACTGAGCGGTTGAAGGTACCGGTCTTGAAAACCGGCGTGCTCTTTATGGGCACCAGGGGTTCGAATCCCCTCCCCTCCGCTTGAGCGGGAGACTCTCGTGGGAGGGTCTCCCGCTTTTTCAATCGTCGTGCACTTGCCGAAACATCGGTGGAGCCCCTGCCAGGACCGATCGCCATGAGCCAAGAAGACTTTCAATCGAAGCCGACGGTGTCGCTGAACTCAGCGGGGTTGGCACGCGGGGGCTGGGAATCTCCGGAAACTCCGGGGATGCGGATCGCGGGGTACACGCTGGTCTCGGTTTTGGGAGAAGGTGGATTCGGCGTGGTGTGGCTGGCGGATCAGCGGGAGCCGATCGTTCGGCGCGTCGCGATGAAGATCATCCGGCCGGGGATGGACTCGGCATCGGTGGTGTCGCGCTTCGAGCAGGAGCGGCAGACGTTGGCGATGATGGACCACCCGAACATCGCGCAGGTGTTTGACGCCGGGGCGACACCGACGGGGCGGCCGTATTTCGTGATGGAGTATGTGCCGGGGGAGATCATCACGGATCACTGCGACAAACAGCAACTGAGCGTGCGCGATCGGCTGGTGCTGATGGCGCAAGTCTGCGAGGCGGTGCAGCATGCGCATGGGAAGGGCGTGATCCACCGGGATCTGAAGCCGTCCAACGTGCTGGTGGAGATGGTGGATGGAAAGGCGATTCCGAAGATCATCGACTTTGGCATTGCCAAGGCGATCCAGCAGAGCGAGCTGGAACAGCACAAGTTCACGATGGAGGGCACGCTGCTGGGGACGCCCGAGTACATGAGCCCGGAGCAGGCGGCGGGGCAGACGGATATCGATACGAGAACGGACGTGTATTCGCTGGGGGTTCTGCTTTACGAGCTTCTGACGGGGAGCCCGCCGTTTGAGTCGAGGTCGCTGCGGGTCGCGGGGCTTGCGGAGATTCAGCGGATCATCCGGGATGTTGAGCCGCCGCGGCCGAGCGCGCGGCTGACGGGAGCGGGGATTGACTCGACCGCGGTGGCAAAGAGCCGGAGAACGCAGCCGGGCTCGCTGGAGCGGCAGCTTCGGCGCGAGCTGGAGTGGATTCCGCTCAAGGCGATGCGCAAGGAGCGGGAGCGGAGGTACGCCACGGCGCAGGAGATGGCGTCGGACATCAACCGGTATCTGCTGGGCGAGGCGCTGCTGGCGGGGCCGGAGAGCCGGGTGTATCGAGCGCGGAAGTTTGTGGCGCGGCATCGCGTGGGTGTGGCGGCGGGCGCGGCGGTGGCGGTGGCGATCATTGCGGGGGCGGCGGTTTCCGCATCGTTTGCGGTGTCGGAGCATCGGGCGAAGGTGGCGGCGGGAATCGCGGCGAAACAGGCCGCGTTTGAGCGGGATACGGCGAACACGGTGAACTCATATTTGATCGAGGATGTGCTTTCGGCGAGCGATCCGGATGAGGATGGCGCGGGCGTGCTGGTGGAGACGGTGTTGCAGAGAGCGACGGATGCGCTGGATCGGCGGCTCGGGGATCGACCGGAGATCGAGATGCGGGTGGCGACGACGCTGGGACGGGCGTTCGTCGCGGTGGGTCGGCCTGATCTTGCGTTGGAAGTGCTGAAGAAGGCGAAGGCGCTCGCGACGGGTCCTGGCGCGAACGCGCCGGACATCGCGACCGTGCTTGCGGAGATTGATCAGTATCTCGGCGAGTCGATGTATCGGCAATCCAGTCCCGGGGATGCTGCGGGCGTGCTTCGCACGCGGCTCGCGTCGATCGGCACGGCGGGTGATCCGCTCACGAGGGCGACGCTTCTGAATCAGCTTGGGGGCGCGCTGAAGTGGAGCAAGCCGCCGGACTTGGACGGGGCGGAGGGGGCGTATCGGGAGGCGCTTGCGCTGCGGACGACGGCGCTGGGCGCGACGAATCTGGATGTTCTGATTACGCGGCACAACTTGGCGCTGTTGGAGTTGCGTCGGGCGCAGCGGCTGCCCGCCGAACCTGCGGAGCCCAAGCGAGCGGCGTTTGAGAAGGTGCTTGCGTTGGTTCAGGGCGTGCTCAAGGAGACGGCGAGCGCGATTGGGGCGGAGCACTCGCAGACGCTCGCCGTGCGGGCGGAGGAAGCGCGGCTGCTGGGGCTTGTCGGGCGGACGGAGGACGCAGAACGGGCGTACGCCAGCACGACGGATGCGATGAGGCGGGTGCTCACGACGCGGCACTGGCGGACGCTGGAGACGATGGGGAACTACTCGAGAATCCTGAACACACTCGGGCGCACTGAGGATGAGATTCGAGTGCTTGAGGAAGCGGTGGAGGGCTACCGATTCGTGCGTGGGGCCGCGGATGGGGGGACGCAAACGTGCGCGGAGTGGCTCGCGGTGGCTCTGGAGAAGGCGGGGTGTGCGGAGTGCGCGGGGAGAGCTTTGGAGCGCATCTGCGACGATCTGGTGAAGGAACGCGAGCCGGCTACTCGCACCCAACCTGTTCTCGAGAAGGCGGTTGCGGCCTATGAAAAGGCGGGGCTGGCGGCCAAGGCACAAGTGTTAAGAACCAAGTTTCAATCGAAGTAAGTCCCGGCCACGGCGAGCCATGCGACGCGTTTCGCGGCTGATACCGCTGGTAGAATCGGATAGAACAGAACCGTGAGTTCTCCCATGGAGGCCGGCAGATGCGTGTTTCACTTTTCGTCTTGGCGTTTTTCGTTGGCAGCGCGGCGGCGTTTGTGCGCCCGTGCGGGGCGGCGGATATCACGATTCAGAACGCCGCGGGATCGTTTGGAAATGCGCGATTTACCGGCAACTCGTTCTCGAGCGGCAGCGGACCGGGCGGCTCGCCGAGTTCGGAGTCCACGCAGGCCAATGTTGCGTTCGCCATTCGCGGGGGATCGGGCTCGACCAGCGGCGGGCTTGGGAACGTCGCGGGAACGGTCTCGTTCGGCTCCGCCGTGACCACGGTCACCGTTACTTCATCCGCGACTGATTTCCGCGTGCGATTCGATGGCGTGGGCGATGTGAACGCTCCGAGCGGATATACGAATCTGCAGATCTCGGCGAGTGTTTCCTTCTTCGCGACGGCGATCCACATCACCGGGGCTGGGGCGATGCCGTTCACGATTCAGAAGACCGGCGACCTCGCCGGGGTGACGTGGGCGCTCGTGCCAGAGCCCGGTTCGGGAGCGTCGATCGTGGGGAACACGCTCACGGCGGGGAACTACCGCTTCGATCAGAACGCCGATGCGCAGGAAGACTCGCCCTCGGCATTCCTCACGTACAACTTCGGCAACGGCGGCGCGGGGAATCAGCATCGGACGTTCTCCGGCGAGTTTGCGCTGGTGCTCGGCTCGACGGCGAGCGGGGTCTGCTGCCGCGGGGCGACGTGCAACACGACAATCACGCAGGCCAACTGCGTCTCGCCGGGAGGGCAGGCGGGGGCTTTTTTTGTGAGCAGCGCGGCCGCGTGCAACGCGACGATTGTCTCGAACACGCCATGCTGCACGGCCGACTACACCAAGAGCGGCGGCGTGGCGGTGACGGACATCTTTGCATTCCTCAACGACTGGTTCGGAAATCGCCTGACGGCGGTGGTCGGAGGGAATGGGACCACGGGGACGCTGAGCGTGCAGAACATCTTTGATTTTCTCTCCGCCTGGTTTGCGGGTTGCGCGTAACGGTCGGACATGGCAGATGATCGCAGCTCCCCCTCAGACGCCCTCACGCGTCCGAGGGGGAAACTGCTTTGCGCCGGTGTGAAACGACTTGCCGGCAGCGATGGAGGGCTTGATCCATGGGCGCACGACGCTTTTCGCGAGGGTTCACGCTCATCGAGCTCCTTGTGGTCATCTCCATCATCGCCGTGCTGGTGGCGATCCTGCTCCCGGCGATCGGCAAGGCGCGGGTGGCGGCACAGAGCGCGGTGAGTCTCTCGAATCTGCGACAGTGCGGCATCGTGCAGGCGATGTACGCGGATGATTTCAAGAACGGGTTCATCAACACGTTTGATCCTCGGAGTGTTTGCGGAGTTCCGTGGTACGACGTGGTGGCGCATCGGAGTGATTCGGCAGAGTTACACCGGGCGATGCAGCGTCAGAGCATGACCCGCGATTGTTGCGGCGTGCCATCGGGGGGCGGTCCATCAAGCGTGTGGGAAAGAACGCGCGGCGTTGTCACCCCAACCAGCGCACCACGGCGGAGTACAGCGGGATTCCGAGGATGATGTTGAACGGGAAGGTCACGCCAAGAGAGAGCGAGACATAGAGAGCGGGGTCGGCCTTCGGGATCGCCAGACGGAGCGCGGCCGGAGCGGCGATGTACGAGGCGGACGCTGCGAGCACGGCCAGCAGAATGGTGTCGCCTTCTCCGATGCCGAGTTGCTTGCACGCCACGATCGCGAGCATCGCATTGATCAGGGGCGCTCCGATTGCAAATGCCAGGAGGAGCTTGGGCGCTCGCAGGACATCCTTCGCTCGGCGCGCGGCCATCAGACCAAGGTCCAGCAGGAAGAATGCTAGTGCACCGGGAAAGGCATCCGTGCAGAGCGGCTTGAAGGCGGCGTAGCCCCGCTGACCGGTGAGCGTTCCGACGGCGATGCTCCCCAGGAGCAGCAGCACCGGACCATTCAACAGAGACTCGTGCAACAGGGTGGCGAACCTGGGCGAGCCATTTCCACCAGCACCCGCGCGGGCCGCGGCCGTCGACGGATCCGCGGTCGATTGGCTCTTGTCGAGATTCAGCAGAATCAGGGAGAGGACGATTGCGGGGGACTCCATGAGCGCCATCACGGCCACCATGTGGCCGCTGAAGGGCGTGCCGCTCTGATTCAGCGCTGTGCAGGCGGTGAGGAATGTCACGACGCTGACCGAGCCGTAGCACGCCGCGATTGCCGCCGCATTTCGGCCCGCCACGATCCGGCGAAGGGCGAGATATGCCCAGGCGGGGACGATGACGGAAAGGGCCATCGCAAGGGCCACGACTTTCATCGCATCCGGCGTGAACCCACTGGCGACAAGCTCAACACCACCCTTGAATCCGATGGCCCACAGGAGGTAGAGGGACAGGAGCTTCGTTGCCGCCTTGGGAATTACGATCTTCGAATGAACCAGCACCGCAATGACACCAAGGAAGAAGAAGAGCACCGGAGGGCTGATCGAGAGCAGGCCGGTGGCCGCGTCCGTCCCGGCAGTGCTCAACATTCCAAGAGTCAGTTCGTGCATGTGCCGCTCCGTCGGGTCTGGTGGTTGAACCCGGATGGTGTTGGGCCGCGACGCTCGGCACCGGTGCCGAGATCAATGTACCAAAGACGACCAGACGCAACACCGTGGTGTGGATCGTGATGTGAACGGCCTTGGCGAAGCCGATCGCATCGAGATTGGGCGACGCGCTCAGGGGCAGCATTTTCACGCGCACGAGGACCGCATCAGAAGCATGGCCGCCAAGCAGAACTGCCGCAGCCAGAGCCGACGGATCGCACACATCGCCGAGATCGAATCCGGCGCACACGCCAGATCGGTGGCGAGCCCTGCCTTTGTTTCCCTCACCGTCCGCCTAAGAACCGACACCTTGCGCGTGGAGAAGGTGCGATGGCTCTACGAGATGTTCGGCCCGAGATCCTTGACGATCACGGTCGTCCGCGGCGCTGCGGCGGCGCTTCTTTCAAGTCGCTCATGTGCCTGGCACATAGTGCAGAGGCGCATCGGTGCCGAGCGGAAGCCCGCTGTAGTACCACGCCAGCAGGAAGCCCGTCCAGACCACACCGAAGACCAGCGAATAAGGGAGCATGAGCGAGATCAGACTGCCCAGGCCAGCGTCTTTCCTGTACTTCTGCAGTGCCACCAGGATGATGAGCAGGTAGCTGTTCAGTGGGGTGATGATGTTCACCACGCTGTCACCGATGCGATACGTCGCGGTGGTCAGCTCCGGGCTCATGCCGACCATCATGAACATGGGAATGAAAATCGGGGCGAGCACGCCGAACTTGCTGAGCATGCCGCTCATGGCGAAGTCGCCGAGCACGACCAGCAGCACGAACAGGACAATCAGCAGTGGCACGGGAAGATCTGCGTGCACCAGGAGCGAGCCGCCGGCGTATGCGAGCATGCGGTCAAGCCCCGTGTACTGGAAGTAGTTGACAAACTGCCCCATGAAGAAGGCGATGGCCAGCACGGGAATGATGGTGCGAATGCCGTGATAGATCGCGTCGATGAAATCGGCCTGCTTTCGCAGCACACCGGTGACAAACCCGAACGCCATGCCGGGGAGCAGAAACGTCAGGAAGATCATCGGCACGATGATCTGCGACCAGCGCTCGCCGGCACGCTCACCCGGCGCCGGCGCACCGCTGGCGAGTGTGGGCTGTCCGGCGCCGTGGAGCGGAGCGCCGGGGATGAGAATGGCGCAGGCGAAGGCCGCCAGGACGATGGCGGCGACCGCGCCGGCCCACACCAGGCCGCGCTTCTCGATCGGCTTGAGAGCCAGATCGGCGATGGCGGAGGTATCGCCGCTGAGCACCGGTGATTGCCGCCGCAAGCGCGGCTCAACGATTCGGTCGGTGACAAACCAGCCGGCCAGCATGATGACCACAGCGCTGGCGGATTTGAAGTAAATGTTGTGTGTCGCGTCGACGGAGCGGTGCATGGGATCGATGATGTGGGCCGCCTGTGTGGCCACGCCCGCGAGGAAGCCGTCCGACGCGGTGGGAAAGATCCCGGCACCAAAGCCGCCCGCAACGCCAGCGAACGCGGCGGCCAGGCCCGCGATCGGCGATCGGCCGACGGCAAGGTAGAGAGCGGCGGCCAGGGGCGGCAGGATGATGTATCCCGCGTCCGACGCCACCGAGGCGTTCGCTCCGATGAACACGATCATGGGCGTCAGGAGACGGCGCGGCGTCATCAGCGCGAGCCATCGCATGAGTGCGCCGAAGAGCCCGAATTTTTCCGCCAGACCGATTCCGAGCATTGACACGAATACAAGGCCCAGCGCCGGGAGACCCGTGAAGTTCCGCACCATCGAAGAGAGCATCCAGTACAGCCCGTCGCTTGTGATCAGGCTCTTGGGTCGCAGTTCAACAGCGGCACCGTTCTTGTCGGTTTGTCCGACGAGCGCCACCTCTGGCCTGCCGCGTGCATCGAGCTTGGGCGTCATCAGGGGCATTCCAGCGGCGTCGAGGACGGGCTGGCCTGTCTGGTCGAGTTCCGGAGCGAGCACGACTTTGGGTACAACCGGCTGGACTTTCCAGCCGGCGGACGAGCCGATTCCCGACACAACCACCACGAGAGCGGCCAGCAGCGCAAAGAGCAGCGCGGGTTCGGGCAGACTGTTGCCGATGCGCTCGATGCGGTCCAGAAGAGTCGAGGATCGGGGTGGAGTGGTTGTGGGGTGGGCCATGAGAGACTCGCAATGACAATCAATCGAATGAGCCGAACGCTTGAGGCCGGAGGGAGCAGCGACCGCTGTTCCGGGGATGCCCGACGTGGCGAGAGCTCGTGACCGTTACGCGCCAGCGGCAGTCGCCGCGGACCGATTGGCGGTCACCGGCGGCTCTTTTGAGCGTGAGTTGAGGATGGCGTCGAGCTCTTGAACGAGCTCGCGTACCCGACGCTCGCTTGTGTCGGGCGCAAGCGAACGGTGCTCTTCGATGTCCTGCACCTTTTGGTAGTTGTTGATGACGGCACCGACGATGAGATTCACAAGCAGGAAGGTCGCTACCACGATCCAGGAGACCTGGAAGGCCGTGAATGCCGCCAGAGGGTGGCCTGCCTGGGCAAGTTCGTAGCGCATCTGGGTCCAGTCATCACCGGTGAGGATGCGGAAGAGCGTAAAGCACGCCTCATGGACGCTGGAGAAGTAGGGCTGCATGGGGTGGCCCGACCCACCGAAGAGTTTCACACCGATCACCGCGTAGACGTAGAACAGGATCGCGGCCAGAAGCGCCACGTACTTCATGCTGGCAACCGACCGGAGCAGCACCGTCACGATCAACCGGAGTTCCGGGATGGTCTTGACCAGCCGCAGCACGCGGAAGACACGGAGAATTCTCAGCACCGGCCCGATGCCGTTGGATGCGGGGATGATCGCCGCGATGATGATGACGAGATCGAAGATGTTCCAACCGTCGCGGAGAAACGCGGAGGTTGAATCGCGTGCGACAAATCGCAGGACGATCTCCACGAGGTATATGAGAACGCAGACCGTCTCGATCGCCGCGATGGCGCGAAGAGCCGTTGCATCGGTCGTGTAGGTGCTGATCCCGATGAGCACCGCGTTGACCAGGATGACAGCGACGACAACGCTGTTGAATACCGCGGAATCGACGAGTCTACGGACGTGCATGTTCTTCTTTTGCATGGTACTGTCTATCTCTTCGCGACTTCGGAGTTCTTGCGCGGATTGCTGAACGCTGCCGCGCCCGTGTGTTTCGACACTCGCACTTGGCGTCGGCCTGATGGAGCTTCGACGCGATCGTCCGTGCTCCGCTCACCCTGCTCAGTGCCCGGACCCGGGCTTCCCGTGCGGCTTCGCCTTGCCGGGGATGGCCACGCTCAGCACCGTCGCAAGCACCAGTGTGCCGACGACGACCAAGAGCGATACGGTGGTATCGATCTTGATCGGATTGGCCTTGGCCATGCCGATCACATCGAGATAGGGCGGCACGCTCAGAAGCAGCAGTTTCACTCCAACGAATGCCAGGATGAGGATCAGCGCGGGCTTGAGGAACCGGAACTTCTGGATCAGCGCCGCCAGACAGAAGTACAGCGCCCGCAGCCCCAGGATGGCGAAGATGTTGCTCGTGAACACGATGAACGGATCCGGAGTGATCGCGAAGATCGCCGGGATCGAGTCGACCGCGAACACCAGATCGGTAATCTCAACCAGGATCAGCGCCAGGAACAAGGGCGTGATCGCCCACGCGGCGCTCAGCGATCCCGAGGGCGGCGGGTCCATCACTTCATTTCCAGTGGCATTCTTGCTGTACGTCGGTTTGAGCGTTCGCTTCGTGAAGAACTTCTGCCCGTCGTAGAAATCCGTCACTCGGAAGAACTTCTTGCACAAGCGGACCGCGATGTTCTGCGAAACGTCATCGTTGCCCTTGATCAGAGCCATCTTCAGGGCCGTCAGGATCAGGAATCCGCCGAAGACGATGAGGATCCACTGGTACTTCAGGATCAGCCCCGCGCCCAGGAAGATCATGCCGCCGCGCATCAGGAGCGCGCCGATGATGCCCCAGAAGAGCACGCGGTGCTGGTACTTCGCCGGGACCGCGAAGAACGTGAAGATCAGTGCGATGACGAAGATGTTGTCCATCGCCAGCGACTTCTCGACCACGTATCCCACGAGGTACTGCTTGGCCGCTTCGAACCCCTGCACCTCGCCCGACACGATGAGGGGCGCACCGGCCCTGATCGCCTCCGCCGTGCTGTACGTGGCGGTGTCTAACCCCAGCCCGAGCCAGTGGTGCTCATAGGCCATGTACACGAACCCGCTGAAGGCGACGCCGCACGTCAGCCAGATCACCGACCAGGTGATCGCCTCTTTCATGGCGACTTCGTGGGCCTCGCGGTGAAAGACGCCAAGGTCCAGCGCCAGAAACACGATCACGAGGCCAACGAACGCGACATACGCCCAGATCTTCAGATCGGCGGGATTCGAGATCGCGGTATTCGCAAGGAGCAGCAGTTCGTTCATGAAGAGATCACATCCTGGGCCTGCGGCTGCACATAGAGGGCAGGCGCACGGCGCAACGTTGCGGCAGAATGTTGGTCTCGCCAGGGGCGTCGGTCCGCGCTCAGGAGCGACAAAGACCAACGCCGCAGACGGGCCGGGGCGGAGCGAGAACCGTTCCACCCGTGTTGACGACCCGTCACACCCGCATCGGCGGGTGGCTACTCCCCAACAGGAAGCATTGTCTGATGATAGCAGCTGAGAGCAGCGTCGCGATCATCGAGAAGGCAGGGTCTATTCAGGTCAATGGTGTCCGAAGAACCATCGCCGCTGTGGGGCGTAGTGCCTGCAAACCCAAGCTAAAAAGGAGACGATTCATGGACATCAAGATCTTCGACGGGAGCATCAAGACGAGCGAGGCCCAGTACGACTACATCATGAACAAGGTCGGGGCCGCTGCGGGGAGGCTAAAAGACGCGGCGTGCACGATCGACGTCCGGCTCACGGACCTCAACGGTCCGAAAGGCGGAATCGACAAGCAATGCTCGATCGTCGTGACTCCGCCCGGACTGGGCACGCTGCGGGTGGAGGAGCAGGCCTCGGAGTATTACGCGGCCATCGATGCCGCCGCGGCCACACTGAAGAAGGCGCTGGCGCGGTCGCTCGAACGGACCAAGATCAATGGGCCGCGATGACTCTTTCAAATCGCGACGTGACTTGTGCGGGGTCGGTGCGGATCATCCCTTGCTTGGCACTGCGTGCGTGCGCAGTAAGCCCAGCACCATGGAATCCGCTCGCACCGACCGAGCTTTGCGGCACCGTCCGTCTCGATCATGACACTTGAGATTTTCGATTTTTGGCTGGAACTCACGCTGCTGGCGGTGCTCGCGTGCCTGCTGATCTATGGGATCTTTGACACGCGATTCGAAGCGGCTCGCCGCAAGGGCGCGGACGCGGTCGCGCTGCTGCGTCGCAACTCGCGCCGGCTGTGGGTGCTGATCGCGGGGACGACGGTGATTCTGGTGGGGATTGTCATCTCGCCGCTGCCGGGACCGGGATTTACCCTGCTGGGGCCGATCGGCCTGGCGATCCTGGCCAGCGAGTTCGTGTGGGCGCGGAGACTGACACTCCAGATCCGAGAACGGACGGGGCCGCTTCGCGATGCGACCCAGCGCGTGGCAAACGCAACGCCGCGTTGGATCGTGATACCGGTGTTCCTGGCTTTTTGGGGCGTGGTGGTCGCCACATTCGTCTGGTCGCCGGTGCCCTCGTTGGTGCTGTGGCCGGCGGCCTCGATCCTGTCCGCGCCCTTGTTTCTGTGGGCGTACCTGGTGCTGCGTTCAGCACGCGCGTGAACTCCCGACCCATCCGACCGCCAGCAGGGCCGCCACCGCCGCGCCGCCCCAATTGATCGTCTTGCGGATCCTCGGATGCGGCTTCATGGCATCAATATACCACAACCCATCCATCCCCTCCGCCTGTTCTCTCCGTGATCCCTCCGTGTGCTCCGTGTTTCAAATTCCGGATTCTTCAACACGTAGCACACGCGGCACACGGAGATGGCACGGAGGAAGACGGGAAGAACATGTACACGAGGGAAGGTCGCGGACACTGCACACTTTGCCTCACACCGCCCGCACGATCTCGCCCTGAGGCCGCATCGCCCTACGATCGGTCAGATATATGGCCGCACGAGTTGTCATTACCGGTCTGGGGTGCGTCTCCGCGTTCGGGGCGGGGCATGCCGCGCTTTGGGATGGGCTGATGGCGGGGAAGTCTGCGATCCGGCGGATCACGCGCTTCGACCCCTCCGGCTTTCCCGCGCGGCTGGCGGGCGAGATCGCCGAGCTGGACGCGAAGCAGTACGTCCCCAAGAGCTATCGCAAGGCCGTCAAGGTGATGGCGCGGGACACCGAGATCGCCGTCGCCGCGGCGAAGCTCGCCGTGGAGGATGCGGGGCTGATCACCAAGGGGAACTCGGAGGATGAGACGGGGGCCAACTTCACGTATCGCCCCGAGCGGATGGGCTGCAACATCGGTGCGGGGCTGATCGCGGCGGAGACCGATGAGATGGCGGCAGCGATGGTGACGGCGCGGCCCGAGGGCGAGTTCACGCTCAACGCATGGGGCGGCGGCACGACCGAGAGCTCAACCGGTCAAGGCATGGAAGCTCTCACGCCACTCTGGCTGCTCAAGTATCTGCCCAACATGCTCGCCTGCCATGTGACGATCATCCATGGGGCGGAGGGGCCCAGCAACACCATCACTTGCGCCGAGTCCAGCGGGCTGCTCTCGATCGGAGAGTCCACCCGCATCATCGAGCGCGGCGCGGCGGACATGTGCTTCTCCGGCGCGGCCGAGAGCAAGCTCAACCCCATGGGGATGCTCCGTCTGGACTTCGCCGGGCGGCTCGCGAGCACCGGCGACTCCGAGGACGGGGCGAGCTTTGTGCGGCCGTATGACCCGAGCGCAAGCGGCGGCCTTGTGGGCGAGGGCGGGGCGATTGCGATCCTTGAGAACGCGGAGACCGCCGCAAAGCGCGGGGCCAAGGTGTACGCAGAGATCGTCGGCTTCGGCTCCAGCCACTCCGATGCGCGATACGAGCAGGGCGAGAACGATGAGGGGTATCGGTACGCCATCGAGAACGCGCTAGAGGATGCCGGAATCGGCGCGGACCAGATCGATGTGATCGTCCCCATGGGCAGTGGCGTTCCGGAGCTGGACAAGGCGGAAATCGGCGCGTTCCGCGCCGTCTTCGGGGCCAAGCTCGCGAGCATCCCGATGCTGACGATCCAGCCGAATGCGGGCAACTGCGTCGCGGGCGCGGGCGGGCTGCAACTGACGGCGGCGACGCTGGCGCTGAAGAATCAGCAGCTTCCGGCACGGCTGAACGCCGGGTCGCCAGTTCCGGGGCTGCTGGCGGGGGCCGCGCCCGCCCGAGTGGCCAAGCTGCAATATGCTTTGCTCTGCAGCGGCTCACTCGGCGGACAGAACGCGGCGGTGGTCCTCAAGGCCCCGGGCTGAACACGAGCGAACGATGCAGCAGGGTTTTTCTACTTTTTCTTCTTCACGAAGGGAGTGCGGCACATGAACGATCAGGACAACTATCGGCGCGACGATCGCGGGAACGGCGGGGGCGGCGGAGGTGGTAACTACGGCGGTGGCGGTGGTGGCGGATACAACGAGGGGGGCGGCGGAGGTGGTGGTGGCCGCGGACGTGGCGGCGGTGGCGGCAGAGGTGGCGATCGTGGGCCGCGCGGCCCGCGCCGGCCCGATGCCGACGGCCGCGGCGTGCCGCTGAGCGATCTTGATCCCGCGCTCACCGAAACCAGCCGCAAGCTCATCGGCGCGGCCATCGAGGTCCACAAGGCCCTCGGCCCCGGCTATGACAAGGCGACGTACCACAAAGCGATCGAGACCGAGCTCGACGCACTCAACGTCAGCTACAAGTCCAACCACGCGATCCCGGTCATCTACCGCGGCAAGCAGGTCGGCACCCGCGTGGCAGACATTCTCATCGAGAACCGTTTCATCGCGGACTTCTACGCCCAGCACCGCGAAGTGAGCGCAGGCGAGCGCACCGGCCTCCGCGCCGCCCTCATCGCGGCGGACATGGAGCTCGGCCTCATCATCAACTTCTCCGAGCGCCGGCTCAAGGACGGCTTGGTGCGGGTGCTGAACCCCACGAAGCTGAACCTGCAGCAGCACGACGATGGCGGCGGGCATGGTGGACACGCGGACCACGGCCACGACGGACCTTCCGATGGCGGCGGCGAGCCGATCGGCTGAGCCGAGCAACATCCATTGATTCAAACAAAGCCCGCTTTTGCGGGCTTTTTTCGTCTATGGGGTCGGCACAAAACGCCATCAACCCGCGTAGAGTTCTGCATGTCCAATCGCGTCGTCATCACGGGCATGGGGTGGATCACGCCGCTGGGGAATGATGTGGAATCCGTCTGGGCGCGGCTGCTCAAGGGTGAGAGCGGCATCGGCCGCGTCTCGCACTTTGACGCCTCAACCTTTAAGACCAACTTCGCGGGCGAGGTGACGGGTTACGACCTGTCGCGATATCTCGGCGCATCGGCGAACAAGCACAAAGACGCTGGCCTCTCCACCACCTTCGCCCTCGGCGCGGCCGCGCAGGCCTTCAAGCAAGCTGGGCTCGATTCGCTCGCCGCCAGCGGCAAGCTCAGCCGCCGTCGCTTCGGGCTCTACTTCGGTGCGGGCGAGGGGACTCTGGACTTTGACAACTACGCGATCTCCAACGTCGCCGGGTGGAACGACGAGGCCGACAGCGGCAAGGGGACGTTTGACGCGAAGCGTTGGGCGGACGCGGCGTACCAGCACATGACCGCCGTGAAGGAGATCGAGCAGGAGCCGCAGATGACGCTGAGCCACGTGGCCTCCGCGTTCGGCTGCCGCGGCCCAGCAAGCAACTGCATGACGGCCTGCGCCGCGAGCACGCAGGCGGTGGGCGAGGCGTTCGAGATCATCCGCCGCGGCGATGCCGACCTGATGTTCGCCGGCGGCGCGCACTCGATGATCCATCCCCTCGGCATGACCGGCTTCATCCGCCTCACCGCGATGAGCCGCATGAACGACGATCCGACGCACGCCTCGCGTCCCTTCGACCGCACGCGCGGCGGGTTCGTCATGGGCGAGGGTGCTGGCATGGTCGTCCTCGAAAGGCTCGACCACGCGCTCGCCCGCGGCGCAACGCCCCTCTGCGAGGTCGCCGGATATGGCTCGACCGCCGACGCCTTCCGCATCACCGACATCCAACCCGAGGGCAAGGGCGCGCAGGGCGCGATGCTCGCGGCTTGTCGCCAGGCGGGCATCAACCCGCGCGAGCTGCTGCCCGACGGCCGCGCCCCGGTGCAATACATCTCCGCCCACGGCACAGGAACGAAAGAGAACGACTCGATCGAAACCCGCGCTGTGAAGGGCGTCTTCGGTCCGCTCGCCCCGAAGGTGCCGTTCAGCTCCGTGAAGTCGATGCTGGGGCATCTGATCCAGGCCGCGGGCGCGGTGGAACTCATCACGTGCGTGAAGGCGATCCAGACGGGCTGGCTGCCACCGACGATGAACCTGATGCACCCGGACCCGGACTGCGACCTGGACCACATCCCCAACGCCGCGCGTGATTGCCGCGCCGCGGATGGAAGCAGCATGGTGGATGCGTGCCTCTCGAACTCGTTCGGATTCGGCGGGCAGAACGACACGGTGTGCGTGCGGCGGTATGTCGCGTGATCAATCTCAAGGTTGGGTCCAGCGTGCACTGAATGGCGAAGCGCCATCGCACGGTAATGTCGTTGCGATGCTTTGAAGACTTGGTATCTTGCTCCCATGGCCTCACGACGCTGGCTCGACTGGGACATTCTCGCCAAGATGGGCGGCGGACTCGCCCTCATCGGCGTCTCCTTCGGCATCCTCTTCTTCGCCCAGCGCATCTGGTTCTGGGGCTGGGTCGTCGGCGGCATCCTGTTTTTCTGGGGGCTCTTCTCGATCGGGGATATCAAGAACGAATGGGAATGACGACCGATCGGCCCCCATACCATCTCGGCCCCAACGGAGCCGAGACCATGTCCGAAGATACCACGTTGATCTCCACCCCCGCCGCCGCGTCACCGACCAAGTCGATGGACGCCATCATGGCCCTCTGCAAGCGGCGCGGCTTCATCTACCAGGCCAGTGAGATCTACGGCGGCATCAACGGCTTCTGGGATTACGGCCCCCTCGGCGCCCAGCTCAAGAAGAACCTCCGCGATGCGTGGTGGGAGGACATCATCATGGTCCCCTGCGGCGGCCAAAACGGCCCCGACGGCAAACCCGTCAGCATCGTGCCGCTGGAGACCTGCATCATTCAACATCCGAAGGTGTGGGAAGCCAGCGGGCACATCGGTGGTTTCAACGACCCCATGGTGGACTGTCGTGAAACGAAGGGACGTTATCGCTACGACCATGTGCAGGTCTTCGTCCCCGCCGGTGGCGCGCCGACGGAAAAGCCCTTCTTCGCATACCTGAGCGATACACCCAGCGAAGCCAAGCAGAAGAAGAAGGCCGAAAAAGTCCTCGGCGCGTTGAAGTCCATTCTGCTCATGGACATTCCCAAGGAGCAATGGACCCGCATCGTCGCGCCCGACGCCGAGAAGGTCGGCTCGCTCACCGAGCCCAAGCAGTTCAACCTGATGTTCAAGACCTACGTCGGCGCCACCGCCAGCGAGGATGACATCGCCTACCTCCGCCCCGAAACCGCTCAGGGCATTTTCGTCCAGTTCAAGAACGTCGTGGACACCACCCGCGTCAAAGTGCCCTTCGGCATCGGCAACATCGGCAAGTCATTCCGCAACGAGGTCACGCCGCGCAACTTCACCTTCCGCTCCCGCGAGTTTGAACAGATGGAGCTCGAGTTCTTCTGCCACGCCGACCAGGCCCGCGACTGGTACGCCTTCTGGAAGAAGCATCGCATGGAGTGGTGGCAGCAGATCGGCCTCGCCGGCGATAACCTGCGCCTCCGCGACCACGAGACCGATGAGCTTGCCCACTACGCCAAGGCCGGCGCGGGCGTTTGTGACATCGAGTATCGCTTCCCCTTCACCGCCCCCGGCTTCGGCGAACTTGAGGGCGTCGCCCACCGCGGCAACTTCGACCTCACCCAGCACGAAAAGCACTCCAAGGCCAAGATGCAGTTCCACGACAAGGACCGTGGCGAGCTGCTCCCCAACGGCCAGCGCAAGGGTGAGTGGTACACCCCGGATTGCATCGAGCCCGCCGCGGGGCTGGATCGCGGCGTCCTCGCGCTCATCTGCGAGGCCTACACCGTGGACGCCGCGCGACCGAGCCCCGAGTTCATGAAGTTCCACCCCCGCATCGCCCCCATCAAGGCCGCCGTCTATCCCCTCGTCAATAAGGATGGCATGCCCGAGGTCGCCGAGAAGCTCCACGCCGAACTCAACAAGAAGTTCGGCCGCATCGGCGCGATCGAGTACGACGAGAAGCAGACCATCGGCAAGCGCTACGCCCGCATGGACGAGGCCGGGTGCCCCTTCTGCTTCACCATCGACGGCGACACGCTCACCAACCAGACCGTCACCGTCCGCGATCGCGATACCGGCAAGCAAGATCGCATGGCGATCGACAAGGTCGTCGGATTCGTCGGTGAGAAGCTCGGAACGTAAGACGTGCATCGGCGCGAGCCCGCGGCCGATCGCGCGTTCTCTCTCCCGTGGAGGCATTCATGGAATGCACGCTCGATACATCGATCACAATGCTCGCCCGCACCCCGGGAGTGCTGCGAGCGATGCTCATGGGCGTGGATGACCGCTGGACCGAGCCGAACTACGGCCCCGGCACGTGGAGCGCTCGCGAGATCGTGGCGCACCTGATCTACGCGGATCAAGCGGATTGGCTGCCGCGCACGCGACTGATCCTCGAGCACGGCGAGACGCTTCCTTTCGAGCCCTTCGATCGCGCTGGCCACGCGCCTCTGCTGACCCAGAACTCGCTCTCGGCGCTGGTCGATCTCTTCGAGCGAGATCGCACGGACAACCTCGCACGCGTGCAGGCGATGGGCCTGACCAACTCGGATCTCGCGCGCCGCGGCCGCCACCCCGCGTTGGGCGGCGTGACCCTCGGCAACCTGATGGCCACGTGGGTCGTCCACGACCTGAACCACCTTGCGCAGATTACCAAGGCGATGGCGTATCAGTACAAATCCGAGGTCGGAGCGTGGGAGAAGTATCTCTCGATTCTTGCGCCGCCGAGTCCGCGATAGAGTTTGGCGGTGAGGAACTTCGCGAGTTCCGCAGAAGCCAGCAGTCACTTCCCCGGCACCGCATCGGCGCTCGTGGCGGCCGCATCCTTCGGCGCTTTCTCCCACTTCTTCTTCAGTTCCCCAAACACCTTTGGCCACGCCTTGGCAAAGTAGCCGCGCACCGCCTCGTAGTTCTCCTTCCGATCCGGATGCGCCGCCGCCCGCTCCCTGAAGCCCATGTGCATCGCCCGAACCCGCGTCTGCCCCGCGTTCACATCATCAAAGGTCACCACCACCCACGTCCGCTCCTTCCGCTCCTCGGCGAACTTCGGCGGCGCGTTCCACGTGTAGGAGAACATCCGCCCCGGGACGTAGCTCAGCACCACGCATCCCTCGCTGCCGCGCTGCCCTTCCGGCGGCTCCATGCTGAAGTAGATCTCAAACGGCCCGCCCGGACGGAGCTCGATCTTTGATTCCGTGCCGAAGAACGACTTCCATCCCGCGCTGCTTGTATACGCCGCGAAGACCTCCTCCCGCGGCCCGTTCACCACCGCCTCGATCTCGATCGGCGCGAGCGGATCCTGCGCGTGCGCATCCCCCTTGGGCATCGGCGCGGCATTCGTCTCAAACTTCGTCTGCAGCTTCTTCATGCTCCAGGCGTTCCCCGCCTTGAAGAACGCCCGCATCTTCTGTGATTCCTCATCCGCGGTGTACCCCATCCCCGTCAGCCGCAGCGCGGTCCGTCCATCGCCCAGATCCGTGAGCGTCGCCACCGACCACGTCTGCTGCCAAGCATTTGGAAACGGGAACTTCGCCGGCGGCTTGTCGATCCGGAACGCGATCATCCGCTCGGGCTCGTACGCGAGGATGCGGTTGTAGACGGTCCCGTCATCGCCGATCACACCCTTCGGGTCATAGTGCGTTTTGATGAGCCCGCCGGGCTTGAAGTCCATCTCACACTGCGCCACGCCGAAGGCCTTGAATCCTTCGGCGGTCGAGAACACCTTCCAGAGCTCCGCGGGCGTCGTGTTGACGATCCCCTCCACCACCAGCGGCGAGATATCCGCCACGATGTCTGTCGCGGGTTGCGCCGCCTTCGCCGGTTTCACATCACCATCCGGGTTGTGCATCAGCCGGGTGATCACCGATCCATCGGGCGGCGGCGCGGCCGCGCTCGCCACGCAAACCCCGCACGCACACACCATCGCCGCGAGCAACGCGGGCGAAACAACCAGCCGTCGAGCAGCATCGCACAGTGTCATCGGAAAGCTCCTCTTCAAGTACATGCCGCGCCATTACGACGCGTTGACAACAGGCCAACACAACCGATCGCGTTATCTCCACCCGCCGAGGATCGCACCCATCGTGAGCAGCGCGACCAGGTCGAATCCGATATCAATGAAGTACGCCCCCATCAGCTTCGGTGTCGCCAAGTGCCCCGTAAACCTCAACGCGGCCACAATCACGAAGCAGATCAGCCCCGCGTGAATCCCACTGTGCACACCGCTCCACTGCGCTGTCAACATCAGGAATGCCATTGCGATCGCCGCGACCAGATAGCACACCACCATGCACCCCAGAAACACCGGCATCGGCCGTTTCTTCTGCATCGCCGCGAGCTGCTCCGGCGAATACCCGTTCACGCGGGGCCAGACCTTCCCGAACAGCGCGGTGTACCAGATCGCTCCCAGAAAAAACACCGCCAATCCGCTCGCCCCGACGGCGAGCCAGTTGATGTTCGACGGATCAAGATGCGGCATGTTGACCTCCAGGTACGTGTGACCCTCCCCGCCCGGTGTCAGCAATCGCCCCCGTCCGTGCCGCCGTCTCGAGTTGCTCGAAGTACGCGCGGAGTTGGTTCACCGACTCATCAAACGGCTCGAATGACTTCGCCGCCCGCGCCCGCATCATCGCCCCCTCCATCACCGTCAGCACGAACCCTGCCAGCGCGCGCCGATCGGTGCTCGCCGGCAACCGGTCCCCCGCCGCCGCCAGCCACCCCTCCACCACCGCGCTCCAGTTGTTGAAGTTGAGATCAATCAACCCCCGTGCCGCGGCGTTGTCATCTCCCACTTCCAGCGCCAAGTTTCCGATCGGGCACCCCATCTTGAAGTCCGTCATCTGGAGTCCCTGCCGGTAATACCCCAGCAGAGCAAACACCCGTCCGATCGGGTCCGCACTCATCCCCTCGACTGGATCCATCACGGCCGGCCTCAGCAGGCGCACATACAACTCCAGCACCCCAGTGAGAAGGGCTTCTTTGGATGGGAAGTAGTGGTATAGCGAACCCGAGTTCACATCCGCCTCGCGGAGGATCGTCGAGATCCCCGTCGCATGGAACCCCTGCTCATGAAACAGCCGCCGGGCGGTTTCCAGGATGCGGGCTCGCGTGGGATGGTCTTCGGGTGTTGGTGCCACTGCAATCTCTGCGTGATTGAACAATCAATCAACTATTGATTGATCGTTCAACTTATCACCTAGCCATGCCGCTGTCAACCCCCTTTTCGCGAAATTTCGGATCCTCCCGCGTGGGGGTGGTAGGTGATTGGAGATCAAGCACTTGCGCCCATGAACCCGACTACCAGCCGAAATCGGGATCCGGACATTCCCTACCATTGAGTCCTGTCCCGTTCTCGGGCACAGGGCAATCGTGAACGGGTTCTTATTCGGGGCAGAAGCGGGGCGAGAGTCCCGGGGGGCCTGATCGGGAGGCCTTGAAGGTGTGGAAATGGCTTGTCGGTCTCGGGCTGGTCCTGATCCTCGCCTGCGGCGGGGGCGGGTACTACGCGATCTTCGTCAACAAAGAGATTCGTAAGCAGATGGAGATGTTCTGGCCGCAGAACAAACCGCTCGAGGTGCGATTTGAGACGGCGGGAAAAGGGGAACTGTCACGGACGATTTCCGCACCCGGCCAGATTGAGCCTCGCACGAACGTCAAGATCAGCGCGCAGGTTTCGGCCCGCATCATCGCCTTGCCATTCCGCGAGAATGAGCAGGTGAAGAAGGGGGATGTCCTGGTTCGACTGGATGCTCGCGACCTCCAGGCACTGCTGGACTCCGCTCGCGCCGGGCTCAAGGGCGAACAGGCGCGGCTCGAGGGCGCGCAGGCCACGCTCCAGCGGGCCGAGCAGGACCGCGATCGCGTCCGCGTCCTCGTGAACTCCGGCGACTTCGCCAAGAGCCAGCTCGAACAGGCCGAGAGCGAATACCTCCGGGCCGCCAGTTCGCTCCGCGCCACCGAGCACGCCATCGAGCAGGCCCGGGCTCAGATCGTTCGTGCCGATAAAGACCTGGAAAACACCACGATCGTCAGCCCGATCGACGGCACCATCACACAGTTGGACGCAGAAGTCGGAGAGCTCGTCGTCGTCGGAACGCTGAACAGCCCGGGCTCGGTGATCATGCAACTCGCGGACCTCTCTGACATGGTCCTCAAGGCCCGCGTGGACGAGAGCAACGTCGTCCCCGTCAAGAACAACCAGTTCGCGAAAGTCTTCGTGAACGCCTACGGCGAGCGCGAGTTCAAGGGAAGCGTCGAACGCATCGAACTGCAGCGCAAGCTCGATCGCGACAACACCGGCTACTTCGAGGTCTGGATTCCCATCGCGCTGGAGAAGGGCGAGACCCTTCGCTCCGGCCTGACTGCGAACACCGACATCATGGTCGAGACGCTCCGCGATGTCCTCGTCGTCCCCAGCCAGGCCGTCGTTGATCGCAAGACCGACGAGCTTCCCAAGGCCGTCACCGACAACAACGCCAACGTCATCAAGACCAACACCTTCACCCGCGTCATCTATCGCGTGGAAGTTGTGCCTGGAAAACTGACGACCGAGGGGAAGCAGATCAGCAAGGTGGTGGCAACGCCGGTGCAGGTCGGTTCGAGCGATCTAACACGCACGGTGGTGCTGGCGGGGCTGAAGGAAGGCGACCGCATCGTGGCCGGTCCGTTCAAAGTGTTGCAGAATCTGCGCCACGATCAGGAAGTCATCGAAGAAAGCGGCACCAAGGAGCAGGCGACAACGGCCGTCAAGGAGACGAAGGGAATGGGCGGGCCGCATTGACGGTTTGGAGCGTGCGGGATCGAGCGAGACACAAAGCAGCGAACGAAGCGGCAAGGACACGGGCGGGACGCCCCCGCCACGGACCGACAAGACCATGAGCATTCGGCTGAAGGGCATCGAGAAGATCTACCGCGTCGGCGTCGAGCGCGTCCACGCGCTCCGCGGCGTGGATCTCACGATCCAGCGCGGCGAGTTCGTCGCCATCATGGGCTCTTCCGGCTCGGGCAAATCCACCCTCATGAACATCCTCGGATGCCTGGATCGCCCGACCAAGGGCGAGTACATCCTCTCCGACAAATCGGTCGCCCGCATGTCCGCCACCGCGCTCTCGACGGTGCGCAATCAGGAGATCGGCTTCGTCTTCCAATCCTTCGAGCTCATGGCCCGATCCACCGCGCTACAGAATGTCACGCTCCCGCTGATCTACTCCGTGCGCCACTGGTGGGGCGCGAAGGCCCGAGCCAAGAAAGCCCTCGAACGTGTCGGCCTCGCCGATCGCATGAAGCACAAGCCCAACCAGCTCTCCGGCGGCCAGCGGCAGCGCGTCGCCATCGCCCGCGCGCTCGTCACCGAGCCGAGCATCCTGCTGGCCGATGAGCCGACCGGCAACCTCGACAGCCGCACCAGCGAGGAGATCATCGCGCTCTTCAAGAAGCTGCACGACGACGGCCAGACCATCATCATCGTGACGCACGAGGAGGACATCGCGGGCCACGCGGATCGCATCGTGCGTCTGAAAGACGGACGCGTCGTCTCGGACTTCGCGAAGAACGACGATCCGATCCACCGCGAGTTCCTCAACCGAATGGCCGTCGCCGCGGCGGAGATGGCGAACATTCCCACCAGCGGCCCTGCCGTAGTCACCGCGACACCTCGCTCGCCGGGGGTGCCCGCATGATCATTATCCGGCTGCTTGCACAGACTGTCCTGCTCGCCCTCGGCCAGATGTGGTCCAACAAGCTCCGCGCCCTGCTGGCGATGCTCATGATCGTCATCGGCGTCGGCGCGCTCGTCCTCATCACCGGCAGCTCCGAGGGATTCAAGAGCAACATCCTCAAGGAGTTCTCTTCCGTTGGCGCGAACAAGGTCTGGGTCTTCCCGCGCTTCCCGCGCGAGGCCCGCAACCGTTTCTCCTGGCGGCAGGTGCGGCTGATGGCCCCTCAGGTGGATGGGCTTCTGGCCAACTGTCCCTCACTTGATCGCCTGACTCCCGTGCTCGAGTTCAGCACCGATGCGCAGTACGGCGACCAGCGCAAGCCGCAGGTG
Organism: Phycisphaerales bacterium; assembly: GCA_044222255.1. Lineage (GTDB taxonomy): Bacteria > Planctomycetota > Phycisphaerae > Phycisphaerales > UBA1924 > UBA4658. The sequence continues at coordinate 24,944 of JBGANP010000017.1, forward strand.
CGCGTGCAGGGAATCCGGCCGATCTGGCATGAGATCGAGCAGCGCTTCGTGACCGCGGGTCGGCCCTTTTCCAACATCGACCTGGAAGCCGTGCGCAATGTCTGTATGGTGAACGACAAGGCGATCGAAGAGATGGGGCTCCCCAGCGGCGGGCCGGGAAACTACATCCTCGTCGGCGGCCGCAGATTCCTCATCGTCGGCGTCGTCGAAACAAAGGCCGTCAGCCCGATGTTCGGCGCGGGCGATTCGCAGAGCGAGATCTACATTCCCTTCAACACGGCCAGCGTGATGCGCCCCGAGCAGGGCGTGTACGTCATCGCCCAGACCAAGCGCCCGGAACTCTTCGAGGATGCCAAGGCCGAAATCTCCTTCTACATGCGCAAGGTCCGCCGCTTGGGACCCAAAGACCCGGACACCTTCGGCGTCGAGGCCATCGAGCAGTACATCGCTCAGATCAAGCGCATCGGCACCATGATGACGGTCTTCCTCTCCGGGCTTGTCATGGTCGCGCTCCTCGTCGGCGGCGTGGGCATCATGGTCATCCAGCTCGTCTCCGTCACCGAGCGCACGCGCGAGATCGGCCTGCGCAAGGCCGTCGGCGCCAAGCCCGGCGTCATCCTTCTTCAGTTCCTCGTCGAGGCCGTCGTCCTCTGCCTCGTCGGCGCGGCCATCGGTCTCGCGATCGGCTACGCACTCGTCTACATCATCCGCGTCATGCCCAAGAGCCCGCTGGAGCAGGCCAGCGTGCCGGTCTGGGCCACCTTCATCGCCGTCATCTTTTGCGCCGGCGTCGGCGTGATCTTCGGCATGTTCCCCGCCATCAAGGCCGCGCGGCTCGATCCCATCGACGCGCTGCGGCACGAGTAGGAGAAAGTACAAAGTGCAAAGTGCAAAGTGCAAATCAGAACCAAAGAGACACGGCGCCGCCGCGCCTTTCTTTGTACTTTGCACGATGCACTTTGCACTTTTTCTCCCCGCCTGCTCAAGCCCCCTCTCCTCCACCGACGCCGACTACCGCCCACGCCCGCCCGTCGAGCGTCTCCGCTCCGTCGAAACGCTGGATCGCGATCGCTACGCAACGCCCGTCGCACCCGCCGCCACGCCCGTTGTGGGCGAGCGGTACACGAGCCGCTTCGCGGGCCTCACCGAAATCCCGCTCAAACTCGAAGACGCCCGCGCCGCCGTGCTCGAGAACAACCTCGACCTCCGCATCGCGATCGTCGATCCGCTGATCTCCTCCGAGTCCCTCCGCGCCGAGGAGGCCAAGTTCGAGCTCGTCTTCCGTCCCAATATCGGCGTCCGCGATGTCAATCAACCCACGCTGGACACCACCAGCGCCAACCAGCAGAAGACAGTCAACTTCGGCGCGGGCGTGGATGTCCCCCTCCGCACCGGCGGGCGCGCCAGCGTGGACTTCACGCAGGGCCGCAGCCAGACCAACAACCCCTTCTTCGCCCTGAACACCTCGTATGACTCCGCCGTCACCTTCTCCCTCAGCCAGCCGCTGCTGCGCAACGCGGGCCGGCGCGCCAACACATACTCCATCCGCGTCGCCGCGCTGAATCTCGACATCACCCAGTCCCGCACCAAACTGGAGATCATCCGCCAGATTGCCGCGGCGGATCGGTCGTACTGGCGCACCTACGCCGCCGCACGCGCCCTGGAAGTCCGCCAGAAGCAATACGAGGTCGGCCTCGCGCTCATGGATCGCGCCAAGCGTCGCGTCTCCGCCGGCGACGCGGCCCAGCTCGAAGTCACCCGCGCCGAATCCGGCGCGGCCTCGCAACTCGAGCAGATCATCCAGGCCGAGAAAACCCTGCGCGACCAGCAACGTGAGATCAAGCGCCTCCTGAACATCAAGGGCCTGGAGATGGAGACCCGTTCGGTCATCACCATCGCCACCGACCCCGATCCCGTCCACTTCCAGTTCGACGGCTCCGCCCTCGCCGATCTCGGCGTCACCAACCGCATGGAGATGCTCGAGCTCGAGCTCCAACTCGCACAGGACTACTCCGCCATCGAGTTCAGCAAAAACCAGGCCCTCCCGCTCTTCACGCTCGACTTCTCCTACTCCATCCCCGGCCTGGGCGCGAACTACGGCGACTCCATCGACCAGATTACCGAGACCCGCTTCCGCACCTGGCAGGCGTCCATCCGCGGCCAGATCCCCATCGGCAACGAGGCCGCCAAGGCCGGCATCCAGAAAGCCATCCTCACCCGCCTGCAACGCCTCTCCACCAAAGAGTCTCGCGCCCTCGCGATCCGCCAGGAAGTCCTCGGTGCGGTGGATGCCATCGACGCCGCGTGGCAGCGGATTCTCGCCGCCCGTCAGAGCGTGATCCTCGCCGCGCGGACGCTCGAAGGCGAGCAGCGTCAGTTCGACGCCGGCGCACGCACGAGCACCGACGTCCTCGACGCCGCGGCCCGCCTCGCCGACGAGCAGACCAGCGAGATCCGCGCCCTCTCCGATTACCAGATCGCACAGGTCGATCTCGCCTTCGCCACCGGCACACTCCTGGGCGCGACCAAAGTCGACTGGCACCCCTTCGATCCGCGCATCGGCCAGCCCGCCGGTGGCGACCCGACACCCTTCAACTTCCCCCACTACGACGACCCCGCGGGCCGCCGCACTCCCGCCGATGCCGAGCGCGAGCGAGCCACAAACACCGGCACTCCCGCGGAAACCCCCAAGCGCGAATGATCCCGTGGCACGAGCATCCTGCCCGTGTCCATGTCAGCGGCACCCACCGTCGCACGAAACCGGAGTACCCATGCGCTCGTTCTTCTCCGCTCTCATGTTGACAGCTCTGCTTGCCCTCCCTGTGCTGGCGCAGCAGCCAACCCACGGGCAGGATGCCCGTGCCACCGACCAGACCACGAGCGCACTCCCGCCCGACACCAAAGCGGGCAAGATGCTCGCCCGCGTCCTCGCCATGTTCGGCGGCGATGCCGAGGCGATCACGGATCAGGACCTCTCCGATGAGTTCAAGGCCCAGGTGCCGCTCACGAAGCTCCGTCAGGTCACATCGCAAATCCGCGCTGCCGAGGGCACGCTCACGCTCGTCTCCATCGACGAGGGCTCGAAGGAGCGCTCGCTGGTCGCGAATGTCGCCGGCTCGAAGAAGCAGACACCCCTCAAGCTCCGACTCGCGCTCAACGAGGCCGACACCATCGTCGGCCTGCTCATCCAGCCCGGCATGGACCCGCGCGTTCCGCCGTTGAAATCATGGGACGATCTGAAAGAGCGGCTCGCCGCGGCCTCCGAAAAGACCTCGTTTTCCTTGCGCGAACTCGTCGAGCGAACAATGAACGCCGCACCGGAGGAGGACGGCCAGCCCGCGATTCCGACGGTCATCCGCGAGATCCAATCCCGCGTCTACCACAACTCCGAAACCCCCCTCGCCATCGGCTCCGCCTTCAAACTCTGGGTGCTCGCCGCACTCGGCTCCGCCATCGCCGATGGCGACGCCCGATGGGACGAACCCCTCAAAGTCAACGATGCCCTGAAATCCCTCCCCAGCGGCGTCATGCAAAGCGAAAAAGACGGCACGGAGTTCACCCTCCGCCAGTTCGCCGAGAAGATGATCTCCATCAGCGACAACACCGCCACCGACCATCTCATCCACAAACTCGGCCGCGATCGCTGCGAGCGCACGATGGCCAAGTGCACGCTCGGCCACTCCGATCTCAACGCCCCCTTCCTCACCACCCGCGACCTCTTCGCGCTCAAGCTCTCCGGCTCGGATGACCTTCCGAAAAAGTACATCTCCGCCGGCGTCCTCTCACGCCGCGAGCTCGTCTCCGCGGGCGGCGAGGTCGGCAAGGCCACGCCCCAGGTCATGCTCGCCGCCGCGTGGAAAGCCCCGCGATTCATCGACTCCCTCGAGTGGTTCGCCAGCGGCCAGGATCTCGCCGCCACCATGTGGCTCCTGGATGATCTCTCCCGCAAACCCGGCCTCGAACCCATCCGCGACATCCTCGCCATCAACCCCGGCATCCCCATCGACCGCACCATCTGGACCTATGCCGGCTACAAAGGCGGCTCCGAGCCCGGCGTCATCTCCCTCACCTGGCTGCTGGAGCGCCACGATGGCAAGAAGTACGTCCTGTCCCTCACCTTCAACGACACAAAGAAACCCATCGACGAATCCCTCGCACTCGCCTTCGCTCAGCGCGCCGTCGAATACCTCGGCACCTTTGACGTGAAATCCAAGTAGCGGCCTTGCCTCTCGTGGCTTGGGCTTCCGGCCCATCCCCCACTTCCACATTTTCTCCAGCCCGTCGCCCGCACTCGCCGATCTTCCCTCCCCGGGAACCTCTGCGCATGCACTCCGCCCCAGCCATCAATCCCTCTCCCACGCCCCTCTTCGCCGGCGTGAATGTCCGCCGCGCCGTGCCGCTCTTTCGCATTGACGCCGGCTGGCTCTTCCTCATCGCGGGGCTGGGCATCCTCGCCGCCACCGTGCTCATCCCCGCGCAGCACGATCTGGATATGGCGACCTGGCAGCGCGACCGCGCCGCCGCGATCGAGAAGCACCGTCTCAAGCGCCTTGAGCACTACGGCCAGTATCTCCGCGCCGTCAAAGGTGGCGATGAGTCCGCCGTACTCTCCCTCGCCGCCATTGGCCTGAACAAAAGCCCCATCGACCGCGTCCCGCTCAACCCGCGCCCCGATCCTTCAAATCTCAGCGCCTCCGTCTTCCCGCACCTTGAGCCTGCCGCCGTCGAGCTTCCCCCCAAGCCGATCGTCTCCGAACGCTCCTCCATCCTCGCGCGATGGACCATCGATGAGCACACCCGCCTCTGGCTCCTCGCCGCGGGTGTCCTCTCGATCCTCGTCGGCCTGCTCCCGCCTAGTACACGCGAACCGCTGAAGTAAGTGGCATGGGCCTACAGGCCCATGTTCGGGCCGTCGCGGCCCGAGTGCCTTGGTTGCGCATCTCAGCGCGCGGAAACATCCACACATCTCGCGGCGCATCCGAAATATGGGTCCCCGCTCCCTTCCCGCGCGCCGATAACACACCCCCCATCCCCCACACCCCGCACACTCGCCGCGCACGCCACTCCTCCCCGCGGCCCCCACTGGCCCTTCCTCGCCCGCGGAGCATCCTTCCTCTCCCATGCTCCCGCAATTTCCCATCACCCTGCAACCCACGCGCCACACGCGGATACAACTTCCGTCGGACATTCGCACCGCGAATCTCCGGCTCTCCGCGGCGGCCGCCGCGAGCTCCCGGAAACGGATTTCCTCCGCCTCCGACCTTCTCCGGCCCGCCTCGCTCCATCCCGCTCTTTCCTCGCCCACTCCCGGCACACGCCCGGGCGTCGATGTCCTTTCCTCCCCTTCGCCGGCCACCCCTGACCCGCACTTTTCCTCCTCCCACCCGTAGAACCTGAATACCCACACACCCCCCTTTCACCCGAACATTCACGCCGTTCCCCCGCCTGACCCCGATACGATTCCCTTCCATGAGCACCGCCGCTTCCAACGCCTTCCTCTACCTCGCCGTTCGCCCCGGTGGCGGCCGCAAACTCGGCGTCCGCCAGGCCGGCTCCATGCCCGCCCTCGCCCAATCCCTGCGCACGGATAACCAGCTCCTCGTCAAGTCCTGGCGCGTCCCCGCGTGGTTCGCCCCGGATCAGAAACTCTCTCTGAAGGATCAGGGAGCGCTGAACGATCAGCTCGCGCAGCTCCTCTCCCGCGGCGTGCCGCTGGTCGAGGCCCTCGACGTCGTCACCCAGACCGTCCGCCCCGCCACCAAGCCGCGCATGGTCCGCCTGCGTGATCTCGTCCAGTCCGGCTCCTCCTTTGCCGACGCCTGCAAGACCGTCGGCGGCTTCGACACTGTCACCATCGCCGTCTATCGCGCCGCCGAGCGCACCGGCGATCTCTCGGGCGCCGCCAAGGAACTCTCGGTCACTATGCGTCGCCGCATCGCCATCGCCGGCAAGGCCGCGACGCTCATGATCTATCCCGCGATCGTCATGAGCATCTCGCTCATCGTCGCCACGCTCATGATGCTCGTCGTCGTCCCCATGATGGGCGAGGGGCTGATGAAGAGCGACATCCCGCTCCCCGCCTTCTCCAAGGTCGTCATCGGCACGGGCATGTGGATGCGCGAGAACGTCATGTGGCTCGGCATCCTTGCCGGCATCGTGCTCATTCTCGGCATCGTCGGCCGCGCCGCCGTGCTCAACCTCGCTCAGGTCTCCATGCGCAAGCTCCCGATCATGCGCGATGTCGTCATCGCCCAGGAGTCGGCACGCTTCTTCTCCGTCATGGGCGCCATGACCAAGAGCGGCGTGCCGATCGCAGACGCCCTCGGCGTCGCCAACCAAGCCCTCAGCCATCCCGTCATGCGCTCCCAGCTCGAACGCCTCCGCAACCGCCTCATCGAGGGCGGGCTGATGCGCACGCTCATCGAAGAGGTCGCCTCGCTTCCCATCGCCACCCGCCGCCTGCTCATCGCCGCCGAGCGCTCCGGCGATCTTGAAAACGCCTTCCACACCCTCGCGGGCGACATGTCCGACGAGGTCGAGCGATCCAGCGCACGCCTGCTCGCCGTGCTTGAGCCCGCGCTCATCGTCTTTATGTTCGCCATCATCGGCACACTGCTCATCGCCCTCATGCTCCCGATGATCACACTCACCAGCAAGATCCAGCTCTGATCGCACGCACAGCAACCACGTTCAAGGGGAGAACACACATGAATATCCGACTCTTCCGTTCCATGTCCAAGAACTCGCTCCGCGGCTTCACGCTTCTTGAGATGATGCTCGTCGTCGTCATCATGGGCGTGCTCATCGGCGTCGCATCCGTCAGCATCCTTGGCCGCGGCAAGGCCGCGAAGATCGCCGCCAGCCGCGCGACGATGTCCACCGCCGCCAGCATGATCAAGAACTACAACCTCGAGCAGGGCGTCTACCCCGCCACGCTGGACAATCTGGTTCCCAAGTACATGGAGAAGATCCCGCTCGACGCCTGGAAGCGTCCGCTCATCTACATCCCCGGCACTACCGGCGCTGGCGCGGGTGCCCATCCCTTCACGCTCTATTCAACCGGCGAATCCGGCGAGACGACCGGCGCCGACCTCATTGACTACTGGGAAGAGGATCAGCCTCAGCGTCAGTAATCCGATTTCCGTATCAGTTGCCCGAGGCGGAGCCCTCTCATGACCCACCAGCACACCACATCCCGTTCGCGAAAGGCCCGCCCATTCGCGGCCGCGCGATCGGGAATGACGCTGCTCGAAGTCATCCTCGCCGTCCTCCTCCTCTCCCTCACCGTCGCCGCCGTCACCGGTGCGATCTCCGCCATCATCGGCATGGAGACCGAGGGCCGCAAGCGCCTCGAGGGCTACGAGATCTGCAACCGCATCATGCTCCAGTTCCTCGATGATGAGGAAGGCCTCCCCGGCAAGGGCCTCCCCATCACTTACGGCGACCACAAGTACTTCTGGGATCTGGACAAGACCGGCGCCCGCATGGTCATCAACAAGAAGCAGGAGTCCGGGGGAGCCAACCTTCAGGCCCTCGACCGCTTCATGCTCGTCGGCGTCACCGTCTACGACGCCACCCAGAACGGCAACTACGAAACCCGCGGCGAGCCCATCGCCTTCCTCTCCCGCGTCATCGATCCCTACGCCCCGCGCAACCCCGACTCCCTCGACACCTACTCCAACAACCCCGACAAGATCACCAAGATGATCCAGGGCATCTTCGGCGGCAACGGCGCGAACACCAGCACCGCCAAACTCCAGGGGAGGCAGCTCAAATGATCCCTCGATCCCTCCATCATCTTCGCACCGCCCGACCTCGCGCCTCGCGTCGTGGCTTCACGCTCCTGGAAGTCATGCTCGCCGCCGTCCTCGGCGCCCTCGTCGTTGCCGCATCCCTCGCGCTTTTCACGATGATGGACCGCGCCCGAAAGCTCCAGAACGACCGCCTCGAAACCAACACCGAGCTCGCCTTCGCCCACAAGATCCTCCAGCAGTCCTTCCGCACGCTCCTCATGGAAAGCTCCCCGGAGCCCAAGGACGACGAGATGAAGGACAAGATCAAGAAGGACATCGACGAGGCCGGCGAAAACCTCTCCCAGGATCGCCGCGAAGACACCGCCATCCAGCGCTTCGCCCTCCAGCCCGATCCCTCCAAGCGCTCCTACGACGGCACCATTCTCCAGACCATCGACCTCACCCTCACCACGCCCCCCGTCCACGCCGTCACCCGCTCCCTCACCGCCGAGGAAGAGGAAAACGCACAGCTCCGCCAGCTCGCCCTCGCCCGCCAGCGCTCCATGAGCGTCTGGTCCGAGCGCAACAGCGCCGCGAGATCCTCCTCCCGGCTCGGCTCCTCGCGCCTCTCCGGCTCCGACAAGTCTGGCGGCTCCACTTCCGACTCGGGCAAGTCCGGCTCATCCTCCAGCAAAGAGCGCAACCCCAACGCCACCACCGCTCGCGCCGATCGTCTCCGCAACGGCGCGCTCGGCCTCGGCGGCGGCCCCGCCGACGATCGCATCTCCTCTCTCGCCAGTCAGGACATCGAGCCCCCCAAGGCCCCCGGCGTTCGCGGCGTCTTCGAGTTCCGCCAGGAAGACGACCCCAAAGTTCTCGCCCGCCTCGCCTCCTCCGGTATCCAGAACGCCACCGCCTGGTCCCTCTGGTGGAAGCAGATTCCCCCCGACGAGGAGCTCGATCTCCCCCCCACCGACGCCACCGGCGAAGGTGCCAACGCCGCCAGGGATCGCGCCGAGCGCCTCCACCTCATAGAGCTCGCCCGCGCCAGCCGCACCGACACCCCCGAGGTCAAGCTCCTCTCCGGCATCGGCAACGCCCAGTGGCAGGTCTATCGCCGCCGCAAGATGGTCAGCAAGATGGCCGCCGCCCACGCCAAGGAACTCCCCGCGTACGTCAACTTCAAGTTCGACACCGTCGACGGCCGCCACCAGGACTGGCTCTTCGAGGTCGCCTGGTCCTACGGCCAGGAACCCGGCACCGTCCTCGCCGTGAACGATCCCCTCGGCGCGCCCTTTGATCCCAGCAACCCCGATGGCGCGGGCGATGGCGGCATCGCCGCCGCCGTCCAGGCCGCGCTCGATGCCGCCAACGGTGGCGGCCGCGGCGGCACCGGCGCCACCGGCGGCTCCACCGGTTCTATCGCCGGAGCCGGCGGCCCGCGCCCTGGAAACACCGGCTCCAACGGCAACTCCGGTTCCACCGGCTCCGTCGCCGGCGCCGGCCCCGGCGGCATCCGCCCCGGCACCGGCAACGGCAACGTCTCCGGCGGCAACGGTCGCCCCATCGTCATCACGCTCCCCGATGGCAGCACCATCACCATCCCCGCCAACGCCCAGCCCGGCCGCTGATCCTCACTCCGAACCACATGACCTCCCCCCGCCTCCAACTTCTCCGAGTACGCCTCACCCGGGCCCGCCGCGCCTTCGCGCTCCCGCTGGTCGTGCTCCTCCTCCTGGTCGGCGGCCTCACTGTCGCCCTCCTGCTGGAGCGCCACGGCGTCTCCTACCGCGCCATCGTCCGCAATGTCGACAACTACAAGAACCACCACCGCTCCGCCGGCATCAAGGAGTGCATCCTCCGCTGGCTCGACACCGCCCGCGGCCGCGTCGATCAATCCATCGACTCCGAAGGCCTCGCTTTCTCGATGGATGTCTCCGGCGAGGGCCGCATCGATGTCTACCTCTTCGACGCCCAGGGCTCCACCCTCTCGGACCCGACCGCCCTCTCCGGCCGCCGCCGCGAGATCGTCGAGGACATGAAGTTCCTCCTCGAATCCGTCCCCGCCGAGCAGCGCCCCGACAACCTCTTCCGCCCCGTCGGCCCTCCCGAGATCTGCCTGAACACCGCCCCCGATCTGCTCATCAAGGCCCTCTGCCTCGCCGTCATCGGCGAGCCCGACAAGGCCAACCAGGCCGCCATCGCCATCTTCGACCGCCGCGCCTCCGTCCGCCCCGGCTCCCTCGACAGCGGCGCGGGCTCCACCTCCTTCGGCTCCGGCACAGGTTCCGGCTCCAAGTCCCCCTCGCTCAGCGGCTCCAAAACTCCCGTTGCCGGCGCGGGCGCGCCCGCCGGCGGCGCGCCCCCCATGGGCACCAACATCGCCGACGCCCTCCGCGACATCCAGATCACCGAGCGTCAGCGAAAAGAAATCGCCTCCATGCTCGTCACCCAACCCTCCCTGTATGAGTGTCTCGTCGAGACCCGCAACTCCTCCGGCACCCTCCTCAACAAATCCAGCGGCCTCTACCACCTCGACGAGTCCCGCTCCGACACCTTCAAGCAGGGCGGCGGCTTCCTCACATGGGACGCCCTCCCCCTCGAAGATTCCCGCCTCGCCCGCTAGCCCTCCGTGATACTCGCTTCGGTTCGTGATAGGATGCCCGCTCCACCCGTTCTGCGGCATCCTTCCGGGATTTCGCATCTGGTTCGGAGAACCGCCATGCAGACCCACCGCCAAATCGCCAAGCGCAAGACAGTCATCTGGCAGGTGACCGCCGTCGTCATCCTCGCCGCCGCAGGTGCCGCCATCGCGCTCCCCGCCGTCAGCGACTTCTTCGCGCCCGACAAGCCCGACCCCCCGAAGCCACCGGTCGTCATCGCCAAACCCACGCCCCCGGATTACTCCAAGCTCCCCTTCATCGACGCCATGAAGGGCGCGAGCGCTTCTGCTCATCAGGTCCCGCCGGCCCCTCCAAAGATCGAAGAAGACCTGAAAGACCCTGTCATCACAACGGGGCCTGTCACTCCCCCACAATCTGCTTCCTCCGACTGGGCCTACATCGGCTCCATCATCACCCCTGCCAACCGCCACGCCCTCGTCAAGGTCGAGGGCCAGCAGCAGATCTACTCCATCGGCTCCACACACAACGACGCCAAGCTCGTCACCATCGAGCCCGACCACATCGAGGTCGAGGTCGGCGGCGTCCGCAAGTCCATCCAGCTCACCGAGCGCACGCTCCTTGCCCCTGCCGAAGGCCCAAAGCGCCCCGTCGCCTTCCGCAACGCCCCCAACCTTGCCCAGCCCGGCGGCCCCGGCTCCCCGATGGTCATGAACGCCATCAATCGTCCGAACCCCGGCGCAGGTGCCCCGAACGCCGGCACGCTCGAGCAGGCCCGCGCCGCCTCCATGGCCGCCGCCGAAGCCGCCCGCCGCGCCCAGATGCCCTCCGATGTCCCCGCCATGGTCCCCTTCGAAAAGCTCGACGGCGACGAGGTCCAGCAGTACGCCAAGTCCCTCAACGATCCCTCACTGGATGAGGGCGCCCGCTCCAAGTATCTCTCCCTCCTCGGCATCGTCCCCGGAACTCCCGTGGATCAGGCCCTTGCCCGCGCCAAGGAGGCCGGTGTCGATCTCGGCAGCGAGGCCGGAAAACACATCATCAACGCCATCGAGGGCAACGCCAAGAGGGGCAGATAATCATGAGCGGCGGGGTCGTCTGCTATATCGAACGTACGCCGGGAGGAGGGGGCATCCGTCGCCTCCGCCTCATCGCTGCCGGGCTGGCTCGCCAGTGGACCGCCCCCGATGCCAGCGCCGTCTCCAGCATTGATGCCGGCGCATCCTCCGGAGCCGCCACGCCCGGCGTCAACGCCGCCCGCGCCGGTGCCACCTGGATCGCCGAAACTCTCCAAGGCGTCGGCCTCAAGCGCCTCGCCGCCGTCTGCGTCGATGCCGAGGGCTCCGTCTGCGCCTGGCTCTCCGCCCCCAGCGCGGATTCCAACGTCGTCCGCGACACCATCCTCCAGTCCGGCTCCGATGGCGATTCCTCCACCGGCATCGGTGCCGCCCGCATCCTCTCCGGTGCGGATGCCGCCTCCGGCGGCGGCCCCGGCTTCCTCTCCGAAACCAGCGTCCAGGCCCTCGCCACGCTCGATCCCGAAGAATCCCCCGCAGGCGGCTTCTCGTTCAAGCGCAAGGCCCCCATCTCCCTCGCCCGCAAGCAGCGCTTCGCCGTCATCTCCGTCCACGACGCCATTGTCCGCGTCCTTCTCGATGAGCTCGACGCCCGCGCCATCGAGGTCGAGCGCGTCGTCAGCATCTGGCACGCCATGGCCTCCGGGTGGGACGGCTCGCAGCCCGCCTCCATCTCCGATCGCCTCGTCTCCGCCGGCTCCGCAAGCGCGGCCGTCATTCTCGTCGAGCCCTCCGGCCGCCTCATCTGGGCCTGGACCCGCGCCGGCGAGCTCGTCGCCGGCGGCGCGATGCGCCTCGCCGCCCACTCCAAGCTCGTCCGCCCTGCCGACGCCACCACTCCCGAGTCCCAGCAGCGCGACACCGCGCTCGCCCCGCTGGACACCACAACCTCCTCCGTCTTCTCCCAGCCCGAGGACGATCGCCCCTCCGTCACCCTCGAGTTCTCCAAAGCCGAGGCCGGACGTCTCTCGCTGGACTGGCTCTCCTGGAGCGCGCAGCTCGGTCACTGCCCGCAGCGCGTCGTCTGCCTCAGCGCGCCCTCCGTCTGCGATTCCTCCCCCGATCGCCCCATGGGCCCCGAGGCCCTCTTCGCCCACCTCGCCTCCCGCTGGCCCGGCGCCACCGTCGATGGCGCCGTCCACGACGATCCCATCGGCGCGACTATCGGCCGCCTCGCCGGCCTCGGCCCCGAGTCCCCGCGCATGAGCGGGGGCGATCTTCCCGCCGCCGCCGCGCTCCCCTTCCACCAGCGCCCGCGCGAAGCCCTCATCGATCTCTCCAGTCGCCCCGGCCGCGCCGATCGCCGCCTGCACCAGTGGATCGGCATCGCGCTCATCGCCGCCGCCGCGCTCGTCGCCGTTTTCGGCTACCAGATCAAGTCCTCCATCTCCACCGCCGAGGCCCAGCTCAAAGCCGCCAAGGACGCCCGCGTCGCCGCGCTCAAGGAAGCCGAGAAGTATTCCGAAAACGTCTCCAAGCAGCCCAAGCCCGAGGCCGCGCTGGAGGGTTCGCTCGCCCGCGTGCGCGATCAGGCCAAGTACCTCAAGTCCCCTCGCCCCATCATCGAGGAAGCCGCGTATGTCTTCGCCGCCCTCGCGGATGTGAATGCAAACGCTCCCGCGCCCGTTGTCCCCGCCACGCCCGCAACCCCCGGCGCGATCCCGCAGCCGACTCCCGGCCGCACCCAACTCATCGAGATGGAACTCTCCGCCGTCGCCTGCACCGCCAAGCTCTCCGTCCCCGACGCCGCCACCGGCCCCAACGTCCTCGCCACGCTCACCGCCAATCGCTACGTTCTGAACTGGCAGGGAAGCACCGCCTCCGGCACCGGCGTCGCCGGCGGCAACCGCACCTACGTCCTCCTCGCCACCTGGCCGGAAAACATGACCCCCGCGCCCCGCAAGCCCGCCGCTTCGAGCGCGGCGCCCGCCGCCGCCACACCGCCCGCGGCCCCCGCTCCCGCGGCAACTCCCGACGCAAAGCCCGCCGATCCCGCGAATCCCGACTCCAACAACCCGGATCCGGCCAAGCCCGATCCCGCAAAAACCGACCCCGCAAAAACCAACCCCGCCACGCCCGAGTTCCCCAAGTCATGATCGACGCCTCCTCTTCTTCCTCCTCCGCCGCCAGCGACGCTCGCCTCGAGCTCGCCGTCGCCGCCGCCGCCAGCGAGCGCGCCAACAAGCCGCGCTGGATCATCGTTCTCGGCGTCGCCCTCCTCCTGGTCGCTCTCATCTACGCCTTCATCACCTTCAACTCCCGCGCCGCCGTTCTCTCCAAGGTCAAGGACGAACGCAAGGCCACCGGCCGCATCGTCGATCTCAAGATCAAGCTCGACGAGGAAAACGAAAAGCTCGCGCAGCGCGGCACCTCCCCCAATCCCCGCATGGGCCAGCAGATCGAGCAGCTCGCCTCCGCCATGAACGTCGTCCTCGCCGGCCCCGTCAGCGATTCCACAAGCGCCGCCATGACCCAGCTCGGTCTTCAGCAACACACCTACTCCGCTCGCTGTATTAACCAGGACGCCGGCGACGTCTTCAAGTGGCTCATGGCCGCCATGGGCGCCGAGCAGATGCCCGGCCTGGAAATCACCCGCCTCGTCTTCCGCCCCGGTGGCCCAACCGCCGCCAACACGCCCGGCTGGAACGTTGACATCACCTTCAGTCGCTGGGAGAAGCTCAAGTGACCATCCGTCCGACACACGCCCTCTGTCTTGTCGCCCTCGCGGGAATCGCCGCGCTCCCGCTCGCCGGCTGCAACGCCTCGCGCCCCGCGCTCCCCGCCGGCGAAACGCCCCAGCAGATCTCCGGCCAGATCGACAAGGCCGCCGCCCTCACCCGCGACGCCCAGCGTCTGGAAAACATCGGCCGCGACCGCGAGGCCGCCGACAAGTATCGCGAGGCCATCGGCATCTACCGCGAGCTCCCCGTCGCCTGGAACAATCTCGGCCGCCTCATGATGAAGGAATCCAACAACCTCGCCGCCGCCGAGGCCTTCAAAACCGCCGCCGAACTCTCCCCCACCGACCCGCGCCCCGTCCACAATCTCGGCACCCTCTGGGAGTCCCTCGGCTATCTCGACGATGCCGCCCGCTGGTATGGCGAGGCCCTCCAGCGCGACGAGAACTATCTCCCCTCCCTCCGCCGCGTCGCCATCGTCGAGGAGATCCGCAACAAGCCCGACGCCACCACCCTCGAGCGCGTCCGCCGCGCCCTGCTCATCGAGCAGGACCCCTGGTGGAAGGACAAGTTCCGCCGCGACCGCCTCCGCTTCGAGGACCTCATCAACACCTCCAAGACCGACCCCATGTCCAAGGTCGACCCCATCTACCGCCCCGATCCGGCCACTCCCCCGCCCACGCCCGCCCCGGCACCCGCCCCAGGCGCTCCATAAGCCCCTCGCGCACGCCCCGCGGCCCCCGATTTCAATGCCAGACCGGCATTCATGGTGTATGGTGAACCTCGGCCCTCCCAAGGGCCGCTGTCATTCGGTTCTGGCCGCTCATCGGCCCTGACAGTTATTCGGACTTTGTTTGATCGCCCCGCAGGCAGCCGCTTTCCGGTGCGATTCCGCCGATCCACTCCCTGAGGTGTTCATGCCCCTTTCCCGAGCCACCGCCACGCTCCTTCTCGCCGGGTCCATCGTCGGCCTCCCGCTCATCGCCCGCGCTCAGGATTCCGTCTCCACCGGCAATGGCCTCCCCGGTGATGCCGCCAGCGCATACCAAGTCACCAGCGGCGACTCCCGCCAAGCCCTCCGCTTCGTCGTCGACCTCGCCCCCAAGCCCTCCTCGTGGGCCGGCCAGTTCGCCATGGCGCCCGTCGTCAAGGCCAGTGCATCAAACGCCGGTGGCTACTTCGACCAGCTCATGGGCGCCCAGTGCGCCTCCACGCGTTTCGGCTCCGGCCCGTTCGCATCCACCGGTCAGTACTTCCTGTGGACAAACGCTCCCGGTCAGGGCGTGAACGCCCCTGCCAACTCCGCTCCCTCTCTGGCCTTCGCAGGCGGCGGCCGCTTCGGCCAGCGCTTCGGTCTGGGCTTCATGGAATACGGCGCGGGCGCCGACGGCGTCTTCGGTTCCGGCGATGACGAGAACACCCTCATCGGCTCCCTCGCCGACTTCCAGTTCCGCCGCCCCAATCGCCTCTTCGTGCAGCGCACCGTCGCCGCCAACAACAAGACCACCACCGCCAGCTCCGGCTCCGCCTCCTTCGGCCTCGGCGCGATCGATGAGTCCGGCAACCTCCACGCCTACGCCGACGGCTACGCGATGACGATCTCCACGCGCCTCCAGACCCGCGCCCTCCTCCGCCTGAAACTCAACGCCCGCAACGTCTCCTCCGCAAACCAGATCGCCGGCTCCGGCTCCACCGTCATCCCCGGTGATGCCCCCGCCGTCGACACCGTCCGCACCGGCGTCGTCATGGACACCGTCCCCAACATCATCTCCGCCGCGCTCCCCGGCGGCGCGGGCCGCCCTGTCCTCCTCTCCTCTGACCTCCTCAACAACTACATCTACGAGTCCGCCGCCAACACCTCCTCCGTCACCACCGCGTATCTCAACGCCTCCGCCACCTCTCCGCGCGGCTCCATCTGCTTCATCCCGCAGGTCTACTCCCCCGTCGCCGCCGCTTCCCCCGTCGGCACCGCCGCCACACTCGCCCGCACCGACGCGAGCACCAAGACCCGCGCCGTGCAGGTCTTCGGCGTCGGCTCTACCGGCGCGATCGGCACCAGCACCACCGTCGCGCTCCCCACAACCGCCCCCTCGCTCGTCGATGCCGACGACGCCTTCTCCCCCGGCACCTCCTTCTCCCCGATCACCGATCACGAATTCACCCACTACGCCGGCCAGGCCTCCTTCCGCGGCGGATCCAGCCAGGTCGCCCTCATGCGCCTCTCCTCCGGCGACCTTCTCGTCGCCGCCACCGTCGCCGCCACCGGCGGCGGCTCCACCATCCCGCAATCCGAGAACAACTACATTTCCGTCGCCCGCCTCCCCGCCGCGGGTGGCGCGCCGACCTGGACCATCGCCGCCCACACCGGCGCATCCGGCTTCTCCGGTTCCGGCGCTGGCATCGCCAGCAAAACCATCTTCGGTCGCGCCACGCCCACCTCAACTCTCGCCCCCATCGGCCGCCTCGCCAAATACACCGAGGTCTACGGCACCGCCGCCACCGGCCCGAGCATCTCCGCTCCCGCCTTCGATCTCCGCGGCAACGTCTACTTCATGGCGACCATCGGCCTCACCGGCACCAGCGGCACGACCTTCACCACCGGCCTCCTCCGCGCCAACCTGAACACCGCCACAAACGCCTACCAGCTCGAGCTCATCACCTCCGTCGGCGATGTGATCCCCGGCCTGAACTCCGGCAAGAACTATCAGATCCAATATCTCGGCGTCGCCGATGCCGACAGCGTCGACTCCGGCTCCGTCTTCTCCTCCAGCACCGTGCAGGACTCCATCGGCGGCGCGAACGCCGCGGGTGCGCCCTACGGCAGCCCCGTCTCCCTCGGCGCGATCGTCTTCCGCGCCAAGATCGTCTACGACATCAACGCCGACACGCTCTTTGCTGATCCCAGCGGCCCCGGCTCCGGCTCCACAAGTCCCGATCAGGCGTACAACGTCCAGATGGTCCTCATGCCCCGCATCGGCGTCGGCGATTTCAACCGCGACCAGATCATCAGCGTGCAGGACATCTTCGACTTCCTCGCCGCCTGGTTCGGCGGCGGCCCCGGCGCCGACTGGAACGGCGACGGCAACGTCACCGTCCAGGACATCTTCGACTTCCTCGCCGACTGGTTCGCCGGCGGGTAAGTGCCCGCGTGGCACGGGTCTCCCGACCCGTGTTCTTGGATACCCCGGCTCTCCGAGCCGGGTTCGCACCGCCGCGGCCCGAGTGCCCTGATCTCCTCTTTCACCGTGCCCCAGTCGTGCCGCGCTTCGCGCCACGACCGGGATGCTGCAACCTCACTCCGACACTCTCCATTTCGTCACCCGTTTCCAGGGACTTTGCGCGGGTTTGCGCGCCCAAACGAGCGCAACTTTCAGGCCGCTTCGCGGAATTCTCAGATTTTTTCAAACCAGTCCCCATAAGCACTTACGCGCGTTTTCCACAGAATCCTGCGCGGGTTTGGGCGCACAAACGCGCACTTCGACCCCTTCATGGAGGACCGCTTTTTCCGCGGCCCCCATCCACGCCTTCTGAATGGGGGTCCCCATGTCGCCTTACGCCG
Organism: Phycisphaerales bacterium; assembly: GCA_044222255.1. Taxonomy (GTDB): domain Bacteria; phylum Planctomycetota; class Phycisphaerae; order Phycisphaerales; family UBA1924; genus UBA4658. Next base: position 42,611 of record JBGANP010000017.1, read on the forward strand.
AAGAACTCGCACGCGCCCGCCTCGATGCGCTCCGCACGCTCATCGACGCCCTCAACGAAGCCGAATCCCCCGACGAAAAACGCCGCTGCGCCGTCGCCATCTTCAACGCCCCCGATCCTTGCGATCTCGACGAGGAGATTCAGCTCGAAGATGATGAAGATGACCACACCGATTCGTCCACAGCGCTCGCACCGGTGACACGTTCTCTCGCCGCGCCGGGCGATCGACCTCGCCTTGCTGAAACACCCTCATCACGAAGTGCCCCCGCTTCCGAATCTCCACCCAGCGCGGCCAAAGCCGGCGCGCCCCCCGCGCTCACCCAGCCACGCCATCTCAAGATTCTCGACCTGCTCGCCCCACTCGACCTCGGTCCCCCATCCGGCATCGCGCCCGTAACGCCCGTTCAGCAACTTCTCGCCCGCGCCGGCCGCGCCACCGGACCGCCGCCCGATGATCACCGCTTGCCAAACAGCGACTTGATCGCTGTCCACAGGAATCTCGGCAGCGACTTCACGCTGTACGGCACGTACTCAGACACGATGATGCACGTGCACCCACCCATCGTCCGCGGCGTGCCATGCTCCGCCCCCGCGCCCACTCGGAAGTAATCCCCTGCGCCCAGCTTCTCATCACCGATCATGAGATCACCACGCACCACATACACCTCTTCCATCCCAGCGTGGTCATGGTCCGGCAGCTCCGTCCCCGGATCCATCTGCAGCACGATCGTCCGCCGATTCGCCTTGCGATCCGAGCAGAGCGTCCGGAACCGCACGCCACGAATCCCCGAGGGGGTCCATCGTCCCTCACCCTCGCGCACGATCGTGAACTCGCCCGACCATCCCGCACCGCCGCCCTTCGCTCCCGCACCAACTGTTTCGCCGCACGCCTGTGCCGCGACCGATCGCATGCCCCTTGCCTCCGCCCACTCCTGTGCGCCCTCGCTCGCCGCCACCGCGACGCGATGCTCGATCCCCTCGCGCAGATGCCGCGGCACGCTCACCTCGCCCGCATCCAGCAGCGCCTCCAGCATCGGGCGCACACGCTCGAGCTCCGCCCGCATCGCCGCATCGCCCACCTTCAGCCGGCGCTCCATCTCCTGCTGCTCGCGCTCGGTCATCAGCCCGGACGCGTACATCTCGGCAAGTTCCATGGCGTCCACCCTCCGAAGATCCCCGGATTCATCATGCTTGTACTCGCTCACGCCACACCCCCTTCCCGCTCCGCCAGCGCGACCCCGAGCCGCTGCAACCCCATCCGTATCCGCGTCTTCACCGTCCCAACCGGAATCCCCAGCGAGCCCGCGATCTGCTCGCGCGTCAGCCCGCGATAGAACGCCATGTCGATCGGCGTTCGCTGCTCCGGCGGCAGTTCCGCCAGCGCGCGGTCCACGCGACCGCGCCCCAGCGGGTCCGCCGCTCGCTCCGCCGGCGCGCCCGGCTCCGCCGTCTCAACACCGGAGACCACATGCTTGCTCGTCCGCCGCAGCGCATCGATCCCACGCGCCCGGGCCACCATCAGGATCCACGTCTGCGCCGAGCCCAGCGCGGGGTCGTATCCATCCGCCCGCCGCCAGAGATCCAGCGCGACATTCTGCAAGGCGTCCTCTGCATCAGTTCGGTTGCGCATGATCTTCACCAGCAGCCCGAGGATGCGCGGCGCGAAACGATCGTGCAGCTCCATGAACGCGGCGCGATCGCCCGTCCCCGAGCGCACGAGGAGATCCTCGTCGCTCACACCGCTCAATCTGTCGCCCGATCCACTGGCTGACATCAACGCGCCCCATACACGCCCCTCGCCCGCCTCCGCCGGCAGGCACAGGACCGTACGCACGGTCTTCGCGTGACATCGCTATCTGGTTTTTGAGCCAATCGCCTCGGATGCCGAATCCGGCGAATAACCCCGGATTCGAGCGTTATCCGCCACTGGGACCGAAGCGAGAACTATCGCTTCTCAATCCAGTTACCAGTGCCGTTGCCGACCCACACGTTGCGCCCGTCGAACACCAGCGAATCGATCCCGCTGCCGAGCGTCACGCTTCCCGCGCTCGCAAAGCCCGGCATCGCGTACGCCGTCACCGCGCCCGTCTGCACGCTCACGAACAGGTTCGTCCCGTCATACACCATCGAGCTCGGCGCGGCCGTCCCCACGTTGTTGGGCGTCACCGATCCGGAGCCATCCCGCGCAAACGAGTAGATCCGTGCCAGCGAGCCGTCCGCCACGCAGACCGTGCTCCCGGCCATGACCACACGCCGCGGCGTGCCGCCGGTTGCCACGCTCGTCAGCGGCGCGGCCTGCGACACGTTCAGCCGGTACACCGTCCCCGTGCTCTGCGACGAGACCCAGACGCCCGCGCCGTCGGAGGCGATCCCCGCCGGTTGCGGAATCGTCCACGTCCGCGTCGCCGTGCCGTCGGCCGTGTCGATCGGCACCGCGTACACCGTGTTCAGCGACTGGCTGTAGGTGTACACGTATCCGTTCAGGATCGCGAGGCCGCGCTGCGCGAAGCCGAATGAATACACCTCGAACGTCCCGTCGTCGGGATTCACCTTGAAGAGCCCCGCGCTCGCCGAGACCCAGACGCGCGTGCCGTCGTACGCCGCCGCCGTCGGAAGCGCGAGGCTGTTGTTGAAGTTGATCAGCCGGATCTGCTTGCCCGTGCGTGCGCTGATTTGTCGGAGCTTGCCGGAGGTCACCTCCGGCACGAACAGATCAAATCCGTCGAACCCCGAATCACCCGGAGTCGCCATCGCCGGAAACGTGAACCGGAACGCCGGACCCGTGTCGATGACGTTGGATCGCAGCGTCGAGATCTTGATCGCCTGCACGCCCGCGGGCCCCGCCGGCCCCTGAGGCCCGGTTGGCCCCGTCAGACCCTGCGGCCCGGCTGGTCCATCCTCACCCTGCGGACCCGGATCACCCTGCGGTCCGGGCGGCCCGCCGGAAGGACCAACCGGTCCCTGCGGACCCGGATCACCCTGCGGCCCAGCCGGTCCGGTCGGACCAGTCGCTCCCGTCGCGCCCGCCGGACCCGCGGGCCCGACCGCGCCCGGAGGCACGTTCAGCACGCGACCCGCAACAGCCGCGAACTGCGACATCGCGCCGATCTGCACCTGCTGGCGCACGCCCATCGGGAAGTATGTTTTGAACGCGTTGGTCGGGGCAATGGCGACATCCAGATAGCGCGGCTTGCCGTCAAAGAGATGCGGGCCGAAGGAGAGCTTCGCGTTCGCGACACCGTTGGCGATATCGACGCCCGTCAGTTCGAGGGTCTGGCCGAGCTGGTTGCCGCCGAAGGCCTCGTCAAACATGCGCACCTGGAGGTCGAACCGTCCGTTGCAGGGCTGGCCGCCGAGTTCGAGGATCAACTGCTGGTGGAAGGTGCCGTAGCGCTGGATGTACTTCTCGCTCGATGCGCTCGCGCCGGATACCCCGATGAGCATCGCCGCGCAGACCACAGCCCCCGCCGACAAACGAACTTTCACAGAGCGCAACGCCATCGAGAGACCTCCTGCAACATACGATCCGCACAAGACCTACGCGCGGTTCGCGAGCGATACCGCATCCGACTCTATCGGTTGCCAGCCCGCCCGGCATCTTCTACCGCCCAAACACCAAAAGGTTATCGAACCGCGCGGGATTTTCCGCCCGATCAGAGCAGTTCGGCCGCCAGCGAGGCCAGTTCGCTGCGCTCGCTCTTGGCCAGAGAAACGTGCCCGACGACGCTCAGGCCCTTCATCTTCTCGATGAGGTACGAGAGCCCGTTGGAGCTCTGGTCCAGATACGGGTTGTCGATCTGCTGAATATCACCCGTGAGGACGACCTTGGTGCCCTCGCCAACGCGGCTGACAATGGTTTTGATCTCGTGGGGCGTGAGATTCTGGGCCTCATCGACGATCATGAACTGGTGGGGAATCGAACGGCCGCGGATGTAGGTGAGCGGCTCGAGAACGAGCTTGCCGTCGGCCATGAGCTTGCGGATCTTCATCTCGGTGCTCTGGCTGTCGGCCGGCTGCATCGGTGTGCCGCGTGCGGACATGAGGTAGGTCAGGTTGTCGAAGATCGGCTGCATCCACGCGCCGAGCTTCTCGTCCTTGTCGCCGGGGAGGTAGCCGATGTCGCGGCCGAGGGGCATGATGGGGCGGGCCACGAGCAGCTTCTCGTAGCGTTCCTCGTTGAACACCTTGGCCATGCCGGCGGCGACGGCGAGCAGGGTCTTGCCGGTGCCGGCCGAGCCGAGGAGCGTGACGAGGCGGACCTCATCGTCCATGAGAAGGTCGAGCGCCATGGTCTGCTGCACGTTGCGCGGCAGGATGCCGTAGATCGGCTTGCGCGGCTGGTTGACGGGGATCAGATGATCGGTGTCGGCGAGGCGGCGGGCCAGACCGGTGTGGCCGTCGTCGGCCGCGTCGCGGAGGATGATGAACTGGTTGGAGACGACCTCGCGGTGGTAGACCTGGCCGTCGTCGGTGGTCTCGGAAAGGGCTTCTTTCACACGGTCCAGCGCGAGCATGCGCTCGGCGTAAAGCTCGTCGATCAGCGCGCCGTCGGTGGTGGCGTGGACGAAGCCGGTGTAGAGCCGCTCGGCGTCAACTTTCTGATTCTCGAAATCCTCGGTGCGGATGCCCAGGGCATCGGACTTGATGCGGGCGTTGAGGTCCTTGGAGACGAACACCGCGCGCTTGCCCTGGGAGTGGAGCGTCCACGCGACGGCGACGATGCGGTTGTCGGGGTTGTCTTCCTTGAGCACGCCGGGACGGGTGTGCTCGGCGACGTCGATGCGGACATCGCCGGTCTGGCCGTTCGCGCCGCTGCTTGAGGCCTGACCGATGGTCGGGCTGTGCTCGCCCCACTTGACGCCGTCGATGAGCTTCCCTTGGGAGCGCAGGCGATCCAGGTGGCGGATGCACTCGCGGGCGTTGCGGCCGACATCGTCGTTCATCCGCTTGAGCTTGTCGAGTTCCTCGATGACCGCGAAGGGGATGACGACGTGGTGCTCTTTGAAGACGAAGAGCGCGTTGGGGTTGTGCAGGAGCACGTTCGTATCGAGCACGAAGTGCTTGATCTCCGTCTCGGGCGTCACCTCGCCCGTGGAGCCCGTGCGAGTGACCGATGACGTGGCCGGCTGCTTGCTCTGGCCCGTCGTACGCGCGTCCTTGCGAGTTGTCGCTGCCATCGTGTGGTCGCTTCTCCGGTTCTTCACTTGCCCCGACCCGACTGCCGCCGCGTCTTTCAAGGCATCGGCACGCCGCCGACGCGGAACAACAATAACCACGCCGCGGACCTTCAACACCCTATTACGCGGTCTTTGCGGCACATTTACGCAACTGTCGGATCAGACGAACGCCCCCACGCTGAGCACCACGGCCACCACGGCGGCCAGGCCGACTTTCACGAGCGTGGCGGCGAGGCGTCCGATGGCGGCGCCCGCTCCGGACTTGCTGGCCTCGCCCCAGGTGCGCTTCTTGATGACCTTTTCGCCCAGCAGCGCGCCGGCGAAGGCACCGATCGCGGCACCGATGATTGTTCCAACCAGCGGGAGGACCAGCGAGCCGGCGAGGGCGCCGATCAGCGCGCCGACGACGGACCAGAACGCGCCGGTCTTGGTGCCGCCGAACTTAGATGCGCCCAGCCCGCTGGCGATCAGCTCGATGATCTCGGCGGCGGCGGCGATGCCGACGCAGATGCCGAGCGTCCACCACGAGAACATCTCGGTGCCGTACTGGGCCATGTGCCACCACTGCGCGAGCCCCGCGCCGAGGAGCATGAGCCAGATTCCCGGAAGCAGGAGCGCGGTCAGCGCGATGCCGAGCACGTTGAGCATGCAGAGCCCGACGCCGACAGAGATCTCCCAGCCGAGTTGGCCCATCACGCACCCCTCCCACTCAGGCCTTGGGCTCGTCGGATTCGTCCGAATCACCGGACTCGGCGGCGATGGCGGCGGCATCCTCGGCGGCGGCTTTCTTCTCTTCTTCGGCGGCGCGCTCGGGGAAGCGGGTGCGCTCCATCGCGAGGACCCAGTCCTCAAGCGGCACGTAGCGGAGCAGATCGAGCTTGTGGTGGCTGCCGTCCTTGAGCTGCATCGTGACGTAGTACTTGTGCCAGAGGCGCTTGTCCACATCTTCGAGTTCGGATGGGGTGAAGCTCGCGCCGGTGGGGACTGTGAGGCGCTGGGCATCGGGCTCGAACTTCGTGCGCGAGGCCTGGGCCTTGCACTTGATGATCAGGAAGAGCAGATAGCCGCCGAGCCCGAAGCCGATGAGCACGAAAAACCACTGCACCGGGATATCCCACGCCGAGAGGGCGGTGGGCTGGGCGGGGGCCTGGCTCCAGAACGTCACGAGTTCATCGCGCAGGGCCTGCGGGGTCAGTTGCGTCTTGGCGCCCTCGGGCGTGGTCGAGTATCCCTCGCCGGTGGTCATGTCGAACCAGAGAGACTTCTTGACGGGCGCGCTGTACGCGCCGAGGGGCTTGGGCTTGGTGTTGAGGTTCCAGGCACGATCCAGAGCGCTGAGCCACTCGTGGCGCGCCAGGTCCATTGCGGCGGCGCGGCCTTCACCGCCGCCGCGCGAGACCGCGCCGCGGAGGTCGTCGATCTTCGCGGAGAGGGTGGCGAGTTCGGAGCCGGGATTGGCCGCAACGGTCTTGTCGGCGCGCAGGAATCCCGCGCTGTCGGCGGCGACGAGATAGTCACGCAGCTTGCGCGAGGCGTCGGCGAGGCCGCGGGCGGGGTAGAGCGAGGCGGCGTCGTAGAGCGCCCAGCACCCGAACCCGACCAGCACGATCAGGAAGACGCCGGTCTTGAGCACCCAGTTGCGGTTCAGCGTGCATGATTGCGTTTCTGCCATCGCGTCCTTCCATTCCTGCCGGTCTACGCCCCCAGAGGGCCCCGTGTGCGTGCGGCCTCCGTATGGATCGACCAAATCCATGCCAAACAACAGATCGAGTGTATCGCAATCGAAGCGGTGGACCTGACCAAGTCCCTGACTCGGCACCCTGAGCTGGCCGCGCTTATCCGGCGTCGGGGTGATCCAGCGCGCCCTGCCAGAACTCCTCGGCCCAGGCGCGGCCGGCCTCGGTCTCCATGAGCTGGGTCCAGCCGCCCTCGCTGACTTTGCGGACGGGGATGCGCGGGGGGCGCTTGCCGTGCTTGAGCGCGCCGGTGAGCCACTCGGAGTGGGTGCGGCGCATGCGCTCGGCGGCTTCCTCCCAGTCCTGCTTGCTGAACAATGAAAACAGCATGGGTCAATATTACGCGCGCGGGAGCGAGCGCGGCCGCGGGGGTTTCAGGGGCCGATAGGATCGCGGCATGGGGACTGCGACCACTGGGCGTCCGAGACTGGTGATCATCGGCGGCGGATTCGCCGGGCTGACGCTCGCCCGCGCGCTCAAGGGCGCGGAGGTGGAGATCACGCTGCTGGACCGGCGGAACCACCATCTGTTCCAGCCGCTGCTGTATCAAGTGGCGACGGCCTCGCTCTCGCCGGCGGACATCGCGTGGCCGATCCGCAAGGTGCTCTCGAAGCAGGCGAACGCGCGGGTGCTGCTTGGGGAGGCGGTGCGGATCGACGCGGCGCGGCGGGTGGTGGTGATGGCCGATGGCGAGCTGGCGTACGACATGCTCGCGCTGTGCGCAGGGGTTTCGCACTCGTACTTCGGGCACGATGAGTGGGCTTCGCTCGCGCCGGGGCTGAAGAGCGTTGAGGATGCGGTGGAGATCCGGCGGCGGTTTCTGCTGGCGTTCGAGGCGGCGGAGCGGGAGACGGACGCGGCGGCGCGGAAGGCGCGGCTGACATTCATCGTGATCGGCGGTGGGCCGACGGGCGTGGAGCTGGCGGGAGCGATGGTGGAGATCGCGCGGCGGGCGATTCCGGCGGACTTCCGATCCATCGATACGACCTCGGCGCGAATCCTGTTGATTGAAGGCGGGAAGCGACTGCTGGCGGCGTTTCCGGAAGAACTCTCGGCACGGGCGAAGCGCGATCTAGAGAAGCTGGGTGTGGAGATCATGCTCGGGAAGCATGTGACGCACATCGATGAGCATGGGGTGATGGTGGGCGAGGAGCGGATCGAATCGCGGAATGTGCTGTGGGCGGCGGGCGTGGCGGCCAGTCCGCTGGCGGGGACGATCGGGCCCGCGACGGATCGCGCGGGACGATTGACGGTGAACCCGGACCTGACGCTGCCGGGGCATCCGGAGATTTTCGTGCTCGGCGATCTGGCGGTGGTGACCGATGCGCGGACGGGAAGTGTCGTGCCGGGGATCGCGCCGGCGGCGATGCAGATGGGGCGGCACGCGGCGAAGGTGATTCGGAAGCGACTGGCGGGAGGGAGCGCGGCGGAGGCGGCGGGGGTGTTTGCGTATCACGACAAGGGGATGCTGGCGACGATCGGGCGGGCGCGGGCGGTGGGCGTGATGGGCAAGTTGCACCTGCGCGGGCTACTGGCGTGGCTGCTGTGGGCGGGCGTACACATTTCGTATCTGATCTCGGCGCGGAGCCGGATTATCGTGCTGGTGCAGTGGGCGTGGGAGTATCTGCTGTTTCAGCGCGGGGCGCGGCTGATCACGGGGGATACGGATCTGCATTTGCGGGATTCGGGATCTCCGCGGTAGCGTCCCGGCGTGAGCGGTGTGGATTGAATGAAAATGACCCCGAGCGGGAAGGGCTCGGGGTCATTGAAGTTCTATCCGTGCACCGTTGGGTGCGTGTATCCGCGGGATTCGCTCGAAGACTCGCTCATCCCGGGCGTGGGTCGCATCACGGGCAGCCGGCGAACCAGGCGTTGAGGAAGTCGAAGATGTCGGCGACGGTGATGCCGTCGATGCCGTTGAAGTCGGCGCCGGCTCCGCCTGAGAACCAGGCGTTGAGGAAGTCGAAGATGTCGGCGACGGTGGTGCCGCCGGTGCCGTTGAAGTCAGACTTGCAGCGGAACTCGGCGGAGACGCTCACCGGGCCGGTGATGCTCTGGGCGCAGGTGCCCACGCCGGTGCACGCGCCTGACCAGCCGATGAAGAGAGAGTTCGCGCTCGGCACGGCGGAGAGGGTCACGAGCGTTCCGTGGGCGAAGAGGCCGTCGCAGGTGGAGGGGCAGAGGATGGTGCCGGGCGTGCTGGAAACGGTGCCGCGGCCGGAGCCGGTGACGGAGACGCTGAGGGAGTAGGTGGCGGGGGTGCAGGGGTTGGGGGAGCAGGTGGTGCCGTCGCCCTGATAGGTTCCGATGCACGCGCCGGCGGTGGCGGCGACGGAGCAGGTGCCGGCGGGGACGCAGCATGCGCCGCCGGAGGTCGCGGGCGTGCAGGAGAAGACTTCGATCTTGAAATCGTCCAGCGCGGCTTCGACGATTGTGGCCGTCGAGTCTTCCACGATGAATCGGATCTTGACCTGCGCGCTGGGCGTGAGGCCCAGCGAGGAGAAGGTCCACGATGCCTGCCGCCAGCCGCCACCGGTCTCGGTTGTGGAACCGGGGCCAAGCGTTTCGGCTCGCACCCATGTGGAACCGTTGTTAATGGACACGTCGATGCGGCCGGTGTTGGTTGATCCGGAGTTGTAGTACCAGCGCCAGTAGCTCACGGTCGCGTCGCTGACGCCGCTCATGTTGAAGGTCGGGCTGGTGAGGGTTGTGAAGCCGCCGTCGATGTCGTTGGTGCCGACGGCGGAGCCGGCCGCGGCGGCGGTGACCCAGCAAAGGGTGCCGCCGTGCGCGCCGCCGGCCTGGGCGGTGGTGGTCTGCGGCGTGGCGCGCTCCCAGCGGCCGGTGGTGGCGGTATCGCCGGCACCCGTGCCGACCGTCCAACCGAGATCGGTTTCAAAGCCGTCGTTGACCGTGGTGGTCGTGCTTGTGAAGGTGGATGCCGAGTATCTGGCGGTGGGCGCGTTGGACGGGTCCGTCTTCGCACCCAGCGAGGTGCCGGTGCTGAAGTAGTAGTTCACGCTCGCGAAGCATGTCTGGGCCGGGATGGTCGCGGTGTACTGGTTCGGCGTCGCGGTCGGTGCGAGCGCGACGGGCGCGAATGCGGCGCCGTTGATGGACGCGAACATCTGCGCGCTTCCGGGGGTGACGGTCAGCCCGGTGCCGGTGATGTTCACGCGGAAGGTGCTGGCCGCGCTGGGGGAGAGTTGCGTGGGGAGCCCGTCGGGATAGGTGAAGGTCGCGAAGTTGGGGGTGTCGTAGGCCTCGACGACGCCGACGGTTCCGCTGCTGGCGGGGCTGGTGGCGCTGAAGCCGAGGCCGCGCTTGGCGAAGGCCTGCCAGAGGATGGCGGTGTCGGCGCCGCCGAAACCGGCGAGATCGGCGGCGAGGATGGCATCGCGGGCCTGGAGGAGCGTGGGCTGGGCGACGCTGAGCTTCATGCCGTCGATGACGATCTGGAGCATGCGCTGGTTGCCGGCGAAGCCGTGGGCCTGCCAGAGCGCGGCGCGGCCCTCGTTGAGCATCTCGCACCAGACCTCGCCGACGTTGTGGACCTCGGTCGCGGTGTTGCCGATCACGGTGCTGCGGGGGATGGTCGCCAGATAGTTCTGCTGGGCAACGGCGATGTCGGCGAAGGTCTGCGGGGCCTTGGTCAGATCGGTGGTGTATGGGAAGCGGCGGATGCCGAAGTAGTAGTTGGTGTTGTAGCCGGCGGCGAGGAGATGCGTCGTGAATCCGCCCATGGGATACACGCCGTTCGGATCATCGGTGGGCTCGGCGAGCATGCAAAGGGCCACGAAGTCGCCCCAGCCCTCGCCCATGCCGCCGGGCTGCGTGCCGCTGAGGCCGTTGTGCAGGCGGATGGAGGTTCCGTGCGTGAGTTCGTGGTAGACGATGTCGGCCTCGTACGAGCCGTCGCGGTCGGGAGTCGGGCCGGTGAAGAGGTACATCTGGCAGCGCGCTGTCGAGCCGTCCGCGCCACTGGTGCCGAAGTTCGCGTTGTTGGTGCCCGAACCGTCCTGGGCCTCGGCGCGGACGTAGTCACCGGCGGAGCCCAAGCCCGTGAAGTTGGTGAGTTGGAAGTTCTTGGCCGCCTCGTTGAAGCCGAGGGAGTAGAGCTTGTCGTGGTACAAGTTGCACGAGTAGAACAACTGCACGACCGTTGCGTCCTTCTGCGTCTGGTCGGCGTTGGGAGCGAGTGCGGGATTGAAGGTCAGATCGAAGACTCGCGAGGCCCCGCCATTGGGGCGCGGCAGGTCCGGGGAGTTTGTCGTCGCGTCCGCGTCCAAGTAAGCGTCCACGTTGTTGCCGGTCGTCTCCATGTTGCCGTCGTTGATCCAGCCGTTGGGGCTGAAGGGGGACACGCTCGCGGGGGTGGCCGTGAACAACTGGCTGGAAACGATCGGGAACTGGGCTCCCGTGGGCGTGGGCGTTCCCGGGGAGCCGGGGGCGATGCCGTCGAGCGGGAAGATGCGCATCGTGACGGGCTGGGTGGTGTCCCAGCAGAGCCAATCGTGGCGACGAAGGACCGCGCCGTCGGTGGCGTCAACATGGATGTCGTAGGTGTGGCCGACGCCCTTGACAGGGACGATGACATGCCAGGCGGGATGGATGGTCTTGCGATCCAGGGAGAAGTAGACGAGCTTGGTGACGATGGTCTCGTCGGCTCGCAGCTCGGGGATGCTGGCCCATTCCTGGCGAAGCGTGCCCGGCTCGGGCTCGGTGGCGGCGGAGAGTTGGCTGGTGATCGCGATGCCGACGTTGGCGGCGGCGATCTTGATCGCACTCGCCGCGTCGAAGGCGATGGGCGGGGTGTTGAAGTCTCCCTCGGGACGGGGGAGCATGGTGTTCTGGATGTTGATCAGCTCGCCGGTGGGCATGACGTTGGCCCGCACCTCAGACTCGAAGAGGTCCGCGCCGCGAATCTGCTGCTGATAGGTCAGGTGGCGGACCTGGTTGTGATCGGTGATGAAGTCGCGCTCGACGCGGGCGAGATCGATCTCGGAGACGCCGGATTCCATCAGGCCGGGATACGCGGCGATGAACTCCTTGACGATGTCCTTGGGCGTCCACTTCTC
>JBGANP010000125.1:0-8750 GCA_044222255.1 Phycisphaerales bacterium
CTGCATCGCTGGCGCAGGAAAAATCCGCGCCAGCCGTTGTTCCGATCGCGATTCCGCTGGCCGACTCGCGCTACATCCGCACCATCGACGATGATGAGAACAAGCGGATTGTCATGCAGTCCGCCTGCCGCACGTTCGTCAAAGAGGACAAGAACGGCCGGCAAGTCGGCCCCTCCGTCACGATGTGTGCCGCGGTACACATCGGCGACAAGCCGTTCTACAAGAATCTCCAATCACTTTTGGACGCGAAGGATGTCGTGCTGTTCGAGAGCGTGAAGCCCGCGGGCACCGGGCGGGCCGAGCACGATGTCGCGCTCGAAGGGAAGGAAGCCGACGAGCAGAAGGCCAAGACCACCAAGCTCCGCATCCGAGTGCTCGGCATCGCGTCGACGGCGCAGAAGACCAAGAAGGGCGCGTATCCATCGACCATCGAGGCGCTCATTGACGGACTGAACCCGAAGATGCGTCCGTACGTCGAGGGTGTGACGACCGACGCTTGGGACCACTCGCTCACGTACAAGATTGTCGAGGAAGTCGTGTCCCCGGCGCCCGCCGCTGCGGATGCAAAGCCCGACGAGGGCGCGGCCGCAACGCCCACCACGCAAACCACCATCGAAATCATGTCGCTCGGCTCCGACAATGCACCCGGCGGCGAGGGCGCGGCCGCCGATCTCAAGCTCTCGGACCAGAAGCCCATCAAGCAGGCGGAGATTCCCCGCGTCGAAACCAAAGGCCTGCAGTCGCAGATGGCCGAGGGGCTCGGGCTCGTCTTCCAGCTCGACGAGATGGTCCACGACCACGCCAACTGGCGCAACAGCGATCTTTCCATCGATCAGGTACAGACCCGCATCGCCGGCGCGGGTGGCGATGCGAACGAGCTCTTCTCGACCCTCGACGGTTCTTCGTTCGGCGCGGGATTCGTCAAGCTGCTCTTCGGCATCATGAAAATGATGCCCGGCATCCAGGTGATCGGCAAGGTCGCGATGATGGAGATGCTCGGTCGCGCCGATGAACTGCTGGAGTCCGTGCCGCAGATGCAGCACATGATGGATGTCATCATCAAGGACCGCAACGAGGTTGTTCTGGGTGACCTCTCACGAATCGTTGAGAACGAGAAGAACATCAAGACCGTCGGCATCATCTACGGCGGCGGGCACATGCCAGACCTTGAAAAGCGTCTTGCGGAAATGGGGTACCGCGAGCAGGGCGTGCAGTGGATGGACGCCATTGGCGTGGATATTCCGAAGAACAAAGCCGATGCCAGGCAACTCGACTCCATGCGCAAGATGGTCCGCGATTCGCTGGACCAGCAGGTGAAGCAGTCCAAGAAGCAAGCTGCGAAGAAAAAGGCCAAAGCGGCTGAGGATTGATCGCGGCTGCATTCAGGAGTGAGTGTGGGTTTGCCCACACTCCCCTGCCCTCCCAGCCCCACTGGGTTTTTTCCACCGATTTGTCCTTGACGCCGCGCCGCGTCCAAAACTCTGGTACAGTGGTGGCGTGGCACGCACGAACGTCATTCCTCGCACTCCCGGTTTGCCCGTGGCTGTTTCGATTCCTCCCTGTTCTTCGCAGCCCGCACTCCCTCCGGATCGCGTCATGCAGTACCAAAGCCCGATCACGTACGACGCCTCGCGTATGCACGCAGCGGCCCTCTATTGCTCCGACGGCCGTCTCGGCGAGCACTTCGACGACTTCATCCAGAACGGGCTTTCGCTCCCGCGGTACGACCGTCTCTGCCTCCCCGGCGGCCCGGCGTGCATCGCCGGCCACCAGGAAGCGCATCTGGAAGAGAAGGGCGTTCTTGACGAACTGCACTTTCTCGTTGAGGTCCACAAGCTCAAACGCGTGGTGCTGCTCGCCCATCAAGGGTGCGCGTTCTATGCCTCACGGCTCGGGCTGAAAGAGCCGCGCTTGGAACTTGTGCAGCGCGCCGACCTCGTTCGGGCCGCCGCGTTCGTGCATGGAGTCACGGGTCTGGAAGCGATCGAGGCCTATTTCGCGAGGCTCGTTGATGGCAAGGTCGAGTTCGAGCGTGTGCCGGTCTGAAATCAAGCTTGCGTGCAGTCCATGAGCGGTTCGATGATTCGCAGGCAGAACCGCTTTTCTGCGTGCATGCCGATCCATGCGTTGAATGAGCACTTTCCACGCGGCGGTTCGGGTAGCATCTCCGGCGCATGGCCCGCGGCCGCCCAACCCCCAACTCCTCGACCGCTCCGACCCCCGACTTTGAGGCCCAGGTCCGCGCCAATATTCTCACCCAGCCGCTTGGCCCCGGGCCCGGCAGTGGCACCGTCGCGGATCTCGATCTTCCGCATGATTTTCTTACGCGTCTGACCGACCGCGTCCTTCGCGATTCGTTCTACGGGCGGTTTCGCGCCGTTGTTGCAGACGGTGGAGCGAGCGGCCCTTCTTTTCCAGACAGTTCGGATATTGCACCGCCTCCTCCAAAGGCACATTCATCCGAGAGCCAGGGTATTCGCATTGAACCGCTTGAACTCGAATCCGGGCTGATCAAGCGATGGGCCTGGTTTTCCGAAACTCCCCCTGCGCTGGCGAGTTTTCGCTCGCCACTGAGCTCCGACTCCGCCTCGCAGCCGGGCGATGAGGAAGACGGACTGCTGCGCGACGCTCGTTCTCTCGCTCGCAAGCACCTCGCACGCGACGGACTGCTTTCCGCCGCGGCCCGCGTCATCGTTGCTCTCGGCCCCGAACGCATGCGCTCGACTCACAGCCCCGTCGCGATGCTGATGAACGCGGGAATCCCCGCCGATCTCCTCCCGCATTTCCGCCCCGAGCTCGGCTCCGCCGGATGCACGCCCGAAGAGACCGTTCACGCTCTCGCCGATCGTCTCGCCTCCGGCGAATCCATCGATCGACTCTTGAAATCGCTGCGGAGGGCCGGCTTCCAACCCGTCGCATCCCTCCCCGGCTTCCATCCCACTTCCGATTCCGGTCACGACACAATCAAGCTCATCCGGGCCCACGCAACGCGCTCCACGTACTACACGGCGCCCGGCGACGGGAGCAACCTCGATCTGCTCTCCACCACGCTGGCCGCGCTCCCGAACACGCCGTTTCTGCTTGCTACAGACGCACAGACTGCCGAGCCGCTGCGAGAGTCGATCGGCCATGTTCAGCGATCCGGCGCAATCAAGGTCGTTTCCCAGCCGCTGAAGGTTTCGCAGTGGGCAGGCGACAACGCCAAGCCGGGCACCCTCGATGGCCATCCTGCTCATCTCGCCCCGCGATTCGCTTCACGCGGCGAATACCACTCCACATTCGTTCCCGGAGACGATCTCGCTGTTTCCACGCGGCAGATCCACTCCGCTCGCTCCCCATTGCTCTTTCAGGGTGGCAACGTTTTCATCGTCGATGATCTTCCGCAAGTGCGGCGAGTCCTGCTCATCGGCGAGGCCGAAGTCCATCGCAATCGTGCTCTGGGCTTAAGCACCGAGCAGGTGCTCTCTTTCCTTCAGGTCGAGTTCGGAACCGACGCGTGCGAGGTGCTGCCCGCCGCCTCGTATCACATTGACCAGGAACTCACGATCCGTTCCACACCCGACCACACTCTTGCGTTTGTTCCGGATGTGCAGGCCGCCGCGATTGTGATCATCGAGTGCGCACTGGCCGCGCTCGCCGATTCAAAGCGATGGCCCACAGCAGATGTCCAGCAAGCCCTTGCCCATCTTCATGATTCCCATCACCACGAAGCGATCAACCTCATCTGGGGCCAGCTCGCGCGTGAACGCACGCCTGATCTGGCCTATCCACTCTCCCTCGCCGAGTCGCTCTCCACAGGTCCCGCGGATTCCGGCGTCGGCAACCTGCACCGGTTCCTGCTCGCGATCGACCATCTCGCCGCTGGAGTCGTTCCATCTTCAAGCGTCCCCGACCCGAATCTCGCGGCACTGATCCGCGCATTCCCACGGCGAGCGACCGATCGCGCGAAGATTCGGACGCTTCTCTCGCGCCTCGGATGGCGCGTGATCGCCGTCCCAGCCATCCCCGAAGAGTCCCGCGGCATCAACCCCCTCAACGGCGTCCACACGCGCGACGCGTATCTCATGCCCTCGTACGGGGGCCTGTTCTCGCCGCTTGACCGCATCGCTCAGACCGCCTTTCTCGCCGCGTTCGGCACCGGCGTGGT
Source organism: Phycisphaerales bacterium (assembly GCA_044222255.1). Classification (GTDB taxonomy): domain Bacteria; phylum Planctomycetota; class Phycisphaerae; order Phycisphaerales; family UBA1924; genus UBA4658. The sequence goes on from JBGANP010000125.1 coordinate 4,148, forward strand.
CGTACGTCCGATCCCCTCGGGCGAAAGCCAGCGTCGCCAAGGGGCTCTGCACTGCTCGTTGGCTCTATTTGGCCAGTAAGTCCGCATTGCCCTCACTTTTGGGTCTTTCGGCCCAATCAACCACCCCCGCATCACCGCAACCGTGGGGTCAATCCTGCCGTACCGATTGATCTATCCGGTATTCGTTGCCAGTTTCCCGAATCTGGGTTATTCTGGATTTGATAGGTGGCATACGCCGCACTGTTCCTCACTCTGCGTTCGCACCCTCATCGGATCGTTCTGGTCTGTTGAGATTGGGCACTCGCCCCGTCCGGTTCACCCTCGATTGGAGTAGAAAGAATGACGCGTTCTCTCGCCCTCACGTCCGGCCTGCTCGGAGCCGCACTCGTTGCGGCGTCCGCTGGCCAGGTTCTCGCTCAGGCGTACACCTGCGGCGGCAAGCCCGGCCCCGACGTGATCGTCGGTGTGCTCACCGGTCCTCAGAACTACACCGCATCAGCTGGAATCGACTGCCTTTCCATCGGAACGACCTCGTGCAATGTAGGCACAGCGACGTTGCTGTGGAACGCTCTGCCGGCCAACACCCATCCGGTGATCGGCGGACAGTTGTATAAGTTCAAGACCGTGAACGGTTCGGGTCGCTTTGAGCAGATCGGATTGAGCTGGCTCAAGCACGGTTTCTTGGCGCTGGCCAACTCCGATTGTTGCACCTGTCAGAATCCCGGCACAGGAGCCCGACTTGGTATCGGTTGCTCAGACCCCTACACCGCCAGTCGAAACGGTACTCAATCGGGCCTTGGCCCGCGGTGGCAGGTGAACGCGAACACCGGCAATTTCCCCGCCGCGACTCCGGTGCATCCCGCCGGCGCGACGGCTGGCCGTATCGAGGTGCTTTTGACCGATCTTGAGGTTTCATCGCCGACCGTCAAGTACTTTGGCGAGTCTCAGTATGTCACCCCCGACGATGCCGCCGCTACGAACCAGAACAACAACGCCTCGTACATCGGCGTCAATGTGACGGGCGGTCCCGCCGAGTTTTCGTTCGCGTTCACCGGCACAACTCAGCGTGCCCTTCAGGCCATCCGTGCCTGGCCGCTGCAGGAGGCCGGAGTTACGCTGACCGACGCCCAGGTCGCTGGCGACGGATTGTTCATCGTTGGCTCGAAGGCCACATCCCTCGGCGGCGGTATCTGGCACTACGAGTACGCTGTTTACAACATGAACGCCGACCGCAACGGCGGTTCTTTCTCCGTGCCCGTGCCCTCGAGCGCGTCGGTCACCAACATCGGCTTCCACGGCGTGACGTATCGCAACGGCGACGGCACGAGCGGCACCAACTTCGCGAGCACCGCTTGGATCGGCGCCAAGGTCGGCAACGCCGTCTCCTGGGCGTGCGAGTCCGAGACGGCGAACGTCCGCGCCAACGCCATCCGCTGGGGCACCACATACAACTTCCGCTTCGATGCCGATGTCGCCCCGGCCGCGACCAACGATGTCGTAAACGTCGGTCTTTGGAAGGCCGCGACCGCCGGTTCCCCGGCGACCTCCGTCAACGTACTCGCGCAGGTTCCCGGTTGCTCTCCCACGACATCCGTCAGTTCCCAGCCCAGCGCGACAACCGTCTGCCCGATCGGCACGGTGAACCTGACCGTCGGCACCGCCGCGGCCTCGCCCGCCTTCCAGTGGCAGCGTGAGACCTCGACCCCCGGCGTGTTCACAAATCTCACCGATGGCTCCACCGTGACCTGGGATGGCAACATCCCCGGCGTCGGCGGCATCGTCACCGGCGCAACCTCGGCCAACCTCAGCATCGCCGCTGATGTCGGAGCCAGCAAGGTTCTGTCCTACGCCCATGCCATTCGTTACAAGTGCATCGTGACGGGCAGCTGCGGCGCCCCCGCCGTTTCCAATGCGGCCCAGGTCTCCCTCTGTGCAGCCGACTACAACTGCGACAACGCCATCGCGGTCTCTGACATCTTCGACTTCCTCGCGGGGTTCTTTGCCCAGGATCCTCGCGCCGACTTCGATCACGCCGGCGGCATCACCGTGGGCGACATCTTCTCGTTCCTCTCTGCTTGGTTCACGGGCTGCTGAGCCGCCATCTCGAGCGATTCTCCACGCCGCCCGACTTCTCGAAGTCGGGCGGCTTTGTTTTTGAAATCACTAGCATGTGTTCGGCACGCACCCGATGCAACTCGACCGCCGTTCACGCGACCGATCGGTGACCAGCGTCGTGGGCGCCGAGACGCGCCTGTACACATGCGACACGCGAACGTCGAGTCGGAGCGAGATCAATCCATCGGCGGCGTCGAGGCGCGCCGCGCCAGCGGCTCCTCGCCGCGAAGCCGCCGGGCGATGTCCACCAGCAGCCGCCCGTCGGCGGTGATGGTCGTGTGCGACATAAAACGCAGCCCGCTGACCCAGATCGGCTCGCGATTGGGCGGCGCGGTCTTGGTCGCCCCGACCCACTTGTCGTTCAGCCGCGTGTAGCAGGTCAGGTCGTACTTGGCGGTCGGGAGCGACGCGTTAAGCCGCTCGAGAAACCTGGAATCCGGATGCATGTCGCGGGCCGCGCGATCGCGAAGAAAGCCGGGGATCCGCGATGAGAGCAGTGCCCCCTGATGCGGCGTGGCCAGTGTGAACAGCCGCACGATGCGCAGCCGCTTCTGCCCGTCCACCAGCGGCAGCTGCGCCGCGACACGGGCGACCAGGCCGCCCATGGAAACGCCGATCACGTCGATCTCCGCCGTCCGGTGTGGCTCGTTGTTCGGCCAGACCTGCTCGACCTGTCGAACAACGTTTCTCGCCATTCCCTCGATGCTCGAAGAGAGTGGATACGCGATCGAGTGATACTCCTCCGCGGGCCCGCCGACGAGCGATCGCATCGTTCGCGCCGTTGAGGCCACCATCAGCCGCCACGCGTGATAGCCCGCGAGCAGGAGAATCGGACGCTTGGGAAGCACGGGAGACGCCCGCATCCGCTCCATTTCCAGTGCCGCCTCCGCATGGGTCAACGGAAAGTCCGGATTCTCCACCGAAGTTGCGAGCATGCGCCCCAGCAGCGTGCCGGGAGCGGGATTCATCGCGAGGTTGAGTGCCGATGTAGTCATGCGATCACCGCCCGCCCCGCCAAGAGTACGCGCGGCGGCGGCGGACAGTTCGAGTGATCGCGATCGGCGCGGGCCGCTCAGCCCGGCTTGGCCCCGTCCTTCCCGTCTTTCTTGTGCTCGTGCCACGCGGCAAGAATGGCCTTTTCTTCTTCCGCCGTTGGCCCGGCGCGAAGCTCATCCGCGGGGGGCAGCTTCGGCGGCTCCTTGCCGTCCTTCTTGGCCTGCTCGACAAGCTCCTTGCCCACGCGTGTGCGGCGCTCGACTTCCTTCGGCCACCATTCCAGCGTGTCCTTCACCGTCTCCCGCACCGGGCGACACTTCAGCCCGGCCTTGAGCGCCCGCTCGATGCTGATCGTCGCCATGCCCGCTTCTTCACCCTCGGGCGGAATCCAGATCGAGAAGCCGCGCTTCGGCGGCGCGGTGTTCTCGATGAACTCCGTCGGCACCCAGGTGAACGTGGTATTCGCTTTGCTCACTTCTTTGCTGATGGCCAGCAACTCTCCGAATGTCACAGCCGGATTCGGCCCCGCCGCGTTGTAGGTCCCGCTCACGGTGTTCTCGCAGATGTGCAGCAACCACGCCGCCAGGTCGCGCGAATCGATGAACTGCATTGGCGCCTTCGGTCCATCTTCCGGCGTCCCCGGGCAGAGCATCTCTCCGCCGCGCGAAACGCGGATGGGGAAATAGCCAAAGCGATCCGTCTCATCCCCCGGCCCCGAGATGAATGTCGGCCGGATGTTCGCGAACCGTCCCGCAAACGCCTTCTCCACGACGCGCTCGCACGCCGCCTTCAATCCGCCGTAGTTGGACATGTCCTTCTTCAGATCCGCCTCATCCGCCGGATCCAGCGGCGCAAGCTCCGCGGACTCATCGGAGTGCTTCGGCACCGGCGATTTGTATGCCGAGATCGAAGAGATGTAGACATAGTGGCCGCAGCGTTTGTCGAGCAGTTCGCAGCTCGCCCGAACGATCCGCGGCGTCATCCCAGAAGTATCCACCACCGCGTCCCAGGTCCGATCGCCTTCGAGCGCCTTGAGGCCCTCGCCGATTTTGGGGTCGCGGTCCCCGATGAGACGCTCCACCCCGTCCGGCAGCGCGCCGATCCGCTTCTCCGTCTTGCCCCGGTTGAACGTCGTCACGGTGTGTCCGCGCTCAAGAGCGAGCCGGACCAGATACGGGCCGGTGATGTGCGTCCCGCCCAAGATCAGGAGCTTCAGCTTCTTGGCCGGTGCTGGCTTCGTTGCACCGGGCTCGACTTTGGGCTGGAGGGCGCCGGCAAACGCGCGACTGGCAATCGCCAACCCCGCGGCGGTGACCGCGGTCGAAGCAAGAAAATCCCGGCGGGACAAGGGGAAATGCGGCATGGAAGTTCCGATCACGAGGGTGGAAGGGCTATCCGGCAAACGATCCTCAACAGGATACCGGAAACGCAATGTACCTTCGCCGTTCCGGTCGGCCGCGGGGCAAACAGGCAGGGGGATGGAATGTGTTGT
>JBGANP010000126.1:0-8620 GCA_044222255.1 Phycisphaerales bacterium
ATGAACACCTCAAACCCGCACTCGCGCAGCACCCCGCCCAGGAACTCGCGCCCGCGCGTCAACTCTGCCCGCAGCCCCGCGATCGCCCCATTCGCCTCCGGCCCAAACGCCGCCGCCGCCCCCCACTGGAGCGGGGTCGCCGTGCTGAACGTCATGAACTGGTGCGCCGCCCGCACCGCCGCGCTCAGTTCCGGCGACCCGATCGCCCATCCGATCTTCCATCCCGTCAGCGAAAAACTCTTCCCCAAACTTGTCAGCGTGAGCGTCCGCTCCGCCATCCCCTCCAGCGTCGCCAGGTGCACATGCGGCAACATGGGGTCATACGTCAGATGCTCATACACCTCATCCGTGATCGCGATCACATCGTGCTTGATGCACAGCTCCGCGATCACCTGCAGCTCATCGCGCGAAAACACCTTCCCCGTCGGATTGTGCGGCGTATTCACCAGCACCGCCCGCGTCTTCGCCGTAAACGCCGCCGCCAACTCCTGCGGATCAAACCAGAACTGCCCCTCTCCGCTCAGCGGCGTGCACTTCTCCGGACATCCGTTGTGTCGCGACGGCGCCCGCAACGTCACACACCGCGCCGTCGCCCCCGCCATCGCCACGCTCGCCCGATACGAGTCGTAGTACGGCTCGAATAGAATGATCTCATCCCCCGGGTTCAGCAGCCCCAGCATCGCCGCGCAGATCGCCTCCGTGCATCCGCTCGTGACCGTCACCTGCTTGTCCGGATCAACGCCCATTCCCGTCCGCACATTCCAGCTCTCCGCGATCGCCTTGTTCAGCGAGGGAATCCCGAACATCCGCGCGTACTGATTCTGCCCCGCCCCACCTACCCCCATCGCCTCCACCGCCGCCCGCTTGATGAACTCCGGCCCATCAAAATCCGGAAACCCCTGCGCCAGATTCACCGCCCCGTGCTTGTTGGCAAGCAGCGTCATCTCCGTGAAGATGGTCGTGCCAAAGGGGCCAAAGCGATCGGCAAGGATGGGGCGAGAAGAGGGCATGATGAATCGTTGGCTGCTCAGGAGCACTGGGAAAAGAACGGATTGCACACTTTCCTTTTCTCCGTTACGCTCGAGTCCATGTCGATTCTTGTCCAACGACTCCGCTCGTACCTCCGCGATCACCCCATTGTGTCACTCAATCGGGAAGAGATGAAACCTCTTCCGCCTGCGACTTCAGGGCAGTTGGCTGCCGCAGAAGTAAGATTGGGTTTTCCCATTCCGTCGGAGCTACGCGATATCTATTTGCACGTCGGCAATGGCGGGTTTGGACCGCTTTATGGTCTCATCGGCATTGCGCCAGGATTCCGCGACGACCTAGGGCACAATGTTGAAGACTTGTATTCTGGATACCACAGATCGGACCCCAACGATGAGCATTGGAACTGGCCTTGCGGCCTACTCCCTATCTGCCATCTCGGCTGCGCAATGTACGCTTGCATTCCAAGCACAACCCAGCGGGCGGCGGAGCGACTGATCTGGTTCGAGCCCAATATTCACGATGACGATGGGGCGTGGACCGACTCATTTCGACGAACGCGTCACACTTTGGAATCTTGGCTAACTGTTTGGATGGACGGCGCAGATGCGTGGAAAGAGCTTGCTTCCGGTTTCGAAATCATGAAATAGCGTGATCCCGGCAGAGCGCGGCTAAGCGTAAACTTCAAGGAACACCCTTCGCGTCGGCTTCACCTCCCGATGCAGGTTCTTCCGCGTCCATCCGCGAATATCCCCCATCGCCGTCGGCTCCACGCGCAGATACTGCTCCAGCGCCTGCTGCGGCAGAATTGCCGCCATTTTCTGAAAAATCCCCAGTTCCATCCCCGCGATCCCGCACACATAGATCAGCGTCCGCTCACTGGACAGCATCGCCATCATCTGATCCCGATTCGTCGAGATCCGGTCCTGCACGTACATCGGGTCGTGCCCGTCGATCTGCTTCTCGCGGCTGATCGCCGTCAGATACGTAAACCGCTTGTGCTCCGCCGCCATCTGCCGGAAGAACGCGTCGTACAGCAGGTCCGTCGCATACGGCGACCCCATCACCAGCGCGATCTTGCTCGGCGCGTTGTTGTGCAGCAGGTCCATCAGCATCCCGCGAAACGGCGCGATGCCCGTCCCCGTCGCGAAGAAGATGTAGTCGTAGCTCCCCGAATCCGCCGGCAGCAGGAACTTCTTCCCGTTCGGCCCGCTCAGGCGGATCTCGTCTCCCTCACGCACATCGCAGAGATAGTTGCTGCACACGCCCAGAAACAGCTTGTGCGTCTCCCAGTTCTCATCGATCGTCCGCTTGACCGTCGTCGAGATGATCTTCCCCTCGCCATCCTCCCCGCGCGTCGGCGATGCCACCGAATACAGCCGCACCGCATGGTTCCGCCCCTTCTCATCCTGCCCCGGCGCAAGCACCCCGATCGACTGCCCCGGCAGAATCTGCCCCTGCAATGTCGTCCCCGAGACATCAATCTCCACATGCCGCACAAACCCCGCCGCCTTCCGGCTCGTGCAGATCTCGCTCTTGGTCACCCGCGCCGTCACCGGCTCGTTCGGCCGGTACAGGTGCATCTTCACCTCCGGCAGCGCGATTTCGCGCTCTGGGGTGTTCTGGCCTCCGGCGTTGGAACTCGGCGTTGTGTGGCTCATGCAACTCCAAGCGTTCGGTCCCGGCCCCCCCGAGTCAAACCCGCCACTTATCGCCCCTGCCCCGCAGTTACCGGTCTCTCCCCCCTATCACAGGCCCGGCACTCGGCACTCGGCACTCAGCACTCCCCGCCTCGCGCTCAACACCCCCCTCGCTCCGGGCGATGAACTCCCCTGACCGACCTCGCTTTGAGAGCAGGGCGGACGGCGCACGCACCATGTCCAACAACCGCCAATCAACCTTCCTCGAAAACCTCGAACGCCGCAAGGCCGGCCGCGTCCGCTGCTCGCAGATGCTCTGCCAGCTCGGCCCCATCGCCGACCTCTCACGCGACGGCTGCCGCGTCATCAGCAAGAAGCCCATCAGCGTTCCCGAAGGCAAATCCGTCATCCTCCGCATGAACGTCGCCGGCATGGAGCTCTCCATCCCCGCGCAGCAGGTCTCCTGCCGCGCCCGCCGCGATGGCAAGCACGATGTCGGCTTCCGCTTCATCGCCGTCACCAATGACTCGCGCCGCGAACTCATGAACGTCCTCCGAGCCGCCCTCAGCTCCACCGACCACGCACACCGAATGTCCGCCTGATCCCGAATCGAGATTCCCGCATGAGCATCAAGAGCCGACAACCCACCGGAAAGCTCGCCAAAGCAGGCGTCAGCTTCCTCAAGCGACTGGTCTTCGACGAGACCACCCTCGAAGCGGACAACCGCCGCGAGGAAGACCGCACCCCGGTCGTCGGTGAAGTCACCGTGATTGTCCTCGACGCCGCCGGCCAGTCCGTTGGCCAGACCCGCGTCTTCGTCCGCGACCTCTCCAAGTCCGGCTGCGGCCTCTGGTCCCGCGTCCGCTTCGATTCCGGCACGCAGCTCGTCCTCCACTTCCCCGCATCCAACGGCCAGCCCCCCCTCGCCCGCGTCGCCACCGTCTGCCACAGCCGCGGCCAGGAAGGCGCTGGTTACGCCGTCGGCTGCCGCTTCACCGGCGAAGCCAAAGCCGCCTGACGGCCCCCTCCCCCGCCCTGGCGGGAGAGGTGTCGCAAGCGCAGCGAGCGACGGAGGGGGTCTCTTCCCTCGGCACTCTGCACTCCGAACTCTGCACTCTTCCCCCCTACGCCGCGTTCCGCAGCGCATACGCCGCGTCATACGCCACCCGCTTCTCCGGCTTCGCGAGCGTGTCGTGCGCATCGTTGATCAGGCAGAATCGCTCCTGAGCCCCCTGCTCGCGGCAGACATCCGGGTGGTACTTCCGCGCCAGCTCGCGATACGCCTTGTGGATCTCCTCCACGCTCGTCTGCTGCGAAACCCCCAGCACCTGGTAATAGTCCGGCATCCGCAGCGCCTCGATCAGCTTCTCACGCTTCTCCTCGCTGATGAAAACGCCTGAGGCCCGCCGCTTCCCGTGACGTGCCAGGTTCTCCAGCGCGGTCCGCTCCTCCTCCGTCATCCCCACAAACTCCATCGCAATCTCGTACCGCCCGCCCCCCGTCGGCCGCACGCGAACCACGCGCGTCCGCACGGTCATGCAGTCCGTCGGTGCACAGAGCTCGATCTCCATCGCCGTTCCCACCGAAAGCCCCATGGCCCGCTGCACGCGCACGCTCATCCCGCTCCGCGAGATATCCACGATCGGCCCCATCGCGCAGCTCACCACCGCCGTCTGCATGCGCTCCGCGCGCTCGCACGTCGAACCGTTCTCGGACGTCTCAAATGTGCGTTTGGACCACGGCCACATACGGCAGCAATCGGCCCGCGACGCGGCCCGCTTCATTCATCCGCGCCAACGGGCAACGCGCCGACACTTATCGCGCCGTCGCAACCCGATCCACCTCTTCCATCGCCGAAATCCCCCGCGCCACTTGCTGCCACCCGCTCTGCACCAGCGTCGTGAACATCCCCTGCTCGATCACCTTCTTCATCGCCGAGATCGTCGGCTCCTTCAGAATCACATCTCGCAGCTCATCCGAAAAATCCAGAATCTCGAAGATCGCCTTCCGCCCCCGATACCCCGTCCGCAGGCACGACGCGCACCCCGTCGCTCCGTAGATCTCCGTCTGCCCCTCCAGAAACCGCCCCATCCGCGTCGCCTGCACCGGCAGCACCTTCACCGGTCGCTTGCAGTTGTCGCAGAGCACCCGCAAGAGCCGCTGCGCGATCACCACCTCCAGCGAGTTCGCCACCAGATACGGCTCCACCTTCAGATCCAGCAACCGGAACACGCTGCTCATCGTGTCCTTCGCGTGCACCGTCGAGAACACCAGGTGCCCCGTCATCGACGCCTGCATCGCCGTCCGCGCCGTCTCCTCATCGCGAATCTCCCCCACCAGAATCACATCCGGGTCCTGCCGGAGCACGCTCCGCAGCAGCGAGCCGAACGTGTTCCCCTGCTTCTCATCCGCCGGTATCTGCGTCACCCCTTCGATCTGATACTCCACCGGATCCTCGATCGTCACCACGTTCCGCCGGTCCCGATCGATGCTCCGCAGCGCGCAATACAGCGTCGTCGTCTTGCCGCTTCCGGTCGGCCCACACACCAGCAACAACCCCGAATCCTGCTCGCACACCTTGCGAATCCGCTCGTACTGATACGGCGGCAGCCCCAGATCGTTCAGCTTCACCGGCGCATCCCGCGTGTCCAGCACGCGAATCACCAGCTTCTGTCCATGCACGCTCGGCGTGAAGCTCACGCGATAGTCCACCCGCCGCGCGCTGTTCGTCGCGCTCTGCGGAAACTTCACCGAGAAGTGCCCATCAAGCGTCGCGTCGCGTGCCGTCGGTCGAATCTGGCACGCCGTCTTCACCAGCCCCAGCGCAAGCTCACCCACGGAGTTCGGCAACTCCACCACTCCCACCATCTGCCCGTCCACCCGCATGCGCACATGCACAACATCCCCCTTCGGCTCGCAGTGCACATCCGTCGCGCGGCTCTTGCTCGCCGCCACCAGCAACAACCGGATCGCCCGCGCGCCCTCGCCCTCACCCCCCAGCGCGCCCGACGCACGCCCGCGCCCATCCACCATCTCCGGCTTGTCCTCCGCCCCCTCGTTCCGCGGCGGAACACTGTTGATCATCTCCTCCAGATCCGTCACCCACGCCGGCTTCGTCGTTGGCGCCAGCTCCCGCGCCACCGCCTGCCGCTCCTTCAGCGTCTCCTCCGCCTCCACGATGAACGAGTAGCTCCCCAGCTTGATGATGTCCCCCGGCCGCAAGGGCGAATCCGAAACCTTCACCCCGTTCAGCTTCGTCCCGTTCCGCGACCCCAGATCCCGAAGGTGAAACGTCGGCGTCTCCGAATCGCCCACCTCATCCAGCGCAAGCACCTCCCCGTTCCGCCCCCGCGCCGGCGCCGGCTCGATCACGCAATGAAACCGGCTCAGCAGCGTGTCGTCCAGACACAGCACATTCTCCGGCGACCGCCCGATCGTGATCGCCTTCTCCCCCAACGTCAGCGTCGGCACCTCGGAGTTCTGCGGTATGAGCTGATATGACGGCATCGTGTTCCTCGTGGCATGGGCTTACCAGCCCATGCTCATCATGGTCCGGGCCGCCGCGGCCCGACTGCCTCTGCGTTCTTAAGCACCACCAGTGCCCAAGACCCCGCGCCCATCATACGAACATTTCTCCCCCATCTGGCTCTCAATCAACGTCCCTTCTCCTGTCTCCCATTCCCCCTCGCCCTCTTTCTCCCCTTCCTCTACACTCCCCCCCCATGATCGACCTCAAAGACCTCCGCGAAAACCCAGACAAGTACCGCGACGGCTGCAAAAAGAAGAACATGCCGGTCGACCTCGACCGCCTTCTGGACCTCGACTCCCGCCGCCGCGCCCTCCTCACCGAGCAGGAGCAGGCCCGCGCCCAGCAGCGCGCCCTCGAAAAAGAGTCCGGCCCCGCCATCGGCAAGCTCAAGGGCCAGCTCGGCAAAGCCGCGCCCGAAGACAAAGCCCGCCTGGAGAAAGAACTCGCCGAGGTCATGGCCAAGCCCGCCGCGCTCAAGGAGCGCATCGGCATCCTCGAAACCCAGATCGCCGCCATCGATCCCGACCTCAACGCCATCCTCCTCACCGTCCCCCAACCCCCCGACCACGATGTCCCCGTCGGCGCGGGCTCCGAACAGAACGTCGAACTCCGCCGCTGGCATCCCGCTGCCGGCCCCACGTCTCCCGGCGGCGTCGCCTTCGACACCACCAAATCCTTTGCCGACAACCGCGGCTTCAATCCCAAAACCCACATCGATCTCGTCCGCGATCTCGGTCTCGCCGACTTCAACCGTGGCGTAAAAATGGCCGGCGCACGCTCCTACGTCCTCACCGGCGACGGCTTCCTCCTCCACAACGCCATCCTCCGCTACGCCTTCGATCTCATGACTCTGAACAACGGCTTCAAGGCCATGTCCGTCCCCGTCCTCGTCAAAGAAGAATGCATGGTCGGGACCGGCTTCTTCCCCGCCGGTCGCGAGCAGGCCTACCACATCGAAGAATCAAAACGCGGCGGCGGCTACGACCAGTTCCTCACCGGCACCGGCGAAGTCGGTCTCATGGGCATCCACGAAGGCGAGATCCTCGACGAGGCCCAGCTCCCCATCAAATACACCACCGTCTCCACCTGCTTCCGCCGCGAAGCCGGCGCCGCCGGCAAAGACACCGCTGGCCTCTACCGCATCCACCAGTTCGACAAGGTCGAGCAGGTCGTCATCTGCAAGGCCGATGAGGCCGAGTCCCGCGCCTGGCACAAGAAGATGCTCGGCTACGTCGAGGAACTCCTGCAATCCCTCGGTCTCCCGTATCGCCTCCTGCAATGCTGCACCGGCGACCTCGGCCCCAAAAACGCCGACATGATCGACGTCGAATCCTGGATGCCCGGCCGCGGCACGATGACCAAAACCGGCCCAACCGGCGACTTCGGCGAAACCCACTCCGCCTCCCGTCTCTACGACTACCAGTGCCGCCGCCTCAACATGCGCTACCGCGCCGGCGGCGAGCAGGGCAAAGGCCCCACCACCTTCTGCCACTCCCTCAACAACACCGTCGCCGCCGCCCCCCGCATCCTCATCCCCATCCTCGAGATGTGGCAAAACCCCGACGGCACCGTCACCATCCCGCCCCCACTCCGCCCCTACATGGGCAACAAAACCACCATCTCCTAACTCCCACACGCCCGGGATGAGGCCGCCCTGGGCCGAATCCCGCGGATACACATCTCCCAGATCCGCATTCCGAAATCCACATTCCAAAATCGGATCCCCCCATGCCCACTCCCAAACTCCTCGCCTTCGCCGGCTCCTTCCGCCGTGACTCCTTCAACAAGCGCCTCGTGAAGATCGCCGCCGACGGAGCCCGCGCCGCCGGCGCCGAGGTCACCTTCATCGACCTCGCCGACTACCCAATGCCTATCTACGACGGCGACCTCGAAGCCAGGGACGGCCTCCCCGAGCACGCCCGCCGCTTCCGCGAAGCCCTGAAGGCCCACAACGGCCTCCTGATCGCAAGCCCCGAATACAACTCCTCCGTCTCCGCCGCCCTCAAGAACGCCATCGACTGGGCCTCCCGCCCCGATTCCAAAATCCCCGGCGAGCCCGGCCTCGTCGCCTTCGCCAACAAAACCGCCGCCATCATGTCCGCCTCCCCCGGCGCCCTCGGCGGCCTCCGCGGCCTCGTCCACCTCCGATCCATCCTGGGCAACATCCAGGTCCTCGTCCTCCCCGACCAAGCCGCGATCAACACCGCCCACGAAGCCTTCAACCCCGACGGCTCCCTCAAAGACGCCAAAAAAACCGAGCAAGTCCACAAACTCGGCGCCAAACTCGCCCACACCGTCGCCAAGTTGCACGCCTAGCAGCTCGCGTTGTTCATCGCAAAGAGTGGCACGGGCAGCTCACCGCACTGGGTGTCACGGGGATTTTAGTGCCCGTGGTGTGCGGCAAGGGTCGTACCACAAGCAGCCTCCCCACACGTCACTTGGCGAAAGGTGCGCAACCACCCTC
>JBGANP010000127.1:0-9373 GCA_044222255.1 Phycisphaerales bacterium
GCCGCGGCCTGCTCCGCGACGCTCATCCCCATGCAGACCGCCGGCGCCAACTTCCCGACCGGCACCGTCTGCAACTCTGGTCCCCTCACCAACGCTCCGTGCTGCTATGCCGACTACAACAAGGTTGGCGGCCTCACCGTCAACGACATCTTCGACTTCCTCGCTGACTGGTTCGCCGGCAGCCCCTACGCCAACGTTGGCGGCGACGGCACCGCTGGCCCGCTGACGGTCACCAACATCTTCGACTTCCTCGCCGACTGGTTCGCCGGCGGCTGCTAAGCCGACCGTTGATCCCTTCAGTTGATCTACAACACGTTTCTTCCCAAGCCCCCGCCACCCGGCGGGGGCTTTTCTTTTTGTTTGCACCAGCATGATGTGGCCCTCCGCTTGCAGTCCAGCACATGCGGACATGCACCACCACCGGACACGGGCGGGACGCCCGTGCCACGGAATGGGATATGGAGAAAAAGGGGAACGCGAGCGATTGGATTCGAACCAATGACCTGCGGTTTAGGAAACCGCCGCTCTATCCAGCTGAGCTACGCCCGCAGCGTGGGCAAGTGTAGGGGTGAACAATCGGGGATGAACGTACGTGCCGCGAGTGCGTCTGATGTGCCCGGAATCCTGCCGATGGTCCGCGCGATCTGTGCGATGCACGAGGAGATGGATGGAAAGCGGTACGACTATCTGCCGGATGTGGTGGAGCGATATCGAAGGTGGTTGCCGGAACGGGCGACGGATGCGCGGAGCGTGCTGGTGGTGGGTGAGGGTGCTGAACATGTGGGCGCTCCTATGAAACTCGCGGGGTTTCTGGTGGGCACGGTGGAGGGGAATGTTCCGATCTATCGCACGGAGGAGTTCGGGTTTATTCACGATGTGTGGGTCGAGCCGTGGGCGCGGGGGTCGGGGCTTGGCGGGAAACTGGTGGATGCGGCGGTGGCGAAGTTTGCGGCGATGGGTGTGATGCAGATTCGGCTGGAGACGGCGGCGGGGAATGATGTGGCACGGGCGATGTTCGCGCGGCATGGGTTTCGTGTGGCGGCCAGCGAGATGCAGAGAGACCTGTAGCTACACGAAGACGCGGACGACTTTGATGATGGCGGTGGCGATCGTGGCGAGATCGGTGGTGCGGGCGGCCTGGGTGGCGAGTTCATCGCAGGCGGCGCGGGCCTGGGCGAAGGAGAACGGTGAGTGCCTTGGCTCGCCGAGGCGTGATGTGAGATCGTCGATCGCGCTGGCGGGGACGATGGCGTTCATTGCTTCATCTCCGATGCGGCGGTTGCGGAGGTCGGCGGTGAGATTGCGGATCGCCAGCGACTGCGCGGCGATGGTGCGTTGCAAGTCGTCGAACGCCTGGGTGAGTGAATCGCGTTGATCGGCGGGCGCGTGCGTGATGATGAGCGTGCGCAGGTCGAGGAGTGATTGTTCGGTGAGCATGTGAATCCCCCTTGTGTTGGTGTGATGGATGCGTGTTGAAATCAGATGTGAATGCGGAACCCGAGGATTCGCAGGGCCTCATCCTCGGCGTCTCTGTGGCGGGCGGTTGGTTATCGCCGGGCGGTTTCGAAAGCACTCGTCGCATCATCGATGCGACGGAGGCGTTCCCGCACCTGATCCGCTGCGCGATCGCCGGAGGTGTCGGTGATGAGTTGAAGGATTGCGGTGCGAAGTTCTGGATCGCGGAAAGTGCCAATCGCGCTGGATGTCGCGGCGTTGCCGGTGGCGTATGACTTCATCGCGCGCGCGTGCAGACCGAGGATGCGGCCTTGTTCGTCGATGGTGGTGATGAGCGAAGCGATCGCGGTGTTGAATCTGGCGGCGGACTCGGCGGCGTTGCGCACGGGAAGATAGTTGTTGAGGATGGAGTATCGCTGGACGAGCAGGCCGGCGCGGATGGCCGCGTTGGTTTCGCGCTCGATGGTGGCGTTGATGCGATCGAGGTCATTCGCTTCGCGCAGGATGCGAGATGGTGTGAAGCCGGGGGTGCCGATGGCGAGGTCGATGGTGGCGGGGTGGTCGGTGGCGAGTGAGGTTGCGATGGCCGCGCGGTCGGCGGGTGGGGCGGAGTTGATGCGGGTGGTGAGCGCGGCGGCTTCAGCAATCAACGATCGCGTCCAACCTGCGCCGGGATCAGAGAGTTCGGCGTCGGTCGGGTCGCCGGGCGTGATGGTGGCGCGGAGGCGTGTGAGGTCCTGGCTGACGCGCTCGCGGGCGCGGCGGAGCATCGCTTCGGATTCGGCGCGGGCGAGCGCGGTTGCGGCGGCGCTGAGCGTTGAGACGTTGGCCGCGTAGACCTGGGTGTTGGCGGCGTTCTGCTGGGCGACTTCCGGGAACGCCGCGGATGCGGAACATCCGGCGGTAAGGAGGGCGGAGACACCCGCGATCGCCGCGAGCCCGAGCAGGCAGACGACGGCGACGAGATCTCGTGTGCAGGACCGAGCACAGGACCGCTTGCATGACTTGTTCATGGCACCCCCCAATCTGATTTGCGAACCCCCCAGCGGGCACTTTGCCCGCCGTACACCAAACAGAGTACGATTATCTGGTGAGTTGTCAACCGAAAACGGAGAAAATCGGACGTGGAATGCCTAACATCGCCCCCACTTTGGGGGCTTGGTTGCCCCAGAGTGCGGGAAGAAGCGAGTCGAAGCCGGCGGCTTACGCCGCTCGGTATTGAATGGTGTCTCCCGCGGCTTGCGCCGCTGGGCTCTGAAAGAGGTTGCCATGGAAGCTGGGATTGTCGGAATGCCGAATGTGGGCAAGAGCACGCTGTTCAACGCGCTGACGAAGGCGGGCGCGCTGGCGGCGAACTATCCGTTCGCGACGATCGAGCCGAACGTGGGCGTGGTGCCGATTCCGGATACGCGGCTGGAGATCATCCGGAAGCACATCGAGAGCCAGAAGATTATTCCGGCCGCGCTGCGGCTGGTGGACATCGCGGGGCTGGTGCGCGGCGCGAGCAAGGGCGAGGGCAAGGGCAACGCGTTCCTGAGCCACATTCGCGAGGTGGACGCGATCGTGCAGGTGGTGCGATGCTTTGAATCCGCACCGGGCGGCGAGGACATCACGCACGTTGAGGGAACCGTCGATCCCGCGCGCGACATCGACACGATCAACACGGAGCTGATTCTCGCGGACCTGCAGACGGTGGATTCGTCCTTGAGCCGTGCGGAGCGGGCGGCCAAGAGCGGGGAACGCGAGGCGATCGCTCGCTTCGAGGTGCTCAAGAAGATGCGCCCGGTGCTGGATAGCGGGAAGCCGGCGATCACGGTGCGGGTGGACGATCCCGAGCAGAAGAAGATCCTCAAGGGGATGGGGCTGATCACGGCGAAGAAGGTGCTGTACGTGGCGAACGTTTCGGATGAGGATCCGCACGGGCGCGGGCCGCTGGCGATGAAGTGCCGGGCACACGTGCAGTCTCTCGGCGGCGATCCGGAGCAGGATGTTGTGCCGGTGTGCGCCCGCATCGAGAGCGAGCTCTCGGAACTCGGCGATGCGGACCGGCTGGAGATGCTCAAGAGCTACGGGATGGATGAGCCCGCGCTGAACGCACTCGCCCGCGCGGCGTATCACCTGCTCGGCCTGCAGAGCTACTACACAGCGGGGCCGAAGGAGATCCGGGCGTGGACGATTCCGCAGGGCGCGACGGCCCCGCAGGCGGCGGGCGTGATCCACACGGACTTTGAGAAGGGCTTCATCCGCGCGGAAATCTACACCGTGGCGGACCTGGAGAAGTACGGAAACGAGAAGGCGATCAAGGATGCGGGGAAGATGCGCATCGAGGGCAAGGAATACGTGATGAAGGATGCGGATGTGTGCCACTTCCTTTTCAATGTGTGATCGCCGCGATTGATTGGGCCCGCGTACTCCTGTTCTGCTCAGATGATTTCGCTGTCTCTGCGATGCCACAACAATCCGATTTCGGGTATGTTGTGCGTGCGCAATCGGTCTCCCACTATTCCGAATACCTGCACGGAGGTTTCCATGCCGCGTATGACTCTGTCCAGCTTCGTCAGCCAGCACGCCGAACAATCCCGCGGCGAGGGAGTCTTTGAACTCGAATCCGAGCGGGTGCTGGAGATCAATCTTGGCGCGGCCGGTGGGGCCGGCGCGACGGACATGGTGTGGATGAAGCTGGGTGCGATGATCGCGTATCGGGGGGACATCAAGTTCGAGCGCGAGGGGATGCTGGAGCAGGGGCTGGGGAACTTGCTGAAGAAGGCGGTGTCGGGGGAGGGGGCGATTCTCAGCCGCGCACGGGGGAACGGCGCGCTGTACGTCGCCGACGGCGGCAAGCTCATCACGGTGCTCGAACTGAACAACGAGGCGCTCATCGTGAACGGGAGCGATCTGGTCGCGTTCACGCCGACGTTGAAGCACGACATCACGATGATGCGGAAGCTCTCGGCGATCGCTAGCGGCGGGTTGTTCAATGTAAAGGTCGCGGGAACCGGGATGCTTGCGCTGGGGACGCATGGCAAGCCGATGGCGCTACGCGTAACGCCGCAGAGCCCGGTCTTCACGGATCCGCAGGCGACCGTGGCGTGGTCGGCCTCGCTCACGCCGGAGTTCAAGACGGACATTCAGCTCAAAACGCTGCTGGGGCGCGGCAGCGGCGAGAGCTTTCAGATGGCGTTCCGCGGCGATGGGTTTGTCGTCGTACAGCCGTACGAGGAGCGACCGATGCAAGGGCCGCAGTAACGCTGCGTGCGGGCCGCTCGGGCGTGCAGACACATGAGGGCGATTCGTCGCTCAGGGTCCCGGGCTGCCCGATGCCAGCACGACTCGGGCCGGGAGACTCGCGGACTCGGGGATGAAGTCGTAGAAGTTGCCGCGGCGGTCCTTCAACTGGCTACCGACGATGGTGATGCCGTCGGGAAGCGTCGCGGGCTGAAGCGTGGATGCGATATCCGAGACGCTCGCGACCCAGGCCGGCGCGGCATCGTTGTTCACGCGGTGCTGGACAAACGCATACGTGAGCGAGCTTCGGATGGCTCCGATGCAGCCCTGATCGGCGGCCTGCTTGGCGTTTGCGGTGTAGTCGATGTACTTACCCATCGCGACGCCGGACAGGATGGCCAGGAGCACGATGACGACGATCAGCTCGACGAGCGTGAAGGCGCGCGAGATACCGCTGCGGGGCCTAGCTCGAGAAGGGCATGTGAAGTTCTTTTTCATGGCGAGTTCCTGACAATTCGGACGTTTTGCGGGTCGGCATGACGGCCGCACCGGGCGAATCCGGATGGAGATGCCGCTCGCCGGGTTATCGGAACGGGAGTAGCGCCGGGCGGGCCTGGCCGGGTTGCGACGCGGCGGGGCCCGCCGATACTCTTGGACCATGCCCGCGGCTCTATCCGCTGCTCCTGCGGCCCCATCATCCTCGAGAAAGTCTGGGGCGGTCGTCGGCTGGAAGTCACTGGGCAGGATCTTCCGAAGCCGGTGCGAAGTATGGCGAGAGCTGGGAACTCGCGGACATGGCCGCAACGAGCGCATCGGGCGCGCGCGGCGGGCGCGGTGCGATCGGTAATCGCCAACGGCGAACTGCGAGGACAGACCTTGCACGATGCGGCGGGCAGCTGGGGCCACGAACTGCTTGGGAAGGAACCCGGCTCGGAGAGCCAGGTACCCAAGGACTTCCCGCTGCTCATCAAGTTTCTTGATGCACGGCGAGAACCTGAGCGTGCAGGTGCATCCCTCGCCGGCGTATGCCGCAGGACACGCGGGAGCGTTTCTGAAGACCGAGTGCTGGTACATCATCGATGCCGAGCCGGGCGCGGTGATCTACAAAGGGATCCGTCCGGAGGTGTCGCCGAAGGTTCGCGCGCTCGCCGCGCAGGCGATCCCAAGCTGGTGGACGCGATGATCGCGCTGCCGGCGATTCCCGGCGAGTGTCACACCTGCCCAGCGGAACGGTGCATGCTCTGGGTGCGGGCGTGATGGTGGCGGAGGTACAGACGCCCAGCGACACGACGTATCGGGCTGTACGACTGGGGCCGCACAGGGCACGAGCTGCATGTGGAGCCCTCGCTCGCGTGCGCGAGTTTCCCGGCGAGGCAGCTGCGCGGCGTTGCTGCGGGATGACCGTCGCGCGGTGCGAGGAGGAACGGACCTCGGCGCGACTGGTGACCACCGAGTTCTTCACCGTGGACGAGCTGCGGCCGCGCTTGGGGGATGTCGTCTCGATCGCGGCATCGCTTGGCGGCCGTCAGACGTGCGTGGCGATCGTTGTGCTCGATGGCGAGTGCGAACTGGTGGATGGGAAAGCGTTCCAGCCGGTCGCGCTCAAGCGCGGCGACACGGCGCTGGTTCCGGCGGGGCTCGCGGCGGCCACGCTGCTGGCGGCGGGAGACAAGTTGCGCGTGCTGACGGCGAGCGTTGTCTGATGCTTGGTGACAGTGAGCGGAACTGGGCGCTTATCCAAGAGTGAATGTGCCCGAGACGCTATTGAAGATCGGCACGACGGGGTACGCGTCAACCTGAGCGCAGAGCTCGATATCGCGTGTCAGGTTCTCACGTGTGAGGTTGCGCCCGCCGCGCGAAGTGCGCATGAGTTCGAACGGGCCGCCGGGGCCATCGCGGGCGGCTCGCCAAAGGTTGATGGCGAGCTCGGTGGAATCATCATCGGGGCGGGCATCATCGAGATGGATGGGTCGGCCGAGCGCGGCGAGCCATTCCGCGATTGCGCCGGCCGCGCCGATGTCCTCTTTGGAGACACGATCGCGCGTTCCGGCGCAGATGAGGTGGATGGTGCGGTCATCGGTGCCGAGATGGGCGACGAGCGCGCCGAGATTGCCGAGGCACCCCACCACCATCGCCTCGCCGTGGCGTGCGAGGACGGCGGCTTTGGTGCCGTTGGTCGTGGTGAACGCGATGGTCTTGCCCTTGACGCGCTGCGGCGTGTAGCTCGCAGGGGAGTTGTCCAGATCAAAGCCCGCGATGAGCACACCCTCGCGCTCGCCCCCGGTGAGGCAGGTGCCGGGGAGGGCGTTGGCCTGCATGTTCGTGGCGTCGGCGGGCGTGAGGCAGGGGGCGACTCCGGCCGCGCCGGAGGCGAGGGCGGCGCAGATGGTGGTGGAAGCACGCAACTGGTCGATGATGACGGCCACGCCACCCGCGAGCGCGGCGGGATCGACAAGTTGCGGGAGGAAGTACGTTCGGATGACTCCGGGCATGGGGAGTTGTAGCATTGGCGCGTGGCATGGGCTCATGAGTCGCGGCGCTGTTCGGATAGTCTGGTACGACGGACGCGAAGCTCGGGCGAAGCGCCCGAGACATGGGCCGGAAGGCCCATGCCACTTAGAATCGGCCATGATCGACATCGCCACGATTCGCGTGATGCTGGAGTACACGGATTGGTCCAACGGCAAGCTGCTCGACGACGCGGCGGGCTGCACCGACGAGCAACTCGATCGCGATTTGCAGATCGGGCCGGGGACGCTGCGGCGGATTCTGCTGCACACGTACAACGGCGAGATGATCTGGCTCAAGCGGTGGCGCGGGATCGTTGAGAATCCGTGGCCGGGCGAGGGGGAACGCGTGGCAATCGCGGACCTGCGCGGCCGCTTTGAAGCGAACGCGCGGGCGCGGGAGGAATGGATGGGGACGCTGGCGCCCGGCGATTCGGCGCGGGTGCAGAAGTATCGGGACTCAAAGGGAAACCTGTTCGAGGCGACGCTCGGGGACATGCTGGTGCAGGGCGTGATGCACACCAAGCACCATCAGGCGCAGGCAGTGAACGCGCTCAAGCGGCTGGGGGCGGCGTGGCCGGAATTGGATTACATGTATCGGGTGCGAAGACCCGTTTGAACATCAGGCCCGATACGCGTTCGCCACCTTGTTCAGCGCATCGCTCAGCACCTTGAAGTGCTCATCGCTCAGTGCGTGGTGCATCGGCAGCGCGAAGACCTGCTTGCTGAGACCGTCGGCGACGGGCGGGTGGCCCTGCTTGCTGCTGTACGCGTCGAAGGCGGGCTGGCGGGTGAGGGAGCGCGGGTAGTGGACGGCGGTGGGAACGCCCTCGGCCTTCAGGGCATCGCAGAACTGGTCGCGGGTGCAGAGGAACTTGGTGGTGTCGATGCGGGCGACGTAGAGGTGGTACGCGCTCTCCGCGCCGGCGGTGGACTTCGGGGCGATCAGGCCGGGGATCTTGGCGATGATGGCGTCGTACTTCTTCGCGGCGGCGCGGCGGTTGTTGGTTTCGGCCTCCAGACGATCGAGCTTGGAGAGGCCGATCGCGCCGGTGATGTCGTTCATGCGGTAGTTGTACCCGACCTGGCCGTGCAAGTACTTGTCTGTCTCACCGTGGGAACGGAGGAGCTTGATCTGCTTCGCGAGGGCATCGTCGTTGCAGGAGATCGCGCCGCCCTCGCCAGTGCCGAGGTTCTTGGTCGCGTAGAAGGAGTACGTCACGGCATCACCGAAGCCGCCAATGGGCTTGTTGTGGTACGTGCTCAGGTGGGCCTGCGCGGCGTCGTAGATCACCTTGAGGTTCTTGGCCGCGGCGAGCTTCTGCACAGCATCGATATCCACCGGACAGCCGTAGAGGTGCGTCGCGGCGATGGCGGTGGTCTTGGGCGTGATCTTGCGGGCCGCGTCGGCGACGTCGATCTGCATCGTGTCGGGGAGGGCATCCACGAAGATCGGGTTCGCGCCGCGGGCGACGACCATGCTGACGGTGGCGATGTAGCTCCACGCGGGAACAAGGACATCATCGCCGCGCTCAAAGAGCGGCTCGTACGCGAGCTGCAGGGCGCAGGTACCGTTGGCACAGGTCATCATGTGCTTCGCGCCCGTCATCGCGCCGAAACGCTTCTCGAACTCGTCGCACTTGGTGGCGGCCCGGAGCATGCCGCTCTTGAGCACGCCGATGGCCATGTTGATGTCCTGCTCGGCGAGCGCGGTTTGCATGAAGGGGACGGCCGTCTTGCTCACCGGCGTGCCGCCGTTGATCGCGAGTTCGGGCTTGTTGGGAAGCGTGGAAGGGCGGACAGCGGACGCGGCGGCGGTCGTCATGCGCACAACTCCTGAGCCACACGTTTCCCTCGCGAAATGGCTGGAAAACGGGGCTACATGGTAGGCAAGATGGGGATTCGGTCGATGCGAGGCGGGGCGTTCTTAGGGGTGGCACTGGCCACCCATTCACGAGTGCAACGTCGCCAACTCCGCCTCGACCGCTTCCACCACCGCCGCCACCGGCTTTTCGCCAAACTCAAACGCGAGCCCCGCGGCCTCGAAGAGCTGCGGGAGG
This sequence comes from Phycisphaerales bacterium, assembly GCA_044222255.1. Lineage (GTDB taxonomy): Bacteria > Planctomycetota > Phycisphaerae > Phycisphaerales > UBA1924 > UBA4658. Next base: position 9,248 of record JBGANP010000127.1, read on the forward strand.
GGTTGGCTGCCGCCGAGGGTGAGGGCCTTCACGTACGCATCGACCGCCACCTTCTGCCCTTCGCGCCGGCTCTTGAGCCAGAGGCCGAGCGCGCCGAGCTGCGCGATGCCGTATTCGATGTAGTAC
>JBGANP010000018.1:0-52836 GCA_044222255.1 Phycisphaerales bacterium
GAGAGTCGGCTTCGTTCAGCGCGTCGATGAGGGTGCGGAGGGCATCGAGGCGGGCGGTGGCGAGTTCTTCGGCGTATGGCGACATGGGGACCCCCTGGGGAAGGCGTGGATGGGGGCCGCGGAAAAAGCGGTCCTCCATGAAGGGGTCGAAGTGCGCGTTTGTGCGCCCAAACCCGCGCAGGATTTTGTGGAAAACGCGCGCAAGTGCTTGTGGGGACTGGTTTGAAAAAATCTGAGAATTCCGCGAAGCGGCCTGAAAGTTGCGCTCGTTTGGGCGCGCAAACCCGCGAAAAGTCCCTGGAAACGGGTGACGAAATGGAGGGTGTCGGAGTGGGGTTGCAGCGGACCGGTCGTGCCGAGGCGGCAATGCCAGGGCCTGAGCGTGCAGGGCATCTTTGATTTTCTGAACGCGTGGTTTGCGGGATGCTAAAGAACGGCACCCGGCTTGTGTGACTGGAATCAAGAAATGTGCCGACGCGCGTGACCCGGGCTCGGCAATGTCGCTCTGGGTGTGGACGAACCCTGAAACTTCTGCGCCGGAGGCGTGGTTATGGCATTGGCGAACTTGTTGGTTGGTGGGCGTGGGGTGGTGGGGATGGGGTGGGTTCTGGCGTGGGTGATAGCGCTAGTGATGGTGGTAATGGCTCCGGCCACGGCGATGGGGCAGAGCGGGGCGTGCTGCTTGTTGCTCGGCGGTTGCAGCACGGTGAGCTCGTCATCCTCGTGCTCGGGCACGTTCAATCCGGGTGTGACGTGTGCCACATTCTCGTGCGCTGGGGCGTGCTGCACCGGCAGCGGGTGCTCCTTGAGCAGCACAAGCTTTGGTTGCACATCCGTGAGTGGATCATTCCAGGGAAACGGCACGACCTGCACCGCGGGCTTCTGCGCGGGGGCCTGTTGCCGGCCGGGGAATCCGACGGTGTGTTTGGTCACTTCCAGAACGGATTGTTCAAACGGGTTTTTCTCGAACACGGTGGTGTTCACGCCGGGGCAGACGTGCGCGGCGGTTTCGTGCCCGGTATCCGGGGCGTGCTGCCGCACCTCGATCGGTTCGTGCGTGGTGTGGTTTGCGAGCGTGTGTACGGCGGCGGATGCCGTGTTCACATCGGGCGCGGCGTGTACGCAGAGTGTCTGCCCGACCGAGGGAGCGTGTTGCACGAGTCAGGTGATTCCGTGCGTGATCGCGACCTCGAGCACATGCAACGGAACGTTCATGGGCATCGGCGCGGCGTGTTCGCCCAACCCGTGCGGCGGAGCGTGTTGCACGGCGACGGGGTGCATTTTCGGTGCGGTGACGTTGTGTACGAACGGATTCTTCTCGGGGGTGGGGACGACGTGCGCGACGGCGACGTGCGCGGGGGCGTGTTGCCGCGCGGGGCAGTGTGTGGTCGTGCCGCGTGTGGAATGCAGCAACACGTTTCGCGGCGCGGGGACGACGTGCGTGCCGAACCTGTGCTGCCCGGCGGACTTCAATCGGTCGGGCGTGCTGAATGTTCAGGACATCTTTGATTTTCTGGCGGGGTGGTTCGCGGGGAACAGCGCGGCGGATTTCAACGGGGTGAACGGGATCGGGGTGCAGGACATATTTGATTTTCTGGGGGCGTGGTTTGCGGGGTGTTGAAACTTCGGGCCGGGGGGTGCGTGGGGGATGTCAGGATGGGCGGATTGGCGGCGGAAATGTAGGTGTTGCGGGCGTTGGCAACGGGGCTGGTTCGTGGTATGTTCTTTCCATGAATACGACGACTCGCGGATACGTGGCCGGGATCGCTGTGTTGGGGGGGCTGCTCGGGCCGGGCGCTTCCCGGCCTGCGGTGGGGCAGACGACGATCACGGCGGTGGCGCCGATCGCCGGGGGGAGCATCACCCGTGTGTACGCGGTGAACTCGAATGGCACGGCGGCGTGCGGGTATTCGGACAATGCGGGCGGGCAGGATGTGGCGATCCGGTGGACGAACACCGGGGGCACGGCGAGCATGGGGTTTCTGCCGTTCGGGTCGATCAACTCGTACGCGCAGGGGATCGACAACTCGGGGACGATCATCGCGGGGTATGGTGATTCGGGCGGCGTGACGCGGGCGTTTCGCTGGACGACGGGGGGCGGGTATCAGATTCTGCCGTATGCGGCGGGGACGAGCGGGTTCAATCGCGCGAATGGGATCAGCGGGAACGGTAATGTAGTGACGGGTGTGAGTGGGCTTGGGGCGGCGGCGAACGGGTTCACGTGGGACTTGGTGAACACGCCGTCCGGCGTGTTCAATGTGTGCGCTGGACTGGGCGCGGGGAACGCGGGGCTGGCGGTGAGCAATGACGGCTCGACGATCGTGGGCACCTGTGGCACGGGCGCCATTCGCCGGACGTATTTTCCGACCTCGGGACTCGGGGGCCTCACGGCGATTCCCGGGCAGCAGTGGGCGATGGCCGAGGCGGTGAGCGCGAATGGGGCGATCATCACCGGGCGATATAGCCCGAACACGGGCGGGGAGTTTGGATATCGACATGGGCTGACGGTGCCGGGGTTTACGCAGGCGCTGCCGCTGACGCCGAACGGCTGCACGGCGTTGCGGCCGCGTGCGGTGAATGGGGATGGCACGCTCATCATCGGGCAGGTGGCGGACAACGTTGCGGGTCTGACGGCGTTCGTGTGGACACCCGCCAAGGGCACGCGGCTGCTCAGCGAGCACCTGCAACTGCGAGCGGCCAACCTGACAGGTTGGACGCTCACGGACGCGACGGGGATTTCGAGCGATGGTTCGGCGATGTGCGGGAACGGGATCTTCAACGGACAGGCGCGGGGATGGGTGGTGCGTGGGCTGACATGTCCGGGGCTCAACGGCGGGCCGGTGCTCACGGGTGCCGGGCCGTGCATCGGACAGAACGGGGTGATGGGCGGGTTTGGATTTAGTTTTCAGATATTCACGAATCCATACTTCCGTTGGTTTCGCAACGGAGTCGAGCTGATCCCGGGCGTGCAGCCATCGGGATCGACGATCACGGTGACCAACACGCCGAATCTGACGATCACGAATCAGCAGTACGGCGATGCCGGAAACTATCAGGTCGGCATCAGCGCCGAGGGGGCGTGCGAGACGATTTCCGCGGCCTTGTACTTCGAGGGCCCGGGAACCATCACACCCTCCGCGCAGCCGTCGGATACGAGCGCGTGCCTTGGACAGAATCCGTCGTTGTTCGCGACGGCGACATCCACGTGGGGGGTCGTGCACAAGTGGCAGAAGCTGGTTGCGCCGCCGAGCACGTGGGCGAACATCAACGACGGACCGACGGGAAACGGCAGCACGTACGTGAACACGAACACATCGACGTTTGCGGTGTTCAACGCGCAGGCGGCGGACTCGGGGCGGTATCGGTGCGAATGGTCGTTTGGATTCTGCCCGCCGAGCCAGACGGTGTATTCGAGCAGCGCGCTGCTGACGGTGATTGATTCACTGCCGGCGATCATCGGGCCGTTTGACACGACCGGGTGCCCGGGCGACAACGACGCGTTTCTGAGCGTGTCGGTGAATCCGTGCGTGGGGTGTACGTATCAGTGGCAGCGATACGACCCGTGCCCGTTTGTGAACTGCTTCAATCCGATCTTTGACGGGCCGACCGGGAACGGCGGGAGCTATGGCGGCACGGGCACGCCGAATCTGACGGTGGCGGGGTTGTATCCGGGTGATTTCACGCAGTATCGCTGCCGCATCACGATGCCGTGTGCGGGCACGGTGTTCTCGAATGAGGCGACGATTTCGCCGGAGCCGACACCGTCGGTGAATATTCCGACGGGCGGGGCGGGATGTTCTGGCGGCGCGGCCGCACTGACTGTGACGGCGACGCCGCCGGGCGGGACGTATCAGTGGCAGAAGTATGTGGGGCCGTGCTTCCTGTGCTATCAGAATGTGTTCAACGGGCCGACGGGGAACGGCGGGACGTATTCGGGTGCGCAGTCGCCGACGCTGACGATCAACGGGCTCAACTTTGTTGATACGGTGACGACGTTTCGGTGTCTGGTGACCAACTCGTGCGGCAACGCGACGGGGGCGAGCACGGACGCGTACTTTGCGGTTCAGGATCCGCCGCTGATCCAGACGCAGCCGGTGGGCGGGAATATCTGTCCGAACGGATCGAGGACCCTCTCGGTCGCGCTCGTGCCGGGCAACTACGGCACGCTGAGCTACCAGTGGTGGCGATACACCGTCGCGGGACCGATCTTCGCGCCGGTGGGGAATGGGACGTACGTCACCGGTTCGATCGCCAGCGGCGCGACGACGCCCGCTTTGACCATCTCCAACTTCAAGCCCGGCGATACGGGCCAGTATTACTGCAAGGTGACTGGTGACTGTGGATTCACGTTCTCCTCCGTTGTGAACCTCACCCACTGCCCGCCGGACTACAACTGCGACGGGCTTACGACCGTGAGCGACATCTTCGACTTCCTCGCGGGGTGGTTCGCGGGCAATCCGAACGCGAACTTCAACGGGATTGGCGGGATCGATGTGCAGGACATCTTCGCGTTCTTGGCGGCGTGGTTTGCCGGGTGTTGAACGGCTGAGTTCTGAGAACTTGGGGGCAACGGGGGCCAATTTGGGATTGGATTCGTGGTTTGGCAGTTTCCAGGGCCGATCCTCGTTGCCTTTTGGGGGGCTTGTGGTAGGGTGTAAGCGACTCGGCCAAATCGGAAGAACTCAAACGAGAGCGAGAGAGAGATGATGAACAATCATGTGCGGTCTGTTTTCGGTGTCGCCGCGGCGATGGTGTTGTGCGCGGGCGCCCGGGCCGATGTCACGTTCTCGGACACGGAGTTTGTGAACTCCAACTGGGGTTTGGACACGATCACGGTCGGAGCGGGCGGGACTTCCACCGGAACCCAGACCACCGGGGGCAATCCCGGTTTCGGCCGGCAGGTCACCAACAACCTGATCATCGGCGGCGAGGTGTACGCGATGCACCGCTACGGCACATCGATGGCCACGCGTTATGAGCCGCTCGTGAGCGGGGCGATCACGTCCGTGGATTTTTCGATCGATTCCAAGTGGCTCTCCGGCATCGGCGGGCTCGGGCACGGGATCACCATCGGGGCCAAGCAGGGCACGGTCGTGTATCGCGCCGGGTTCGACATCACCGGCAGCACAGGCCTCTGGGAGACGCACGCCGCGAGCGGCTTCACCGCGGCGAGCTTCGTCGATCTGAGTGGCGGCGGCGGCGCGATCGATTTTTCGGCCACCGGGGCGCCGATCCGCTTCGGATTTGTGGTTTCCAACGGTGCTGTGAACGAGTCGTACACGAACGTGGTGCTGTATGACAACTTTCGGGTGACCGTTCACAACGTTCCCGCTCCCGCGGGCGCGGCGGTGATCGGGCTCGGCGGCTTGGTCGCTTGCCGTCGGCGCCGGCGGGTTCTGTAAAACTCCATTCCCGGCCTAGCGTTTGTTGACGCCATCGGCGCATTGCCCTTCTGGGCGGGGCGATGGGTTTGGAGCAACGCGATGCCGCATGGGAATCGATCGCGATGGAAGATGCTGGCGGCATTGGCCGCGGCGATGATCCTGAGCGCGCCGCTGGCCCAAGCCCAAGAGGGCGACGAGGGGCTGGTGCGCATGGCGCGCGTCGAGGATCCGGCTACTGTCGGCGTGGGACGCGTGATTCCGGATCTTGAGTTTGTCGCGCTGCGCGGCGAGAAACGCACGCTTTCGGATCTGCTCAAGGATCGCAAGGCGGTTGTGGTCGCCATGACCGGCGCGACCTGCCCGATGAGCAAGGAGTACACGCCGCGGCTGGCGGAGATGGAGCGGGAACTGGGCAAGCGCGGCGTGGCGTTTGTGTACGTGAACACCATCGAGGCCGAGACCATCGTCGAGATGCAGGAGCAGGTGAAGCGCGGACGGCTGGAAGGGCCGTACATCCCGGATCGCGATCGCACGATCTGCAAGGCACTCGGCGTTCGGACCACCACGGAGGCGTTCCTCATCGATGCGTCCCGCACGCTGCAGTATCGCGGCGCGGTGGATGATCAGCACGGGATCGGCAAGTCGCTGCCGGCTCCGAAGAACAACTATCTCGCGGATGCGATCGAGCAGGTGCTGCTGGGGGCGCGGCCTCGCGTGCGGGCGGTGTGGTCGCCGGGGTGCCTTGTGAGCGCGGGCGAGGGGATCGCGGCGCAGCCGAAGGGTCCGGCGACGTACACAAATCGGGTCGCGTGGATCATGTCGGAGAACTGTGTGGCATGCCATCGCCCGGGCGGGGCCGCGCCGTTCGCGCTGGACACGTACGAGAGTGTGAACGGGCGCGCGAAGATGATCGAGGCGGTGGTGGGCGATGGCCTGATGCCCCCTTGGCATGGCGCGATGCATGCGGCGGATGAGCCGAGCCCGTGGGTGCAGGATCGCTCGCTCTCAAAGGAGGATCGGGATGCGCTGCTGGCGTGGCTTCGGACGGATCGGCCGCGCGGGAGCGAGGCGACGAGTCCGGTGCTTCCGCCGCTCTCGCGGACGTGGACGATCGGGGAGCCGGACCTGTTGATCACATCGTCAGGGCTTCGGCTGCCGGCCAAGGGCGGGATGCAGCATGCTCGTGTGATGGTCGGGTTTCCGGGCACGGAGGACAAGTGGCTTTCAGCGGTCGAGTTGCGACCGGTGGAGAGTGGCTCGGCGCATCATGCGCTGGTGTGGCTGCTCGCGCCGGGTGATGCGCTGCCGCAGCCGGGGGAGATGCCGACGAAGCTGGAACTGCTGGGGACGTACAGCCCGGGCGATAACGTGATTCGCTATCCATCGGGCACGGCGCGGCGGATCAAGGCCGGCTCGATCTTCCTTGTCGACCTGTACGCCAAGCCGATGGGCAAGGAGGTCATCAGCGCGATGCGGATCGGGCTGAAGTGGGGAGCGGGGGGTGCGGCGGGGGCGGAGCCGAAGTGGAGCGTGCGGTCGGTCACGGCGGGGGTGGGGCGTGCGAGTGAGCTTCGTCCCGGCGCCGAAGCGGGACAGATGCAAACCGCGGTTGATCTGGCGATCCCGACGGGTTCGCGGGTGCTGGCGATCACACCGTACATGCGTTCGCACGGGCTGGCGTACATGGTGGATGCCGGGGGTGCGGGAAGCGGTCGCGAGCGTGTTATTGGCGCGACTCGTCATGACTTTCGATGGGTGATTCGGTATGAGTATCTGGAGCCGCGCCTGTTCTCAGGGCAGGCGCTCACGCTCACCGGGGAATTCAAGGTGGACGCGGATTCCGGGGGCATGCCGGGATTCGGTTCCGGAGCAACGGACGAATCGCTCCTGATCAGCGCGGAGCTTCTCGAGCCGGTCGCGCCGGGCAAGGAATGACATTGGCGACGGACCGGCTCCCGCTGGCCGATTTGCGATGCGCGTGACCGCGTGCGGAAGTTTGTCGCTTGGACAGAGGAATTCCCTCGCGATTTGTTAGACTGGGCGAGCTCGGACGACGCATGACGTTCGGACTGCGTGGTATTCATTCGGCGACTTGTAGGAGGTACGCGATGGCATATGCGAAGCGACTGTGGGCGGCGGTTGGCGCGGTGCTGGCGACCGCATTGACCACCGGAAGTGTTCTTGGGGCGACGGCGACGCTCACGGCTGTCAAGGACGCGAGCATCTACGCGGACAACACCTCCAACGCCAACGGCGCCGGCATCTACATGCACTGCGGCTCGAACTCCGGCGGTGCCGTCCGGCGCGCTCTTGTGCAGTTCGACCTTTCGTCGATTCCCGCGGGATCGACGATCACGGCCGCGACGCTCACGCTGTTCGGCAGCACCGGTGCGAGCAACAACACCGCATCCACGACCATCGAGATCCACAAACTGACTCAGACTTGGAGCGAGGGATCGAGCGTTCCTCCGAGCAACGGCGGCAGCGGAATCGCGGCCGCGGCTGGCGATGTGACGTGGAATCGACGCACGTACAACACCACGAGCTGGACCAATGCGGGGGGCACATTCTCCGGCACCGTGAGCGCCTCCGCGAGCGTGCCCGAGGCCAGCGGCGCCAGGAACTGGACGGGCGCTCAGGTGCTCGCCGATGTGCAGGGCTGGTACGCCAACTCGGCCACGAACTTCGGGTGGATTCTCATTGGCGATGAGAACACCGACCAGACCGCGCGTCGGTTCTCCTCGCGCCAGCACGCCACCGTCTCGGAACGCCCCAAACTTGTCATCACGTACACACCCCCTGTCACAAGCGGGGCCTGCTGCAACCCAACCACCGGCAACTGCACGACCGTCAACAGTAGTCTTTCGTGCACTCTCGGTGGAAATATCTATCAGGGCAACGGCACCACCTGCGCGCCGAATCCGTGTCCCCAGCCGCAGGGGGCGTGCTGCACCGGGCTGGGCGGATGCTCGATCGCCGACCAAGAAACATGTGATGGGCTGAATCGCTACTGGCAGGGCGCCAACACGGATTGCTCTCCTAATCCGTGTCCGGTGCTCTCCGGCGCGTGCTGCCATAACGACGCCTCCTGCACCTTCGTGAACGCACTCTCGTGTGCCCTCTCCGGCAATGGCGCCGCCTATCAGGGGGACAACGTCACCTGCGCCGCCGCGGCGTGCAACTGGGTGCTCACACCATTCGTTGACCCGCTTCCGATTCCCTCGGTCGCGGTGCCGACGACGGGCACGGCGGGTAGCGCGGCCCACTACGACATGTTCATTCGCCAGTTCAGCCACCAGTTCCACAGCCAGTTGCCCATGACCACGGTCTGGGGGTACAACGACATGTACCCGGGTCCGACCATCGAGGCCCGCCAGGGCCTGCCGGTGACGACCACTTGGATCAATGATCTCCGCGTGAACGGGCCTGCGAGCGCGCTGCGCAACACGCACGTGCTTCCGATTGATCAGTGTTTGCACGGACCGGATGTCACCGGCCGCAACCCGGTCACTGTCACGCACTTGCACGGCGCCCACCTGCGTCCGGATTCGGACGGAGACCCGGACACGGCGTTCCGTCCCGGACAGTCTTCGACTCTCTACAACTACCCGAACAACCAGCACGCGGCAACTCTCTGGTATCACGACCACGCGCTTGGACTGACCCGGTTGAACGTTTACATGGGTCTGGCGGGGTTCTACTTGATCCGCGACTCGATCGAAGACGCCCTGAACCTGCCGCGAGGCCACAACGAGATTCCCCTCGTCATTCAGGACCGCTCCTTCAACGCAGCGGGTCAGCTCAAGTACAACGACTCCTTTGTTGACCACTTCTTCGGCGACTTCACGTGCGTGAATGGGAAGGTCTGGCCGTATTTGGATGTGCGGAAGGGCAAGTACCGTTTCCGCATCGTGAACGGTTCCAACACACGCACCTATGGGCTGCGATTGCAGGGTCCGCCCTCCGGGGTCGCGCTCAGCGTTCCCGCGTGGCAGATCGGCAGCGATCTGGGCTTGCTCGCCGCGCCGGTGTCTCTGGGTGGCGGAGTGGCCCGCCCCAGTACGGTGACGATCATGCCCGGGGAGCGAGCCGAGGTGGTCATCGACTTCTCGGGATACAACACGGGTGACACCCTCACATGGCAGAATGTCGCGCTGGTTCCCTACCCGACCGGCGGCGACGGGCCGAACATCGCGAACGTGATGCAGTTCCGCGTGACAGCCACGGCGGGCGACACCGACCCGCTCCCCGCCACGCTCAAGAGCGTGCCGCGGACGCAGGAGGCCGAGGCCACCGTCACGCGCACGTTCACGCTCAACAAGGTGACGGACACGATCTGCAACCACGACATGTGGCTGATCAATCAACTGATGTGGGACGACATCACTGAGTTCCCAAAGCTCGGCGACACCGAAATCTGGCGCTGGGTGAACCAGTCGGGCATCTCGCATCCCATGCACATCCACCTGGTGGAGTTTCAGGTGCTCGATCGCGACACGTTTACGGTCGGCCCGGGGGGCGAGATCATCCCAGACGGCACGCCGACGCTCCCGCCCACATGGGAGCGCGGCTGGAAGGACACTGTCCAGGCCAGCCCCAACATGATCACGCGAGTGATCGCCCGGTTCACGGATTACCCCGGCACGTTCCCCTTCCACTGCCACATCCTTGATCACGAGGATCATGAGATGATGCGGCAGTTCACCGTGGGCTGCAAGACGATGGGTGTGATCGGCGGAGTCGGCGCTGTGAACGCAAACGCCGGACAGACGGTGAGTCTGACCGCGGCGGGTACGGGGTCGCCGCCATTCACGTACCAGTGGCGGAGGAACGGCTCGCCGGTGGTGAACGGTCCGACCGGATCGGGATCGACGATCAGCGGCGCGACGACCTTCAATCTGGTGATCGTGAACTCTCGGCCCACCGATGGTGGACTCTACAGCTGCCTCGTGACTGATCCGTGCGGCACACAGGTCTCCTCGGTTGGTCGCCAGTTGACCGTCACCTGCGCGGCCGATTACAACCACGATGGCTCGATCAACGTACAGGACATCTTCGATTTCCTGGCGGGCTGGTTCGCCAATCAGAACGCGGCCGACTTCAACGGCAACCATGTGATCGACGTTCAGGACATCTTCGACTTCCTCGCGGCATGGTTCGCGGGTTGCTGAGATTGCACTCGGCGGCATACCGCGGGACGGTTGATGCGGACAAAGCGAAGAGCCCGGCAGCAAATGCTGCCGGGCTCTCGTTCTTGGTAGAGCGTCTTTGACGATCTATGCCCCTTCGATCTCCTGCGCATCCACCGCCGGCTCACCGGGTTTGGTGCGATGAAGAACGGAGTTCGCCGCGCGGAGCAGGGCTTTCGGGTCCGGCATCGCGTGCTGGCTTGCGCCGGGCGCGGTCGATGTGTCGAGCCGGAACATCTCGCCCCGACGCCTCTTCTCGGGCATGAAGAGCCAGCGCGTGGTGATGGCGAGGGTGTCAATGGCGGCGGCATCAACGGCAAGGGGCGGCGCGGACAGGCGGGTGGCATCGGCTGCGGCCGCAGCGGTCGCAACGGCGGTTTCATCGGCCGGGTCCACATCGGCGATGCTGATGAGCCGCCCCCGATGAGCCAGCACGAATCGCACGCGCTTGGGCGTCGCGGAGGGCAGCAGCAGCAGACGAGCGCAAACATCAAGCGAGGCGATGTGCGCGAAGGCCGGCTTGCGCAGAGTCGAGAGACGCGTCGCCAGTTTGCCGTGCTCCGTGGCGCGGCGTTCATCGCCCGCCTCCATCAGCGTCGCGCACTCGCGAAAGACCGTCGTGATCGTCGGCTCCAGCTGGGAAAGGCCCATGAACTCGACGGCCTTTCGCGTTCGTGAGCGGTAGTCGTCCATTGTCTCCGTGCCGTCGCACGGCGCGGCACAGCGGCCCATTTCCTTGTACGCGCACGCCGAGGCCGTCGGCGCTTGCACCAGCAGGTTGTGGAACCGGCAGAGATCGAAGCAGTCGATCATCGCCTCGATGAGGCGCCCGGCGGCGTCCTTATCCGGGAGCGGCCCGAGAAAGACGCCGGGGGGAAGACGGTCGGGGCCGATGGCCTTGCTCGCGGATCGTTTGCCGACGAGTCCGACGATCAGATTGGTTTTGGTCCACTGCGGAAACTCGGCGTCCGGATCAATATGAACGAACCAAGCACGCCAGCGCTCGGCGACGATCCTGGCCAGGTGCGGTAGCCGCTCGCGGGCCTGCTGGAGATAGACGGCGTCGGCCTCCAGCGAGGAGCCGACGCGGATCGCGTGAATGCACCCGCCCGAACAGATGGCGCGGAGATCGGCGCGGCTGGTGCGCTGCTCGGCGGGCGTCGGAGCAAGTCGGCGGCGAGCAAGGTCGCGCGCGCTGGCGGTGGTGGCGAGCAGGAGCGTTTGCGGGGTGCTGCCGCCGGGGGCCTCGATGATGCAGACGGCGGGGGCGTCGGGAAGCAAGAGATAGTCCGGCTCGACGGCGGCGTCGATCGGGACCGGCATGGCGTGCGTGATCGGTGCGGCGGCGAGGTCTGCGTGGTGCGACGGGAAGTGGTGGTGGGGGGCTGCCATCGCTCGCGGCCGGCACGGACCGGACTCCCGTGCTAGACGGACAGACCCTGGATCTGCGCGTCGAAGGAGAGCTTCTTGTTGGCGACGCCTTGGATGTGGGCGGTGAAGCCACGCCGCGACCACTTGATCTCCTGGCAGAGCAGGTAGAGATCATCGCCGGGAACGACCATGCTCCGGAAGGAGCAGTTCTCGATCCGCGTGAACGCCGCCGTGAGCGGCTCGTCCAGACGGGAGTTGTACAGAATCACCGCGAGCTGAGCGGCGGTCTCGACCTGCAGCACGCCCGGGAGCATGGGGCGGCCGGGGAAGTGGCCGGGCACCCAGAACTCCTTGTCGCTGACGTGCTTGACGGCCACGCCTTGGCGATAGTCCGGAGAGTGCCAGATGACCCCGTCCAGCAGGAGCATGCTGCCGCGGTGCGGCAGCCACTTTTCCATCTGCACTCGGTTCATGAGCCGCTGCGTCAGGTCGAGGTTGGCCATGTCCACAATCAACCCTTTGGCCCATGGTGAGGCGACGGGTGATGTGGCTGCGGCCACCGGGGTATGCGTCGAAGCGGTAGTCATGAGCAACTTGGCCTGCGAACGGGGAAGGCCCCCGCGGGCTTGCCGCACTCCTGATTAATCCTTCTTGGGCTCATCGCGGGCTTCGAGCATGCCGACGCGAACTTCCTGAGCGGCGTCCTTCACGTCCTGCATGGCCTTGCGCACGCGTGTCTGAGCGGCCTTGTTGCCGCCAACGGCCTTGGCGACATCCTCCTCGACGGAGGCCAGAATCTGCTTGATGCGATCGAATGCTTCCATGGCGGAGTGCCTTTCTGAGTGGGGAATCGTCCTTGAGCGGGGAAGTATACCCGGCAAACGGCAATAAAGCGTTCGTACGATGATAGGTATCTAGTAAGCCGTTGTCTACCGGCCGACCAGAGGGAGCAGTCGCTCAAGATGCTCCAGCGCGGCGTGGACGTACTTCGGGTGGCCTTCGTGGAGCAGAAACGCCGGTACGCTCGCAGCCATCAGGATGCGGCGGATGTTGGCGAGCGTGGCGTAGTCCTCCTGCCCAAGCGTTCCCTGCTCGCGTTTGAGGCGGGCGACTTCGGAAACGGGTTTGATGCCGCAGAGGAGCTCCGGCTTGGCCCAGTAGAGCCGTTCCAAATAGACGGCATCCTCAATCCAGTGGCCCGGATGGACCAGGGCGAGGTCGATCAGGACGCAGGGGAGGTCTTTGGGCGCGTTTGGGCGCCGCATGGCGTTTCCGAAGTGCAGATCGCCGTGGCACCAGGTGTTGATAGGACGGGCGAGCCAGCGCTGGATGAGCCGGGGGAGCATTCGCTGGGTGGCTTTGATAGCCTGATTCCAACGTTGCTCTTCGCCGATGCCGTGCTGGTGGATGATCTCGCGGCCTTTGGCGATCAGGGTTTCCCAGTCTTTGGGAGAGGGAGGTTCGTGGTCGTTGATGGCGCGGGCCTGTGCGGCGGCGCGGTAGAAGGCGGCGGCGGCGGAGAGCAGGCCGCGGATGTCGTGCTCGGAGGGGTTGGCGCGTTTGGGTGTTCCCTCGAGTTTTTCGATCACGAGCCAGCCCAAGTCGTATCCGCCGACTTCGGTGCCTGAGGCGAGCACGCGCGGGGTGCAATCGCAGAGTGGCTGGGAGTTTGGATCGGCGGGGCCGTGGTCGTTGACGAGGCCGCCGCCGAGGGCGACGGTCCAGCGGTGTTCGGAGGGGCCGACGGGAAGTTTGACGACGACGGGCGCGGCCGCGCCTGATGGGTGCGTGAACGTGGCTCGCCCGGTGGATGCGCCGCCGGCCTGCCAGTCGGATTTGAACCACTCGATGCGAGAAAGACGGCCCTTGCAGGCGTCGATGAGCTTGGGCTCGAGGGCTGCGGCGAGGGAGTTTGGGGCGGCGGAGGAACCGGCGGGCTGAATCGCCTGTGTGGACGCGTGTGTCGGCTTGGACAACTCGTGCATCGGTCGAGGGTTCCCTCGTGGTTCGCTGCAATGACAAGGTACACGATGGGAACCCGGATGTCGATCCTCAAGGAACGGAATCAGTGACTTTCCTCTGATCGGTCAGAAGGCACCGGCATCGCGCGGCTGAGGGCGAGAATCTGGGCCACTGAGAGCTGTTCGGCACGGAGCATTGGGGTGATTCCCTCGCACCCGGGAATCAGAGCAATCGCTACCCAGTCGGTGGTCCGTCCGAGAAGTGACCCGAGTTGTTTGCGACGCTGCGCGAAGATGATGCGGCAGAAGTCGCTGAGGGCGCGGGGGTTGTCTGTGAGGGGTTGTTCCAGACGCTTGAGCAGGAGCATCGCGCTGGTGACATCCGGGCGCGGCCAGAAGCACTCGGGCGGGGCGATGGCGACACGCACGGCGGTGCAGAGGGCTTGGGCGATGACGGCGAGGGGGCCGAAGTCCTTGTTGCCGGGGCTGGCGATGATGCGATCGCCGACCTCGCGCTGGATGGTGACGGCGAGGGCGCGGCATTGCGGGTGGTCCACCAGCAGCGTGCTCATGAGCGGCGTGCCCGCGCCGTAGGGGAGGTTTGAGACCAGCGTGAACGGACGGCCAGCGAGCGCGGCGATGATCTCGGGATTCACATCGTGCTTGCCGGCGAGGCAGTCGCCGTGAATGAGGGTGAAGCGATCGCCGCCGGGGAGCGTGGGGATGCGATCGCGGTTGAGCTCGGCGAGGGCATCATCCAGCTCGCAGGCGATGACCTCGCAGCCGCGGGCGATGAGTTCCTCGGTCATGGTTCCCGTGCCCGGGCCGACTTCGAGTACGAGCGAGCCGGGGCCAACGCCGGCGGAATCCACGAGCTTACGGATGAGGTTGTGATCGATCAGGAAGTTCTGGCCGAGGGATCGCTTGGGGCGCAGGCCGCGCTCTTCGAGCATGTGTTTGATCTGGGCAAGGGTCTGCACGGGGAAGAGTAGAGAGTGCCGAGTGCAGAGGAGGGTGCGGCGCGGCGGTCAGTTCGGCTTCTTTGGGCGACAGAGGAAGCCGCCCAGAAGAACGCCGGCGGCGCCGAGGATGGGATTCGAGAGCGCGACCCAGGCAGGCTCGCGGCCCTTTTTTATGAGTTCCGCGACTGTCATGTTCGGGTCTCGCGGACCTGTTGGGAATGGCTTCTGGAGCGTGAAGTAGACCATGAGCAAACCGAGGGAAAAGACAATGCCCGCGAGGACGATGACTGGTCTGGTGCCTCGCGCGATCTTGACGCACATCCAGTCGCCGAAGAGTCCGCAGAGAATGGTGATGGCGGGGGCGGCGATTGTGATGAGCATGTTCCCCTCGAACGACCCCGGCTGCAGCAGACGGTTTGGGCCGAAGCCGAACCAGAGGCCCATGAACAGGCCCACGACGAGGATGGACATCACGATGTAAGAGGCGATAACGGCGAGAATGGATCTGAGCATGTGGCGTCTCCTGTGATGTCGAAGGTGTCGGCGAGAGACGGCAGGTTGGCATGAAAACGCAGACTACCACTCGCCCGTGAGGATCAGGTCGATCGCGTGGGCTACGCCGTCGGCGTCGTTGGCGAGGGTGTGGCGATGGGCGGCGGCCGCGGCTTCGGGGATGGCGTTGCCCATGGCGACGCCGAGGGCAGCGCCGCGGAGCATGGCGATGTCGTTGATGTCGTTGCCGATGGCGGCGATGCGGGTCGGATCGATCTCGCGCCGATGGGCGAGCCACTGGATCGCGGCCCACTTGTTCACGCTCTTGTCAAACGCTTCGAGGATAACGATCTGGTCGTCGACGGGCTTCTTCTCATCGCCGGGGACGACAGCGCCGAAGTGGTGGAAGACGACCTCGCTCGCGAAGTCGCGCTGCAGTTCTTCCGCCGCCGCTCGTGTCCGACCGCGCGTGCCGCAGACGCCCACGCGAACGGTGTGGTCGGGATGCTCATCGTCGTCCAGCGAGGGAACGACGTGATAGCCGATGCGGTGCTCCTTGAACCACCAGCGGCTGATCGGGTCGATGGCTTGTTCGCCATCGGGCGAGACGATGAGATAGTCATGGCCGGGGCTGAGACCCGACTCTTTCTCCCCGGCGGGATCTTTCAGCACAAGGGCGGCGTGGCCATGCGAGGTAAGCGAATTCACGAGTCGTCGCACCAGCGTGGGGTTCATGGGAAAGCGATGGATGGTGCGACCGCTGTGCGCGTGCGAAAGGATGGCACCGCCAGCGACGATGACAGGTTCGGTGTGGCCGATCTGGGCGGTGTAGTGCTTGCACTCATTGAAGCCGCGTCCGGTGCAGACGCTGATGCGAACGCCCGCATCGGTCGCACGCTTGAGGGCACGCATGTTGCCGTCAGAGACGATGCCACGCGAGTTCAGCAGTGTGCCATCGAGATCGATGGCGATGAGGTCGTAGCGGGGAGAGGGCATGGGGAAGAGTAGTTGAGGAATGAGCTCAGGCGTGTAGGCGTCGAGCAAGATCGCAGGCTCTCACGCCGACGGGCTCTCTGCGGAATCCCCGATCTGGCACACCCGCGCGGCTCCCGGTCCGAACGTGATGGCATTTTTCCCGAGCCGTTTGCTCTGCATCGCAAGCTCATCGGCGCGAGCGAGCAACTCCTCGGGCGTCGCGCCGTCCCACGGGAATGTCGCCATGCCGCCGGAGATGGTGAGCGTACCCGGAGCTTCATCGAGCAGTTTGGGGAAGCGGTGGGCGCAGATCTGTTTCTGGAAACGGGCGGCAATCAGGCCGATCGATTGCGGCGTGGTCGCGGCGACGCCCGGATTGCGCGGCCCCTCGGGATCGTGGAAGATCACCGCAAACTCATCGCCGCCGACGCGGCAGACGCGATCCGACGGGCGGATCACGGATGTCAGCAGCCGCACGGTCTCGACGAGAATCTCATCACCAGCGGCGTGCGAGTATTTGTCGTTGTAAACTTTGAAGTTGTCGATGTCGAAGACCAGCAGCGTCACAGTGTGGCGCTTGGCCTTGGCTTGGTCCATTGCTGCTGCGAGGAAGCGGTTGAAGTAGCGGCGGTTGAACGCGCCGGTGAGTTCGTCGGTGAACGCGGCGCGTCGCAACTGGTCGTGCTGGGCCGCGAGCAGAATCCAGCCCGCGATCTTCGCGCCCTCCTGCTCAACGATCGCGCGATCGATGCCCGGCGCTCGTAGCCATCCGAGCGTGCGACCCGAATGCGAGACCCGCACGGACGCCGCGGCATCCGCGAGCGATTCCGCCTCGCCGGGCGTGAACTTGCACGCCACCCCCAACCGCGCGGAAAGGTCGTTCACGGCGGCGGCAATCGGATCATGCCCCGAGAGCATCGCGGCCAGCGCGGGCGCGGTGGCGGATGCGCCATCAATGCCGGAATCTGGCGCGGGCTTTGGCATGTGTGCCGCTGTCGGCGCCTGAGCGGTGGCCGCGGCGATCGGGACTACTTTCGGCTGCTGAGGAGCCGCAGCCGCATTGGACCGAGGTTCCGATGCGACACTCGCTTGCTGGGTGACTGGTGCGGACGCGGCCGGGGCCTTCACGACGGTTTCTCCCGCGAGCGCACGCCGCAGCAGGTCCGCGCTCGCGTGCGCCGGCAGCAGCGCATCGAACAGCTCCGACGATCCGTTCATCACCCCCATGCCGACGATGCGCACATCGCTATCGATTTTGCGGAGGGCCTGGATGAAGACCTCGGCGTGTTCGGATGCCAGCACGCCCGGACCGACTACGACGGTTGCGGGTCGCGAATCGCTCGGCTCGCTGATCTCGGCGAACTCGCCCACGGCATCCAGCGGCGTGCGAGCTCGACCCAGCTCGATACCGGACTCGCGGCGAAGATCGTGTTCCAGCCCGGTTCGGCCGACGAGAATCACCCGCGATGATTGTCCTGACAGCGTGCTCACGGCGCGCCCCCGTTGCTGGGAGTGCGGGGGGGATGATGTGAGCGTGCTCCGAGCGGGCCGCCATCGAATGGATCGCCGGAGAGAAGCATCCGCAGCTCATCTTCGGTGAGGAGCGATGTTGCGCGAGCCCCGCGATGTGTGTGCGATGACCCACCCGAGGCCGTTGGGGGGGCGGGCGTCGCGGCGGGTTCGGCGTGTCCTGTGCCGTTCGTGTGCTTGGGTGAGATGTTCTCGACGATCCGTGTCTGCACGCTCGGTACGTGCGGCCGCGCGACTGGCACGGCAGGCGTTTCCTGCGTCGTCACTTGCTCCGCTGTGGCAAACCCGGTGGTCACGTCCTCTTCAACGACGGCCCGGAGCTTCGGGTTCGCGCTTCGGTCATATCTCCAGAGGGCGACCGACGGGGCGTAGTTGCGGACGGTCTCCACGAGCCGAACGGCTCCCAAGTCCGGGAGATGCCGGGGATGCACGATCACGAGCACCGCGGCGGGCTTGGCCGAGCCGTTCGACGTCGCCGCAGCGTCGGCATGGAGTTCGTACTCGCGGTGGAACAGGCAACACTCCGCCAGCGCGGCGTAGATATCCGTGCAGATGGTCATGCGCCCCATGCGCCGGCTCAAACTGGTGAGCAGTTCACCGGGAAGCTCCGCCGTTGCGGGATGGCATATCACGCAACGCATCGAGGAAGGTCCCGAGGTCGCATTCGCAGACGGATTCGAGGTAGGGACGGCCACGCCCAATCCTAACACCGTTGGCAACCCCGCCCCGGATGTGGGGTCAGGAAGTACTCCAACCAGTCTAAAGACCGTCCAATAACGCCCGGGCGATCCGGGTGGCCCCATCCGCGGGGCCGAGTTTCTCCAGATTCACGCGCATCGCCTCGCGACGGGATGGGTCCGAGAGGAGCGACTTGAGGGCGGGGCCGTTCTCGCGGAGGTTGGCGGCCGGATCGATGTGATCGGTGCCCAGGAGCGCGCCGCCGGCATCGACCACCGGCGCGGCGTTGAACTTCTGGTGCTGATCCTTGTGGTGCGGATATGGGAGCAGCAGCGCGGGAACTTTGTTCATCCAGATCTCGGCGATGTTGCCCGCGCCGGCGGTGCAGATGGCGGCGTCCGCCGCGCCCCACCAGTCGCCCATGGCGTCGTTGAATGGGACTACGGTCGCGTCGATCCCCGCATCACGATAGATCGCACGCGCGGCGTCATCGAGATTGCGGCCGGTCTGGTGCAGGACCTGCCACTTGCCGGTGCTCAGGATGTTCTTGCCGGAGGGGCTGGCGGCGAATGCGGTGACGAAGTTGTTGAGCGAGCGAAGGCCCTGGCTGCCGCCGGTGACCATGAGGACGGGGCGCGTGGGATCCAGGCCAAGCTGCGTGCGGCACTCATCGCGCGAGCGGGACGCGCGAGCTGAGCTTCGCACGATCGGAGGAACCTCGATCCACGAGACTCCGACGCGGTGTTCCTCTGGAACACGGGCCGCCGTGAAGATGCGATTCGCCAGCCGCGCGATGTAGCGATTCGCCTTTCCCGGCACCGCATCCAGATTCACCATGGTGATCGGAACGCCCATGCTTCTGGCGGACTTGACGAACGGGGCGGCGACGAACCCGCCCATGGCAACCACATGCAGGCCATCTGATTTGTTCCAGTCCTGCCCCGTCATGGTGATGCGGGCGTGACGCTTCGCTGCGATCCAGCCGCGAAAAAACTTGAGAAGGCCCATGGGGCGGGCGATCGCGGGCCGCGCGGGCGAACGTTCAAACGTGTAGCCGGTCGGCGTGAGAATCTTCGAATCAATAGCGCGATCGGAGACAACAAATCCGATGCGGTCATCGCTCACGCCCATGCGCCGCAGCTCTTCCGCGATCGCCAGACCCGGGTAAATATGACCACCCGAGCCGCCACCCGCGAAAATGAAAGTGGGCGATTGCTGCGATGCGTTCGATGTGCTTGCCGATCCGGACATGGTCGAGGTGGTCGTGCTCACGTCGCGGATTCTTCGCTCGACTTGTTCAGCCAGTTCTTGCCGCGATTGGTCACCACGATCTCGGGCTTGGGCGGGTTTGAAGCGCCGGGGTCGAAGAGCATGCCGGTCTGGCCGGGGAGGCCGGGGTACAGGGTGGGTTCGGACTTGGGCTCGATGATCGACGCGGGGGGTTCAGTGATCGGCTCTGCGGTGGCGGCCGGTTCTTCGGCGACGATCGGGGGCAGGTCGCGCAGTGGGGGGGGCTCCGCGATGACGGCGCCGGCGTACATGTCTTCGACGGATTCTTCAACCGTCTCGATCGCTGCTTCGTTGAGAGCCATCGCTTCAGCGATTTCAGTTTCCGGAGTAACGGCAGCGACGGCCTCGACAACTTCGGCGATGTCCGCTTCTTGGGCTTCCGGCAGTTCTTCCATCATCGCTTCGGCGATCACATCGTCTTCGATCGTGGTGACTTCTTCGCTCTCGCCGCTCGTCGTCACGGCATCGTCTACCTCATCCGTGTCAGCGAGAGCGACTTCAGCCGCATCAACGGGTTCCGCTTCGTCGATCGCCTCAACCGCGACGTTCTCTCCAATCGCGACCAGTTCCTCGTCGGCTTCCTGCTCTTCAGCCATCGCCACCATCGGCTCGGGCGCAGGCTGCGACTTGATCTCCGTCATGGTCGCCGTCGCTGCGGCCGCGCTCATGGCGACGGCACCCAACGTGGGCATCGCGTAGCCCTCGGGCTCATCGATCGGCTCGCCCGCCAGCCGCGCTTCGCGGCGGAGCGAGAGCAGTTGGGCACGGTCCATCGCGACGACGAGGCCGAGAGCCGCGGCGGTCAGAATCCAACCCGTGCCGCCCGACGAGATGAGCGGCAGCGCGATCCCCTTCGTCGGCCCAAGCCCTGTCACGACGGCGAGATTGATCGCCGCCTGCACGCCGACGGTCGCCATCACACCTAGGCCGATGAGTTTGAGCACCGCGACGTTCTCACGGCGCACGATGCCCCAGACGGACCAGATCAGCGCACCGAGCAGGAAGAGCACGATCGCCGCGCCCGCGACGCCGAGTTCCTCGCAGATGGTCGCGAAGATGAAGTCCGTGGTGTCTTCCGGCAGGTATCCAAACTTCTGCAACCCCCCACCCAGTCCGCGGCCGAAGATGCCGCCGCCGGAGATCGCGCCCATCGACTGGATCATGTGGAAACCCTTCCCCTGCGGGTCCAGGAACGGGTTCATGAACGATTCGATGCGGTGCATGCGGTACGGGTTCGTGACAATCGCGAGGACGGCCCCGGCCAAGGGCACGGGGCAGAGGTTCAGCAGGTGCCAGAGCCGCGCTCCGGCAGCGAGTAGCACGATGCACGCGGCCATGCCCATGAGGGCGCCGGTGCCGAGGTCTTCGATGACGACAAACCCCGCAACCAGACCGGTCGCGAGCAGGCCGGGAACCAGCCCGAGCCAGAAGGATCGCATCCGCCGGATGGAGCAGGCCGCGTAGATGGAGATGAGCAGGACCAGCCCCCACTTGGCAAGCTCGCTGGGCTGGACGGACTCCAGCCCCGGCAGATGCAGGTTGATCCAGCGGTGCGAGCCGTTCTTGGGCGAGCGGATGCCGGGGACGTACACCGACCCGAGCAGCACGATGAGCCCGATCGCCCCCGCCCAGAGCGGCCAGAGATTGACATATTCGCGAATCAACGCCCGGACCCATGCCGGGGAGAGCAGCGGCTCATCGATCGCCGGCTCCATCGGCTCGCTCAGCACGGCCGCGTCCGCCCCGGCGCGCCGGGGGATCAGCCGTCGCAGCGGCAGCAGCGAGCACGCGATCAGCGCGGCCATCGCCAGCCCCGCATACAGCGTGGTCTTGGAGAGCAGGATCGCCTCGATGGTGAAGGGCTCCCGCGTGCGGATCGTCATCCCCGCGGAGTTCACCATCACCACCCCGATCATCAGCAGGGCGAGAACGCAAATTGCAACGGCATGGCCTGGGCGCAGCATCGGGGGGAGATCGGCCCGAGTCGCGCCCCGGCTGGACTTTTCAGCGGGCCTTCAGGATGGTCAACCCAACCTTCTTTTCCAGCTCTTCCACTGGCCTCGCGATCAGGTCATACCCATCGCTTCCAACGATCGCGCATGGCACCAGTTCGCCCGGGCTGAGTTTGCGGCCGGATTGCACGAACGTCATCGCGTCGATCTGCGGGGCCTGGAAGTAGGTGCGGCCGCGGTAGAGGCCACCGCCCTTACCCACGCCCGTCGTCGCGCGGCCGGCGGTGGAGGTCGAGCCGTCGATGAGCACATCCAGCCGCACGCCCGTGGTCGTCGGCTTTTTCTCGTCAAACTGCTCGGCCATGTACGCGGCCTGCTCAAACGCGATCTTCTGCTGGAGCGCCATCAACTCCTCGCGCCGGCGCTTCTTGATCTCGGCGGGTACCGCGAGTTTCGGGTCCTTCTCCATTGTCCCCGCGACGGTGCCTTCTTCGTGCGAGTATTCGAACACACCCATCGCGTCAAACCCGATCTCCTCGACGAACTCCATGAGTTGCTGGTGATCCGCTTCGGTTTCGCCAGGGAAGCCGGAAATGAAGGTGGTCCGGATCGCCATGCCCGGGATGCGCTCGCGGAGTTTGAGCATGAGTTCGCGCTGCTGGCTGGCCTTGACGTTGCGTTTCATGGCCGCAAGCATGCGATCCGAGCCGTGTTGCAACGGGATGTCGATGTACGGAACGACGCGGCCCTTGCGCTTCTTGCCGGTGTTCAGCCAGCTGAGTTCCGCGATCGCGTCGATCATGGCGTCGGAGAAGTTTGTCGGATAGGCGTACATCAGCCGCACCCAGCCATCGACGCCGCCCTCGGCGAAGGCATCGGAGACGGATTTCAGGACTGCGGGGAGGCCGCGATCAAACTTACTCGCGTTTCGGGAGGTTGAGCCACCCATTCCAAAGCCGATGTCATCCCCGTAGCTGGTCGTGTCCTGCCCGATCAGATTGATCTCGAAGGCGCCGTCGGCGACGAGTTCGCGGGCCTCCTGCGCGATGCGATCAAGCGGCTTGGAACGCATCTTGCCGCGGATGGAGGGGATGGTGCAGAACGCGCAGTTCTGGTTGCACCCTTCGCTCATGCGGAGATAAGCGAAGTGGCGCGCGGTGAGCCGAAGACGGGCGGAGTCATCCTCGAAATATCCGATGCCCGTGCCGTCCTTGCCGTTGACGGTGAGCCCGGTCGTCTTCATGCCGCGTTCTTTCGCGGCCACCAATGCGTTGCCGGCGATCCAGTATTTCGGGCTCTTGTTGGCTTCCACGGGCGACGCCTCGCGTGCCTCCGGGTCGCGCGGCCCTTTGACGGCTTCCACGATGTGATCTCGATCAAAAACCCCGATCATCGCGTCGATCCCGGGAGCCCACTCGAGCATCTTGGCCCGATGTCGCTGCACGAGACAGCCCGCCACGATCACGCGCTTGACCTTCCCCGTCGCCTTGTCGCGGATCGCTTCCTTGATCACCCCCAGCGACTCGTCCTTGCTCGCCTCCAGAAACCCGCAGGTGTTCACAACCACCGCATCTGCGGAGATGGTGGACTTGGGCAGCGTCCCATCCGTGTGGTGCTGTCCATCGATCCCCGGTTCCTCATTCATCGCGCACGCGTCATACGACACGATCGCCAGCCCGCTCTCAGCCAGCAAGCCCAGCATCTTCTCGGAGTCCACCAGGTTCTTGGGACAGCCCAGCGAGACAAACGCGACGGACTTGATCTCGCCCGAGCCCTTGCGGGAGGCGGGTTTGGATGGCTTGGCGGTCTTTGGCATGTGGAACCGCAAGTTTAGGCCCCAAAAAGTGGCATGGGCCTACTGGCCCACGTTCGGGCCGCCGCGGCCCGAATGCCCTAATTCTTGCGGTTTTGCAGTCGACAAAGGTCTGTTTCTGGCGAGGCGCCCGAGGCATGGGCCGGTAGGCCCATACCACTTTTCAGCACGCCCCGCCGCCATGCCGCGGCGTGGCGAATGCCGGCGCGAGCTGGGCCACGCTCTCACCCGCCAGCGACTCCACGGACATCCCCTCCATGGGATACTGCCGCATGAGCGCTTCGGCGAGCGAATCCAGCTTCGCAAGCACGAAGTAGCAGGTCACGGGGATTTGCCGCGCCGCGAAGTTCATGGCGCGCACCAGCCCCTCCTGAGTCGTGCAGATCATGAGTTCCGATCCGTCGTATCCCAGCGGCAGCACCCGGAACTGCCACGCCTGTCGCCGGCTGACGATGTCGTGCACCGCCGGATCGACCTGCTCCACGCTCGGGTTCACCCAGCGCGTCGTCTGCGCGTACTGCTCCGCCCACGCCCGCTCGACGTCCTTGCCCCGCACGCCGCAAAGCTCCTCGGCGATCTCGCCGAACGGCCGGTGCGTGGACTTCTGCCGATCGAGAATCTGCTCAAGCTGCTGAGCAGTGATCACACCCTTGTTCACCATCAACTGACCGATTGGTAGACGCATGTTGGCCTCCGTGCAACCCGTGTGCCCCGATTGGGCAGCGTGGGATAGGGAGCCGCCTGAACTGGGTACGCCCCATACGTTCCTGCGGCCTGCCACTGCATCGGTGCTGCTCACTCCCCACTTGGGGGTGTCTCGGGCGGGGCGCGGAATGCCACCTTGGCGGCTGCCCGCTGTCCGGCCTGTTCGGTCTGTGCGGGCAACTCCCCACCCCGGGCGGGCAAATCCACGTCCCATCATGGGTCTGCGCGTGCGCAGGGACGCCGAGAATGAGGCCCTGCGAATCCTCGGATTCTGCTTCACCTGCCAAACGGTGTCACATGTCAGCTCGCGGCTTCGATCGTGACCGTCAGCCCCTTGCTCGTGAACTGCTCCTGATACAGCTCCGCGCGTTCCAGATGCGTCACCAACATGGTCGCGGAACCGTGTTCATGGGCCAGCAGCATCGCATCGCGAGCGTTCGGTGCGCTCAGCGGCGTGAGTTCCACGATCGATCGCACGACATACGTCATCTCGACATGCTCATCGTCGTGCAGCACGACGCAGAACTGCTTGAGCGTCCGGAGCTTGGACTGCACCTTCCGCACGGCGCGCCGGGCCCGCCGCGGCTTCTTCGCCGGCGCGGCCGGGGGGGCGGGCGGCATCGCCTCGGCCATTGGCTCGGGTGCCGGGCTGGAAGTAGGGGGGGTGGAGGTCTCGGCCTGCGGCTGGTTGGGATTCTCGCTCATGACCCACCTGTTTTTCATCTCCGGGCGGCTGGGCGGCTCGGAGGCGGCTTGGGAGACTCTGATCCGCACGCGGCCATCCCTTGTGGGCTGGGCGGCGGACCGAGAACCCGGTTGTGCAGACCGGAATTCTCGCACCCCAACATCGGCCAAGCCCTTGCAAGAGCCACAGGAATCAGTCACACTTTGCGAGACGAGTTTTGAGAGTCCGGGCCGCTCGCGTGTCGAAATGACAGCAGCCGACAACTGTCGTGCGACGCTGACGTTGAGTCCAAGTGAGGAAGGGCCGCGCCATGTATGAACTGGTGATCTGCTCGACGGATGGCAAACCGCTGAAACGCTTCGATCTCTCGCGTGCCGAGTCGGCCCGCAAGCGGATCATCGTCGGTCGCGCCGAGGACTGCGATGTCCGCATCGCATCATCCGCCGTGAGCCGCCACCACTGCGCCATCGAGCCCGATGAGGACGACTGGATCATCCGCGATCTGGGTTCCACCTTTGGCCTGGAACTGCAGGGCGTGAAGATCGAGCAGACCCATGTGAAGGATGGGCTGGAGGTCCGCATCGGCCCCGCCGTTCTGAAGTTCCAGGCCGCCTCCACGCGTGTCGCCGCCGAGATCGCCCGCGAAATGGGCGAAGCCCGCTGAAGTTTCGCGGTGTGATGCTTCTCACATCCGACTTCGTCCATCCCACATCCCACATTCCCCCCTACCCTCTCCCCTTCCGCATCGCACAAGGGATCAGGGGTTGGAGTGCCATCCATGGCACAGGTTCGTCATTTTCTGACCATCGCCGATACGCCCGCCGAGTTGGTGCGCCGCATGCTGCACCGCGCGATCTCACTGCGAGCGCGTCCGGAGCCGACGCTGCTGGCACGCAAAACGCTGCTCTGCCTCTTCGAGAAGCCCAGCTTGCGGACGCGTGTTTCCTTCGAGCAGGCCATGCGCAAGCTCGGTGGCGATGTGATGAGCATGACGGGCAACGAGGTCGGCATCGGCGGCCGCGAGTCGCCGCAGGATGTCGCTCGCGTGGTCTCCTCGATGGTCGATGGCGTGATGGCCCGCGTCATGCAGCACCAGACGCTCGAGCAGTTCGCGAGCGTTTCCACGGTCCCGATCATCAACGGCCTTTCCGATTACGCCCATCCCGCGCAGGCGCTCGCCGATGCCCTCACGATCATCGACGAGTTCAGCCCAGGGAATGTCGCGGGCGTAAAGGGCCGCACTATCGCGTTTGTCGGCGATGGCAACAATGTCGCCCGCTCGCTGGGCGTGATCTGTGCCCACCTGGGCATGGCGTTCAATATCTGCTCGCCGAGGGGATATGAACTGGAGCAGGAGTGGGTGGAGAAGATCCGCGCCCTCGTTCCCGGCTGCAAAATCCAAATCATGGATGATCCCGCCGAGGCCGTCCTCCACGCCGATGCGATCTATTGCGACACGTTCGTCTCGATGGGCCAGGAGGGCGAGCGCGCCGAACGCATGGCCGCGTTCAAGCACTATCAGGTCAACGAGGCCCTGATGGGCCAGGCCCCCCGCCACGCCATCGTCCTGCACTGCCTTCCCGCCCACCGCGGCATCGAAATCACCGATGAAGCCATGGACGGCCCCCGCTCCCGCGTCTTCCCGCAGGCCAAGAACCGCATGGACGCCCAGATGGGGCTGCTGGCGGAGCTGCTGGGATAACTGGATTTACCGCGGAGGGCCGCGGAGGACGCGGAGAAAATCTGTCGTACCGAAGGTCAATCGCCCCTGAATGGAGCGATCTTTTGGCCATTGGCTGCGGCGATTGCCGATCCCTCCACGTCCGCCCGAACTTCTTGCCTCTCCGCGATCTCCGCGGCGAACCTCTTCATCGAGCCCTCATGAGCACCGACACACCTATCGACACCGACTCCCTCCTCCTCATCGTCGTCGGCGCGCACCCAAGAGCCGAGCAGGCCGATCGTCCGATCGCGTACATGCTCCGCCAGCACATCACCAAGTGGCTCGCCCGCAAGTTCGAGGGTGAAGAATCACCGCTCACGCCGCTGGTTGTGACGGATGTCTGGTATCTCAACGACAACTCGCTCCGCCGCTGCCCCGCGATTGCGGTCGGCGCTCCCGGCGTAAACGCCCTGAGCGCGTACCTGGGCGACAAGATCCCCAGCGCGTTCTGCGTGGATGAGCAGTTCATGGTGCAGATGGACCTTGATCTGAACGATCTCGTCGCCGTCTGCTGGGGCGTCAGCACGGAAGCCACCGCCCACGCCGTCGAGGCGTTCCTGGATCGCTACGTCGATGGCTTCATGGAAGCGGCTACCAGAGCCAGCGTGGGTTGACCGCAATCACGCGCCCCATTCCCCCGCATACGTGGTCTTAAATCCCTCGTCCGCCCCATCCCGCGCCGCCAGCTCGAACATCCGCTTGGCGATCTGCCGCACATGCAGCGCATCGTGCGCCGACCACGACACCAGCAGCTCCCCGGCCGTGACCGGCCCCACCCTCGGGTGCTGGTATGCGATCTTCCAGTCCACATTGCCCAGCGAGAGCAGCCAGCGGAGCGATTCGTCGCGTTCTTTCCGAAACTCGTTGACCATCTCGTCCAGGTCCCGCGCGTGATACCCGCGGTCGCGTGACCACGCCTCCGGATCCGTGCGCGGCCATTCTTTCCCCGGCGATTCGATCGTCAGCCGCAGCCGAGCCCGAAAGTCCTCCCGCTCCTCATCCACCAGGTGGGCCATGATCTCCACAATCGACCATGCCCCGCTCGGGGGCTTGAAGCGTGCCCGGTCCGCTTCCAGCCCTTCCAGCCACGCCGCGAGAGCGCCCGGGGTTCTCGCCAGTTGTTCGACGATCGGTATTGGATTCATCGCGGTTCCTTCGCTTACATGCACGCATCTGGCCAATCGCTGTAGTGGTCAGAGTGATCTCGCAGAATCCGGCATGATTTTCATGCCGCCCGGATCCATGCGCAGGTACATTGTTATGGGGTTCCTTCTCTCTCGGAAACCGCCGCCATGCGACCACTCACGACATTCTGTCTCACGGCTCTGCTCGCCTCCTCGGCCCATGCCGCCAACTCGGGCATGATCGTGGATTACGCGCTCTTCGACCATGTCTTCGCGACCGCCGACGGGGTTTTCCATGCCAGCGAGTACGACCTCACGCCCATCACCATGTCCACCTCAACGGGCGGTGGCGGTGTGCTGCATGCGCCCGCCAACTTCTACATCAACACGCAGATCGCGTCTCTGACGCTCGGCTTCCAGCCCGGCGCGTCGCTCAACAACACCGTTGTCATGCTGCTGAACTTTCAGAGCGGCGGGCGTGCCCGCGGCTCCGGGGGCGGTGTGACCCCGATCAACGACACCACCGACGCCGCCCGACGCGCCATCTCTTCGCTCCAGGGCCGGTATTTCGTTGATGCGAGCAGTGGCGCGGACGCTGCTATCACCATCAACTCCGACGGTTTCGGCTTTTTCCTTTTCCCAGACGATCAGCACGCCACCTTCACGCAGGTGGGCTCGTACATCGGGGTGACCGATGCGGGAACCGGATTTCGCGAGGCCCAGTTCGCGCCGTCGTTTTTCGGCGGCCTCGTACCTCCCGGTGGATTCGACTTCACGCTTGTGTACGCCGGGGACAACTTCCTTTTCAACGAAGCAGTTCCGGGCCAGCCGTACAGCGGCGCAGCCAACCCGGGCGCGGCTGTGACCGACGTGCCAAACTTCTACAACCTCGGCATCTTCATTCCGGCGCCCGGTTCGGTCGCGATGCTTGCTGGCGGGCTGTTGTTGCGCTCTCGCCGCGTGCGCCGCGTCGGAGCGAATTGATCTCCGCTCAACTGCTCCCCCGCCGCATCCCCTCCAGCCCCTCCGGAAACGGATAGCTCGGGAACACACCCACGTTTCCGAATCGCCAGTGCCCCGGCGCGGGATACACATCGCCGCGGAAGCCCGCCTGATACATCGTCCGCAGCACCGCCTCGAAACTCGGCTCTTTCCCATCCGGCCCGAGCAGTTTGTTCGCCCGCGCATTCAGGAATGAAACGCTTGCCACCGGCAACCGCTCTTTGCGGCCGCGCAGCATCTTCACCACAGTCGCGAACCCGCGAGACAAGTCTTCGAGCGTGAAGTGATCTCGCCCGTGCGGCCGCAACAGCCCGAGCACCAGCAGCGAGTCCAGGTCATACTTGAGCACATACGGCTCGCGATCCCGTGCCGCGTGGATACTCACGGAGTCCTGGAACATCTTCGCGAAACTCGTCACGCCTTTGGCTGTCCACTGGCTCGCGGGAATCAGATCGACCAACTGCGCCACGATACCGTGTGAGTTGTCCGCGTCATTGACGCCGCAGATCACGGCGCGATACCGCTCATCGAGCATGTCGCGGAGCATGTCCTGCCCCCAGAGAATGCGGATGCGCTCCAACCCCGGCCCGATCCCCGCGCCGATCGCTCCCGACGGCAGCAGCGAGACGCGATCCGGAAACGTCTCCACTCCCATGAGAAGTTCGGCCTCATCGTCGTACAGGCGGCCGCTGGGTCGCCCGCTGGGTTGGTCCTTTGCCATCGCACGGCTCCTTCATTTCGATCGTACCACTTCCGTGGTCGGGCCGCCGCTGGGTGGGGGAAGTTCCGAGTTCAGAGTGCTGAGGATGCTTCAACGCACTCGGCACTCTGAACTCTGCACTTCTCAATACATGTTCGTCACCCGAGCCCCGGGATAAAACCGCGCCATCATCGTCCGCCAATCCTCGCCGCGCTCCGCAAATGCCTTCGCGCAGTACTGGCACAGACCAACGCCATGCCCGAACCCGCGTCCGGTGATGATCGCCTTGTCCCCGCGAATTACGACTTCGAAGTCGCTGCTCGCCACGCGCGTCTTGCGATCTATGTCCGGAACGCTGAGCGGCGCGGCCATGGCAGCCGGTGCCGTTGGCTTTGCAGTCGTCGTCCCGCCCGCCCCGCCGAATCCCATGATGTCTCCCGGCTCGATCGCAACGCGAGGAACCACCGACTTGCGGATGTCCGCACCGCCCGCCGGATCGAAATCATCCACCGGTGCCAGTGTGATCTGCGACCCGTTTGCGTTCGTGTTGCACGCCAGTCGCAGCTCTTCCGCCGAGAGCACGTACTGAGCGCCCGACCCTTCCGACACCCGGAACTTGCTCGGCCGCCCATCTGAGTTCACCACCGCCACCTCAATCGACCGCACATCCTTGATCTTCTTCACCGGATGCCCGTACCGCTCACCGAACCACTTCAACCGCTGCGCCAGCTCCCAGCGCGGCCGCTCCACGCTCCAGCGAAACAGCGGCGAGGCCTGACACGCAAAGTCCCGATGGTGCTCCTGAATCGGTGCCGCCAGGTTGTACTCAAACCCCGGGCCGATCGGCCATGTGTCCTTCGCCGCGGCCGTCCGCCCGCCGCAGGTGCTGGAGTAATACGTCCGCAGCAGCTTGTCCCCATCCATGAGCACGACGCCGCGCGTCGAGCGAACGGCCTCGCGCGCTGTCGCGTTGGTCGTCGTCCCGCCATACACCTGATCGCGATCGCTGGACTCCACGTCGTACGACCCGCCCGCGCTCCGCTGTCGCTCGTGCAGCGCGTATGTGCGTGCGGCAACCGCTTGCGCCTGATACGCCGCGAGAGGCCACCCGACGAGCATCTCCTTGCCGACCACGCCCGGCAAATAGTCCTCGATGTTCACGAAATCGACCACATCGAACGCATCCGCCCGCACATCGCTGCGCGAACTGAGCCGCACCGTCCCGGGATACGACGTCCCGTTCACGCTCAGCGTCTGCCCGGAAACCGAAGGCAGCACGACCAGCGAGAGCGTCGCTGAATACGAGTGCGCCATGCTCCCCACGCCGCCCCCCGGCGTTGCTCCGGCCACCCCGGGTACGCCGACCTCAGCGACCTGCCACTGTCCATTTTTCAATGAGACCATCCGTCTTCGCCCCCGGCGAGAGCGTCGTCGTCCCCTTCGGCTCTCCCTGCCCGATCTCCACGCCTCCCGGGCATGTGATCCGAACCGTGTCCGCCCCGGAGACGATCCGCACCCGCATCTGCGGCTCGGAGGTCGGTAGCGGCGCGCTCATCACACTCGTCACGGCCGGTGCCGCGCCGATGGTCGATGTGCCCGCGCGCGACTCCACATTCGGGTCCACGCGCGGCATACTCGCCGATTTCGTGATCGGCTTCGGCGTCGGCCTGCTCGCCGTGCGCGATGACACCTCGCACGACGCCAGTGCGATCGCCACGGTGATCCCGGCGATGCCGATCAGCCCCGCAAGCCCAACACCCAGCGCGGCCTTGGCCCCGCCCGCTTGTTCAACAATTCGTGCCATGTTCAAGCCCACTCCATCGAGCCGTTTCGCGCTCTGTCAGCACAGTTTCGCGCACCTTTTCAGCAGGCCTCCTGCCCGCGTTTTCCACGCAATCACTTCTGTCCCGGCGGTACCCCGATGTCCTCGTTCCAGAGCTCCGGGCGCGCCGCGATGAACTCCCGCATGATGGCCACGCACCGCGGATCATCCAGCACCCGAACGTCCATTCCGGCTTGCTTGAGCCAATCCTCGCGTCCCTGAAACGTCTTGTTTTCCCCAATGATCACGCGCGGAATCCGATGCAGCACCGCCGTCCCGCTGCACATTGCGCACGGGCTGAGCGTGCTCGCGAGCGTCAGTGTGTGCCAGTCGCGCCGTCGCCCCGCGTTGCGGATGCACGCCGTCTCGGCGTGCGCGGTCGGGTCGCCAGCTTGCACGCGCAGGTTGTGCCCCAGCGCGATCACCACGCCTTGTGCGTTGACCAGAGCAGACCCAATCGGTATGCCCCCCTCATCGCGACTCTTCAGCGCCTGCGCATACGCCGCTTCCAGCGCGAGTCGATCAATCTCATCCTGCGTCATGCCCGCATGGTACCTCACCCTCATGCCTTGATGCCTCATGCCTCCTGCCTTCTTCTTTCTCAACCCTCTTGCGTTCCACGCCGGACTTCATTACTCTCCAAACAAATGCCGTCCGACACCTTCGTCCGTGACATCCTCCGCCTCACCCTCGCGCCCGGCCTCGGCCCGATCCTCACGCGCCGCTGCCTCGACGCCTTCGGCACGCCAGATGCCGTCCTTCGCGCCTCGGCCGCAACGCTCAAACTGAAGGTGAAAGGCATCGGCGAGGTGCTCGCCTCGCAGATCGCCGCCGCGCTTCCAACGACGGACAAACTCGCCGACGAAGAACTCGCGCTCGCCGCCAAGCTCGGCGCCCACATCGTCGCCATCGGCACGCCCGAGTATCCGCCGCTGATCGCGCAGATCCCCGATCCCCCTCCCATCCTCTACGTCCGCGGCACGCTCTCCTCCGATCTCGATCGCTACCCCATCGCCATCGTCGGCTCCCGCACCTGCACGCACTATGGCCGCGAGCAGGCTGATCGGTTCGGGTTTCACATGGCTGGTGCAGGCCTCACCGTCGTCTCCGGTGGCGCACGCGGCATTGATACCGCCGCGCACAAAGCCGCTCTCCGCGCCGGTGGCCGCACCATCGCCGTCCTCGGTTGCGGCCTCGCCAACTGCTATCCACCCGACAACCAGGAACTCTTCGATCAGATCGCGGGCGGCAGTGGTGGGGCCAGAGGTGCCGTCGTCTCCGAACTCCCGCTCCGTACGCCCCCGAATGCCGAGAACTTCCCCGCCCGAAATCGCATCATTTCCGGCCTTTCGCTCGGTGTATTGGTCGTCGAGGCCGGTATGCGATCGGGTGCTCTGATTACTTCTCGCGTCGCCGCGGAAGATCACGGCCGCGAGGTCTTCGCGCTTCCTGCACGTGTGGATTCCTCCGCCGCCGAGGGCTCGCTCGACCTGCTCAAGAAAGGCGGAGCCCAACTCGTCACGCATCCCGACGACATCATCCACGCGCTCGAAGCCCCCGCCCGCCACCTGCACGCCGGCACTCACGCTGCCCGGTACAGCGCGCCCGCACTCTTCGAAGCGCAAACAAACTCCGATGATGCAGTTGATGCATCTGCGGCATCACCGCCCGCAGCTTCGCCGGTCATCGCAGCGCCGTCGATCCGCGACGCGAGGCTCACCGACTCGCAGCAACAGATTCTCACCGCGCTCGACAAACCACAAACGCTCGACGAACTCTCGATCTTGTTGAGCATCGACGTCGTGAAGCTGCGCTCCGACATCACGATGCTCGAGATCCGCCGCCGCGTCGCGCGCGCTGGCTCGCGCTTCGCACGAGTGAACTGAGCGCGATCACGTACTCCACAGCACTCTGAACTCAGCATTCGGCACTCCTTCCGACACCCCGCAACACCAACCCGACCCGTACTATCTGACCAAAGGAAACCCCCGGTGTTTGGTGGTTACACGGAAAATTGTTGCCAAAATCTCTCCAAACGGTTTGCAAGTAGGCCGATGATTGGCTATCGTACACCGAACGGTATCGCGATTCGATTCTGGCCTACTCATGACCGACTCGCCGATCAATCCCCGGGCTGACGTCAGCCCAACCTGTCGCGGATCGACAGGTCTCAGGCACAACGGGTGGAACCCTGCACCGCTTGTCCCTCCGTCTCGTGTCGCCTCGTTGAGTGACTCTTCAGTTCACTCTCTCGATCGCGAACCGAACGGTGTGGACATCCACGGATGGAATCCGGAACAGTCGGCACAACCGACCAATAGCCGGACTTGCGGAGTCGCCCATGCCCTTCATCGATTCTTCGTCCCCCGCTCTTGTCCGCCTCGGCCCTGGCGGGGATTACCTGACCGACTTGCGAGAAGGCGACGATGGTCGTCTCACTCGATCCTCTCCAGCCCGAGCCGAACAGTCGGATGGGTTCGGCGAGGACTCCGGCTCCGCCACCGGGGGCTGGGGCTTTTCCTTGCTTCGCCGGCGTGCGCCGGTGCAGAAGGAGCAGCCTGCCCGACCCCGACTGGGTTCGGATCAAGTCCACATGTCCGACCTTGCCCTCAAGGCCGGATCGCTCCTCGCGGTGGATCGTTCGCTTCTGCGTCAGGATTCGGCCCTCGCGGCCGCCTTGGCCTGGTGTTCCTCGGTTGCGGCAGCCGCCGCGCCGCCTCGTCCAGCAGTCGTTGTGAGAGCAGTCTCTCCGACGATTGTTCAGCCGAGGCTCGCCGAGGCCCGTCTCGTCGCCGGTCGAACGGCCTTCGCCCGGTTTGTCCCGCTCTCCTCGACCACGCTCGGCGGCCCATCTGTATCGGGGCCCGCCGGTTCACAAATGTCCCGTTCTCCTCTTTCGGAGGGTCTCGCCCATGAACCTCACTCCCAAGCAACTCAAGATTCTTCAACTGATCCGCGACTGCCGCGTTCGTCATGGCTATTCGCCGACGATGCAGGAGCTCGCCGACCAGATCGGCGTCAGCAAGGTCACGGTGTTCGAGCACGTCGAAGCGCTCATCAAGAAGGGCGCGCTCACCCGCGATCCCAACAAGGCACGCTCTTTGTCGATCGCTGACGGTGTGGTCGTCCCCGATGAGGGCCGCCCCCTCCGCTTCCCGCTCGTCGGCAAAATAGCTGCCGGCTATCCGATCGAGAAGGTGGAAGACCGCGACGAGCTCGACCTCCTCGACATCGTCGGCCCCCGCCCCGGCCGCAACGGCGCGATGTTCGCCCTCCGCGTGCAGGGCGAGTCCATGAAGGATGAGGGCATCATCGACGGCGACTACATCCTCGTCGAGCGAGCGGACACCGCCGGCAACGGCGACCGCGTCGTCGCCCTCCTCCCCAACGGCGAAACCACCCTCAAGACCTTCTACCGCGAGGGCGACAAGATCCGCCTCCAGCCCGCCAACCCCGACTTCCAGCCCATCATCGTGAAGGACTGCAAGATCCAGGGCATCGTCCGCTCCGTCCTCCGCAAATATTAAGTGGCATGGGTCTACTTGCCCATGTTTCGGCCGCCGCGGCCGAAGTGCCTTGGTCCCTGTGCGCCGCGATCCCCGTCCACCATCCCATCGCCTTGACCACCCGCCCGCCGGAACGAAAGTCCCTCCGGGCGATTCGATTTCGCGCGTCCAAGATGCGACTTCAGCATGACGCCGAGGATGGGGCCCTGCGAATCCTCCGGTAGCGCACGGCCAACTTCTACATGTGCGGAACCTGCTTCTCCCGATTTGCAAACCGCCGCTCCAACTCCGCCACCACCTTCACGGCCATGTCCTGCGCCGTCACCACTTCCTCAATCGTCACATGATCCGCCCCGCCCTCGTGTGCCGCGATCGCGCGGCCGAGATACCCCGCTCGTACCGCGATGAACACGTCCGGTCGAATCTGCCGCACCACGCGGCAGGCCCGCACCGTCGCCTCATCATCCGGAATCGTCATCACAATCGCTTCCGCAGACTCGATCCCCGCTGATTCGAGCACATCCGGATTGGTTGCATCCCCGAACACGGTCGTGCGCCCGAGTTGCTGCTGACGCACCACAGTGTCCGGGTTCAGCTCGATAACCGTGTAAGGAATCTCGCGGGCCGCGAAGTGCTCCGCGAGATTGCGACCCACCACACCGAACCCTGCGATGATGACGTGTCGTCGCACCGGCTCGCCCACGCCGACCGCGCCGCTCCAGGTGGTACCCGTTGCCTCATGCACCGCGTGTCGCGCCGCGCGTTCGCGCAGCGCGGGGCTGGCGAGCCATCGCGCCGGCTTGATCTTTGCCAGCCGCGGCGAAAGCCGCCGCGACAGGTTCGCCGCGGGCTCGGTGAGCATGAGCGAGATGACGACCAGCGGGATGATGACGCCTTTGGCCTCGACATCGATCAGGCCTCGCTTCTCGCCCTCTGCGAGAATCACCAGCGAGAACTCGCCCGCCTGCGAGAGCAACATGCCGGTGAGGCCGCCGATCACAGCCGTCGCGCCGCCGAACCAGGTACACACGCCGATGACCACGCCCTTCACGCCCATCACCAGTACGACCGCGAGCAGCACAATCCACCAGTGGCTCAGCGCCGTCTGGATATTCAGCTGCACGCCGACGGCCGTGAAAAAGACGGCCATGAAGAGATCTCGCATCGGTGCGAGCTGGCCGGCGAGCTGATACTTGAACGGCGTGGAGGAGAGCATGAACCCGGCGAGGAACGCCCCGAGCGCGGGGCCGAATCCCAGCGCGGTGGTGAGAACGGCCGCGCCAAGGCCGGCGCCGGCGGAGACCACCAGCAGCGCCTCGGTGTTTCCGTCCTTGCTCGCTTCGCGCAACAGCGTCGGGAGCAGATAGTGCGCGAAGCCGATCATCAGGATGATGCCGCCGATCGCGAGTCCGGCGTGCGAGGCGAGGGCCATGACCTTTTCAGTTCCGCCCATGGCGACCGCGTCATCTCCCGGCTTCACTCCGGCCCATACCGCGAGGATGGGGAGCGATGCGAGCACCGCGATCGAGAGCATGTCCTGCATGATCGAGATGCCGATGCACAATCGGCCGTGCAGCAGATGGACTTCCTTGCGTTGCTGCAGCAAACCGAGCACCACGGCGGTCGAGGACATCGAGAGCGCCATCGCCACCCCGAGCGCGGCGGGCGCGCTGAGGTGGAAGAGCATTCCCAGCGGCCAGAGCAACAGCGATGTTCCGATGGTGGAGGCCGCGCCGACGATCAGGATCGGCACCATGCCGGTTTTGATCGCCTCGATCTCCAGGTGAAGACCGATCGTGAACATGAGCAGGATGATCGCGATCTCCTGGATCTGCTCCACGCCCGCGCGTTCTTCACCGATGATGCCCCATGCGTGCGGCAGAGATCCGATGAGCGCGCCGACGATGAGATAGCCGGGAATCGAGGCGAGACGGAGGCGGTGCAGGAGCACGGAGATAATGGCCGCGGCACCGAGGATCACGAGCATGTCGCGAACCAGGGACGCACCAGAAGCCGAGTGGCCCTCGAGCAGCATGTAGAGCGGGAGTTGCATCGCGGCGATGGTAGTTCGCCCGGTGACGAAGATGTGAACCAGGCGTGCGATCGCTGGAAAAAGCGATGATGCGGTTCAGTGGGCGACGTTCTCGGGCGTGCCGCGGGAGTAGCGGCGGAGCATGACGGCCAGAAGCGTGACATCCGCCGGCGTGATGCCTTCGAGGCGACCGGCCTGCCCGAGCGTGGCGGGACGGAATCGGGCGAGCGCGTGGCGGGCCTCGGTGCGCATGGCGGGGATCGCGTCGAAGTCGAAGGTCGTGGGAATCGCACGGCGTTCCATCTCGGCCGCGCGGCGGATCTCGATCTTCTGGCGTTCGACGAATGGCGCGTACAGCCGATCGGTATGGACGGAGGGAAGGACCGTGAGCAGGTCATCGATGCCGTGATCCCCGGAGCGGATTGGGGCGACGGAGCGGATATCGGCCGCGAGTTGTTCGGTGGTGTAGTCCGGGCGGCGGACCAGGTCGCGCAGCGGCGTCGTGCCGATTCGGTGTTCGTCGATCAGTGTGTTGAGTGCGGCGATGCGGGTGGTGCGAAGCGTGAAGCGACGGGCGCGCTCGCGGCCGAGATCGGTGGTGCTCAAAAGTCCGAGTTGTTCGGCCAGCGGCGTGAGGCGATCCGCGGAGTTGTCGGCGCGGAGGAGCAGCCGATGCTCCGCGCGTGAAGTGAACATGCGGTACGGCTCGACGGGCGTCTTGGTGACCAGATCGTCGAGCATAACGCCGATGTACGCCTGCTCGCGGCCGAGCGTGATCGGCTCGTGGCCCATCGCACGACGCGCGGCGTTGATGCCCGCGACCAAACCCTGTCCCGCGGCTTCTTCGTACCCGCTCGTGCCGTTGATCTGCCCCGCAAGAAAGAGGCCTTCCACCAGCTTGGTCATGCCGGTTGCGTTGATCTGGTGCGGGCGCACCATGTCGTACTCGACGGCATAGCCATAGCGGAGAATCTCGGCGTTCTCGCAGCCGGGCATCGAACGCACCAGGGCATCCTGTACATCGGCGGGGAGCGATGTCGAGATGCCGTTGCAGTAGATCCAGTCATCTCGCAGTGATTCGGGTTCGAGGTAGACATGGTGCGAGTCTCGCTCGGCGAAGCGCACGACCTTGTCCTCGATGCTCGGGCAGTAGCGCGGGCCGAGGGACTCGATCTGTCCGGAGTACATCGGGGCGCGATGGAGGTTGGCGCGGATGAGGTCGTGGACGGCCGCGTTCGTTGTGGTGATGCGGCACTCGACCTGTGGCAGCGCGGGGAAGCTGCGAGCCCCGCGCTCAGGCGTGGGCAGCATACTCGACGGTTGTTCCTCCGCCTGCGAGGAGGGCTCGTCATCGGTGAGATCGCTGAACGCCGTGGGAACTGCGTCGCCGTGCGCGGGCTCGAGTTCGTTCCATCGGATCGAATCGCGGCGCAGACGCGGCGGAGTTCCGGTCTTGAGGCGACCAAGCTCGAAGCCGAGCGAACGGAGCGCGCCGGAGATGCCGACCGCGGCGTGCTCGCCGTGGCGGCCGCCCTCGGTCTGGCGTTCGCCGGTGTGCATCAGGCCGCGCATAAAGGTGCCGGTGGTGAGGACGATGGAGGGGGCGGAAATGGCAAGTGGCAAATCGCAAATGGCAAACCCAGAAGCGGCAGCGGCTCCTTCATTTGCCATTTGCGATTTGCCATTTGCTATTTGAACGATCACTCCAGTCGCGCGGCCCTTTTCAACGATCAACTCCTCCACGCTCCCGGCGATCACATCGATCTCGGATCGCGTCGCGATGAGCCGCCGAACTTCCTCTGCGTACGCGTGCTTGTCGCACTGGGCGCGGGGGCCGTGGACGGCCGCGCCCTTGCTGATGTTGAGCATCTTGAACTGGATGCCGGTGGCGTCGGTGGCGAGGCCCATGAGCCCGCCCATCGCGTCGATCTCGCGGACGATCTGTCCCTTGGCCAGCCCGCCGATAGCGGGGTTGCAACTCATGACGCCGATCTTCGATGGGTCGGCGGTAACGAGCGCGACCGAGTGCGGCGTGCCAAGCAGGTTGGCGGCCGCCCACGCGGCTTCGACGCCGGCGTGGCCGCCGCCGATGACAATGACATGGTACTTCGCCGTGCGCATCACCCGGATTGTAGGGAGAGCGGCGCGAGAGGCCGGATCAGCCCTCGATCGATCAGCGTTTCTGATCGGTGATGAAGTCGTATCCGCCCAGTCCTTTTCGGGTCCAGCGGAAATAGCCGATCACGTTGTCGGCAGCGGCCCCGCTGAGCGTGGGATAGTCGTATCCGGGGAAGCCGGTGGATGGAATGTACTGGTAGTTGGTGACCGCGGTAAGGTTGTTGGGCGTGTCGGGGTTCCAACCGGGCTGGCAGTCTCGATTCTTCAGGAAGCGAACGGAAGCATCGAAGAAGGCGAGCGGCTGGCGCGCGATGGTGTAGGCGTGCCAGATGGGCCGCCGATTCCCGTGGCGGTCGAACACATCGAAAATGAATACCTTCTGCGAGGTGTACGCCACCTGATCGATGCGGCGGTTTCCGAGCGGGGCCTGACCTGGAGAAGAGCCGCCGCCGTTGAAGAGGTGGTGGCGATTGGTGACCTGCGTCACGGTGAAACTGGATCCGTTGTGTTTGTCGGGAGCCCACGCGACGGGGACGAGTTGATACGTCGACCAGAATGGGCGGTAATACTCGTAGGACCCACCCGGAATGGCGGAGGGCTCGGGGCTGGTGCCGACAAGAGCCGAGTAACTCTCCGCGTTGGTTTGCCACCCCTTGACCCATTCGTCGTCCGGGCACGCGAATGCAGGAGTGACGAGGGCTTTTTCGTCGGAGAAGTAACCGCCGTCGATCAGCGGGAGGTGCCAGAAGTTTCGAGTGAAGAAGCGATTCTGCACGAGCGGGAAGGGCTGGCCGCTGAAGGGCCCACCCGTCGCGGCGTTGCCGCGCCGGCGGCGGGCAATGTCGGCGGCGTTCTTGCCCAGGCGAAGCAGCCACCCCTCGCCTGCGTTGGTTGACTGGAGGTCCGCGTAGGTGCTGGTGGTTTTTCCGGGCGTGACCCCGCTGGTAGCCGCGATGAGTTCTTTGTAGTCACCGCCATAGGACATCTGGGCGGTGAGCATCTGATGCATGTTGTTCATGCAGATGGCGATCTTGGCCGCCTTGCGTGATTTGCTTAGCGCCGGCAGAAGAATGCTCACAAGCAGCGCGATGATCCCGATCACGAGCAGAAGCTCTATCAATGTGAAAGCGGACCGACGGGCGCGGACATGCGATGGCATGGAACACTCCTTGCCCGGACGGCCGTTCCCCACCAGCGACCGTTCAAGCATTGTAACGAACCGCGCAGAAATCGGGAGGCATCATGGCTCCCAAGGCGGTGCAAAAGGCATCAATCCGGAATGTTCCGCATGCGGCCGCCGAAATCGATGCCGCGGAGACCGTTGCGTGTCCAGCGGTAGTAGGGGTAGTAGTTGTCGAAGGCCGCGCCGCTGAGGGTTGGCGGATCGCTCGAGCCGGCGACGGGGTAGTACTGGTACTGGATGGCGTTGGAGTTGGGGGTACGCGGATCCCAGCCGCGATTGGCATCTTTGGTCTTACGCACTGAAACCGAGCCGTCGAAGAAGACAAGTGGCTGGGAGGATCGCTCGTATCCGTACCAGATGGTGCGCTTGTACATGTGGCGATCGAAGAGGTCGAAGAGCCAGACTTTCTGGGAGGAGAAGACCACATCGTCCTGGCGACGGTTGATGACAAAGCTGGTGCCGGGAATGGTGTAGAGCATGTGGTAGCCGGGCGCGCCAGAGGCCTGATAGATCGTGTTGCCCGCAGTGGCGCCGTTGGAGCCGGTTTCCGGCGTCCACGCGTTGGGAACGAACTGGTAGGTGGACCAGAACGGGAAGACGTGCTGGTAGTTCACCTCCGCCGAGGGGTCCGGGTTGCCGCCGGTGGCGGAGAGAGTCTGGGCGAACAGCGAAGGATCGAGCGCGGCCTTCTGCCAGAGGATCGTGTCGCGATCTTCAGGGCAGGCGACGGCGGGTTCGGGAATCTTGTCGCTGAAATAGCCGCCGTCGATGAGCGGGAGGTGTCCGAAGTTGCGATCGAACATGCGCCCGGTCACGGGGCCGAACCACGCGTCGTTGCCGGGGAGTTTGCGACGGACGATATCGATGGCCTGCGCGGCGTGGGCCTGAACCCAGTTGGGTCCGCCGGTGGCGAGCGCGTTGAGGTCGGCCCAGTTGCTGTAGTTGAAGTTGAAACCGGCCTGGTACTTCCAGGTAAAGCCGCACATCGCGCCCTTCCAATCCGTGTTGTAGTTGGAAAGGCCAGTGGCGAACTGGCGCATGTTGCTCTCGCAGATCGAGAGTTTGGCGGACTTGCGTGCCTTTGCGAGCGCGGGAAGCAGGATCGCGACGAGCAGCGCGATGATCGCGATCACAACGAGCAACTCAATCAGCGTGAATGCGCGAATCCGACGCACTGTGAGCGCGAGCATGAGCAATCCTCCGTGTGCGAATGTCCGACTGTCCGCGCGAACCTCGGCCAAGAACTGGCCGGATGGGGCCGAGAACAACCCTCAATCGGTGTAGTCTGCCAGATTTCCGTGAATATGGCAAGTCCAAGTACCGGATTGTGGTTCGGATTCCGTACGATCACTGCCCAATTTAGGGTACTAGGGTAATGATCGGGACGGTGAAGTCGATGCGTTTCCGCTGCCGGATGACGGAAACGTTGATGGATTCGCCCATGGTGAAGAGGTCCTGCTGGCGGGTGCAGGAGAGTTCGCGGAGGCGGCGGCCGCCGAGGCGGATGACGGCGTCGCCGGGGAGAATACCCACGGCCTCTGCGGGCAGACCCTCAAAGACGCTGCCCACGGCCCATCCGCCATCTGTGTAGTCAAAGCCGATGCCGATGCCGCGGATGGGGGCGAACTGAACGACTCTCTCGGCGGGGCCGGTGAGCGAGACGCGGCGGTGGCCCATGTCGAGTACGACGACGAAGGGCTTGAGGGCTTCGGCACCGATGAGGTCGGAGGATTCGGAGCCCTCTATGACGGGATGCTTGAAGGTGACATCGCCGAGGGTGATATCGCCATCAAGGCGGCCAGCGCGGAGGGTGTAGGTGCCGCCGATGGCGACGCCGGAGGCGATGGTGGCGGGCGGGTTGGAAAAGGGCTGGCGATCAAAGTCGCGGACCGAGAATCCGCCGGCCTTGCCGGTATCGATGAGGAAGCGGCGGCGTTTGCCGGCGACTTTGACATCGACAATGGGTTTGTCGCTCTCGGTCAGTGCGAGGACGCGCTGGCCATCGGGCGTGGGAAGTTCGCCGCGGGAGATGCGGATGGCGGAGCCCGGGTAGTCGATGGCGAGGAGGACATCCTTGAAGGCGGGAGCACCGAGGATGCCGTCAACATTGGAGCCGAGCGTGGCTTGAATGCGGGTGAGATCGAGCGTGATGGCCTCGAAGCCCTGAAGTTCGACGGAACCGATTTTCAGGGTCTTGACGCTGAGGATGCGATCGACGGATTGACGCTGGCCCTGCGAGCCCTCGGCGTACATGTTCACGGGGCGGGTGTCGACACTGAGGATGTTGGCGACGCGCGGGGTGACGACGGTCTGGGATGCGCCGGTGTCGAGGACCATGGTGAACGGGCCGCGGCCGTTGATGGTGGCGTCGATGAGGAAATAGTTGGCGCAGCGGCGCGAGGGGATGGTGACGCCGTCGCGGCCTGCGGCATCGAGGATGGCCGTGGAGGGGTTGGCGCGGGGAGTGCCTGTGCAGCCCGAGAGCAGTGCGACCAGCAGGAAGAGCGAGAAGAGGATGTGGGAGGTGCGTGGCATCATGGGCGAGGGGTGTACCGAGCGACGGGGCGCGGGATTCACCGATCGTATCGGATTGGCCAGAAGAACGAGAAGAGAGAGGGAATGGCGTGGCGCGGGAGGCGACGTTCAGGACGAGCGGCGAGCGATATGCGGTTTGGCTTGCGCACCCCCTCCGATTCTCGCTGCGCTCGAATCACCTCTCCCGTCAGAGCGGGGGAGGTGGCTAATGCGCGTTGGAGTGGATGAAGCCGCGGAAGATGGTGAGCCAGAGGATCTTGAGGTCGAAGGCGAGGGACCAGTGTTTGACGTAGA
Organism: Phycisphaerales bacterium; assembly: GCA_044222255.1. Lineage (GTDB taxonomy): Bacteria > Planctomycetota > Phycisphaerae > Phycisphaerales > UBA1924 > UBA4658. The sequence goes on from JBGANP010000018.1 coordinate 43,027, forward strand.
AGGTGTCGTACTGGATGCGTTTGCGGAGGGAGGAGTCGCCGCGGTGGCCGTTGATCTGGGCCCAGCCGGTCATGCCGGCCTTCACGTGGTGGCGGAGCATGTAGCCGCGCCAGTCCTCGCGGAAACGCTCGATGAGTTCGGGGCGTTCTGGGCGCGGGCCGACGAGGGACATCTCGCCGATGAAGACGTTGAGGAGTTGGGGAAGCTCGTCGAGCGAGGTGCGACGGAGGAAGCGGCCCAGGGGGGTGACGCGAGGGTCGTTGCGCTGCGTCCATTCGTCGCGGGCGGCGCGGGCGGCGTCTCGAAGGGTGCCTGGTTGCTCATCGCCGGCGTGGTGCATGGTGCGGAACTTGTAGATATCGAAGACCTGGCCACCCAGAGAGACGCGGCGCTGCTTGAAGATTGCGGGGCCGGGGCCGGAGAGGCGAACAAGGATCCAGACCAACAGCATGACGGGTGAGAAAATGACCATGGCGGCGGCGGAGCCGACGATGTCGACGGCGCGCTTGGTGAAACCGCCGAGGCCGGTGGTTGGGGATTCGCGATAGCTGAGGATGGGCATGCCGTCGAGTTCGGAGACGGTCATGCTTTGCGGGACGTAGCGGGGCGAGACATCGGGGACGATGCGGACATCCACGGGGAACTTCTCGAGGCGAGCGAGTACGCCGGGGAGTTCGGCAGCGTGGCGGGCCGGGAGCGCGACATAGATGGCATCGGGCTTCTTCTCGGCCATGAGCCGCTCGATGTCGTCGAGGCCGCCGAGGATCGGGTGGCCGTCGCACTCCTGTCGCCTCTGGTGGGGCCAGTGGCTGATGAAGTAGGAGACCTTGAGCCCGGTCCAGCTGTTGCGATGGAGCGTGCGCGAGGTGATCTGGGCAACGCGGCCGACGCCGATGATGGCGACGTGGCGGAGATTCCAGCCGCGGCGGCGGAGCATGCGGAGCGCGGCACGGAAGGTGATGCGCTCCAGCGACATTGCCAGCGGGAGCAGGATGGTGAGCAGGGTGATCTGCAGGCGGCCGGAATCCATGAAAATGGATCGCTTGCCGAAGGGGATCAGGATGTGGTGTTCCGGGGCCTCGGTGAAAATCTGAGCATCCGCAATGTAGAGCGCGGCGAGGACGGCGAGCACGGCGAGAAAACAGGCGCGGAAGATCTGGCCGGTCTCGCTGGTGAGGGAGCGATCACGGCGCGGGGCGTAGAGGCCGAAGAAGCGGAAGGAGAGCAGGGTGATCGGGATGGTCGCCAGCAGCAGGGACTGCTTGGGATATTCCACGGGGGAACGCGGCCACCACGCTGGGTAGTCGAGGATCAGCTTTCGGCCAAGCCAAGCGACGAAGGATGCGCCCGCGATGACGGTCGCATCGGCGCAGGCGAGCAACCCCACGAAAAACTGGTGCTGCTGTTTGAGCAAATCGAAGTTCCGATGGCCCCACGTGCAGTCATGGATCGGCTCGCGGCCCACTTTGGGCACGAATCCGGTCGTCGGTCGGGGTTGTCACTGTCGCCGGTGGGGGGGCGGTTGTCAACTTGGCCACGGGAAACCGGAGGAGTTTCGGCGTGAATCGGGCATGAGAGGGCGGTGAGGACGCTAGCCGCTGGCGCGGGACCGGCGAGGTTTGGGTGCGGGGCGGGTTTGCGGGGCCGGCGCGGGCTTGGGCTTGCTGGTTGGGCGGCGTGTGAAAAACGTGTCGTAGAGCTCATCGACTTCGGAGATGTCCACGCGTTTTTCGGAGCGCGGAGCGGCGATGTTGTCCCATGAATAGTGGGCGCGGCCAGCCGCGGCCGGGCGGCTGGGCTCATCGGCGGCGGCGAGCTTGCGGTCGTAGACGCGACGGGTGTCGGCATGGGAGAGGATTTCGTAGGCCGCGGCGAGTTTGGCGAACTTTTTGGCGGCGTCCTTGGAGGGGTTGACGTCGGGGTGGAGGGTCTTGGCGAGGGCGCGATAGGCGCGGCGGATTTGCTCCTGCGTGGCGATGCGAGGGAGGCCGAGGAGTTGGTAGTGGGTGGGGGTGGACATGAGGGAGGGAGAGCGTTGCCTGTGTGGAGACTGAAGAAGGACGCTTCGGCCGCGGCGCCCTAAACATGAGCCGGGAAGCCCATGCCGCTAGTGGGGGCTGCCGCGGGGAGATTCGGGGCCGCCGTTGGTGGGGGGTGAGCCAATGGGGGCACCGGGGTTCATCGGTGCGGGGGCTGATGCGCCCTGAGGGGCGGCGTGGGGATTGAACATGCGTGTCGGCGCGGCGGGCGCGGACTGGGCGTCGTTGTCGATCTTGAGACACTCGACGTCGAAGATGAGCGTGGCGTTTGGCGGGATGACGCCGCGGCCATCGGGGCCGTATGCGAGCGCGGGAGAGATGATGAGCTTGCGGCGTTCACCGGCGGCAATGCCGATGAGGCCACGGTTCAGCCCGGGGAGAAGATTGCCGGGAATATTGACGGTGGTGGGTTGCTTTCCGGGAGTGCGGGAGGTCTCGACGAGCTGTCCGGTGGTGAGCCAGGAGGTGTAGTGGAGGGTGGCTTGGCCGCCGGGGGCGAGTTTGGGGGATTCGGGTTTGGGGGCGATGGTGGTGATGGAGACGAGGTTGTCTTCGTGGGTGACGAGGGGTTTGGATTCGGCGCGTGAGAACGAAGCGAACTCGCCGGGCTTCTCGCCCCAGATGCGAAGGCCTTCGCTGTCAAAGCCGGTGTCGGAGATGCGGAGCGCTGCCTCGGAGATCGAGAGCGCGGAGGTGAACTCGATGGCGCGGTCGCGGGTGGTGGGGAAAGGGTGCGGTGTTGCGGCGTCGAAACCGGACGCGGTGGGAGTGATGCGCAGATCGGCGGTCGGAGTGAGAGACGCGAAGTCGAGAGCGGGAAGGCGATCGGGTGCGGCCCAGATTCCGGCGAGCGCATCGCGCAGGCCGCTGGAAGTGACATCGAACATGCGGAGACGCAGCTCGTTCTGGCGGCGATGGGGATGCAGGAAGTACAGGCGAAAGGGATTGGCGGGCGAGTCGGCGCGGGCGACTTCAACAATGAGAGAGCCGGGGAGCGAGGCGACGTTCGCGGTTGCGATGTGGATGAGGAGGGCGGGCTGATTGTCGGCCGCGGAAGAGGTGAAGGTGCCTTGAAGGAGCTTTGAGAGCTTGGCGATGTCGGCGTCGGGGGTCGTGGCTGCCGCGGTGAGCGGTTTGTCGGCGACGTGCTCAGTGGCGGCTTCGAGTGGCGAAGCGTTCTTGTCTTGCGCGAGCGCGGAGAGCGAGAACGCAGATGTTGCGAGCGAGACGAGGATGGGGAGAGTGGTCCTCATGGCGAATCGTACGGTGCGGGGCAGAACGCAGGGGACGCCGACGAAGAGGCCCTTGTTGTGGGCCGCGCCGAGGCCGTATTCGGACTCGCAATAGGCGGCACAGGCGATGACGCGCTTCTTGTCGCGGACGATGGCCTCGACCATCTCGACGGTGCCCGCACTGGGGGCGTACCAGGCGGAGGTGCCCATGAGCTTGACGACCTCGCCGCCACCGGCCTTGGCGCGCTCGACGCAGGCGTGGATTTTTTCCGCGCTCATGAGCTGCGTGATGGGGATGCCGTTGACGCTGGTGCGGTTGGGGAGGGGGACCATGTCGTCGCCGTGGCCGCCGAGCAACATGCCCTGGATGTCCTCAACACTGACGCCGAGCTCCCAGGCGATGAAGGTCTTGAAGCGGGCGACGTCGAGGGCCCCAGCCTGGCCGAGGACCTTGGTGTGGTGGAAGCCGGTGACCTTCCACATGGTGTAGACCATGGCGTCGAGCGGGTTGCTGACGACGATGACGATGGCGTTGGGTGCGTACTTCTTGATGTTCTCGGCGACGTTCTTGACGATGCCGGCGTTGATCTGGACGAGATCATCGCGGCTCATGCCGGGCTTGCGCGGGAGGCCGGCGGTGACGATGATGACATCGGAATCGGCGATGTCGGCGTAGTCGAAGGTGCCGGTGATCTTGGCGTCGTAGTTCTCGATCGGGCCGCAGCAGGCGAGGTCGAGGGCCTTGCCCTTGGGCATGTGGAGCTCGGGCTTCTCCTTGTTGGCGATGTCGAGGAGGACGACGTCGCCGAGTTCTTTGAAGGCCAGGGAACGGGCACACTCGCCGCCGATGTTTCCGGCGCCGATGACGGAGATTTTGGGACGCTTAAGCATGTGGGGAATCTCGTTGAGTGGAGAATGATTGGAGTGGGAAACGAGGGGGGCGATGGTAGGGCGAATCGGGTGAGGAGTGGAGGGGGAGAGGAGCGGAGGAGGAGGGTGTGGAACGGCACAAAGACCGCTGGAAAGCAGTCTTTGGCGAGGGTATTCACGTGTTGTCCCTAGCGCGAGGTGACGGTGCGTGCCGGCGCGGTGGTGTGCGCGGGGACGTGGCCATCGACCCAATCCGCGATCTTCGTGTCGAACCAACTGAGTTGCAGGAAGAGCATCTCGTGGCCGCCGTCGAAGAGCCATCGTTCGGGCTTGCCCATGCGCTCGTACATGGCCTGGCCGGTCTGCACGGGGACGATGTCGTCGGCGAGTGCTTGGAGCATGAGCGCGGGGGTGTGGCGCAAAGTTGAAGCGGTGTGGAAGGAGTCGAGTGTTGCAGTCTTGAGATACGCGGTGCTGAGGCGGTCGAGCTTGTCGCCGGTGACGCGCTCACCGTTGAAACTCACGCCGAGGCCGAAGTCGCTCAGCGCGCTGGTCTGGGCGATGCGGGAAACATCGACGCCGCCGCCAACGAGGACGATGCCCTTGACCTGCTCGCCGAACCGCGCGGCCACGGTCGGTGCGCCGATCGCGCCAGCGGAAAAGCCGACGACAACCACGGGCTTATCGATGAGCGCCGGGCGCTCGCGCCGAACCATCTGCACCATGGCTTCGCAGCCGTAGGACCATTCGCTGAGGCGTTCGTTGAGCAGTTCGCCGATGCGGGAACCGAAGCGATCGAGGTCAGCGTCGGTCTTGGCATCGCGTTGGTCGCCGACGCCGGCGACACCGAAGCCGAGGGAGGATTCGATGACGACCCAGCCGCGGTCGCGGAGTTCGTTGATGGTGGAGCGCGTGTAGGTGGAGCCGGAGAGGGGGCGGAGGGCGAGGACGATGCCGCGCTCGGCTTTTGTGCCGCGGGGGTCGGGGCGGAGGCGGAAGATGACGCCGTCCATCGGCGTGCCATCCACTTCTTCGAAGGCGGGGGAGGGGGGGCCGGGCGTGCGGTCGGCGCACATGACGGGCGTCTGCGAGGTGTAGAACATGAAGACGCGCGGGTCGTACCACTCGCGCGGCTGATCCGCTCGCTGGACCTCGCAGAGCAGGCCGAGCCCGGCGTGGCGGCGGTCGAGGACTTGCACATCGCCGGACCAGATGTACGGGCGAACGTGGCCGCGGAGATCGTCGAGGCCCGCAACGTAGAGGCGCTGCTTGCCGGGGCGCATCCAGATGCGTTGATCGACGGCGTGGGTGTCGCGCTTGGGCCAGGTGATTTCGTCGGGTTTTATTGAGGCCGCGGCGATATCTCGCGTGGGATCGGGGGCTTGTCGCGTGGCGCACGCGTTGAGAAGGATGGCCGCGGCGATGGCGGAGCCCCGCGCACACAGTCGAACAAACTGGCTGAGCGGGCGAGTGGGCATGGCCGGGATCAATCGGTCGGAACGTCCTGAAACACGACGGGAAGAGGGGGAATATCGGCGCTTTTCTTGGGTGGGAGCGTGACGGGGAGGGGCTTGCCACCCCGGATTGCGGGGACGAGCAGGGGCTGGCCGCTGGTCTTGTAGTGATTCGCAGGATCGGCTACGACCAGATCCCGGACGGGGCCGCCCTTGGCGAAATCAAACTGGCGATAAACCTGGCGCAGGGAAGGGATGCGCTCGGGTCGGGAGACGTCAATCAGGAACTCCTTCACGGCGCGGATGACGTGCTGATCAGGGCGCTCGCCGGTGGGAAGGATGGCGAACGCGGCGGGAGAGTTCTGAAACAGTGGAACGCCTGGAGTGGGCACGAAGAGGTCGCCGTCGAAGTTCAGTTCGAGGAGGCGGTCGACGAGCTCGCCGGGGTGCGCGGCGATCAGGCGTTCCTCGGTGACGTGCCATTCCACGCCGCCGCCGGTGTCGGTATCAAAGCTGGAGAGGCCGCCGGCCTTGCTGGCGGTGATAGCGAGGCCCGCATCGTGGATGAGGGCGACGAGCTCGGCGGGGAGATCGCCCTCGCGCCAGAGGGAGTGGAGCTGGCCGGTGGCGGACTTGATGATGATCTGGGCCTTGTCGAGTGCGAGGGCTCGCTCGCCGGGGCCGGTGAGTCGATCCAGATCGTCGAGAGCGAAAGTGACGGCCTGAAGATTGATGATGGAAGAGACAGCGGCCCGCCAGCGACCGCCCTCGGCGTCTTTCGGGAGCGCGAGCGAGGACTGGGCGAAGGCCGTCCAGTGGGCGAGGAGGGCGGGCCAGGTGAGGTTGGGTGTTTCAGATGTCATGGGGCTCCGCCCAGCGTAAGCCGCCCGGGAGCGGGAACGCGGAGCAATCCAGATGGAGTACGCGGCGACGGGCTGCGAGTGCGGTGGCTTTCGCCGATCCGTGAACGGCGAGTGGTGTGGTGAGAACAAGGCCGCCCAGATCGGTCACGGCTTCACAAATCCGGCCGCCTGCGACGACTTCGCTGACTCGAGATTCGGAGAGCAGGCCTCGTTTGTGAGTCCCTTCCACCACGCGCAGTGGCCCGCACTCGGCGGGGCAGGGATCGAGGTGGAAGCGGAGCGTGAAGATCGAGTTGAGCACTTCCAGCGGCGGCTGACAATGGTGCTCGCCATCCTTGACCGCCCAAGGGCCAAAGCCGGGAATGTCGAGCCGTTCTGACACGGCGATCGAAGCGTCCTGATGCCAAGGCACCATCCAGTTGGTCTCGGGCGACTTGTCGAAGAGAATCGCGCGAACGACGCGGCAGCTTCCGCCGCCGAGATTGTGCATGAGTTCCGCGGCGGGGGATGCGGCGATGATGGTCGCGATCTCGGGCTGCCGAGCGAAGACTCGACGGACACCCGGACGCCTGCCCCGCTCTGTGCTGAAAAGCGGCTCGGCGAGGTCGCGGATGGTGCGGGTGGTTTGCTCGCTTAGGAAGCCGTGGATCACTTCGATTCCGCTCTCGCGAAATGAGGCAAGGAGCGAGGATGAGATGGTCGCGGACTCGGGCATCCGCAGGACGGTAGCATCGTCCATGCAGTTCGACCCCGCCCAACTCTCGCAGCCCGACCGCTACAAACTCTTGATCGGCTGCATCGTGCCGCGGCCGATTGCAGTGGTTTCGACGGTTTCTCCGGACAGTCGACCAAACCTTGCGCCCTTCTCGTTCTTCGCGGGCGTCGGCTCCAATCCAATGACACTGCTCTTCTGCCCCGCGAACAAGCCGGATGGGACCGAGAAGGACTCACTGCGGAACGCGAAACCGGTGAGCGAGGGAGGAGTGGGGGAGTTTGTCGTGAATGTGGCGACGGAGGAATACGAGCGGCAGATGGCGGCGTGTGCGGAGCCGCTGGAGTATGGGGAGAGCGAGTTTGCGATGGCGGGGTTGCACGCGGTGCCGAGTGTGGTGGTGCGGCCGCCGCGGGTGGCGGAATCGCCGGTGAGCTTTGAGTGCCGGACGATGCAGGTGATTCGCACGAATCCCGGCGCGGGCCCAGCGGCAGGAGGGGCGGGGAACATCGTGATCGGTGAGGTCGTATATGTTCACGTTCGCGATGCGGATGGTCTCATGAATGAACGGTTTCACACCGATCCGGAGAAGTTGCGCGCGATCGGTAGGATGGGCGGGTTTGGGTACGTGAGAACGGCGAACGCGGCGAACCGGTTTGAGATGCCGATGGGCCGCGATGCTTTTGACGCGAAAAGAAAATAACCACGAAGGCGAGGCTGCGCAGGAATGGCCACAGGCCATTCCGTCTTGGCGATCTCGCTTCGCGAGGATCGTTGTTCGCTTGTGGCATTCGGAGTGCCGTGGTGTACTCTGGATACGTGTGGTGGGAGGACTTCTCTCGATCTGGAGCTTGATTTGCACACCTCGATTGTTCGTTGTCTGGGACTCGGCGTGTTGGCCGCGACGTTGATGGGAGTCTCCTCTCCCGCAGCGATGGGGCAGGTGCTGCCGACGGACTTCACGGCGACCTCGCTGAGTACCGGCATCGCATTTCCCACGGCGATGGCCGTGGCCCCCGATGGTTCGGTGTATTTCACGCAGCAGACCGGGGCGCTCAAGGTCTGGCAGGCCGGGACCACGTCCACGGTTGCGACGTTCACCGTGAACTCCTCCGGCGAGCGCGGCCTCATCGGGGTGGCGGTCGATCCGGGCTTCACAACGAATCGGTATGTCTACGTTCATTACACCGTCGCGACCGCCCCGCTGCACAACACGGTCCGGCGGATCACACTGAACGCCGCGGGCAACGCCATCGTGGCCGGCAGCGAGGTGCTGCTGATTGACATGAACACGCTCTCGGCGACAAACCACAACGGTGGCGCAATCCATTTTGGGGCCGATGGAAAGCTGTACATCGGCGTGGGCGAGAACGCGGTGTCGTCCAACTCGCAGTCGATCTCCAATCTGCTCGGGAAGATCCTGCGCATCAATACCGATCCGGCGAATCCCATTCCATCGGACAATCCGACCTCGTTCCCCGGAATCGCGGGAACGACCACTGGCACCAATCGGGCGATCTGGGCGGTCGGGCTGCGCAATCCGTTCACATTCGCGGTGCATCCGCTCACGGGGCGAATCTTTATCAACGACGTCGGCAACGCCACGTGGGAGGAGATCAACGACGGCATCGCCGGGCGCAACTACGGATGGCCCACGACCGAGGGGTTCTTCACGCAGGCCTCGTTTCCAAACTTCACGCTGCCGCTGATCGCGTACAACCACACCAATGGCGCGAACAACCTTCCGGTCGGCATCGGCAGCTTCACCGGCTTCGCGATCGTCGGCGGAGCGTTTTATGCGCCCACGCCGGGCTCAAAGCCGAACTTCCCCATCGCGTACAACGGAGACTATTTCTTTGCCGCGGACAACACGCTGTTTGTTTTGCGTGGTGCGGGTGGCAGCAGCGGCGTGCTCTTCCGCGTGACATACACGGGCACGAGCGGAGCGTGCTGTGCGCCCAGCGGCGCATGCTCGCTCTCGAACGGGCTGAACTGCGCGGCGGGGAGTTCGTTCATCTGGGGAACAGTCAGTTGCTCGCCGCAGCCCTGCCCCCAGCCAACCGGGGCGTGTTGCGCTGTAGACGGAACGTGCGCGACAACAACGGGCGCGGCGTGCACGGGTGCGTATCAGGGCGACAACTCGCCGTGTCTGCCGAACCCGTGCTCGCAGCCGACGGGTGCATGCTGCGCCGCGGATGGCACATGCGGTGTCAGTACGGCGGCAGCCTGTGCCGGTGTGTATCAAGGCAACGGCACGACCTGCCTGCCGAATCCCTGCCCGCAGCCGACCGGTGCGTGCTGCGATGGCTCGATCTGCACGATCACGACCGCCACGGCTTGCGCGGGCGCAACGCAGCATTTCGCCGGAATCTCATCCGTCTGCAACATCGCCGGTAACAACGCGACGCCGTGCTGCAAGAGCGACTTTGATCACGACGGCGTGACGGCGGTCTCCGACATCTTCCAGTTCCTCGCTGCCTGGTTCAATAGCGACCCCCGCGCGGACTTCAACGCCAGCGCGGCGGTGAACGTCACGGACATCTTCGATTTCCTTGCGGCATGGTTCGCAGGGTGCTGATCGGCCCGGCGGCTGGTACCGCTCGCCGCTGAGTAAGACCGCCCAAAACGGCCGCGGGGCCG
>JBGANP010000128.1:0-8529 GCA_044222255.1 Phycisphaerales bacterium
CGGCCTGAGCGTGCAGGACATCTTCGACTTCCTGAACGCGTGGTTCGCCGGGTGTTGAACGGCAAGTGGGCGAGTGGGGTAGTGGTGTTGGGGCTGGTGGGGGCTGGCCAGTGATCGCAGCGGAGTCGGCTTGCTCTTGCCGCGCCAGGTGAGCACGAGTGGCCGCGGCATCGCCGGATCGGCCCGCGCTGGCCGGAACCCGGCCCGTTTCCTCGTGGCACTTGATTTGCAAAGGTGTTTCGCGTCGGGCCCCCGGAGCGCCACCCGACCATGATCAGCACCGGCTTGCCGGCCTTGTCACCCCGTTCTGGGGTTGTGTTGGGCTCGTGGTCGTCGTGTGGTTGGCCTCCAGTGTGTGGTCTTGGAAAGGTTTTCCATGAAGTGTTCCCTCTTCGCTCTGGGCGCGATCCTCGCCCTCCCCGTGCTGGCGATGGCCCAGACGGGCATCACCGGCGGGCTCTCCAACTTCGATGTGCCCAATCATTGCGATGAGCCCTGCGACGAGTTCGAGATCGAGATCGAGGACTGCCAGCCCGGCGACATCATGCACACGTATCACAACGGCAACTACGGCGCGCCGACGGTGACGCGCTCCGCGGCCGGAACCTCGACGATCATCGACTATCGCAACCCCGGCCACCTCACGACCGTCAACGCCATCGAGCACTTCGGCGTCTCGCTCCGCCAGTTCAACCCGACGAATGTCATTCGCGTCCGCTGGATGCGCGGCGGCCGCTCCGCGACCGTGAACGGACAGGTGCCGAGTTCCACCGGCTCGGGAAGCTCCACGCACGCCTCGCAGCCGATCATGCCCGTCATCGCCGCGGATATGGGCATCGGCTCGGCAGGCGGCGACGGCGTCTCCTGCACCATCACCAACAACGACGCCACGCAGCCCATGTGGGTGAAGCGCCGCGGCACCGTCTATCTCGGCACCGTCACGCTCGAATCGCTCATGCCGACCGACCCGGTCGTGCTGCTCTCGGTCCCGCTGGATGGTGCGCCCGTCTATCTCGCGCCGGGGCAGTCGCTGACCATCACGAATGATCTGATCGAGGTCGAGGACAATCAGTCCGTCGTCTTCGCCGCGGAGTTCTACCAGGACATCTTCGTCTCCGGCGGGCTTTTCGGCACCTCTTCGCACACGGTCGGTGCGATGCTGGGCAACGTCATGACCGCCGCGATCGCCAGCCCCGGCACGGGCTGCGACCAGTCGCGCCCGACGATCATCACTCAGCCGATGGACGTGACGGTTCCCCTGAACCATTCCGCCGATCTTCGCATCGATGCGGATGGCAACGACCACACACTGAGCTACCAGTGGATGCGTGATGGCGTGGCGATCGTGAACAACAGTAACTTCCACGGTGCCACGACCGATGAGCTCTCCATCGATGAAGTGACCTCCGCCACCGAGGGCTTCTACATCTGCAAGATCTCCAACGACTGCGGCTGGGTGTACACCAACTCCGCGCTCGTCTTCGTCGAGGGCCACAACAACCCGCCGGCCCGCCCCACCACGGGCGCGTGCTGCGACGCCGCCGGCTCATGCACGATGACGGAGCAATCCGCCTGCGGCGCGGCAAGCACCTGGTCCAACGCAAACACCTGCACGCCCAATCCCTGCGGCTCGACCACACCCACCGGTGCCTGCTGCGACGGCAGCTCCTGCACCATCATCGATCCGGCAAACTGCCTCGGCTCGTACTTCGGCGATGGCACCACCTGCACCGCAACATCCTGCTGCCTGGCGGACTTCGACCAGTCCGGCGCGGCCGATGTGCAGGACATCTTCACCTACCTCAACGCCTGGTTCTCCGCCGAGCCGCGCTCCGACATCAACCTCTCCGGCGCGATCGATGTTTCGGACATCTTCGACTTCCTCTCGGTCTGGTTCGCGGGCTGCTGAATCACCAGCCACACGCGATTCCGGGCCCGATTGTCTCCATCACCCCCCATCACCCCCGCGAACGACCCAGGTACACCCGGGTCATCCGCGGGGGTTTTTCTTTGGCCGTCGCGTGACCGCCCTGCGTGCCTGTCGCTCACTCCCGTCAGGGGAGGCGCAACAGGAGTCAGGCATCATGTCGCAGTCACGCCGCACGCGGTCGCTCGTTCTGGGTGGTCATGTTGGAATCGCAACCGCTTTTGCGGTGGCCATGGTCGCTGGTCAACCCCGTGCGATTGGGCAGACGCTGAGTTGGAACAACGCCGCGGGCGGTTCGGCCTCCACGGCGGCCAACTGGAACCCGAATCAGGTGCCGGTCGCCGCCAGCGATATGGTGTTCAACCTTCCGAACATTTATACGGTGTCGTACAGCGCGGCCGCGCCTTCCAGCCATTCGCACACCTTCAAGCGCGGCACGGTGACGCTGAACGTGGCCAGCCCGCACACGACGGAGGCGGGTGGGTTCGTGGTCGGTGATGTCGCGGGCGACAGCGCCATCGCATCATTGATAACGGGGACGTTTACATCGCTGGGCAATGTCTTCATCGGCGATGCTCTGGGGAGCACCGGGACGCTCAATGTCGCCGGTGGCAGCGCGGACTTCATCGCGGGCATCGGCGGGACCGATGTCAACGTCGGCAACGGTGGAAACGGCACGCTGAACATCACGAACACCGGACTGGTGCAGGTCGCGGACCTGTTCCTCGCCGGAAACAACTCGGGCGCGGTCGCGACCGTGCTCGTCTCCGGGTTCTCGCTCGCACCGATCTCCCGATCGACGCTGAATGTGAACGGGACGGGGAACTCGCGGATCGGCGCGGGTGGCGACGCGGCTATGACCATCGACAACGGCGCTCTGGCCACCTTCGCGGGGTCGTTGACGATCGCCAACGGCTCGGCCTCCACCAGTACGCTGACCGTCCAGAATCAGGGGTTTCTCAACTCAACATTGAGCGTGGCGGGTGACCTAAATATCGCACGCAACGCCTCGGCGGGCGCGACCGCGGGCAACGGCACACTCACCGTGAACGCCGACGGCACAGTGACGATCGGCGGCGCGATCCATCTCGGCGATGATCCCGACGGCGGGACGGGTGTGCTCCGCATGAACCAGGGCGGAACGCTCACCTGCCACGGATTGATCGCCGGCGCGGGCGGAGACATCCAGCACACCGGCGGCTCGATCACCGTCACCGGCGGCACATACACGCACGACGCGACGACTCTGGTGGTCAGCGGTGCAGGGGATACGACGCTGACGCTGGACTCGCTCACCAACGTCCCGGCGTTCGCGGCCGCGACCACCACCGCCGACGCCATCACCATCGGCAACTCGGGAACGGGCGTGCTCACTCTTCGCAACGGCGCGGACGCTTCGGTCACACAGGGGCAAATACGGCTCGGAAACGGGGCGGGTTCATCCGGCACCCTGAACGTCGAGTCGGGAGCATCGCTCGCGGCCGTGAATCTCGGTCAGATCATCGTCGGCGATGAGGGGTCGGGCGTGATGAACGTGCGCTCGGGCGCGAGTTCGACGAGCCATTCGATCTTCGTCGGCTCGGGCGTTGGCGCTGGAACGTTGCTCGCCGAGGGCGCGGGCACACTGGTCACCGCCGCGAGTCTGACCGCAAGTGCGGGCGGATCGGTGACAATCCGGGACGGGGCTTTGCTCACGGCCAACGGGCTCTTTGGTTTTCAGGTGGTGGTGAGTCCGAGTGGCTCGCTCGCGCTCACCGACGCAACCCTCACCGCATCCACGGGCGTGAAGATGGACGGGACGCTGGTGATGACCAGCGGCACCCTCCACGCAGATCACTTCGACTTTTCCGTGCCCATCTCCGCCTCCGGCATCATTGATGCCAAGATCGTCGGCGCCCAGCCCATCACCGCCACGGGCGACCTCACTCTTGGCGATGACTCCATCGGCGCGATCAACGACACATCCATCAACGTCGGCGCCTTCCGCGTCGAGACCCACGATGCCGACGATTCGATCCTCGGCAACACCACCATCAACGGCGGCGTGATTCTTGCGAGCGATAGCTTCATCCTCCCCGCAGGTCGGACCCTTTCTGGCACCGGCACCATCGCAGGAAATCTCGCCAACTTCGGCGCCATCACCGCGACCGGGTCCGGCGGGCTCACCTTCGGCGGCATCATTGCCGGGATCGGCCAGGGCATCGGCGGAACCAAGTTCACGTTCTCGAATGGGGGAGGGTTCCAGGGTCTCGGCACCATCAACTCCAAGATCGTCGGGCAGGCGGGCTCGAGAATCGCGATCAACGGCGGCGTCGCTTCGCTCGGTGACGGCACCACAACCGGCTTCGCCACCGACGGCGAGCTCGACGTGTCGCGCGACCTCACCATCAACGACTCCAACGGCATCGGCCTGGGCTCGCTCACCACGCTGCATGGCGCCTCGCTCATCTGCGGTTCGCTCGTCACTCTTGGCAACATCCCAACGCTCGATGTCCTCGCCGGGGGCGGGACTGTCGTGGCCGATCTCAATAACGCCGGCGTCGTCAGTCCCGGCGTCCCGAGTCTGGGCCCGACCTCGCAGATCAGGGTTCTGGGCACATACTCGCAGATCAGCGGCACGATCCGCGGCACGCTCAACATCGAGATCCAGGGGCCCGGACCGCTCGATTTCGACCGGATCATTGCCACCACCGCCATCCTCGACGGCACGCTCAACGTCTCTCTCATCAACGGGTTCGTCCCAACTCCGGGACTCACCTGGCCGATCGTCGCTGCCACCAACACGCTGAGCGGCCAGTTCCTCGTTACCCACTTGCCCGCGGGGTTCCACGTGCGCTACACGAGCACGAATGCCGATCTCGTCTATTGCCCCGCCGACTTCAACGGTTCCGGCACCCTCACCGTCCAGGACATCTTCGACTTCCTCGCCGCTTGGTTCGCATCCAATCCCACCGCCGACTTCAACGGCTCCGGCGGAAACACCGTGCAGGACATCTTCGACTTCCTATCCGCCTGGTTCGCCGGCTGCTGATCCCAAGCCGGGAAATTGCCATTCGCTTGCCGAATGCCCGCAGAAGCGACGAAGTTCACCCCGAAGCGTTGCCACTTCGATCCCGGCCTCGGCGTGCAGAGGTATGTTTTTGTCTTGCATTCCTCGTGACCTCGGTCACCATTCATCGCTCACAGACTCGGTCGGCGCGGTCCCTGCGCTTCCATCATCCAGGAGTTCTTCACATGTTCACTCGCCCGCTCGTCCTTTTCCTGCTCGCCACCACCCTCCTTCCCGCCGTCGCTCACGCCCAGCTCACCGTGCGCAACGGCACCGCGGCTACGGCGGCTGGCATCACGGTCTTCCGCGACCAGTTCCGCACCGATCTCGGCGGCGGCACCGTTGCCGGAGCCAACGGCTCCTTCGGGGGCGTGCGGCGTGAAATCAACTGGGACGGCACGCCCGCTGCGTTCAGCGCTCCCAACCTGCTCCCATCGAACTTCTTCAACTCCAACTCGCCGCGCGGCGTGGAGTTTTCCACGCCCGGCACTTCCTTCATGGTCAGCGGCGCCACGACCGACGCGGGCGCGGGCCAACCCGCCGCGGCCAACTTCGGCAACCTGGACCCCTCGTACACGGCAACATTTTCCCAGTTCACCGCGCAGCGGCTCTTCACCATGCGCGGCAGCACGACGATGGACGTCCGCTTCTTCCTCCCCGGCACGCAGACGCCCGCCACCGTCAACGGTTTCGGCGTCATCTTCACCGATGTGGATCAGGCGGGCACCACGGCGCTGCAGTTCTTTGATGCGAGCAACACTTCCCTCGGCGCGTTCGCCGTTTCCCCCGGTCGGGCTTCTCGTTCCTCGGTGCCTTCGTGAACGGCCTCTCGCCGCAGATCGCCCGAGTTCGTATCACTTGCGGTGGCGTCGCATTGAACGCTGGTGTGGTCGATGGCGCGGGCTCGGATGTGGTGGTCATGGACGACTTCATCTATGGCGAGCCCGCCGTCGCTGGGGCATGCTGCCACGGCGCGACCTGCACGATCTCAGCCGGCGCGGCGGCCTGTACGGGCGGCACTTACGTGGGCAACAACACCGCCTGCAGCGCACTCCTCCGCACCGGCTCGATCAACGCCTGCTGCCCGGTCGACTTTAACAACACCGGTGGCCAGACTATCCAGGACATCTTCGACTTCGTCGGGGCGTGGTTCGCCGGGTGCCCGTGAGGCAAGTCGAACGGCGCAGATCGCCAAGCAAAGCCAGGAAAAGCCGGAAAGCACGCGGCCCCGGTTCATCAGAACCGGGGCCGCGTTTGATTTGCCTACATTTCCTCAACATCAACGCTCATCTCGCCATCACGGCAGCAGCAGCGTGTTCACGCACGATCCCCATCGGCACCTTGATGACATCGCCGTCGATCTCAAGACGAACGACGGCTCGAAGAAACTGCACGGATGTGCGGCTGGAAAGATCTCCCTGATAGCCCTGCTGCACCTCTTCAAAGCCATCGAAGGCCACGGCGGTCGGTTCCAGTGGCGTGAAGAAGAACCGATTCACGCCGCGCAGCTTCTCGAAGCGAACGCCCACTGCGTCCAGTCCCTCGGGCAAGAGCGCGCCGTCGTTGATGCTCAGCGTGACATGCACCGTTGTGACTATGTTGGGAGGATCGATCGGAGCCCCACCGATCGCCCGCGTTACGGAGAGCTCGACCGTCACGAATCGCCCATCGATCTCGATCGTCTGCGATGCCGGTGCGGGAAACGGAATGTCCTGCGGCTGCGCGGCATCTGCCGCGGCGTGGGCCGCCGAAGGGACCGTCGCCGTCAGGCCAAACATGGCCACCGCCGCAAACGCCGAGACATAAAAGCGGGTCAATCGCATGGTCAATCCTCCGGAATGGGTGCACAAGGCCAGCACGACACGAAACCTTACTCCCGGCAGGTCCGCCGGTTGCAGTTGCATCGGGGTTTTGCCGCTCCCACCTTTGCGCTGCGCGGCTGTTCGCAAGTGTGCGGAAGCCATTTGGGTGGGCGGTTGCGTTGGCCCCATTCAGCCGCACCCGGCAAACCACGTGTTCACGAACTCAACGATGTCTCCCATGCCAAGCCCCGGCATCTGGTCAAACTCCGCACGCGGGTCCTGTGCAAACCAGGTGTTCAGGAAGTCGAAGACATCCTGAACATTCAGCGCGCCCGAGCAGTCGAAATCGGCGCGGCAGAAGCTGACCGTCGCCGCGTCGCTCGGCATCGCCGAGCAGACGCTCCCCAAGACGCAGTCAAAGCTCCCTGCCTCGGCCGCGGTCATGTTGGTGATCGAGAGCGTCGGGCCGAACACGCCGTGGAAGCGGCCCCCGCCGCCGTCCTCCAGCAGCGGCACGCCGTTCTTTCGCCAGCGATAGGTCAGCGTCCCGTAGCTCGTGCGCGCCTGCACGCTCACGGATGTGCTTCCGCCGGGACAGGCCAGCGCGTGCGAGGGCTGCCGCGTCACGCCGATGCAGACGATGATGTTCAGGTTGACGCCGAAGTATCCGCCGCGGCTGGCCTGCGCCGGGTTCGCGTTCTCCAGGCGCCACTCGATGGGGTCGTCGCGCAGCACGGCGAGCTGCGGGATCTGAGTGATGAACGGATTCGCACGTGTGTAGTAGACATTGCTCGCGAAGGAGTTGTCACCGATGGGCAACCCGTTCTGGGTCAGAATCAACCGGTGAAACTGGGATACGGGTTGGCCCTTCCAGATCGTGCACACGAGCGTGACGATGCCGTCGAGCGGACTGGTCCAGACGAAGTTGCCGTGTCCGTTCCCCGTTCCCGGTCCGCCCGGCCCGTTGGAGCCCGCGCCGTTGCCGGTCCCGTCCGCGCCGTCGCGCGTCCGCAGGATGATGTCGCCCGCGACCCAGTCGTGCTCGAACGTTTCGCTGCCGTTGCTCCGGAACCAGAACGGTGTGCCGCCTCCGCCCGCCGCGCCGCCAGGGCGCCGCTCGGCGCAACTGCCCAACCCGACTGCGGCGTGGTCCAGTTCGTCGAAGGCAGCGGATCCCAGTTTGCAATCAGCGGCAGCGGCCGCACCCCTTCGCGATACATCCAGGTCGCGCCCGGGTTGAGCGTGTTGCTCCAGTCAAAGCGCAGGTCGTAGCTCTGCCCGCGCGCCGGGGCTGGGAGCAGCGCTCCCCCCGCCACCCCCGCAACCAGGAGCAGCGCGGCCCGCAAACGATTGAACTCCGGAAGATGCATCCGCCCCAGCGTACCAAACCCGCGTCGGATTCACCCCGTCCATTCCGCATGAAGTTGCCGGTGTGCCGGGTGCCATGGTCGAGCCGCTTTGGGCTCGGCGATGGCCTACAACACACGTGGCCGGCTCAAGACATCCGACCATGGCACCCGGCTCGCTACCATTCAGGTATGGAAATGAAGCCGGGACCCGCCGCCTCAGTCCCAACGGGTGCGTCCAGATACGTTCTGTCGCGATTCCGCAAGCGGCCGGGATTCATCCGGATGGATGGTGGTTTCGCGGGTGGTTGCTTGCGTTCGCCGCGGCGGCCGATGTACATACTTACCACCTCGGAAAGCTTGAGAGTTTGCCTGCGCCGTCGCGCTGGTGGGCGCGGTGCTTCC
>JBGANP010000019.1:0-52417 GCA_044222255.1 Phycisphaerales bacterium
AGCTTCTGACGGGATCGCGTCGCCGCGCGGGTGGCGAACGTCGATGCCCGACCTTTCTTAACTTGGCTTCGCAACGGATCGCATCGTCTCGGGCGGCAAGCGGCGATGGATCCGGCTTTTCTTCCTTAGCTTTCTACCCTTCCCCGATCTTGGGTACGATCTTGGGCACGCTCGACGCGGGGACGTCGAGCGTGAGCACGTCTCCCTCTTCGAGGGCCATGTCGTGCCGAGCCCGCATGAACGCGCCGCCGCGACGGACACCGACGATGCGACCATCGACGGCGTCTTCGCACGCGGCGACGCGAAGGCCGCGCCACCGCGGCGGCAGCGGGATCTCCATGTCGACGCGGAGGCTGCCGTCTTCCAGGTGGTAGACGCCGCGCACGCCGGGCTCGGTCGCTTGCAACGCGACGAGCGGCCCCGCGAGCGCGCTCGTGCTGAAGGTCTCGTCGACGTCGAGCGCCGACCGCATCTTCCCCGCGACGCGCTGATCGAACATGCGCATGACCACGCGGATGCCGGGGTTCTCCCGCCGCGCGTCGATGGCGACCTCGAGGTTCGTCAGATCGTCGTCCGTCGCGCACACGACGGCCTTCGCCTTGCGGATGCCAGCGTCGATCAGGAGCTCGTCGCGCCGCGCGTCGCCGTAGATGACGGGCACCCCGAGCGCCTCCACCATCTCGCCGAAGGACTCCGCGCGCCGACGCTCGATCGCCACGACCGGCGCCCCGAGCTTCGCGAGCGCCTCGACGACGCGCACGCCGACGTTGCCGAGCCCGCACACGACGATGTGGTTCTTCTGCCGTTCACTCATGATCCTCACCCAAAGTTTGCGCCGCTCCTCGACGTCGAAGATCGACGCGCCCACGCGGAGCACGCCGCGCACCAAGAGGAGCGCACCGAACACCGGCGTGACCCAGAAGACCGCGCGCGCCAAAGGAGCGTGCGGCAGCGTCTGCGTCGGCTCGAAGAAGAGCTGCGTGTACATCCCGTAGAGCTCTTCGCCGAGGTCCCCGAGCGGCTCGCCCGTCCGCGCCATGTCCCAGCGGACGACGAGCGTCCCCACCACGACGTACGCGGCGATGGCGACGATCCACGGCAAGAGGGCGCGCGCGAAATGCCAGAAGATCGGCGAAGCCATCCTCGGCGGAGCGCGGAAATCCTCTTGGCGCATGCGCGGACTCACGGGGCCGATCGAGACGTAGCGGGAGCTCCCCGCCGTCGCGAGGAAAATCCGACGGCGGCGGTGGCGCCGGGATCTCGCCTCACGTCATGGTGAAGAAGATGATGCTGCCGGGCGGGCCGACTGCGACGGCACTCTCGGCAAGGCCACGAGCGCGTGGCTCGACGCTTCGTCAAGCCGTCGGAACCGGCAAGCTCTTGTGTGCATGACGGACGACGGCAGAGAGAAGGATTCCGCAGCCGAGGAGGGTCGCCAGGGCTCCAGCGAGTCCGGCGAACCTATAGATGGGATCGAGCGCCTCCACGATCGGAGCGCTCGCGAGCCGATGCCACTGCGCTTGCGGTTGAGCCTCGATCGTTCCGAGGTACCATCGCGCTGAATGAGCCAAGGCGTCTCTGCAAAGCAGAGCCACACCGGCCAGCGCGAACAGCTTGCCCCTCGGACCAAGCGCGCTCGCGGTCAGGTCGCGTTGCAGGCGGACGACCGCGATGAAGGTAAGCGCGAGGAATGGCAAGATCATGAATCGAGAGGTGACACGCTCGCTGTTCACGAAAGGAAGGGGGAGTCGGAAGACGGGCAGGAAGAAGTCGCCGAATGCGAGGATGCTCAATGCCAAGAGAGGCAAATCAAGTGAGGCGAATCGGAGCTCGGGAAACGTCGCGCGACGGAAGATTCCCCAGATCACGACGAACAGGACTCCGAGGAGACCGACGTGCAGATCGTACTCCCACCAACCGAGCATCCCTGGCGGCTTCGGCGTCGCCTCTCGAACGACCGCGAGCGCTTCGACGAGGGTCGTGACGGTCGGATAGCCACCTTCGAAGGAGAGCCTCTTGAAGTCCCAGTAGGCGACGGTCGCAGGAGCGAGCCGAACGCTCGCGAGGAGCGCACCGAAGCCGATGGCCCAAGCCGCGGTACGAAAACCCGAACGCTGGAACGCGGCGAGGAGGCCGAGCAAGATCCAACACGACACGACCATGTGCAGCGCGCCCTGCAGGAGCATCAAGAAGAAGACGACGGCGAGCTTCATCCCGGGCCCGATCGCGCGAATGTCGTCCGTCCACTCGAAGAGGAATCGCACGAAGAACGGTAGGAAGAAGTATCCGCCGAACATCAAATGACCTACGGCGATGTGGGAGGTGATGAACCCGTTCGTGCTGAAGAGCGCCACCAAGACGCCGAACGGGAGCGGCGAGAGCCGATACCGCTTCCGGAACCCAAGGAGCCCTACGAAGCCTACCGTGTAAAGCAGGAGGAGGTGCGCGAGGACAAATGCGCCCGGGCTCAACCAGTGGAGGAGAAGCAACTGAGGCGAGAGGATCGTCTCCGGTATGGCGAAGAAGCGGCATGGCGCTTGCTCGCCCCCGTTCGCGAATTGCGAAAAGACCTCGTACTCCGGAGGAATCGAAACATGCCACGGGATCTGTTTCGCGACGAGCGCGTCGCGCACGACTTGGAGATAAAGTCGCTCCTTCGGCCAGTCGAAGGTCGTGAACGTCATTCGCCCCCAACGGAGAAAGTCGCCCCAGAAGGCAGCTCCCGCGAAGTACATTCCCACGAGCAGGAGCCTCTCGGTCCAGGCGGCGCTTGCGCTGCCGTTCCGCGGGCGTTGTTCACCGTCGCGCCACGACACGGAGCCGTCATAGCGCCGTCGCTAGAGCTGCGTCCAGTCTCCTGAGTCTGCGAAGCGAGGCCTGCGGTTCATCGTGGCGCCTCTGGCCGTGTGCCACGGACGCCACCTGGGCAACGGTTTCGAGCAGGTTTGTGAAGGGTGCAGGTCCCGACCTGTATCGGGATACCATAGTAATATCGCGCAGTTGAACGAGGCAGGATTGAAAGATAGGGCCTGCTCGAGGCAGATACCTCATGGCAACCCGTCCGTGCAAGTGATCGAATTGAGCGAGCTTTCGGACGCAAAGACTAGGGACACCCCTTAGTAGAGCGGCAGCTCCACGGTCCGACCACCGCCGATGAGGCAACCGGCAACGCAGGGGTACTCGTTAGATGGTTACCGGTGTCGTGCCTGCAACGCGATCATCGTCGCGTCGCCGCGGCAGGTCCTCGCGCACCGTCACTTCGTGGCGAGAGCCATCGCACTCGCGCTCCTCGTCTTCGGGAAGCTCCGTGAGGCGGCGACGGCTGCCGCCTCGCGGGTTGGCTGCTGGGCGCGCGGCGCGGGTGCGTGGCGGTCGCTCCGCCGATGGCTCTCAACGATCGACGCTGGCCATCTCTTTCCCGGAGTTCGAGGTGCCCGCCGAGTTGGTCCCTGCGGCAGCGTGCCGAACGGGCGGCAATGACAGTCGCCGCCCATGTACCCGCTGACATCGGCGTCACCGAGGCCGACTGCTTTCTCGCGGGTGCGGCGGGCGCGGCATGAGCCATGGCCGGCGGAGCGAAGCGCTCCCTAGCGTCCACCGCGCGGGGCCGATTCGACAACGGTGACGGTGTGACGAGGTCTGCGCCGCGCCCACGCAGGCGAGGAAGGGACTCCAACGTGAAAGATTCGATTCGTTTGAAAGAGCCCGCCGAAGCGATCGCGCTCTACCGCGCGCAAATCGTCGGTCCACTCGCGCGGCGCACGCTCGAGCATGGTGACCTCACCGCCGAGTTCGCGGTGCTCTCGTAGCAGTGCTTTTACTCACCGCATTCCCACGGCGGGCAGACGTACTCCGTCCCAACGCGTTGGCACATAGAGATCCCGGACTCAAGATTCTGAGATGCCTGGGCGCCCGCACGGTCGGCGCCTCGTGGACGCGATAGGTTCGGCTGCGGAACGAATCACGACAAGCGACGCCCTCGGCTGGTTTCGCCATTGCGGCTATGGATCTCAGCCCGAATGAGCCGCTCTCTGTTCTGACAACACAGTCGAACTTGATCCTTGATGCCCGAGGACAACCATGCGATTGCTAGCAACGGGGAAACCAACTGGGGGTTCTCATTCCGTCGAGGGGGATGGATCCGCCATGGGTCACGGAAAGGACTCGTCTATGAGGCTTCGATCAGTACGCGTTGTTACGTGTGGAATGCTCGCCGCACTCGGTGTTCTGTCTAACTTTGGTTGCGCCATGCAGTCTGGCGATGAAGGCGACGTTCGCGAGTTGCAAGAAGCTCTCATCGTAGGGAGTTGGTCGGGAGATCTTTGGAACGGCGATCCAGGTCAAGCTCCTTGGATGGACACGTCGCTCGTGGCGAAGGTCCCATGCGAGGTTTACAGCACCGGAGATCACTGGTGGCATCCAGGGAAATTGTGGGCAGGTAACTGCCGAATTCAGTGGGGAAGCGGCGTCTACATATCGCCGACATATCGAGCACTCCAGGTGCCATCGGGCACGAACTACTACTGGCAACAATACTCCGGTTTCACGCCCACCAACGCCGTCATCAGTCAGGCTGGTAGCCTGCCAGTCTGCAAGGGATTCCTAGCAGAATGGACGCTGGGGAAGCTCTGGCAGGGCGAATGCTGGGGGGAGTACAATGGCTATTCTCGCCACTCTGGTACATGGCCCACGGTACCGTTCTACGTCTTGGTTAAATAAATAACTCTCTCACGGAAGTCTGTGTAATTTCTTGCGTTGCCCCGTCGTGTTGGGGTCTGATTCATGAGCTAAAGCGCCGAACCGGTTGCGGACCGAGTGATTTCACCGATTGTCGACTAATGCGAGGCGCGACGACCAGCGATACCGGAGTATCGCGAGGAGGAGCAACGACGCGATGCGACGGAACTCGGTAAAATCACGACGGGAGTAACCGGTTCGGTGCCTAGTCCCAGAAGCGACCGCTGCGGGACTGTCAGAAAATTTATGTAAGTGGACGATTGCGAGGGGTCTCTGACAGCCCGGCGCTCGCCCTTCGACGCGACAATCTCGCCATCGAGGCGTCAGTTCAGCATCGAACGAGGCATCGTCGCGGTGACGTCGTCGAGGACCCCTTCGACGGCGGCGGCCCGCACCTGCTCCCCGGCGATGGCGACGACCCGGAAGCGCCCGACCCCGAGCGGGCCATCGAGCCACACGCGGACAGCGAGCCGCGTCGACGAATCCACGTGAGAAGCCGAGAGGATACGGGCGAGCACGTCCTTGGTCACCATGAGCGAGACGACGAGCTCTTCGCCGCGGTGGTTCGCCGAGTCGATCATCCGCTGCGCTTCGTCGCGGGCTCGGAGCACGTCGACCCCCAATTCGCTCACCAGATCCGAGGCGATGAGCGCCATCCCGAGCTCGCTCGCGCCGTCGAAATTCGCGAAGACGTACTCGCCGGGCGACGGCTCCGCTCGGAGCAGATCGCTCATGGCTTCCGGTAGCGCGCTGAGGGCGTGTTCGAACAGCTCGTCGGCGTTCATGGCGGCCTCCCTCTCGGGGAGAAGCAACGACCAAGCCACCTTCGCGGCCTTCGTCAGCGACGACGGCCGCCCGCGCCGCATCGAAAAAAAACGCCGCCCGGGCGAACCCGAGCGGCGCAACGCCGATGCGACGGCGCGAGCGACGAAACGTCGCGCGATGCTCAGCTCTTCTTCACGACGTCGACGATGCCCTGGACGCTCGCGGCGCTCTTCTTGAGCATGCCCTTCTCTTCGTCCGTGAGCGGGACTTCGACGACCTTCTCGACGCCCTTGCCGCCGACGATCGCCGGCACGCCGATGAACAGATCCTTGTAGCCGTACTCGCCGTCCAGGTACGCCGCGACGGGCAGGAGGCGCTTCTGGTCGAGCAAGAAGGCCTCGGCCATCGCGATCGCGGCCGACGCCGGCGCGTAGTACGCGCTCGTGCCCATGAGCGAGACGATCTCGCCACCGCCCTTGCGCGTGCGCTCGATGATCGCGGCGATCTTGTCCTTCGGGATGAACTCCGTCGCCGGCACGCCGTTGATCGTGGTCATCGAGAGCACCGGCACCATGTCGTCGCCGTGGCCGCCGAGCACCATCGCGCGCACGTCCTTGACGCTCACGCCGGCTTCGCGCGCGAGGAAGAGCTGGAAGCGCGCCGAGTCGAGCACGCCCGCCATGCCGGCGACCATGCCCTTCGGACAGCCCGTCACGCGCTTGTACTCGTAGACCATCGCGTCGAGCGGGTTCGAGATGACGATGACGAACGCGTTCGGGCAGTGCTTCTTCGCGTTGTTCGCGACGTCGCGGATGATCGGGAGGTTCGTCGCGACGAGGTCGTCGCGCGACTGGCCCGGCTTGCGCGGGATGCCGGCGGTGACGATGAGCACGTCGGCGCCTTCGAGATCCGCCCAGTTCGACGTGCCGCGGATGTTCGCGTCGTAGCCGAGGATCGAGCCGTTCTGCTCGAGATCGAGGGCCTTGCCCTTCGCGAAGTTCTCCTTCGCGGCGATGTCGAACAAGAAGACGTCTCCGAGCTCGCGGTTCGCAGCGAGACGAGCGAGCTCGCCGCCGATGTTGCCTGCGCCAATCAGACCGATCTTCTTCCGGGTGGGCATGGGAGATCCTTTCAGGGTGACGTCACGAAACGAACCGTGCCGCCTTCGCCCCGGACGCGAGAGGAATGGATCTCCGCGGCGGCGATCGAAGGCCGTAGGTCACGGCGGGTCGTCTTCTACCACGGGCCGAGCGCGCGCGATCACCTCGACGTGAGGTCGCGCAAAATCCGCGCAAATGCCGAAGCCGCCCGTGCCTGGACCAGGCGTCGGACGGCCTCGAGAAACGTTGTCACGCGCGTCATGTCACACGCGCGCGCCGATACGCATCGTCACATGTGCGCGATGATGTTGTCGCCGAAGGCGCTGCACTTGACCTCGGTCGCGCCTTCCATGAGGCGCGCGAAGTCGTACGTCACCTTCTTGCTCGCGATCGCGCCGTCCATGCCCTTGATGATGAGGTCGGCCGCTTCCGTCCAGCCCATGTGGCGGAGCATCATCTCACCCGAGAGGATGACGCTGCCCGGGTTGACCTTGTCGAGATCGGCGTACTTCGGCGCGGTGCCGTGCGTCGCCTCGAAGATCGCGTGCCCGCTGACGTAGTTGATGTTGCCGCCGGGCGCGATGCCGATGCCGCCGACCTGCGCCGCGAGCGCGTCGGAGAGGTAGTCGCCGTTGAGGTTGAGCGTCGCGATGACGTCGAACTCTTTGGCGCGCGTGAGCACCTGCTGGAGCGTGATGTCCGCGATGGCGTCCTTGATGAGGATCTTGCCCTTCGCGAGCTCGGCCTTCTGCTCCGCGTTCGCGGCCTCTTCGCCCTTGGCTTCCTTGGTCTTCTCCCACTGGCCCCAGGTGTAGACCTTGTCGCCGAACTCCTTCTCGGCGAGGGCGTAGCCCCACTTCATGAAGGCCCCTTCGGTGAACTTCATGATGTTGCCCTTGTGGACGAACGTGACGCTCTTCCGCTTGTTGGCGATCGCGTACTCGATGGCCGCGCGGACGAGGCGCTCGGTGCCCTCGGCGCTGACCGGCTTGAGGCCGAGCCCGGTCGATCCAGGAAAACGGATTTTCTTGAAGTCTTTCGGGAACTCTTTTTCGATGAAGGCGAGCACCTTCTGCGCCTCGGGGCTCTTCGCCTCCCACTCGATGCCGGCGTAGATGTCCTCCGTGTTCTC
The DNA here is from genome assembly GCA_044222255.1 of Phycisphaerales bacterium. Lineage (GTDB taxonomy): Bacteria > Planctomycetota > Phycisphaerae > Phycisphaerales > UBA1924 > UBA4658. Next base: position 7,735 of record JBGANP010000019.1, read on the forward strand.
GCGGAAGATCACCATGTCGACGTCCTGCGGGCGCTTGACGGGGCTCGGCACGCCCTCGAACCAGCGCACGGGGCGCAGGCACACGTAGAGATCTAGGAGCTGGCGGAGCGCGACGTTGAGCGAGCGGATGCCGCCGCCGATCGGCGTGGTGAGCGGGCCCTTGATGCCGACGAGATACTGCTTGAAGTCGGTGATGGTCTGGTCCGGGAGCCAGTTGCCGGTCTTGTTGAACGCCTTCTCGCCCGCGAGGACCTCGTGCCAGTGGATCTTCTTCTTACCGCCGGAGGCCTTGGCCACGGCCGCATCCATCACGCGGACCGAGGCGCGCCAGATGTCCGGGCCCGTGCCGTCACCCTCGATGAACGGGATGACCGGGTCGTTGGGGACGTTGAGCTTGCCGGCGGACATCGTGATGGTGGAAGGCATGTGGGGCTCCGGAAAATCGCAAATCGCAAAGAGAAGAACGGGTTGGCAGGGTAGGGGGATGCGGGAGCGCAGGGTGGGCGCGGGCAAGGCCGGGAGATTCTCCGGGCCGATGCGTCCCGGCACCCTTGGCTAGGACTTCATGTTGACGTATTGCAGCGGCTGCTCCAGCCCTGCTTTGTCCAGCATCGCCATGACGGTGCGGAGGTCGTCGATCTGCTTGCCGGTGAGGCGGACCTCCTCGCCCTGGATGCTCGCCTGCACCTTGATCTTGGAGTCCTTGATGATCTTGACGATCTGCTTGGCGAGATCGCTGGGGAGACCGTCCTTGAGCTTGATCTCGCGCTTGCAGTTGCCCAGCGCGCCGTGACGGGCCTGTTCGATCTCGCCCCACTCGAAGGATTTGGTGCTGAAGCCGCGCTTGATGGCGGCGGTCATGAACATCTCCTGCACGGACTTCATGCGACCCTCATCGTCGGCGTGCATGGCGATCTTCTTGTCCTTCTTGTTCACCTCGATCTGGATGACGGCGTTGCGGAAGTCGAAGCGATTGGCGATCGCCTTCTGCGTGTTGTTGATGGCGTTGTCCAGTTCGGTGTAGTTCATGCGGGAGACGACGTCGAGGGTGGGCATGGGGGGAGTCCAAATCGCAAATGGGCAAATGGCAAATGAAGACGGGAAAGAGGTTAGGGAGGGGAAGCGGGGGAGGAGAGGGGTTGCGGCTTGTAGTTGCCGACGGTGGCGGGAGGGATCGGCTTGCCTTCGGCGACGGCGGCGCGGGCGGCCTGAAAGTCCTGCCATTGCGGGCTTTTGTTGAGGATGGAGAGGAATTCCTGCTTGAAAGCGTCCTTCGTCGGCGGGCCCGCAAACTCCTTGGGCCAATTGGCATCAAAGACTCGCCAGCATTCTTGTTCGTTCCCCGAATACAGCAGATCGAGCATGCACGACCAGAGATCGGGCTCGAGTCTGGAAGGAGCGGGCGGTCGCTTGCCGGGAGCGGGAAGGAGTCTCGGACCCGGCCCGCGCGACCGCATGTCAGCGTGTCGTGTCATGACCACATCGGCCGACTCGATCATCTTGTCCAGCGCGATGCGGAGCGATCCGTTCTCGATGCGATACCAGACGCTCGGCGCGGGAGACTCCGCGTGCGAGGCGTTCCAGTAATCGAAGGACTGGTCCGCGATGTTGAACTCAAGGTCCGGGTAGTGCGGATCGCCGGGCATCGCTCGGGAAAGGCCCATGCCGTTGCGAGCGTCGATGGTGGCGATGAGGTGTGGCGGATCCGAAAGGTCCACGACGTACACGGTGTAGCAACAGTGTGCGCCGCCCGAATACGCGAACGCGACGAGATATCGCTTGCCGGCGGTGTTGAGATTCTCTCCGGCGCCCACTCTGCCAGATGCGGGCGTTTCGGGGACGCTGCCGCCTAAGGGTTGCTGGCCGAACGCGATATCGAAGTCTTCGACGTCGAGCAGTGTGTTGCCGTTTGAGGAAAGAACGAATCGCCCGCCGCGGTCGTTCGGATTTCGGATGACGGACCGGGTTGCCCGGGTGCCATCGACGCGTATCTCTTCGACGAGCTGCCACTTGGGCATGATCGCGTAGTACGCGCGAGAGCCATCGCGCAGCGCGAAGAAAACCAGCAACGGGACCATGAGCAGATAGCCCAGAGCGGCGAGCCACCAGCGGCGGCGACGGCGGCTGAGTTCGCGCTCCGTTTGCGAGACATGGCCGCACTCGGGGCAGCGGACGGGAGGAATGGGCGGGGCGCCGGACATGTCGTACCAGCACTTCGGGCATCGGCGGCGGGACTTGCCGCGATCAAAGAAGAGCCCGAAGTACAGAAGAACCACACCCAGCAACGCCAGTGCCGCGAGGGGGAGATAGGGCCAGGATGCGAAAAGGGTGGAGCCCATGAGGGGTGGAAGCGGCTGGATGGATAGTGGGTGCGGGTCTCTCCAGCTGCTTGGGAAAAGCAGGCGAAGAGTGTTGCGGGCGAGGGTAGGGGCATGCGGGTGGTGGAGGGAACTCAGGCGAGGGGGTGGGAACATGCGCGACTTGGTCGATGTCACTGATGTGGCGGTGGACGGCCGATAGAGGGTGTATGAAGCCACGGGCCTATATCGTGACAGAATCGGAATCTCGCTACTCGCTGTTGGGAGCATTCGGGATGCAGTTCGGGTCTGCGATGTCGCGGTGCGGGCTGGAGGTGAATCCGGATGCTGGCGGCGCGGAGTCGTGGGGGAAGCACGGCCGCGCGGCGTATGTGTTTTTCAATCACTTGAACTCGGTCGAGGAGACGTATCGCTGGGCTGGCGGGCTGGATCGGGGAGGTGAGCGCGCGGTCGTGCAGTGGTGCGTGGATCATCCTTTGACAATTGAGGGGGAGTGGCTGGAGCGGATGTCACGTGATCCAGGGTTCCGATTGCTCACCGTCACAAGCGATGATGCCCATTTGCTCTCACTTCGCTTTCCGAACCTGAAGCACGCGACGGTCTGGCATGGTGTGGATGAGTCGGCGTTGTGTGGTGACCAAACGATTGAATCATCGCACGCGACGGATCGCGATATTGATGTGATCATCGCGGGATCGATTCCCACGTTCGCAGAAATCGAGCGAATGAAGGCACGCATTCCGACGGCCCTGCATCGGGCGTGTGAGGATGTGGCGGCGCTGCGGTTGGAGCATCAGGGCATGTCGTTCGGTGAGGCGATGGACGTGGCGATGCCCTCGGGCCTGCGAGCGAGCGATCACTGGACGATGATGCGGGTGGTTTTTGCGTATGTAACGGCGGTGGTCGGGCGTGCTCGGCGTGTGGCGGCGGCGCAAGCAATGCAGGGATTGAACACGGTGCTGGTCGGCACAGACGCTTGGCGCGAGTTCGCGACGGGAACGCTCAAATACGGAGGGCAGATCGGATATGGCGAACTGCCGGGATGGCTGATGCGAAGCAGAGTGTGTCTTGCGGTTTCCCCGCCGCAGTTTGTGACGGGGTTCAGCGAACGGGTGTTGCTCTCAATGGCGGCCGGATGCGCGACGGTGGCCGAGGAGCGTGTTTCAATCGGCCGCACATTCGGTGAGTCGGGCGCGGTACAGATGTATAGCCCGAATCGCCCGGAGCTGGCGCGGGTAATGGTGGGCAAACTGTTGAACGATGCGGATGCCCGCACTCGAATGGGCACGGCCGGGCGGCAGACGATCGCCGCGGGGCACCTGTGGGGGCATCGCGTGGCGGAAGTGATGACGGCGGCGGGGATCGCGGAGCAGGAACCGGCGCGAGCCGCGGCATAAGGGCCGGGGTCCGTACACTGTGAAGCGTTCGGGGAATGGGTGTGAGGAGTCGCGATGCGCCCGCATGTCGTCACGCCCGAACTGCTGGCGGTGGCGCGCGGGGAGGCGCCGGCGGATGTGCTGCTGACCAATGCGCGGATTGTAAACGTCTTCTCTTGCGAGGTTGAAGAGGGCACGATCGCGATTCACGGGGATCGCATCGCGGGAGTCGGCGGGCGCGGCGACTACACGCGGGGGCACGAGGTCATTGATCTGAGGGGCTCGTATGTCGGGCCGGGACTGATCGATGCGCACATGCATGTGGAGAGCACGATGCTCCCGCCGAGCGAGTTTGTGCGGCTGGCGGTGCCGCATGGAACCACCGGAGCCGTGTTCGATCCCCATGAAATCGGGAACGTGCTCGGAATCGCGGGGATTCGCTGGATCATGGACGACGCGACGGGGCTGCCCTTTCGCGCGATGTTCGCGGTGTCCAGTTGTGTGCCAAGCTCACCGCTGGAGACTTCGGGGGCGGCGCTGGAGGCGGCGGACCTGATCGAACTGCTGGAGGATGAACGCGTCGTCGCGTTGGCGGAGATGATGAATTTCCCGGGGGTGGTCGGTGCGAACGCGAGCGTGCTCGCGAAGGTGAACGCGGGACTGGCGCGGCGAATCGTGGATGGGCATGCGCCGGGCCTGAGCGGCATGGGATTGCGTGCGTACGTAGCGGCGGGAATCTCATCGGATCATGAATCAAGGACCGCCGCGGAGGCGATGGAGAAACTGCGACTGGGGATGCGGGTGTTTATTCGCGAGGGGAGCGCGGCCAGAAATCTCGAAGCTCTGCTGCCCGCGGTGACGGCGAACAACGGACACCTCTTCTCATTCTGCACGGATGATCGTCACCCGGCGGACCTGCACCAGCAAGGGCATATCGACCACGTAGTCCGGCAAGCGATTCAGCTTGGGCTGGATCCGTGCCGTGCGATCGCCATGGGGTCCATAAACACGGCACGCCACTACGGCAAGCGGGATCTTGGTGCGATTGCGCCGGGGTATCTCGCGGACTTGATAGTGTTCGATGATCTGACGCGACCGCTCCCGAGAGTGGTGATGCACGATGGACGAATCGTGGCTCGTGATGGCGAGATGATGATCCCGCGCCGCGGCGTCGAGGAGGACAAGGCCGCACCTTTGAGTAGTGTGCGAGTTCCAGTTGGGCTGATCGAGTCGTCTTTTCGCGTGGTGGTGAAGAAGCCGGGGGCGAGCATCCGCGTGGTGCAGATGTTTCCCGGGCAGATTGTGACCGGTGAGCGTGAGTTGCCGCCGCGTGTCGACGGAGGGTGCATTCTCGCCGATCCGGGTCGCGATATTGTCAAGCTAGCGGTGATCGAGCGGCACAACGGGGCGGGCAACATTGGAATTGGATTCGTGACCGGTTTCGGTTTGCGGGCCGGAGCGATCGCGAGCACGGTAGGGCACGACTCGCACAATCTTGCCGTTTTAGGGGTCGATGATGCGGACATGCTTGTGGCGGCGAGGGCTCTGGCCGCGTGCGGCGGGGGTCAGTGTGCGGTGCGGAATGGCAAAGTGCTCGCGTTGCTGGAACTTCCGATCGCGGGGCTGATGTCGGATCGCCCCGCGATGGAGGTCATTGCGCAGCAGGGAGAACTGCTGCGGGCCACGCGGGAGCTCGGGTGTGTGATGGAAGATCCGTTCATGCCGCTGAGTTTCATGTGTCTGCCGGTGATTCCGAAACTCAAGGTGACGGATCTGGGGCTGGTGGATGTGGAAAAGTTCGCGGTGGTCGATCTGGAAGTGTCGTGATGGTGATCAAAGGGGAGTGTGGGGTCTGCGCGAGATGTTGATGGACAAGCACGATTGCTATGAGCTCTGCGTTCAGTCGCCCCGGTTCGTTGTGCCATTTCTGCGAGTGGTGCATGGCGGCGAACCGACGGTGCTCCGCGAGGATTTCTGTGGTACAGGCGCGCTGGCGCGGCGGTGGATTGAGGAAGGTACGCGGGCGGGAGAGAATCGGCGGACAGTTGGCGTTGATCTTGATCCGGCAGTGCTTGAGCGTGCATCGAAGGAGAACTCGGATGCGGGAATGGGCGATCTGATTCGGCTCGTGGCGGGTGATGCGACGGAGATTCCTGTTACGCGCGAGGATGGATGTGACGTTGTGTTTGTCGGCAACTTCTCGATCGGGTATGTCACCGAACTGGCAACGCTCGAACGCTACCTGAGAGCGTCACGAGAGCGTCTCTCGCTCGGTAACGCTGGCTTCGGCGGCGGCATCTTCGTGTGCGATACTTACACGGGTCCGGGTGCGTTCAAGGAGGGGGCGGTCACCCGTACTCATCCCGGGCGCGGCCATGAAGTTGTGCGATACACATGGGAGCAGCGCGATGCGGATGCACTCACGGCGATAGTTACGAACGTGCTGCACTTCCAGGTTGAGGTGGATGGGGAGGTGGAGGAGAGATTCCCCGAGGCGTTTGTGTATCGATGGCGGCTGTGGACGATCCCGGAACTCCGGGAAGCGATGATGCGGGCGGGATTTGTGGCGACTGATGTGTACCAAGATGTGGGACCACATGTCGCGCCGATCGGGCACGGTCGGGAGCTGCGGGAGAGCGGGATTGTGTGTGTGGTGGGAAGGGCCTGATTGCTAAGGGGCCGCCGGTTCGTGCGGCTCGATATGCACATGCACATCCAGCACGTTCGGTAGCTTCGCTCGAATCTCCGCCCGCACTTTGCCACTGACAATGTGGGCTTCTTGCACTGGCATGAGCGGATCAACCTGCACATGCATGTTCACCCAATATCCGCCGCCGGACTTGCGGACGATGACCTTTTCGATATCGCGTACGCCCGGCACGGCTCGCGCGACCTCACGAGCGGGTGTGATGACGCGTTGCTCATCTTCGGGTGTTGATGCATCCATCAGCTCGCGGAGAGGAGTCCGAGCGAGCATCACGGCGTTGTAGAGAATGATCAACGCAGCGAAGAGCGCGGCCCAGTCATCCGCGGTTTCCCAACGAAACTGCGAAGCCGTGCTCGCGGCCTGTGTCCCGAACCATCTCTTGCCGAAGAGGGCAACAGAGATTCCGATCAGTGCGGCGAGCGATGTGATGGCGTCAGCGACATGGTGGCTGGCATCTACCTCGAGTGCGCCGGAGTCGGCCTGCTTGGCGACTCGGCGTGCCGCGAGATAGAGCGAGTACTTGATCGGGATAACCACAACCAGCACGAGCAGTGTGAACGCAGCGGGGTTCTCGTGCGGCGTTCGGATGTCGTGGATGGCCTTGATGGCTATGCCGATTCCGGCCGCGAACACGAGCGCGGCGACCACCAATCCGGCAAGCGCTTCCGCCTTGCCGTGGCCATAAGGATGATCCTCATCAGCGGGGATCGCTCCGATGGCAAGCCCGGACCAGATGACCAGCGAGCCAGCGATATCGGCGAGGGATTCGATGGCGTCGGCGATGAGAGCGCCGGAATGACCGAGGAGTCCCGCCGCGAGTTTGACCAGGCCAAGCGCGACGTTCACGAGCAGGCCGATGACGGCCATGCGGCGAGTGCGGGCGGAACTCAGGGGGTTTGGTTCTGGCATCGGCGCTGAGGATAGCGAGTGGAGGAGTCGGCTCGCGGGGTGGAGGTGCGTTTTCGAGGCGGCAGCGGCCGGTGACGATGCGGGGAGAATCGCGAACGGGGCCAGCCCGAAGCCCCGCCATGTTTTTGTGCTGGGTGCAGGTTTGTTTCGTTCCGGGCGTGTGTGCGAGCCATGGGTTGCTTGGCTTTGCTCAGGTGGCCGCGCCCTCGAAACCATCGCAACCGTCGTCTCGGCGGGCACGTAGACATCCGCGAGACGTTGGGAGGGCAGGGGCGCGGCGTGGGGCAGGAGTACGAAGCATGAATCGGATGATGATGCGTGCGCTTATGGTCTGCACTCTTGGGGCTGCGAGTGGGATGGCGACGGCGGATGCGGTGTCGGCGGAGTCGTTCGAGACGGGCCTCGGGGAATGGATGCCGGACAGCGCGGTGCGGGGTGGATTGCTGTTCGATCCGAGTATCTCGCGGGTGACGGACCCGGTGCACAGCGGCACCGCGGCGCTCACCTTCCGTGCGAGAGGGAGCAACGGCAACGGCGCTGTCTGGCTCGAGAAGCGCCTTGTAATCGGCACCGGAACTTATGACGTTGCGCTCACAGTGTGGGTGTGGTCTCCGCTGCGGGATGATGTTGCTGCGTGGAACGTGGTCGGAGCGATCGGAACTGCGAATCCGGAAGTTCAGAGCGATCTGGCAGTCGTCGGTCGCGCTGGAATGGTCGCAGGATGGCGTGCCTACACGCTTCGCAAGACGGTGACAACGCGCGCGGACGAGTCGCTCTGGCTGGCGTTGGGAGTGGGCGTGACGTCACGCACGGACCAGAAGTACGGTTTCGACGATGTGACCGTGGACATTGTCAGGCACGTCTGCCGCGCCGACTTCGATGCCTCGGGCGTAGTCACGGTGCAGGACATCTATTTGTTTCTGGACAAGTGGCTCTCGGGCAGCCCGGCGGCAGACTTCAACGGCTCGGATGGGGTGACGATACGGGACATCTTCGATTTCCTGAGCGCGTGGTTTGCGGGATGCGGAGCGGGCGCATAGATCCGCGGCGACTCGCGAGTGCGGCGGGGCAAGAATCCCCGCCGCGAGTTTGACCAGCCCGAGCGCGACATTCACGAGCAAGCCAATGACAGCCATGCGTCGTGTGCGGACGAAGTTTGGTGCTGAGGCGGCGTGCATGCGGGGGAGAGTCGGGAATAAGCCTTATGCGTCTGGAACCAAAGGGACTCGGGTGGCGTTGTTGCGAATCCGGAGTAGGCTTTCTTGATCGTAGATGATTGGCGGACCGGGTGGTTTGCAAAGGTGATTCAGATGCGGCGATGTGTTGCGGGAGTTGTCGGTGCGCTGGCTGGTGTCGCGAGCGCGCTGGGCGCGGGTACGATCACGAGCGGCAACGCGACGCTCAACTTTCCTCTCGTGCCGATCTTCAGTTCCACGCTGGGGGATGCCAATCTGCTCTGCGATCCGTCGACTCCGGACACCCTATACAAACTGACGTGGTTCTACCGCTCCATCAGCGGAACGAATCGCATCTTCAGTGCGCTCGATACCCCGAGCGAGTCTTACGCCGGAAACACGGCGACGATCGTGTACTCCAACGCGGGGGACGGACCGGTGGGGCAGGCACGGTGGGACGCGCGGCTGAGCATTGCGATTGCCGATGGCGCGGCCGCAGGGCAGGCAATAATTGAGCAGCGGCTGGCGTTCTCGGCGTCCGCCGCGAACACGAGCACGCAGACATGGCAGGTGTTTCTACTGATCGATCCGGACATCGGCGGGAGCGCTACGGATGATGTTGCCAGTGTTGCGGATGCTTCTGCCGTGCGCGTGCGCATGACCGAATCCGCGAGTGCAACGGCGGTGGATTGCTATGGGCTGGGGGCATCGCGGTACGAACTCTCGGGTGGTTCCGCGCTGCGGGGGAAACTGGGGAGCGGGTCGGCGGCACTCACGACGGCGAGCGGAACATCGGTGCCCGCTACGGCCGCGGGGGATAACGCGTTCGCGTTTCAGTGGACGGTGACGCTCGCGCCGGGGCAGACGCGTGTGATCTCATCCAAGTATGGCTATGGCCAGAGCACATGCCGCGCGGATTTCAACAACGATGGGGTTGTGAGTGTGCAGGACATCTTCGACTTTCTGGCATCCTGGTTCGCGCAGGGGACGTTTGCGGATTTCAACCTGGACGGGAGCGTCGGCGTGCAGGACATCTTTGATTTTCTGGGGGTGTGGTTCGCAGGATGTTGATCGGCGATCGCGACGCTACCACTGCTGCGGATCCGCGAGGTCGTTGATCACTGCGTGCAGCCCGTCGATCACGCGCGACATGCGGTCGTAGTCCAGCGTGTTTGGTGTGTCCTGCGGCGTGTGGTAGTTGGGGTTGCGAAAGGTTGCGGTGTCGGTGATCATCATGGCGGGGTAGCCCTCTTTCCAGAACGACCAATGGTCGGACCAGCCGACGCCCGGGAAAAAGCCGGGTGGTGATGCGCCTTCGGAGGGAAACTGGGTCGCGGCCCGGAAGGTGGCGAGCGCGTGCTTGTTCAGCGAGCGCGAGCCGTAGTTGGAAACAAACGCGATGAAGTTGCCGGTGGTTGGGTATGCCATGTCCAGCGGCTTGGGATAGATCTGCGAGTTGGGCTTCTCCGAGTAGTAGCCGATGCTCTCGATGCTGATCATCGCGACGATGTTGTCGCTCGCGGCGCGGCACTGCTTTGCGTAGACCCATGAGCCCATGTCGCTCGTCCAGAATGCCGGGGGCTCCTCGTTGACAAACACCACGAATCGGCGCGAGCGACGCTGGGGATTCGCGTGAAACTCTCGGGCGAGATGCAGGACCGCGGCGACGCCGCTGGCATTGTCGTCCGCGCCGGGTGTGCCTTGGAACGCGTCGTAGTGAGCGCCGATCAGGACAATCTCTCCGGGATGCGTTGTGCCGGGAACGACCACTTCCATGTTCGGAGTGCGGCCGCCGCGTTCGACGAACGACTCGTTGATCTGGGTGTAGCCGTACGAGGAAAGCTGGTCGTGAATCCACGCCGCGGATTCTGCGAAGCGCTTGGGGTAGTACGTGGAGCGATTCCCCACGCGGCCGACGCCGCCGGTGGCCTCGGCGAGAATAGTGATCGATGCCCGGAGTTCATCCGCGAGCTGCCGCTGTTCTGCGGTGGCGGGCGGAAGTGGACCGCGGAACGAGGTTCCGGGCATGCGAATCATCGCGAAGTAGCCGTAGACGAGTGAGAGGAAGATGAGCAGGAACAGAATCGCAAGCCGCCGAAATGCGGCCCGTGAGCCGAGCTTGAATCGGCGGGTGCGAGGTGTAGCGGTCGGCAATAGTGGGTCCGAAGGCATCCAAAACAAGATACGCGAAGGGCGAGCGAGAGTTGCGACGATTTCTTTCCCGGCGCGATCGACACGCTATTGGTACAGCTTCGCGAGGTCTTTCCAGAACGTCGGATAGGTCTTAGCCACACACTTGGGGTCGCGAATGAAGACGTTGGGGCGACGGAGGCCGATGAGGGCGAGGGACATAGCCATGCGGTGATCGTGGTAGGTGTCGAAGAAGATGGGAGGAAGTGGGGAGGGGGGAATGGGGAGTGAGGGAGGCGTGATGCGTAGACCTTCGTCTAGCTGGCCGCCAAGAGTTTCCTCGAAGATCTCGACTGTCGCGCCGAACTTGTTCAGTTCAGTCTGCAGTGCGGCGAGGCGATCGGTTTCCTTGACGCGAAGCGTGCGTAAGCCTCGGAGCATGGAGGTGGCCGCGGGGCTGTCGGTGGTGGGGGAGGCGAAGCAGGCGAGCACGGCTGCCGTCATGGCGGTGTCTGGCATGTCCGCGAGCGAGTAGTCGATGCCCGCAAGCGTGGCCTTGCCCGATGCTTCGGTTGAATGTTCATCGGCTCGTTCGTCAGCGCCCATGGCCGCGATCACGCCGCCGAACCAGGCGTCGCCTTGCAGAGATGTACCGGGCTCACCGATCCATGGCAGTCCGTCGATGGTGCAGCGGGCGTGTGGAATCAGGGCCGCGGAAGCAAGGAAATAGGTCGCGCCCGAGGCGTCGGGTTCGATGTTGTACGTGAAGGCGGGAAGGCGTTGACCGGGGAGTCTTGCGCGCATTCCCGGCAAGTCGCTCTTGCTCTGAAGAGTGCTATGTAGAAAAGGGATGCCTACGGCTTCCATGACCTCCCGCGTCATGCGCACGTACGGCTCGCTCGTCGGCGGCTCCGTGCAGACAATGCCGACATCACGACTAAGAAACGGACAGACCATCAGCATCGCGGAGATGAACTGGCTGGATGCGGTGCGCCCGAAGGAGATCAGGTCATTGAGCGAGCGATGATCGATCGGAGGAACGATTTGCAGCGGTGGGCACCCCGTTGATCTGAGATATTCGATGCGAATGCCGAGCTGCTTGAGCGCATCGGCGAGCTCGCTGATTGGCCGCTGACGCATTCTCGCATCGCCGTCGATGATGATGCCGTTGGAGTCTGGCGGAGCGAGGATCGCCGCGGCAGTGAGGAACCGTGTGGCGGTCCCGGCATTGTTCAGGTTGAGGGTGACCGTTTGGCCAGCAGGAATCTTCCAGCGCCCGCCGACTCCAGTGATGCGGACGATGTCGAGGTTGGCAACACCACTGGCAGGCGAGTCGCCACTGCCATCCTGGGTATTGCTCGAACTTGCCCGAACAACCTCGACCTTCGCGCCGAGTTGCTGGATCGCCCGCAGCATCACTTGCGCATCGTCCGCGTCGATCAGAGGGCCGCGGAGCTCGCTGGTTCCATCCGCTAGCGCGGCCAGCAACAACGCCCGATTCGTGATGCTTTTGGATCCGGGAGGACGAATCGTTACGTGAAACGGTCGCTCGATCGTCGGAATCGGCAACGGATCCGGAACCTGATCCAGCGGGAGCGAGAGTGCGGCGATCTGGGCGGCGCGGTCCGTCTGCATTCACTCGCCCTCAACCGCCTTGCGAAAGACCGCCACCACATCTTCAACGGGAATGACGAACAATCGATTGTCCCCCTCAAACTCCACGGGAATCGCGTGCTTTGGGTTGAACAGCACGCGGTCGTACCTGCGGATCGGGTAATCGATATCGTTTTCGACCTTGGCGCTGATCGCGACGACGCGGCCGGTGATGGTGGGGATCTCGATCTTGTCCGGCAGGTGGATGCCGGTCTTGGTCTGCCGTTTGTCCTCGTCTTTTCGAATAAGAACGCGTGCGCCGATGGGCTCGACCGTTTCGAGCTTTGAGGCGGGCGTGGGCTTGGGGCTGGAGGGTTCCTTGCTCATCGAGAGATCGTAGCGAGGTGACGCCTGTCGATCATCGCATGTTGGACACGACCATCACAATGATCGCGAGGATTGCCAAGCACATCAGCACGAAGAGGGTGATCTTGATCGCGCTGTAAGGACGCTGGCCGATGACCTCGCCCGTACGGGCGTTGACCATGAACCGGTACGTCTTGCCCGCGTACCGGTACGCGCTGAGCCAGACGGGAAGCAGGATGTGCTTGAACGTGATGGCGTCGTAGCGCGTCCGCATGTCGGAGATACGCTGCTCATCGCCGCCGATGTCCTCGCAGATGGCGTGCTCGATCGCGGGCTGCATTTTCTGGCGGGCAACGCCGAAGCCCTCTTCCAGGCCGACCTGATAGCACTCAGCACGGAACCCCGCGAGATAGTCGTCCGCGTATGGCACGCAGGCGGTCAGATCCCACGGTTCAAGCTTTTCGATATCCTGGAGCGGCAAGGACTTGGATGCGACTACGAGCACATCGTCGAACGGAACGAATACGGTGCCCGACGCGTAGCTCCAGCGGATCTTGCGGACCTGTTGGGTTCTGGGTTGGCCGTTGACCCAGACGGTTTGTGTTTCCCAGTATGCGTCGCCACGCTGGCCCTCGTATCGCGTCGTCGTTGCCGAGTCGTATGTCCAGGCAGGGAGATACGTCCCGTTGAACGCGGCGTCGAGCATGCCGTTGTGCTTGAGCTTGTTCGGGGCAAACCAGAGCTTGCCGAGCCACGATTTGAAGCGAGCGACGGCCTCATCGCGTGTCGCCCGAAACGGCAGCAATGCACCGGGTTTGATCTGCGTCGCCGCCTTTGCGGTCGCGACGATGTTTGAGCCGCAGAAAGGGCAGGAGAGCGATGTGACATTTGGTGGCGCTTGGATCACACCTGCGCAGGCATCGCACTTGAGCGTCATCGAGACAAACTTCTCGGCGTGCTCCTTCAGGTCTTTCAGGGTGGTGAGATAGTCAATCTCGCGAACGAGTTTCGGGTCCGAGGGCGCACTGATTTGGTTCTGGGCGCTGCAATACGGGCAGACGGTGACGTATGTGCCCGGTGCGTATTGCAGCCGCGCGCCGCACTGCTTGCATGGGAAGCGGCTCTGGCCGTCGGTGGTCGGCTGGCTGTTGCCGGTGATCGGTGTCTGGGGAGAAGGCATCGGAGAGTTCACCACTGAGCGCACCGAGAGACTCAGAAGAGCGGAAGGAGAGTTCGTGGAAGATTCAGCACACCAAGCCGCAAGTGTTCTCTCACCATCGTTCTCGCTTTCTTTTGTCTCTGGGCATTCTCTGTGTGCTCAGTGGTGAATCTGCATCAGCGCGGCATGGGAGGCGGCGAGCCACCACCGGTCAGCACGCTCGATAGTTCCGGGACATCTCGCGCGGGAGCCCAGTTGGCCATTCCCGCTCGCCATACGAGCGTCTCGGGCTTGAGGTCGCCGCTGGCAACTTTGCTGCGGAGCAGGCCAAACTCGAAAGGCCCGGCTTGCTGGCCATTGATCGCGAGGAAGAAGGGATACGCGGGCACCGCGCCGCCCACTCCGCCGCCGCCCATTGGCGGGGGGGAGCCCGGTCCGCCCATCGTCGCGCCTTGGGCCCCGCCCATCTGTTGACCCATCATTCCGGCCATGCCGCCACCGAGGCCGACGCCGAGGAACGTTCCGGCCGCGCCGGGGTTCTTCGCCGCGTCGCGGATTGCTTCGGCGGTCTGGTACTTCGTGTACGCGTCCAGGTTGCCGACGACCGACATGCTCGATCGCTTGTCCAACGCGGCTTCCACTTCCGGCGGCAGCGAGATGTTCTCGACATTCAGTTTCGGCAACTCAAGCCCGTACTTGGCGAAGTCTGGGGCCATCTTCTCGGTCAGGAACTTGCCAAGTTCGGCATAGTTCCCGGCCAAGTCGAGCATTGGGATCTTGCTCTCGCCGAGAATGTCGGCGAACTCGCTGACGATCAGGTTGCGGAGCTGGTTGGTGATCTCGTCGGTGGTGTACCGCCCCTCGGTGCCGACGATGGTCTTGATGAACACGCCGGGATCGCTCACCCGCATCGTGTAGTTGCCGAACGCCCGCAGCCGCACCGGCCCGAACTCCGGATCGCGGACCATGACGGGGTTCATCGTGCCCCACTTCAGGTCCGTAAAGGTGCGCGTTGAGACGAAGTAAACCTCGGCCTTGAAGGGAGATTCAAAGCCGTACTTCCAGCCCAGCAGCGTGGCGAGGATGGGCAGATTCTGCGTGGTGAGGGTGTACGTCCCGGGCTGGAAGACATCCGCCAGCTTGCCCTCGTTGATGAACGCCGCGGCCTGCCCCTCGCGGACGACGAGCTTGGCACCATACTTGATCTCGTTTTGGAACCGCTCGAAGCGGTACACCATCGTGTTCTGAGTGTCGTCCAGATGCTGGACGATGTCGATCAGTTCGTGCTTCAGGCGATCCCAAATGGACATGGCGTAGGCCCCTTTCGATTGGATTGTTGGCAACAGTGTACCGACGGTTTCAGGACGTGACCGCCGGTGCGGATTCTGAGTGCCGGACTCGCTCTGGCCATTGTTCGCCAAATGTCGCGTTTCTGTTGTGCGATCGCGGTTTGGGGCTAGTATTTCCCGCGGAGTGGAGCGTTTCGGAGGGTTGATTGGTATGGGTCTACGCGCTCTTTCCGTGTGCACACTTTGTCTCGTCAGCGTACCGCTCTTGGCGCGGGCGGAGGTCACTCTGACCTCGCAGGATCGGAGCATCACCGCCGCGACCAGCTCCAACGGAAACTCGCAGACGGTGTCGGCGGCGGACTTTTCCCCCTTCGTCCAGGAACTCTCCGTTTCCAACACCTTTACCGGCCCGACCGGTCCGGTGGTCAATCAGGCGATCAGCCGGATCGACTGCCAGATCAGCCCCCTTTCCGTAGTCGCCGTTGGCAGTTTGGGCGGCGCAGGCGGCCTGCAGGTCGCAACCGGCACCGGCGAGTTCGGCGATGCGCGAGCATCCATCCTCATCGGTTTCCTGGTCACCGTCCCTACGCCCTTCCGCCTCATCGCCGCACCCCGGCCCGACGTGAATCCGGATGACGATTTCAGATTGGAACTCTCGGACGTGGCGCTCCCCAACCCCCTCTTCCGTTTGGACGAGACCGACCCTGCACAAGCCGTTGATTTCAGCGGCGTGCTCCAGCCCGGGGAATACCGAATGCGGTTTCGTGCCCAGGTTCGTGGTCGCGGGCCGAGCGTGGCCCGCGACTATTCGTTCAACCTTTCGGTCCCAACCCCGGGTGCCGCGGCGGCGATCGCGGTGCCGGGCATCTGCTGCCTCCTTCGTCGCCGGCGATGATCACTTGCTTGGGAGCGAGTCTCGCAGCGCCTTGGCGCGGGCTCCATCCCCTCGTCGATCGCACAGCGCGGCGAGTTCCTCCGTCGCGCTCCGGGCAATACCAGCCAATGAGGTCTCACTCACGAGTTGAGGCACCACCCGTTCGAGTATTTGCATTGCCTCTGGATCCTGGCGCAGTTCCGAGAGCGTGATACCGATGTTCGCCTCGGTCGACGCGATGGAAAGCGTTGCGTCCGGTTGGCGCGAGCGTTGCCAAGCAAGAGTTCGCCGCAACCATTCCAGTGCCTCGGTTTGACGCGACTGCTTGCGAAGGGCCTGGGAAAGAGCGACCGTTGTGGGCACGCGCCCCGGGTGCTCCGGCCCGAACGCCGCTTCCCAGGCGTTGGACGCCTCGGTCAGAAGCACAATCGCCTCGGCGACCTGTCCGATCCTCAGTTTCGCCAACCCCAGATTGCTCTGGCAGCGAACCAGCAGCGGATGTCCCGATCGCAGGAGTCTCTGCCGCGCGGCGAAGGCCGCGGCAAACTCCTGTTCCGCCTCCACGAACTCTCCCTTTTGAAACAGCGAACTGGCGAGGTTGTTGCGAGTCTCCGCCGCGGCCAGACTCTGTTCGCCCAGCGCGGTGATGGTCGCCCGAAGTGCCTCTCGCTGTATCGTGATCGATTCATCCGCGCGCCCTTGCAATCGCACGCTCGAACCCAGATTGTTCAGGATGGCGCTCTCTCGCTCCGTCGGTGTCGTCGCTCCGGCGGCCCGTTCCAGCTTGAGCAGGTCGCGAAACCTGGCCTCCGCCTCGGCGTGGCGATCCTGGTAGAACGCCAGTTCGCCCAGACTCAGCGCCGAATCCATGCGGGCGTCGGAGTTCGCAGGAAGCGTGGCGTACAGGCGTGCGGCGTCCTCCAGCAACGACTTTGCTTCGTCGAGCAGCCCGAGCGACATCATCGATTGCCCGACTTCCTGCTCAGCGGCGGCGAGCGTCAGCGGGTCCGCGGGTGGGGAAGTGCGCAGCGTCGTCGCCGCGTCTTTCAGGACATTGCCCAGCTTCGCATCCGGCCCCTGATTGGCCGTGTCGGCCCCCCCAAGAACGGTTCGCAGGAAGCGACGGCTCTCGGTGAGCCGCTTGAGGTTCTCGTCCAGCCGCTCGTTGGCGGCGACAAGCTCGGTCCGCTGCTTCTTGAGCTGCTGGCCCTGGCGATACAAAAGCGTTGTCGCGGTCGAGAGCAGCACAAACGCCGCGGCGGTGAGGGCGACGCCGACGAGGTGGCGACGAACAAACTTCGAGGTGCGATATCCGAGCGTGTCCCTCCGAGCGTGGACGGGCATCCCCTCCAGGAAGTTGCCGATATCGGCGGAGAACTGCTCGACGGAGACGTAGCGACGTTGCGGTTCCTTGCGAAGGGCCATCAGGACGATGACATCCAGGTCGCCGCGAAGCAGGCCCCGCAGGCGGGTCGAGGAGACCCCGTGGGTCTTGGGAACATCGATCGGTGCGGCATCGGGGCTCGTCACGCCTTCCTGCCCGGTGCGGACGCCAAAGGTGCCCGAAGCTCGCGGGGCGGTCGAACCGGACGCAGGAAGCCCAGCGGCATCAACGCCGCGCGATCGTCCCGTGGTGCGGACTCTCGAAGCACGCACCGTAACTGCCTGACTTGGCGGGAGCGGCGAGAGCGTGCAGACGACGCGGCGAACCTCTTCGCTGGTGCGAGCTCCGAAGTAGTATGGACGCGTTCCTGTGAGCAGCTCGTAGAGCACCACGCCGAGGGAATACACATCGCTGGAAGTTGTCAGTGGGCCGCCCTCGACCTGCTCCGGGCTGGCGTATTCGGGCGTCAGGCGACGATCGGTGTCCGCCGTGGTGGCGCCCCGGTCGCGCGTGGTTCCGCCAGAAATGACCTTGGCGATGCCGAAGTCCAGCAGTTTGGGCACCCCGGCGGGCGTGACGAGAATATTGCTCGGCTTGATATCTCTGTGAATCACCAGATTCTGGTGCGCGTGCTGCACGCCGGCGCACACTTCGCGGAACAGCCGGAGCCGCTCGCGCAGTCCCAGCCCCTTCGCGTCGCAATACGCGTCCAGCGGCTGGCCGTCTACGAACTCCATGACCACGAACGGTCGCCCGTCCGGCGTCATGCCGCCGTCGATGAGTCTCGCAATGTTCGGGTGATCCAGCGCGGCGAGCGTCTCACGCTCGGTCCTGAACCGCCGGAGAATCTCCTCCGAATCCATGCCGCGTTTGACGACTTTTACCGCCACGCGTTGCTCGAACTGGCCATCGGTGCGCGTGGCCAGATACACCGTTCCCATTCCCCCCGAGGCCAAACGGCGCTGGATGGTGTATGCCCCGAGCGTTGCGCCGAGCAGCTCGTCGGGAGCTTCGAACCGCTTGGACTCGCTTGCGAGCAGGTCGAACTGCTTTCCCAGTGCGGGTTGACCAAGGAACGAACCGAGCTGGGCCGCCGAGTCGATCAGAGCGCGAACCTCACGTGCCACATCCGTGTCGCCCGCCGACAGGCGCACGATGGCCTCGTCGCGATCCTTCGGAGCGAGCGCCACCACCTCGAAGTAGATGTGTTCCACCCTCGCCAGCGCTCCACGCAAAGCACCGGGCGGTGCATCCGCGTCGCCGAACGGTGTTTTCTCTGGTTCTGGGGGGCTCACTTCAACTCCACTTCCGAATCATGCACATCGGTCTCGCCGCGCCACGAGGCGATGCCATCAGCCAAGCCGCTTGGAAACTTCCTTATGCAGCCAGACTCTTGCGAACTGCCATTCTCGTGCAACAGTGCTCGGAGATGTTCCCATTGCCAGCGCGGTCTGTTCCACTGTCAGGCCCGCGAAGAACCGAAGCTCCACAACGCGTGCCTTGTCCTCGTCAAGCTTCGCCAGTGCCGTGAGCGCATCATCGAGCCACATGATTCCTTCTGTTGATTCTTCCGGAGCCACAAGCAGGGCGTCATCGAGCGAAATCGGACGTTTGCCGCCACCGCGTTTGAGCCCGTTTCTTTCGCGGGCGTGATCCACCAGGATGCGACGGATCGCGCGAGCCGCGGCACCGAAGAAGTGGGCACGATTGTCCCACGGCGCCTGGTTCGGTCCCACCAGCCGCAGATATGCCTCGTGCACCAGCGCGGTCGCCTGCATCGTGGTGGCGCGACTCTCCCCCTGCATGAACCCCGCCGCGAGCGTCCGCAGCTCGTCGTACACGATCGGAAACAGCTCGTTGGTCGCCTGTGCATCGCCGCTCTGCGCGCGAGCGAGCAACTGCGTTACCGCCGCCTGATGCCCGGCTCCGCCGAGTTGCCCGCTGGACATGGTCATCCGGTCCTCACTTCGATAGGTGCGCGATCCCACCACGGCTTTTATTGTTGGAGCTTCATCGCTCGGTGGCGAAGCGGCTTCCAGAGGCGCATCGGCACCCCGATTAACATGCGGAACCCGATGAGTCTGTCGGTCAGATGTACTCGAAATCGCTGCTGTGGCGTCCAGTTTGGCCACCGGAGCCGTGCCTCCTTTCACCTTTCTTGATCCGCTGCGGGCTTCTCGCGGCCATTCTCGACATTTTGCGAAAATGTGGCAGTTGCCATTGTCAATCTCCGCATGTGGGAGTGTCGGCCGCGGATGTCCCGCGGCCGATAGCAATGCCCCCTAATTTGGAACAAAGGACCTCCATGAAATCCCTCCTCGTGTGTGCCGCCGCAGTGCTTGCCCTCGCCGGGATCGCCCAAGCCCAAACTGGCTTCACCATCACCGGCAGCATGTCAAACTTCGACTGTTCAAACCACTGCGACTACCCGTGCGACGAGATGGAAATCGAGATCGAGGGCATTCATCCCGAGGATGTGCTGCATACGTATCACAACGGAAACTACGGATCACCCACGGTCACGCTCTCTGCCGACGGCAGCCGCACCATCGTCGACTATCGGAACCCGCTGCATCTGACCGCCGTGAACTCCATAGAGCACTTTGGCGTGACCATCCGCGGCGCGGCGTACTACGTGCCAGCCCCATACCACCCGACGCGCGTGCACTGGTATCGCGATGGCCATCGCGCCACGGTCAATGGTCAGGTTCCCACCGAGAATGGTGGCTCCGCTCCTGCTACGCAACCCATGCAGCCCTCAATCAGTGCGACGGTGACGGCCGGTTCCCACGGAACGGGCGGGGTCTCGTTGACCGTGACGAACAACGACCCTGTCCAGTCGATCTGGATCAAGCGCCGGGCGCAGGTCACGGCAGCCGCAGTGACGCTTGAAGCGCTCATGCCAA
Source organism: Phycisphaerales bacterium (assembly GCA_044222255.1). GTDB lineage: Bacteria > Planctomycetota > Phycisphaerae > Phycisphaerales > UBA1924 > UBA4658. The sequence continues at coordinate 27,921 of JBGANP010000019.1, forward strand.
ACGACCCGCTCGTCACCACCAGCGTGACGATCGACCCTTCGCCCATCAAGCTTGCTCCGTCGCAGACCTTCACGGTGTCACGTGATCTGATCGAAATCGAAGAAGACCAGAGCGTCGTCTTCGCCGCGCAGTATTACCAGAACATCGTTGTGCAGAGCAACGATCCGTTCGACCCCAACAACCACGAGTCGTTCGGCCCCGAGCTCGGCAACATCATGACCGCGACACAGACCAGCCCCGTGCTCGCCTGTGTTCACCACCCCGCCTCGATCACCGAGCAGCCCCCGAGCGTCACGCAGGATGCGGGCACGCGCGTCGATCTTCGCGTTCGCGCCCAGGGAGACGATACCTCGCCCCTCGTATATCAGTGGCTGAAGGAAGGCGTTGCGATCTCCAACGGCAACGGTTTCAGCGGCACCGATTCGGCCCACCTCCGCATTGACGAACTGACTCCCGCGTTCGAGGGCTTCTATGCCGTTCGCGTCACCAACGACTGTATCTCCGCAACCTCCGACTCCGCCCTCGTCTTTATCACCGGCCACAATCTCCCCCCGGCTCGCGTCACTCTCTGCCCCGGAGACTTCAACAGTCTTGGCGGCACCAACGTGCAGGACATCTTCGACTTCCTCTCGGCCTGGTTCGTCGGCAGCCCCTCCGCCAACTTCAACCAACTCGGCGGCACCGATGTGCAGGACATCTTTGACTTCCTTAGTGCCTGGTTCTCTGGTTGCTGAGCGCGGATCCACCGGCCCTCATTCATTTCATGCCACACACGCATCGGGCCTCGGCGCTGTCGCCGGGGCTCGGTGCTTTGGGTCGATAAACATCGCTTCAGATCGAGCAAAGGAACGAAATCGATTCGCTTCGCGCCGGCAAATCCGCGGCAAATCCTGCAGTGTGAGAATCCGCCCCATCAACCCGGGCGAATGGAGGGCTGGAGGCCTTCATGTTCCGAAACACACTTGTGTATGGTATCGCCGCCGCGGCATTGACTGCATCGGCGATGTCCGTATTCGCGGATCCCGTGCAGTTCAAGTCCACGGTGGTCGCCAACGGACTCGCCTATCCACTCTTCGTCACCAGTGCGCCAGGGGATGCATCTCACCTCTTCATCATCGAGCAGCGAGGCAAGATCAAAGTGGTCGATGTCTCCGCCGCGGGAACATACTCGGTGCGGCCGACACCCTTGGTCGACCTGACCTCTCAACTCAGCAGCACCTATCTCGAGTACGGCGTGCTCGGCCTCGCCTTTCACCCAAACTTCGCGAGCAACGGCTACTTCTACGTCGTCTTCACGCCGACCACGATCGGCGACTGGACGCTTCTGCGATTCAAGGTCTCCGCTGCGAACCCGTTCGTCGCCGATATGTCCACGCAAACGACCATCCTCCGCTTCAGCTACACCCTCACGCAGCACCGCGCCGGCTGGATCGGCTTCGGCAACGATGGGTATCTCTACGCGACAACCGGAGACGGCGGCGAGAACGATCCGCTCAACGCCGGATCAGATCGCACGGTGCTGAGAGGAAAAGTCCTGCGGCTGGACGTCAACGGCCCCGACGGCATCCCCGGCACGAGCGACGACGATGGCTTTCCCTCCGATCCCCTGAGGAACTTTCAGATTCCGCCGACAAACCCTTTCGCAACCAATCCCCCGGTGCCGAACGCCCAACCGGAAATCTGGGCGTATGGCCTTCGCAATCCCTGGCGGGCCTCGATCGATCGCCAGACCGGCGACCTCTGGATCGGCGATGTCGGCCAGGTTGCCCGCGAAGAGATCGACTTCGGTCCCGCTGGCGTCGGAGGTCGCTTCTACGGCTGGCGATGTCTGGAAGGAAACCTCCCGACCAACTACACCGGTTGCACCGCCCCGCTCCCGCCGTCCATCGCACCGGTGCTCGACTACCCGCGCGGCAACGCCGATCCCTCCGGCTCTAGCGTCACCGGCGGCTACATCTACCGCGGCTGCGCCATGCCCTCGCTCCGCGGCACCTATTTCTTCGGTGACTGGGGCGGCAAAGTATGGACCGGCACGCCGAGCGGCGGCACACTGAGCAATGTGGTCAATCGCACCGCCGAACTCGCCGCGCCGGGCACAATGGTCTCCTTTGGTGAAGATGCCCTCGGCGAGTTGTACTTCGTAAACTGGAACTCCACCGCCGGCGCGGTCTACAAAATCGAGCCCCGGGTGCTCGATGGTCCCGACTGCAACCTCAACGGCAAGCCCGATGCCTGCGACATCGCCCGCGGCGCCAGTCTTGATGCCAACGGCAACGGCATTCCCGACGAATGCGAAACGTTCTGCCCCGCCGACTTCAACCACTCCGGAGCGCTGAACACGCAGGACATCTTCGATTTCCTTGGCGCGTGGTTCATGGGTGATCCACGCGCCGACTTCAACGGCGCGGGCGGCCTCAGCGTCCAGGATGTCTTCGACTACATCAACGCCTGGTTTGTCGGATGTCCATGACCCGCCCCACACGCTCGGGATGAGCGAGTCCCCGAGCGAATCCCGTGGATATCCATCTCCGTCCAAACCCCGAAGCGACCGGCGACAATCACGAATTCCGCTTCAGCGGAATCACCATCGCCAACCCCGCAGTCACCGCAAGCACTCCCGCCGTGGGCCAAAACCACCTGCTCTGCAGAGGCACAGCGAAGAGCGCCATCGTCGCGATCGCCGCTACAACCAGCAATAGGGAAACCACAACCGACGAAGGAGTGAGAGGCGTACGCGGCGGCGATTGGTCGGGCATAGCGGATTAGACCAGCAGCGTCGCCGGCTTCTCCAGCAACTCCCGCACCGTCGCGAGATACTGCGCCGCCATCGCACCATCCACGATCCGGTGATCGCTGGACATCGTCATCTGCATGATGCTCCCGATGCCGAGCGACTTCTGGCCCGTCTTCGGATCGACATTCACCACCGGCTGCTCGACCGCCGCGCCGACGGCGAGGATCGCCACGTTCGGCGGATTGATGATCGCCGTGAAATGTTCCACGCCGAACATGCCGAGATTGGAGATCGTGAACGTCGAATCGGACATCTCCTCGATGGAGAGCCCCTTGGTGCGGGCTTTCTCGCCCAGACGCTTGGTTTCCGAGGAAATCTGCCGGAGCCCGATGCGGTCCGCCTGCCGGAGCGTAGCGACGACCAACCCGCCGCCGTTGCCGTTCCCATCCAGCGGCAGCGCGATCGCCACACCGATGTTCACATCCGCGAGCAGATCGATCGAAGGATTCCCACTCTGGTTCTCCGTCCAGCGGCTGTTCACATGAGGGTGCTGGTGCATCGCGATGCCGCAGGCACGCACGAGGAAGTCGTTCACGCTCAGCTTCACGCCCTGCGAGGCGAGCTGGTCGTTGAGCTGCGAGCGCAGCGCGAGCAGCGCATCCATCCGCACCGCAACCGTGACCTGGTAGTGGGGGATCGTCGCCTTGGATTGCACCAGCCGCTTGGCGATCGTCGCCCGCATGTTCGAGAGTGCGATCGACTTGGCCGCCAGCGGCTGGCCGCTCATCGGCATCGCGAGCCCCGGAACGCCGCCCGCGGAGAGGTTCGTGATCTTCGCCGGCTCTTGATTGCCCCGCCGGTCTCCGGCGGCCTTCCCACCCGAAGCCGCGGCCATCCCGCCCCCGCCCATCGCCGCTTCCACATCTTTCCGGACAATGCGCCCGGACGGCCCCGATCCGTGTAGCGAGCCCAGATTCACGCCCGACTCCTCCGCAATCTTTCGTGCCAGAGGTGAAGCAAACACCCGCTCGGCCGTTCCCGCCCCATGCGAGCCGTTGGATGAACCCGAAGCCCCGGCATACGCATTGCCCGCGGCCGGTGCCGCAGTCGCTGTCGCTGCTCCGGACTTGGCCGGTGCCGATGTGCCGCTCCCCGCAGCCTTGGCCACCGGTGCCGGTGTGCTCGCCGCGCTCTTGGCCGCGTCCACGCTCTCCCCCGCCTCCGCCAGCTTCATGATGATGGTCCCGACCTTGACGGTCGCCCCCTCCGCCACGGCCAGATCAGCGACGGTGCCGTCGTCGAAGGTCTGAAGCTCCATGGTCGCCTTGTCCGTCTCAATGTCCGCGATCACATCCCCGCTCTTGACCTTCTGCCCCGGCTTCACAGCCCAGCGGACAACCGTCCCCTGCTCCATGGTGTCGGACAGACGCGGCATTTTCACTTCGATCGCCATCGAGAACTCCTGCGGGAAACACGTCAAACTAGGACCGAACAAAGGCCTAGATGGTAGGCGAGGAGCGGTGCAAACCGGAGGCAGTTCGCCGCCCTAGGACTGCCTCAATGCTCCCGGGTGCGAACGAGTTCATAGCGGATGCAAAGAGTTCAAAGTCAGGCGCCAACGAACTTCGGACGTAGTTAAGAATCGCGGTATCCGCAAGCTCATCCACTGGTGGACGAAGATCGAGGCGGTGCAGTTCGCCCGAAGGAGTGTCCGCAAGCGAGCCGCGCGCCGCGGGCTCCTTTCGCGTCACATTTGTCTTCTCGACCTTGTACAGTGGTCGACCCATCGCAGTCGACAGAGCATCGAGTATCGGTCCGAGCATGTCCAGCGGCGCGATCAGGTCCACCGGGTGATCGCGAAGGAACGCTCCCTGCGAGCGCCAATGCGGGTCAAGTGCGTTGTCTGAAGTCTCACAGACATACTGGACAAACTCGCGGAATGTGATGCCTCGGTCATAGTTCACGGAGGTTGATGCGGGGAACTCAAAGATCTCGCCGCCGATGCTCGCACGATGGGTGATGTCGTATCGCACCTCTGGGCCCTGCGTCCGCGTCCAGTCTTCGAGCAGTTCGCGTGAGGCGACAAACATGTCAGTCGGGCGAGGGCGGACGATCTTCTCAATGAAGCCGGAGCGCAGCCGCGCAAGCGGATCGCGTACGAATGCGATGCCCGGGTGTTGATGCAAGATGCCAGCAGTCTCATCGCGATCACGCTGGCAGAGTGCGAAACGCTCGAGGCAGTACTTGTGGGCGTCCACGGAGTTCGGCGGCGTGTCCGGCTCGGCCATCGCGATGTACCACTTTCTGAGCGCCGAGCACCCAGACTTGGGAATCGCGGTTGCGACGATCCCAACCTCGGGATGGAAGAGTGTGTGATCGAGCGGAAACCTGCGGTTCTCGATCTCGAGTCGGGGACTGATCGTGCGTGCATGCGGAAGTCGAGCATTCTTTGTCATCGGATGCGCCACATTCAGTGACGGGTTTCAGCTACAGGAACATAGCGCCGTCGACCAACACGTTTTGTGAGCTGGTCCACGTCCCAAACGCTAACAGCGCGCTCGCGATTGCGACGTTGCCCAGCGTTGCGATCGAATCCAGGAACGGCTTCAACTGCCTGATGCCGAACGAGCGTCTCGCTCCCTCGTAGAGATCCACATCCTCCGCATAGCGGTCATTCACCCGATCGCGGACATCGGGATCGACGAGTTCTTCGGTGCGGGGACGCAGATTCAGGCGTCGGAGCTCGCTGGAGGGCATGTCCGCGAGTTCATCCAGGTGGGAGAGTTCCTTGCGAGTGATGTTGGTCTGCTCGGTCTGATAGTCGCTTCGTCCGCGGGCCGCCGCGATGGTGTCCAGCACGATCCCCATCTGCTCAAGAGGAACCACCGTGTGCACCGGGTGCACGCGCAAATACGCCGCCTGCGGACGCCAGTGCGGGTCCAGATGATCGTCGGGCGACAAGGCGACATAGTCGATGAACTCGCGGAAAGAGAGCCCACGCTCGTAGTCGACGGCACTGGACGCGGGGACCGTGACGATCTCGCCGCCCAGGTTGAGCGTGTGGACGATGTCGTGCTCGACGCGAACGCCTTGGAGCCGGGTCCAGTCCTCGAGAAGTTCTCTGGCGGGCTCGAAGATCTCCATGGGGGGGACGCCGACGAACTTGTCCATGTACGCGGATCGAAGTCGTTCCAGAGGGCAACGCACGAACGTGATGCGCGGAGCGGAAGCGAGAATCTGCGCGGCAACTTCGGGCGGACGGCTGCAAAGAGCGAGGTGGCTGTAGCAGTGCTTGTGAAAGGCGAGATCGGGCCGGTAGCAATCGGGCTGGGCAATGGCCACGTACCAACGCTTGATCGCCGAGCAGCCGGACTTCTGCATCGCGACGGCGACGAAGCCGAGGGACTCGTGGTAAAGAAAGCAATCGAGCGGAAACCGCTCATTCTCGATCGCGAGTCTGGGGCTGAGTGAAGTCATGAGCGGGGCAACCCTCCGCCCACGAGGTTGGGAACGAAGGAGCGGCGCATCGTGGCGGTGATGTTCAGGCGAGTCGATCTCAAGTGGCTTCTGTTCTCACGACCGGCCGAGCGACTTCCGCACCGCGCCGATGATCTTCCCCTTGTGCGGCAGATACTCCGCCTCCAGGTTCTTCGCATACGGCGTCGGCACATCATCCGTGTTCACGCGCAGCGGCTGGTGATCCAGATAGTCAAACCCGCGCTCGCAGACCTGCGTGATGACCTCGCTCGCCACCGACGCGAACGGCCAGCACTGATCCACGACCACCAGTCGGTTCGTCCGCTTCACGGATTCCAGCACCGAATCAATATCCAGCGGCTTCACCGTCCGCATGTCCAGCACATCGCAGACGATCCCGTCCTTCGCCAGTTCGTCTGCCGCTTCAATGCAGAAGTTCACGGGCCGACCGAACGAAACGAGTGTGACATCCGAGTTCCGCTCCCCGGACCACGTCCCACGCCGCAGCGCGGCTAGACCAAATGGAATCAGGTAGTCCCCCTCCGGCACCGCACCCTTGTCGCTCAGCATGCGCTCTGACTCAAGATGGAACACCGGGTCCTCGTCGCGGATAGCAGTGGTCAGCAGCCCCTTCGCATCCGCCGCGCACGAGGGAATCGCGATCTTCACGCCCGGCACCGTTGCGAACATGGACTCAATCGTCCAGGAGTGCGTCGAGCCAAGCTGCCCGCCCGCGCCGTTGTTGCCGCGGAACACGACCGGGCAGCCCCACTGGCCGCCGGACATGTAGAGCATCTTTGGAACGTTGTTCAGAAGCTGATCCGCCGCGACCAGCGAGAACGACCAGGACATGAACTCGATGATCGGCCGCAGCCCGTACATCGCCGCGCCGACGGCCAGCCCGGCAAACCCGTTCTCGCTGATCGGCGCATCGATGATGCGTTTCTCGCCGAACTCTTCGAGCATCCCCTGCGAGACCTTGTACGCGCCGTTGTACTGCGCGACTTCCTCACCTAGCAGGAAGATCCGCTTGTCGCGCCGCATCTCCTGGCTCATCGCCTCACGGAGGGCCTCGCGAAACGTGATCTCGCGGGTTCCCTCGGGAATGAGGTGGGCGGTGGTGGGGTCGGCGGCGGCGTGGGTCAGTGTCATGTCTGTTTGGTATCTGTAAAAGTCTGGTTGGTGCGTAACCATCAAGAATAGGGGGCAGCACCGGGCCGCGGCGACTCCAGTCGGAATGAGAAGCAAACCGACAGGCCGCGCGGTAGACTGCCCTTCCGGCGGGTCGCGTTGCCTGTCGGGCAATGGGTGGGCACGGTGCGGAGGGAGGGGCGGAGGCGGCCATGGCAACGGCGGAATCGTCGGGCAAGACGTGTGTGGTGTGCGGACAAGACGTCTCGGGCAAGCCGCGCGTCAAGGACGCCGCGGGCAAGTACATGTGCGCCGGCGAATGCCAGCAGAAGGCCGCCGCGGCCGCCAAGGCGAGACAGGACGCCCGCCCCGCCGCTCCCGGTGCCGCCGCTCAGGCAAAGCCCCCGATGGCTCCCGGCGGCCTCCTCGGTCAGCTCATCGACGATTCGCCGATGCTCAAATCCGCGAAGTGCGAGAGCTGCGGCAGCGCGATGCCGGGCGGCTCGGTGATCTGCACCCGCTGCGGCTTCAACACACAGACCGGCAAGGCCCTCAAGACGGCTGTCATCGTGGAGAAGGAAAAGAAGGAAGCAAAGGCTCCGACGGGCGGCTACTCGAACAAGTACGCCGCGTCGGACTTCGGCCCCGGCTTTGGAGTTCTCTTTCTCATTGTGACCGCCGTCGTAGGCGGATGTTTTGCACTGGGTTTCATCAGTCCCGGATTGCTCCTGCTGGGGATCCTCGTCGCCAGCGTGGTGCAGATAGTCGGGTTCATCTGGGGAATCGTCGATGCCTTCCGTCAAGGCGAGGCCCTGTGGGGCGTCCTGGGAATATTGACACCGATTGTCGGCCTCACAGGTTTGGGCTTTTTGTACTACATGATATTTGTGAACGAACTCAAATGGAGTCGCTCGCTGTATCTCGGTTCAATTGTTGGATGGCTTGTCGGACTTGCCATTGCAGTCGGCGCCCTCGGCATCGACTTCTCAGACCTCTTGGCGGGCAAGCTTCCATCCTGAAAAGTGCGGCGATTCCCGGCGGCCGGAACTCAACTGCCACCCTGTTCATCCGCATCTCTCTTCGCATACCACCGCACGCCGAAGTACACGAGCGCCAGCGCGATCGCAAGCACCAGCGGAATGCCGCAGCAATAGATGCCGACGAACCAGGTGAACTGGCCCTGCTGCGCGAGGATGATCAGGGGTGTAGTCATGTGCTAGCCAACGCTAGGCCCGTGCCGCGGGTGCGCAGCCGGAGCAGCAGATCATTCAGCTCCGCGCGGCCCTCGGGCTCCTCGGGAAGCGAACTCGCCGCCCGGGCCGCATCGAGTTCCGCGCATAGCTTGTCGTAGATGGGCCGGTGCAGCGCGAGCTCGTTCTCTTCGAGCCGCATCTTCTCGGCCCCCGCGAGCTTTCGCGCGATCAGATCGTCGATCGCCGAAATCCGAAACTCCTCATTCAGCGTGCGCAGGTTCGACTCCACCCGCCCGGTCCGCATCAGCCGAATCCCCGCAAGCAGCGGCCTGTAGGTATACAACAGCCCCTTCACCGTCGGCTCCTTGCTCGACGACACCAGCTTCCACTGATCCAATCCGAAGTGAAAGAAGTGGTGCCGATGGTGCCGGCAGATGCAACGCGACGCGATCGCCCGCAACTCCTCAAACTCCGGCGCGGCCCGCACCACCAGCGGCGAAAACACCTGCTCCAGCACATACCCGTTGTTTCGCAGCAGCATGAGGAAGAACTTGCGGGCATCGTGCGTGACGATGTCCACCTCCGGGTCCGCCTGCTTATCCATCAGTTCGAACGTCTCCGGCCCGGGCGAGAGCGAGAGCACATCCGCCGCAGGCGCGATGTGGCAGCCCCGCAGATCCCAATCCGAGTTCGCCGATTCAAACCCGTAGAGATGCGCCCCGCTGACGGTGATGAAGAGCAGCGGGTGCGGACACGCAGACAGACGCTCGGTGACGATGGCGGGAACCACACCTGCTCCGATCAGGGTTTACAGAAGCGGGTTCTTCGCCCCATGCGCATAGTCCCGCGTCGGGCTCAGATTCTTCATCGGATTGGCGTACACATCCGTGTACAGCTCCTCGACGCGTGGAATCGGAGACTCTTCCGCGAAAATCATCGCCTTGGCCACGACTTCTTTCACCTCGCGCTGCATCGCGATGAACTGCTCCTCGGTGAGCGTCTTCTTCTCGTTCATGCAGTAGAGCGCGAGCTGATCCAGCGAGTCCTTCGCCTTGACGCCCTCGACCTCTTCCTTGGTCCGGTACTTCTGCGGATCGGACATGGAGTGGCCCTGGTAGCGATACGTGTGCAGGTCCACGAATCCGGGGCGCTGCTTCTCGCGGCACTCATCCACGAACGGCTTGAACTTGTCGTACAGCCGCAGGATGTCCAGCCCCTCATCCTCCTCGATGCGCAGCGACTCGATGCCGTACGCCGCGCCCTTGGCGCGAAGATCATGGGCCATCGTCGTCCCGCGCTCGATGGCGGTGCCCATCGAGTACCGGTTGTTCTCGACGATGTAGATCACCGGGAGATTCCACAGCCCCGCAAGATTCATCGCCTCGTGCAGCACGCCTTGGTTCAGCGCGCCATCTCCGAGATAGCAGAGCGCGACCTTCTTCTTGGCCGCGATGTTCTCGTTCGGTCCCGCCTCCGTCCCATCCGGGCGTGTGACGGCCTTGCCCATCACTTCCCACTCGTATCGCGATCCGAACGCGAGCCCCGCTCCGAGCGCGGTCTGCGCGCCGACGATCCCGTGCCCGCCAAACAGCCAGTGCGGCCGGTCGAACATATGCATCGATCCGCCCTTGCCCTTGGCGCAACCGGTGGACTTGCCGAACATCTCCGCCATGCACGCGCCCGCGTCCATGCCGCGCGCCAGCGCGTGGCCGTGGTCGCGATACGCCGTGATGATCGGATCATCGGGGTTTACCGCGCCGATCGTCCCGACGGCGCACGCCTCCTGCCCGATGTACAAGTGGCAGAAGCCACCGATCTTCGCCTGCTGATACGCCTGCGCGCAGCGGATCTCGAACTCGCGGATCAGGAGCATGTCCTTGAGCCACTTGTGGACCGTCGCTGCGGGCAGATTCGCGGACACGCCGCGCCGGGGCGCGGAGGTGGTGCTGGGGGTCATTTCGGGTGCCTTCGTCGCGGAAGCCATGCGTTTTCCTTGCGAGAACCATTCGCACGCCGCACCAAACAGGATGCGATCGTCGGACTCTCCGGTCCGATGGAGATGATAGGAATGAAATACGCCCCGGGTAGGCCCGGGGCGTTTGGATCGTTGGAATACCAATTTAGGGGATGCGGGCTTGGGCGGGCTGGGCCGCCGCCTGTGCTTGGAGGATTGCCAAAGCGGTCTGGAGTTGGACATCCAGCCCGTCCTCCAGCAGCTGGTTGGGGTCCGGCCGCGGCGTCTTGGGGTTCACAACCACGTTCCCCTTGTCGTCAATCGGGAGCACATCCACGTCCTGACGCATCTTGAGCGCCTCGGACTCGGTCTCGGGGAGGATGTCGATCGCCAGGTGCGGATCGATGCCCCACACCGAAGCGCCGGGCTTGCGGTGGATGATCCGCCCATCGGGGATCTTGTAGTACTGCGTGGTGAGCTTCATCTTCGCGTTGGTCGCCAGCGGCCAGACGTTCTGCACGCTGCCCTTGCCATAGGACCGCTCGCCGATGAGCACGGCCTTGATGTCGCCCTTGTCCGCGTAATGGCGGATCGCGCCCGAAACGATTTCGCTCGCGGATGCCGAGCCCTCGTTGATCAGCACGACGAGCGGCGCGCCCTTGAGCATGCTCTCGCCCGGCGTTGCGGACTTGGTCTCGCCCTGCACGGTGCCTTCGGTGGAGACGATGGTCCCCTTGTCGATGAAGGTGTTGGAAACGCCGACCGCTTCGGTCAGCAGGCCGCCCGGATTGAAGCGAAGGTCCAGAATCAGGCCGCCGAGCGGGCCGCCTTGCTGCATGGTCCGAATCGCCTGACGCAGATCGTGCGTCGTCTCATCGGTGAACTGCAGCAGGCGAACATACCCGATGCGGCTCTGGCGATCGATGAACCAGTCCCAGTCGGTTTCCTTCGCGCCGGTGCGGCGCCAGCCCTTGACGCTGTCAATCGGAATCACCGCGCGGGCCAGCTTGAAGTCGATGTCCTGCGTGATGTCCTTGCCGGCCTCCTCGGGCTGCTCGCTCTTGCGCTCCATCGTCATGGTGACGGTGGTGTCCACCGGGCCGGTGATCAGATCAACCGCCTGATTCAGCGAGATGCCCACCGCGGATTGTCCATTGATCTTCTTGATGAGGTCGCCCGTGCGGATGCCCGCGCGCTGCGCCGGAGTGCCCTCCAGTGGGGTGACGACCTTGATCATCTGCGACTCATCGTCCATCTGGATCTGCACGCCCACGCCGCGGAACTGGCCTTCGGTCATGCGGTTGAAACGCGCGAGCTCATCGGGCCAGATGATCGCGGAGAAGTCGTCCAGCTTGCCCATCGCGCCAGAGCCGAACTCGTGGAGCACGACGCCATCGCCGAGCTCGACGGTTGCTTTGCTCTTGGCGAGGGCCTCTTCGGTGAAGTCCGCGAGTGCCTTGACGGTCGCGATCATTCCCGGCGTGTTCAGACGCTCGGTCCATTCGTCGAGAAACTTGTTGAACTCTGCCAGCTTCGCCTTGTCGCCCAAGGCGGGGAAGGCGTTCTTCAGGTCGGTCGTCGTCACGAGCGTGCGGAGCTGATCGATGCCGCCGAGCATCTCGTCCTTCAGCGTCACCCGGTCGATCTGCTGACGGCTCGCGGTGTTCACGGCGCGGATCACCATGCCGGGATCGATGAGTCCGAGCTTCTCGTGAAAATCCTCGCCCAGTCCGTTGTATGGCGGCAGGGGCGGCTTCTTCTTTTCGAGCTTCTCGTTCTCCTTCATCCGCTCGTCGTTGCGCAGCTTCCAGAACGCCTGCGGCGCATACAGCCGAATCATGTTCAGCCGCATTCCGAGCCGCTTGGAGTCCTGCTTGTACGTGCCTTCCTCTTCCAGCAGCAGGTGTGTGCGATAGAAGAGTTCGTTCGCCTTGAACCAGTCCCCACGTCCCTCGGCGTCATGCGCCGCTGTCGCTGCCTTGTTAATCAGCGAAACAATCTTGGCATCGCGCTTGAAGCTCTCCCGAGTCGGACGATCCGTCACGAGATAGGTCTCGACCGCGAGCTTGAGCGCCTCGCTCAGTGCATCCGGACCATCCTTGGCGAGCTGCTCATCAAGCTTCTTGTGCAGCTCGCCAAGCTTCTTCGTCCGGAGTTCCTCGCGCTTCTGGAGATTCTTCTCCAGCGAGGCCGCGTTGGCCCGCAGTGCGGCCAGTTCGGCCGAATCCCCACCCGGCAGTGATTTCAGGAGCGAGACCAGATCTCCGTTATTCCCCTTGCGGGCATCGCTCCAGATGCGCGACGAAAGTTCCGGCAACGTGAGACTCTGATCAGACGGCGCGACGGCCGCCGGCGGCGCGGCCGGGGCCTGCGCAATCGCCGTTCCGCCGATCACGCTCAAAGCCAGACCGGCAACAGCGACGAGGGTCTTCCGGCCGGCCAGACGGGTATTCATGGAAACTCCTACAGGTGGTGTTCGACGCGGCCCAAAGCCGCTGGAGAGAGTACGTCACAAGGTCCGAGTAGTTCTTGGGGGTGGTTCCGCCCACCAAACGCCAGGAACTGGCAGCAATCGTCACGACCGGCTCGGATCGACCAACTTCGGCCTCCGGACGAGCGGGAACTCCTCAGTATGAGGGAAGAAACACCCCAAGCCATGGCTACCGGGCGTTGGATGGTGGGTTGCGGCTGGTCGATGGCGGATTCCCAGACCTATTCAGACGCGCATTGGGCAGGAATCCGGCATGTGGCGGACGCCCCTTTTTCGGTTCCGGGTTCAGATCCCGCTTCGCTTCATCTTGGCCGCCTTGGCCAGTGCGAATGAGCCAGCCCCCAGCGCCGCCAGCACGACCAGCCCGAGCATGACCAGATTGTTCGATTCCGCCGCGACAAGTCCGGCACCCGCGGCCCCCAACCCCGCAAGGCCGCAGATCGGGCCAGCCGCGTATCCGATCCCGATGAGCGCCTCGTGGGTGCCCCCGGCATCAACGCCGGATGATCCGACTTCAACCGCGTAGTAGAGCGCGGCCGCGTACACGATCCCAACGCCGATGCCGAAGCCCGTCAGCCCCAGCAGAAACAGCGGCAGCCCGAACCCTGCCGGCGCGATCGGCGGCACAAGGATCAGAAACACAAACGATGCGATCAGGAGCGATGCTCCGACAGTCGGTGTCGTCCACTTGCCATGCCATCCGTGCCAACGCTCGAGGGTGAAGAACATTGCCACGCGTGCCGCGGGCCAAACCGCCGCGATCGCCGTCTGCCAGCTCGCATCGATTCGCATGCGCTCCAGCGCGGAAGGCATGTACGGCGAGAGCGTGGAGATGAACATGAAGCTGACCGGCAGCAGCAGCCGCAGAAACGTGAGCAGTTGTTTGTAGATCACGGGTCGAACATGCTCATGATGTTCATGCGCGGCGGGCGACTTCTGAAAGCACGCCACGATCCCCACGCATCCGAAATGGACGATGCCCAGCGCGTTCAGCAGCAGCAGTGCGTGGTCTTTCACGAGCGGTGCCATCGCCAGCAAAGTGAAGACAATCGCCGATGACCATGTCACATTGAACCGCCCCGTGGCCGATCGGAGTTCGCGCTCGCTCCGTCCGCCCGCGAGAAACGACTCCACAATCGGCCACATCGCTCCGGAGAGCGGCCCGTAGATGCCCACGATCGCCCAGATCGGCCACGTCGCTCGTTGCGCGGCATGACTCGTCGCCAGTTCGATGACCCACGGCACGAAGCAGATCGTGCCCATGAGCGTGGTCACGATTCCCAGCAGCGTCCGCGGCGCGATCCCGGCACGCCCCAACCGCCGCAAGAGCGGGCCGACGCTCAAAGCCGCGGGGATGTACGTGAGTCCATACAGAAGCCCGAGCGCGAAGTTGTCGGTTTCGGTAAAGCCATACTGCGACTTGGCCAGAAAGAAGACCCCCGCGTACACGATTCCCGAGCCGATCGAGCAGAGAAATGTGTACGAAAGCACCGCCCACAGGGGCGTCGTCCGTGACGCGAGAATCGGAGCGGTATCTTGGGCCATGAGTCGGTCGCCGGTTTGCCCGGACGGGGGGCCGATCGTAGTCTTGTCCGTCCGTGGCAAGGGCTTACCGGCCCATGCTCTGGCGGCCAAACCGTCGCACGCTTGTTTGGACCACTCATGTGGTCGTAGCTCAACTGGATAGAGCGCTGCCCTCCGAAGGCAGAGGTTGTGGGTTCGACTCCCGCCGACCATACTGCAAAGCCCCGGGATTCACTCCCGGGGTTTTCGTTTTTGCTTCGCGACTTTGGTCGCGGGCCTCGCGTCTGGCTTGCCCGCTCCGGCTTTTTTCTTCGCGCTGATCCGAAGCTCGCAGCACGAGCCGAACGCCGCACAGATCGGGTGCGACGGACACGCCACATGCCGCGCCTTGCATGCGCGCCGCCCGTGCCAGATCAGCATGTGCGAGAGGTTGCACCACTCCTCGCGCGGGAAGAGCGCCATAAGCCGCCGCTCGATCTGTTGCACGTTCGCATCCTGCGGCACAAGCCCGAACCGCTTGCTCAGCCGCTCCACATGCGTGTCCACGACAAATCCCACGTTGATCCCGAACGCGTTGCCGAGCACCACGTTCGCCGTCTTCCGCGCGACACCTTGCAGCGCGAGCAAATCATGCATCGTTCGCGGCACCTGATCGCCGTGCTTCTCATGTACTTCCTTCATCGCCAGATGTACCGACTTCGCTTTGTTGCGAAAAAAGCCGAGCGTCTTGACGTACGGCTCGATCTCTTCCGGCGTGGACTTTGCGTAGTCGGCGGGCGTCGGAAACTTCTTGAAGAGCGCGGGCGTCGCCTTGTTCACGCCGACGTCCGTCGTCTGTGCCGACAGAATCGTCGCGATCAGCAACTCGTGCGGCGATGTGTAGTCCAGCTCGCAATGCGCATCCGGATACGACTCTCGCAGCATCCTCAGCAGTTCAAGTGCGTGGGCCTTTTCCTTCCCCGACACCTTCGGCAACTCGAACGGAATGTCTCTGTTCGCCTCCGCAGAACTGTTCGAAGCAGTGGGGGAGCGTTTGCTCGGGTTCGCCATCGTCGCTCACCCTCGCTTCCGCTTGAGCAGATCGGGTTCGGGATATGCACTCGTTTGAGAGGAGCGTTCCTGAACTGGAAGCTCACCCAGCGACCAGGCACCCACAAACGCCGCGATCAGCGCGCCGCCAAACTGCAGCATCAGAAGCACGCTCGCAAACGGGTGCAGGTCCGCCGTCGCATTGCGATGCGCCGCCGCTGCGGCCGCGTCTCCCGCAATGACCGCCTGCAAGTGCGCCGCCGCCGCCGCGTTGATCTGAGGGGTCACCACAAAGAGCGACGCCGCCAGCGCGGCCAGCGCGATCCCCACTGCCAGAGCACGCACATACGTTGATACCCGCCGCGTCGGCAGCTTGAGCCGGACCACCATCGCCAGCAGCGTCACCGCCGCAGCGAACGCGCACGCGAACGAGACCCTGTCCGCGATGAGAAACACCGTCTGTGCGACGCTGCCCGCAGCGAATCTGAAGTGGTCATCCTCAAACCCCGGCGCGACCTTCGGCTCGCGGATCAGCACCTGCATGGCCTTCAGCTTCGGAAACGCCACCGCCGCCGTCGCGCCCGAGATCGCCACCGCTCCCGCCCACAATCCGAGGGCCGTGAGGTGAACCGCGATGCAGAATGGCCGCCATGAGGACATTCCGGCATGGTACTCACCGCCCGGCATGGCATCGCGTGCCGGAACGTGATACAACGTTCCCATGAGTTCGCTCTCGAACGCCGGAATGCCCGCTTTGCCGCCGATCGCCGTCGCGATGGTCGGTCTCGATCCGGCGCAGGCGGGCGTGGGCGGGATCGCGTCAACCGGCGAGCGTGTTCGCGCTGTGCTCGCGTGGCTCTCCAAGTCCGGCGCGCGGGGTGTGCGGCTGGACGCGACCGCCGCGGGAATCCGGCCCCGAGAGCTCGATCGCTCAGGCCGCCGGGATCTTGGAGCGCTGCTCCGTCGCACCGAGCTCACCTTCGCGGGCGTTGACCTCTTCATTCCTCCCGAGCATTTCGCCAAACCCGACGCGGCGGACCGCGCCGTCTCCGCAGTGCTCGGCGCGATCGATCTCGCCGCCGATCTCTCCCAACTCGCTATCGGCGCGATCGTCACGCGGCTGATTTCCAGCTCGCCATCGAGCGTCTCGGTCGTCTTTCCCACCACGCTCGCGCCGGACATACTGTCTGCAATCACCGACCACGCGATTTCCCGCGGCGTCCTCCTCGCGAACCACGCTTGGCCTATTCAGGAGGCCCCGCCCGGATCCGATCAACCCCTCGGCATCGGTCTGGATCCCGTCTCGGCCTTCGCATCCGGCGCGGATCCCGTGTCCATCGCCGCGCAACTCGGCAAGCGACTCGTCTGCGCACGATTGAACGATCTTGCGGGAGCAGGCACCATCGGCGCGAGCCGCGTCGTTCCCGGCACGGGCCGCCTGGACCTGAACGCATACCTCATCACGCTCTCAACGATCGGCTACAACGCCCACGTCGCGCTCGACCTCACCGGCCTGAGCGACCCAGCCCAAGCCATCGCGCAGACCTCGGCACTCTGACCTCAGCATTCTGCACTGTTCACTCCATCCCCGCCAGCACATCGTCGGGAATCTCCGCATTCATATAGACCTTCTGCACATCGTCGTTGTCTTCCAGCGCCTCGACAAGATCGATCGTCTGTTTGGCGATATCTCCCGACACAGCCGCCATCGTCGTCGGAATCTGCTCGATGCGTGCCTCCGCCACTTTCAGCCCCGCGCTCTCGATCGCTTGACGAACAGCGAGAAATGTCGGCACAGAAGCCAGCACCGTGAACGTCGGCTCGTCATCATCCCCATCAAACTGCACATCGTCCGCGCCCGCTCCGGCGGCCGCCTCAAAGAGCTTCTCTTCCGCGCTCGCCGGCGCATTCACGACGATCCGCCCCTTGGTCTCAAAGATGAACGAGACGCATCCCGTCGTGCCCAGATTGCCACCGAACTTGCTCAGAATCAGCCGCAGATCGCCCGCAGTGCGGGCGCGATTGTTCGTCAGCGAGTCGATAACCATGGCCACGCCTCCCGGCCCGTATCCCTCGTACCGGACCGCCTCGTAGTTCTCCCCCTCGCCGCCGCCCGCGCCCTTCTTGATCGCACGCTCGAGGTTCGGCTTGGGAACGTTGTGGTACTTCGCCTCGTCGATCGCGGTGCGCAGCGCGAAGTTGAAGTCCGGGTCCGGCCCGCCCGTTCGCGCCGCCATCATCACGGCGCGCAGGCACATCGTCCACGCCTTGCTGCGCCGCCCGTCCGTGACGAGCTTCTTCCGCTTGATCTTGCTCCACTTGTTGTGGCCGGCCATGCGTAACAACTCCGCCGCACTCGCGACTCGTCAGCGCCCCGAACGTTTCTTGATCGAACTCTTCCCCGGGCGATCCGCGCCCTTCTTCTTCTTGCGAAGCGGACGCGTCGCCGCCAGTTTGGCTTTGCGCGCCGCTTTGCGAGCCGCCTCCTGCTCGCGCCGCACATGCTCCGCCACCGGCTTGTGCGGCGGGCGCAGATCCGCTAGATGTGAATCCGCGGGCTGATAGTTCGCCTCATCCGCCCATCGCTGCAGTAGCAGATACACCTCAGGCAACTCGCCCGCGCGGGTCTTCTTCTCGAGAATCGCCGCGGCGTCTTCGGCGCTGGTTTCCGCTGCGACCACCTTGGCCTCGATCAGCCGGCGGTGAATGCGAGAATCCACTGGCGCGGCGTGATGCGAGAGCGCGAGCAGGCAGACGCGTGAAGCCACAAAGGGCGGCACACCGTCGATTTTCTCCAGGTGCTCCTTCGCGTCTTTCCGCCCCAGCGCGGCGACGGGCTCGAGCGTCACGCGGTGCTCCTTGGCGAACACCACGTTCAGCGCAGTGCGAAGGCGCAGGGCGCGCTCGGCGGCGCGAGGATACCGCTCGCCGATGATCCGCACCACCTCGTCGGGCATGCAGGCGCGAAGCTCGTTGAAATCAACGATCGTGGTTTCCAGCCGCTTGAGCGCCTGGGCCGCCTTGGTCGTCGTGCTCTCCCAGAGCAGGAACGATTTGAGGAAGCACCCGAGCACGGGCTCGCCGGGATCGAACGAGCAACACGTCGGAGACTGCGGCGCGGCAAGCTCATCGGCGAACTGGGCGCGCAGCGTCTTGAGCAGCGCGGCCAACTCCTTGCTCGTCTCGCCTGAACTCACGCCCGAGCGCTCCTTCCCGTGGGGCCGCCATCGGAATCAGTTTCCTTTGGTGGCGCGGAGGGATCATTGGCGGCCCGTTCGTCCTCGTCCGCATCGGGCTGTGGGGGGAGTGGGGGGGTTTGCTCCCTCGCCTTGGCGAGTGCGTGGAAGACTTCCGACTGGTGCTTGAGCGACTTGTCCAGCCGGAACTCGATGATCGGCACCTTGCGGATGGCCATGAGTTCGGCGACCTGATGGCGAATGTGGCGAGAGGCGTGTCGCAGCGCGTGCATCGTCAGCTCCGCCTTTTCCTCCGGATACACCGAGACGAACGCCGTCGCGTTGGCCATGTCCTGCGCGACGTTCACGCGCAGCACACTGATCAGCCCGCCCGCGCGAGGATCGTTGAGTCCGCGCGAGATCACCTGTTGGACGGCACGGGCGAGGGTGGATTCGATTTTTTCGATGCGGTGGGTCATGCGTGTGGGCGGAGTTGAGCTTGGGCTATTCGGGGCGTTTGTCGTCGGCGGTCCAGAGCGGCGATCCTGATTCATCGGTCGAGTCGGCGGCGAGGGCATCGGCGCCGATCACTTCCAGCGAATGGTCGGCCAGCCGCGCATCCGGGAGCGACTGGAGCTTCCCGATGATCGCCTGCATCTGCTCGCGGAGGTATTCCGCGTTGCGGTTGCAGGCGACCAGGCCCATCGTCGCCAGGTTCCAGGTATCCAGCGTGTCCACCTCGGCCACGGAAACCATGTGCTGCTTGTGCAGCCGATCCTTGACGGACCGAACCACCCGCCGCTTGTCCTTGAGACCAGTGGAGCCGTCGATCATCAGGGAGAACTGGAGGATGGCGATGAACATGGCTGACGAGCCCTCCGCACAAGCGGAGGAAACCAAATGAAGAAACCGGGAGCGGAATGAAAACCCTCCGCGTGCGCGGAGGGCTCGTTTGAGTTACAGGGTTCGCTTGACCTCCACGGTCTTGTAGCACTCGAGGATGTCGCCTTCCTTGATGTCGTCGTAGCCAACGATCTTCATGCCGCATTCCAGACCGGCACGAACTTCCTTCGCATCGTCCTTGACACGCTTGAGCTGCTCCAGCTTGCGGTTGTTCTCGATGACGATTCCGTTTCGTGTGACGCGGATGAGCGCATCTCGCTCCACCACGCCGTCGGTAACGAAGCAGCCCGCGATGGTGCCGACCTTGCTGACCTTGAAGACCTTGCGGACCTCGGCATGGCCAAGGACCTGCGTCTTCTGCTCGGGAGCCAGCAAGCCCTCGGCGGCCTTGCGGATGTCGTCGGTGATCTCGTAGATGACCTCGTAGGAGCGGATCTCGACGCCCTTCTGCTCGGCGAGGTTTCTCGCCTTGCCGGAGGGAATGACGTTGAACCCGATGATGACGGCGCGGGAAGCATCCGCCAGGAGCACGTCGCTCTCGGTGATGCCGCCGACCGCCGCGTGCAGGACGCGGGCCCGGACCTCTTCCGTCTTGACCTTCTCGATCTCGTTCTTGAGAACGTCGACCGAGCCCTGCACATCCGCCTTGAGGACGACGAGGATCTCCTTGATGCCCGTGTCCTTCATGGACGTGAGCAGGGAGTCCAGCGTGACCTTCGGCTTGGCCAGTTCGAGCTGACGCTCGCGGTCGTGACGCTGCTCGGCCGCCTCGCGGGCTTTGTCCAGCGAATCGACGATGTAGAACTTGTCGCCGGCGTCCGGAACCTTATCGAAACCGCTGATCTTGGCCACAGTGGCGGGGCCGAGAGACTTGTGCTTCACTCCACGATCGTCGGTGATGTCGCGGACGCGTCCATAGGCACGCCCCACCACAACGAAGTCGCCAACCTTGAGATCGCCGTCCTGGATGATGACATCGGCCACCGGGCCGCGGCCTTCTTCCATCTTGGCGTCCACCACGGTGCCGCGTGCCGGCCCGCCGTAGTCGGCCTTGAGATCAAGAACCTGTCCCTGCAGATCGAGCACTTCCAGCAACTTGTCGACGCCCGTTCCCTTGGTCGCGCTGGTGCGGATGACTTCGACATCGCCGCCCCACTCGATGGGGTTGAGCCCGTTGGCCGCCAACTCGCCGAGCGTCTGGTTGATCTTGGCCTCGGTCGCGTCCGGGCGATCGATCTTGTTCAGGGCGACCACGATCGGCACCTTCGCCGCCTTGGCGTGGTTGATGCTCTCGATGGTCTGGGGCATGACGCCCTCGGGGCCGGAGACGACGAGCACGACCACGTCCGTGACGGCCGCGCCAGGCGTTCTCCGCATCGCCGTGAACGCCTCGTGACCCGGCGTATCCATGAATACGACGTGCTTGGTTTCGCCACCGATGGTGAGCGGCGTGCGGAAGGCGCTGGCCTTCTGCGTGATGCCGCCGGCCTCGCCCGCGGCAACGTTCGCGCTGCGGATCTTGTCCAGCAGCGAAGTCTTGCCGTGGTCGACGTGGCCCAGAATCGTGACGATCGGGCCGCGCGGACGGATATCAACGGCCTTTCGGTCGGTGAATCCGGCGCTGACGACTTCCTCTGCCGTCTTGGCTTCTTCGACGTGGAGATCGATATCGAACTCGATCATGATCTCCTGCGCCTTGGTCGGCTCGATCCCGCTGTTCACCGTGGCGATGATGCCCTGCATGAACAGCTTCTTGAGGATGTCCGCCGCCTTGACGCCGGTGGCAGCGGAAAGGTCCTTGATGTTGAACGGTGTGGCGATGCTGACAACGCCGCCGGTTTCCGCCGCGGACTGCGCCCGCTCGCCGTGCGAGAGGCCGAGCTTCTTGGCGTGCTGGCGACGCTGCTTGAGGAACCCGTTGGCGCGGGAGAGCCGTGCTTCACGCTCGGCCAGATCCTGCGGCCGCCAGATGCCGGTGTGCATCTCTTCGGCGCCGCCCGCGAAGCCGCGGCGGCGAGCGGGAACGCCCGCGCCTGCTCCGCCCTGATCCGTGCGTTTCTTGGCCGTCGTCGCCGTGTTGCGGCGCGGGCTCCGTCCGCCCGAATCATCCTCGCCACCTTCGCCGGCCGGACGACCAGCGCCCGAGCCGCCGCGCGGCGGGCCGGAATCGGCATCGCGCCGGGCTCGCGGCTTGTTGATCACATCCGGCGCCTCGATGCGGACCACCTTGGGGCCGCTGAGCTTGACCTGGGTCTTCTCGAGGAGCTTCGGACCGGCCGCGACCACCTTCGGGCGCGTCGGAACGTTCATCGGCGCGGGGGCGCCACGGTGGATGGGGGCTTGGGTGCGACCATGTCCGGGCCCATGCGGCGCCTCGGGCGTGGCTGTCGCGCCGCCAGCTCCGCCATGTCCGCGATCGGCGGCCGGGGCCATTGCGGGCTGCACCGGCGTCGGGGCCGGGATCGTTCGTGCGGCATTCTGCGGGGGATTGTTCTTCCAGGCCGCGGGCGGCTGACTGGAAATCACGGTCGGTCCGACCCGGACCGGGGCCGAGGGCGCCTGCGGCGCGGCCGGGGCGGTGGGAGTGACGGCCCGAACGACCGGCTCCACGGGAGCGGGCGCGGGTGTGTGTTCTGGTTCGGAGGGTTCTTCGGATTCGGCACCGGTCCCGGGGCGCTTCTTGCCCGTACCAATGCCCGGCTTGCTGGGCGCCTCGATGGTCGCGGTGGAGGTATCGCTTCCTCCGGCGTCGGAGCCGTCTTCCTTCTTCTTCCGCGAGCGCGCGGGCGCCTTCGCCTTGACCTTTTCAATGTCAACGTGCTCGAGCGTTTCCACGGCGGTGTGCGCACCGCTCTCGTTGGAGAACCACTCTCGGATGGTCGCCTCAAGCCCCGCCGAGACGGTGCTCATGTGGCCCTTGACCTTGTCCGAGGGAATACCTTCCGCCAGGCACTTCTCAACGATGGCCTTGGAAGCAATTCCCAGTTCCTTCGCGATGTCCGAAATCCGCTTAGCCAATCTACGCTCCGCTGACAGTACTCAAATCAAACTCACTCGACGCTTGGACTCCGTACCTGATGAACCCCCGGCGTCTTGGCCGGGGGAGATGGACCCGCTCCGATTCACGCCTGCCCACCCGCAGTTTCCGCCGGCGCGGCCTCGCCGCCGCCGAGAATGTCCGCGGCCCGAGCTTCGGCTTCCGCTGAGGTCGCGCCGGCAGCCGAGAGAGCCCCGCCCTCGCCCAGCAGGCGACGGGTGGATTCCTCGTCTTCTCGCTTCTTGCGCTCAGCCTCTTCCTTGTCCTTCTGCTGCTGAATCGCGACTTCCTTCGCCTTGACGCTGCAGAGCTCGACGGCTTTGTCGGCCATCGCCTGCTCCAGCGAAAGCTCGTTGACAAGCACTTCGGCGCCGACTTCTTCGATGTCGAAGACGCTGATCATGCCCAGCGCGGCGAGGCGATCGACCATTTCCTCGGTGATGCCGGGGATGGTTTGCAGCGTCTGGCTGAGGATTTCCAAGCCCTTCTCAAACTCGACCGGCGTCAGGATGTCGATGTCCCAGCCGGTCAGGCGGGCGGCGAGGCGGACGTTCTGGCCGCGCTTGCCGATGGCGAGGGAGAGCTGATCATCGCGAACGACGACGGTGGCACGTCCAAGCTCGAAGCAAAGCGAGATTTCCGCGACTTCCGCGGGCTTGAGCGCGTTCTGGATGAGAATCTGCGAGGACTCGTTCCAGCGAACGATGTCGATCTTCTCGCCGTTGAGCTCATCGACGATGTTCTTGATGCGGCTGCCGCGCACACCGACGCATGCGCCCACGGCGTCGACCTTGTTGTCCACGCTGGTGACGGCGATCTTGGTGCGGTATCCGGCCTCGCGAGCCATCGCCTTGATCTCGATGATGTGCTCGGAGACTTCGGGAACCTCGACCTCGAAGAGCCGCTTGATGAAGTCCGGATGGCTGCGGGTCAGGACGATCTTGATCTGATTGCCGACGTCACGCACGTCGAGGATCATGCAGCGGATGCGATCACCGGCCTGGAACTGCTCGCCGGGGATCTGCTCGGAGCGGGGCATGAAGGCCTCGGCGCGGTCGATGGTAACGACCAGCGCGCCGCCCTCGTAGCGCTGCACCGTACCTGTGACAATCTCGCCGACGCGCTTGGAGAACTCATCCAGAACGCTGGTGCGCTCGTCATCCCGGAAGCGCTGGATCATGACCTGCTTGAATGTCTGGGCCGCGATGCGGCCGAGCCCCTCGGGCTTCATTTCCAAGGGCTCGCCGTGGCGGGTGAGCTTGAGCTCGCCGCTCAGGGCGTCGAACGTGCAGGCGAACTCCTCGGTGTCGAGCGTGTTGTAAAACTTCCGCGCGGCAGACACCATGGCCTGCTCGAGGTCCTTGATCAGAAGCTGCTTGTCGATCCGGCGATCGCGGGCGATGCCGTCGAGAATCCTCATCATTTCCGTTGTGTTCATGCTCATTGTCTCCGACTCAAGATGTCTAAATGTCCCAAATGTTCCGCCGATTCCACAATGAATCCTGCTCGAAACCCAAAAACACGAAGGCCACGAACGACTTTCTCGCGCTCGTGGCCGTCAGCGACACCGAAACCGGTGCCGGACTTTGAGATGCCAAGGCCATCTCAACCCATCTTCACCTCCGAAAGGTGAACGGAACGGGGGCGCAGGCCGCCCGGGCATCCTTTGGTTGT
Source organism: Phycisphaerales bacterium (assembly GCA_044222255.1). GTDB lineage: Bacteria > Planctomycetota > Phycisphaerae > Phycisphaerales > UBA1924 > UBA4658. The sequence continues at coordinate 52,244 of JBGANP010000019.1, forward strand.
TCTCAGAGTGCTGAGTACCAACCGCCGGAAGATCCAGGCCGGTCCGGTGACCTGAGTACGAGAGCCAACGCCCCGTACTCGGAGTTGCACCAAACCCTCACCTTGCATGGGCGAGACCCGTCTGCATGCCAAAGTCCTTTGCAAACGCCAGAAGCGAAAGAGCAAGTTGTCCGG
>JBGANP010000129.1:0-8305 GCA_044222255.1 Phycisphaerales bacterium
TCCGAAGGAGCCGCCGCGCGTAGATACGCGCGCGGGCCCCGTTGGGGCCGGGACTCATCGTTCGGAGGTGGGATGGTGCAGCTTGCGGAGCCGCGAGTGGCGGCATTCCTCGATGGGGAGGGCGACGTAGTAGGTCCACATGTAGCCGAGGTAGGTGCCGCGCCAGTTCAGGCCTTCGCGCCTGGCCTCGGGGATGGCGCGGAGTTCTTTGTCGGCGGTGGGGAGGTTGTAGTACGGGATGCTCGGCCAGAGGTGGTGGCCGATGTGGTAGTTCATGTTCATCGGAGACATGACCAGCCGCTCGATCGGGTTGGAGAGGAAGGTGCAGAGGCGGTGGTGGTCGGCCTTGTCGTCATCCTCGGGGTGGCTGTGCTCGACGAAGGCGCGGATGAGGTTGGGGAGATAGGTGAACAGGTAGACGGGGGCGAGCCAGAGGGCGGGGTAGCCCCAGAAGCCGTGAAGGAGAATCGAGAGAGGCTTGTCGAAGGTGCCGCCGAATGCGAGGCCCGTGAGAAGCGTGAGGCCGAGGCAGAGCGAGGCCTGCCAGCCGAGGATGATCGCGATGTCGCGGAGCGAGTGCTTGCGGTGGTTCTCGCTGGAGGCAGCGGCGTCGGTTTCCGCGGCGGCCGCGGCTCCAGCGGCGTCGACCGTGCCGGTGTGGACGAAGAGATTGTTGTAGACGCTTGTTGAAGCAGGCGTGCTTGTGCAGGTCCGGGTCATCGTCGTTGGCGAGGTTCTGGTGGTGCTCGAGGTGGTTGCGGCTGTTCACGCGGTTCACCATGCCGATGGGGCCGATGAGGAGCAGATCGGTGAACCAGTCGCTTGCTTTGGCGGAGCTAAAGATGCGGCGGTGCATGCCGTCGTGGCCGATGATGAAGAGGCCGTAATAGCGCGTGCCGATGACGGGGATGGCGAGGAGCACGGCCCACCACGTCGGGACGAAGAAGACGAGGGCCCATGCGGCGGCGATCCAGGCCCAGCACCAGATGGTGTCGCGGACGGAGATCCACGGACGAAGGGCGGAGAGCTCCTTGACGCGTTGCGGCGTGAGGAGCTTGCGGTAGGCGATATAGGGGTTGTTGCGCGGGCGCGGAGCAGACTCGGACCGTGCGGAACCGGCGTGGGAGATGTCCACTTCGATGGGAGCCCGGATGCCCGCGGAGTCGATCACGCTCATGGCGTCATCGTACGCCGATGCGCGCTGATGACGCTGGTTCCCCAGGGAAGCCGCGTGTGCGGGAGGAGGAATCGCTCGAAGGCGAAAGCCTTGGTGAGGGCCCAGTTGATGGGGCTGGGGAGGGGCTTTACCTCGGGCTCGGGCGGGGGCTTGCCGGAGAGCTTGGTCTTGAGCTTCTCCACGAGGCGTCCGGCGACCACGAGGGGGAGGGAGGCGGACTGGTAATACGAGAGAACGAGTTGCTCGAGCGTGACGCCGGGGATGTTCTGAAAGAGCGAGCCGAACTGGGCGCGGGTGTAGCGGCGCTGGTGGAAGTTGAAGTCGTCGTGGCTGGACCAGAGCCACATGTGGGCGGGGACGGTGCAGACGAGCAGACCGCCGGGCTTGAGGAGTTTGGCGACGGCGTGGACGGAGGCGCGATCTTCGGGGACGTGCTCGATCACCTCGCTCATGACGATGACGTCGTAGGAATTGGGCGTGATCTGCGGCGGGAGTGCGCTCGGGAGGGAGCCGTCGAGGGCGGTCAGGCCGCGGGCGGCGCAGTATTCGCGGGCGATGGGGGACATGTCGATGCCGAGGGCGGCGAAGTTGAAGGGGGGGCGTGTGAGCTTGGCGAGGACGCCGCCGGCTCCGCAGCCGATGTCGAGGGCAGTGGGGGCGGTCGCCAGACGAGCGACATCGCTTCGTGCTTGGGGCTCATCACGGGCAGCAAGCTGCCCGTGCCACCCCTTGTGATACCTGTTGATGAGTGAAAGGATGATGCGGTTCTTGCCTACCCACCACCAGTATGTTTCTTCGCGCTCGGCGTGGAGGCGGTAGAGGGCCTCATCCACGGGTCGGGCTCCCGAGATCGGGCACTCCCACGCCCGGGCGGATAATCACTTGCGGGGAGTGCGGCGCGTGGCCGTTCTGGGTGTGCAGGTGGAAGCCGTGGGCGCTGGGGTTTGGGCCGACGATCGGGCCGCGGGTGGGGAAGCCGCCCTCGTCGGCGACGATGTACATGGGGCGGTTCTGGACGTTCTTGAAGATGTACCCGATGTACTGGGCGAGCATGCCGAGCATGAAGAGCTGGACGCCGCTGAGGAAGAACATGGCGCAGGCGAGGAGCGTGAGGCCGCGGGTGACCTCGGTGTGGAAGAAGAGCTTGTCGATGACGAGGATGAGCGCGCCGAGGGCGGAGAGGCCGATGACGATGCCGCCTGCGTATGAGGCGATGCGCAGCGGCGTCATGCTGAATGAGCAGATGCCGTCGAGGGCGAGGCGGGCGAGCTTGAAGAAGCCGTAGCCGGTCTCTCCGGCGTGGCGCGGGTCGCGATCGAAGAGGAGCGGCTCCTGCTTGAAGCCGGCCCAGGGGACGAGCCCGCGGACGAATCGGGGGTTCTCGCGGCAGGCGCGAACGACCTCGACGACGCGCTTGTCCATGAGCCGGAAGTTGCCGGTGTCGAGCGGGATGTCGATCTCGGAGATGCGGCCGAGGAGGCGGTAGAAGATGAAGATGGAGATCTTCTTGAAGACCGGATCGCCGTTGCGCTTGCGGCGCTGGGCGTAGATGACTTGCACGCCCTGCTGCCAACGGGCGACCATCTGCTCGATGAGCTCGGGCGGGTCCTGAAGGTCCGCGTCAATGAGAACGGCGGCATCGCCATCGGCGCGGTCCAGCCCTGCGGCGACGGCGGTCTCGTGGCCGAAGTTGCGGCTGAAAGAGAGGAACTTGACGCGGGGGTCGGCGGCGGCGAGACGTTGGAGGCCGGCGAGCGTGCCGTCGCGGGAGCCGTCGTTGACGAAGATCAGCTCAAAGTCGGTGACGGCGGGGGCGCACTTCTCCAGGACGGTCGTCAGGCGGGTGTGTAGGACATCGAGGTTCTTTTCCTCGTTGTAGGCCGGGATGACGACGGAGAGTTTCACGTGGGGACAAGGGTATGGAGGGTGATGGGCGGGAGCGAAACTTGGTTAGGGAACGGTAATGGACTGCTCATATCCGTGAGTAATCCAAACCGGGAGTGCGGCGGCCTTGGCGTCAGGGGGAATGGGGGACTTGTTGGCGGGATCGGTGCGGACTGGCGGGTCGTTTGTCAGGCGAAGGGAGACAACGATGCGGTCGCCGGCTGGGGGCGGGCGAACGGGGATCGTGACGACGAGGGGGATCCAGCGTTTCTGGGCGCGGACGGTGAGCGGATCGAGTTTGAGGACCGCAAGTTCTTTCGTTGGGGCGCTCGCCATCGTCACGACGAGTTCCTGCGTTCGGGCAATCGGATTGCGGGCAGGATCGAGGTCGTACTCGGCGATGGTCGCACGCACGAGGAAGTTCTCGGGACGATCCAGCGGCGGCATCTGCACGGACATGGTGGAGCGGGGTCCGGCATCCGCGGCGAGCCAAGTCGCTCTATGGTCGATGCCCCATGGGTGGACATTGATGAACTGGCCGGGCTTGCCGTCGCCATATTCCCAGAAGTCGATGGAGATGAGCTCGGGACTGATCTCGCTGGGAATCGGGAAGCGATAGGTGGTGGTGGGGCAGGTCATGCCCGCGGCCTTAGCGGCGTCCATCGCGGCGTGGACGATCGGCGGGCGGACTTCGAGATCGCGGTGGTCGGCGCGCTCGGAGTCAATGCGACGGAGAAGACGCAACTCGTTGCCTTGCGAGAAGGGTTCGGTGACGAAGGGGACCATGTTGGCCCACGGGATGCGCAGGCCTCCGTCCGGGTCGGCGGGGAAGAGTAAGGTCATCTCTTTCGAGAGGCCGCGGGTCCAGCGGGCTCCGTCGGGGCCGGGCTTGTCCAAGGGCACGCGCGGCGGTGGGAGCCACGGGTTGTATGACGTTGCGCCAAGATCATTGCGTTTGTACGCGAAGGCGATGGCGCTGTGCGCGGACCAGGGCGTTTCAAAGACGCCGTAACGGACGCGATCAAAGAGGATTCGCCCCGTGCGTGCGGCGGTCGCGCTGGTGCGCATCGGGACGAAGACCGTGTTGGGCGGTGGATTAGGAATGAGCCGTTTGAGTTCCGCGATTTCGCGCTGGTCCTGTCTCCAGCGGGCTTGCAGGAAGGACTGGTAGCCGATCAGCGCGATGACGCCGATCGCCACTGCAGCAACGCCAGCGAGAGCCGTAGTGAATCGGATGACACGCGGGAAATATGACTTTGCCGGGAAGCGGAGGGAGAGAACTGCATCGAGGAGGGCGGCCTGCATCATCGCTACGCCGAGCAGCGGGATGTAGGTGTTGCGGAGTTCGACGATCTGGCGGTCGATGACGAAGACCGGGAGCCAGCCGGCGATGAAGGTTGCGAATCCGGCGGTGAAGAGCCAGCCGAAATCCGGCGGTTGGCGTGTGGGCGTGGCGAGTGAATCTCGTTGACCGCCGCGGCGAGTGGCCCAGATGAGCCAGAGCACGGCGGCCGCGAGCAGCGCGGATGCGGTGACGATGCCCAGGGGGGAGTGCAGGGCTTCCCAGCCGAGTTGCAGGGAGCCGCGAGTGATATGACTCGCGCGGTCGGCATAGAGGATGTTGCGGACGCCGGTGCTGAACTCGTGAAAGCGGTCGACGAGGCGCTCCGCCTTGACAAAGGAGCCGGCGCCGCCGCGGGCGTTGGGGGGGGCGGTGAGGATCAGCAGCGCGACGTACACGATGCACGCGAGCCCGGCGGCAACGGCCGCGGAGATGGCGCGAGAGATACGGACCGACCAACCCAACGAACGCGGCGAGGCGGCGAGCACGATGAAGGGGAGGGCGGCGGCGGGCGCGGCGGACTGCTCGTAAAAACATGTGATGAGAAAGAAGAGGGCGAAGATGGGGACGAGCAGCCAGTGGGTACCGGGCTGGGATCGTGCGTATCGAACTGTCACCAGCGCGGCTGCAAAGTAGATCGCTGCGCCGATCGCGGTGGATGTCGTGCAGAACCAGAAGGCGACTTCGCCTTGTAGGGGGTATACGGCGAAGATGAGGGCGGCCAGTGCCGGGGCGAGGCGGGTGCGCGTCAACTCGCGAAGGAGGAGAAACAGACCGAGGCAGGCGAGCATGTGGAAGAGCGCGACGGCGACATGGACGCTGCGATTTGCATCCGGCCAGAGCGTGCCGACACCGAAGCACATGGTGTTGTGGAGCGGCCGCCAGAAGAACTTGTATCGCTCGATGGGATTGAATGGCGTCGGCAGGGCGTTGGTAACGGGGTCGCGGAGATTGATGGCGTAGTCGTCGGTGCTCTTGCCGAGGTCGCCTCCGAGGAAGAGTGTGGCCGCCAGAACACAGAGAATGGGAAAGAGCCATGCCGCGAGGTAGGGGCCGCGGTTGTTGCGCAGGTGGGTGAGCAAGCGTGTGCGGGATTGTGAAGGGTCGGTCATGCGGGCTGGGTTCCTGTCAGCATGGTACCAGTTTCGCGATCGCTTGGGCATGTCTGGAGCGGGTCGTGTAGGATGCGCCACGAGCATGAGCGATACAACCAACCAGCCCGGGGCGACGACGGTGCGATGCACGGTGCATGTGCTGGTGGCGTTTGATGTCGGGCAGGCGATCGATCTGGATCACGCGGAATCGCGGCTCTCGATGGGAGCGCATCGGCAGGGACTTGGCGGGCTGGGGCCGAGCAAGCGGACGCCGCCGTATCTGGACTATCGGCCGCTTCCGGTGCGTGTGTCTGGGAGCACCGAGCCGGTGGATGTGTCGGTGCAGTGTGCGGGACGCGAGCGGGTGCGGAAGACGGCAACGGCGTTTGATGCGGGTATCTTCGACTTCGGAGCGGTCTCGATCACGCTAAAGATCGACTTTGAGGGCACTCTGGAAGAGTTGCTCGCGTTGAGCGATGCGCTCTACGAACATGGGCCGGTTCTGGCCGCTGCTCGTACGTTGCTGGGCACTCTCGCGGACACGATGGCGGCTGCCGTGACGCGGGCGCATGTGGCAGATCCGATGGAGTGCTATCTGGTTTTTCAGTTCAACGACCCGGCCATGGCGGACATTGTGCTGACCCGTGGCGGGGAAACGGATGCGTTGCTGGCGGGGATCCTCCGCTCCGAGCGGCAGAAGCTTTCGGATGACGAGATTGCCGATGCGGTTGCCTCCCGCATCTCCTATGGCCGACGAGATCTGGCGATGATCGACTGGAACGCGGCAATCGTTGTCGATCCCGGCTCTGGCGGCGGCGGGAGCAGCGGCGGGGATGACGTTCGATTGGTGCTGGAGTATGCCAACGTCGAACTGCTCGAGATGCGCGTGCTCGACGACCGGCTGGATCAGATTCTGGATGAGTCGTATCGGATCGTCGTCGAGAAGGGCGGGCGGCGGTTTCCCGGCGGATGGCGCGGACTCAACAGAATCGCTCGGTTGCAAATGGACAGCGCGTTGCTGTACGAAGGTGTGAACAACGCGATCAAACTGGTGGGGGACCAGTACCTTGCCCGGGTGTATCGCCTCGCGGCCAAGCGGTTCCATCTGCCGGAGCGAGACTCGTCCATCGAAAGGAAGCTCAGCACGCTGGAGAGCATCTATTCAAAGCTTCAGGACCGGCGAACCTCGCTGCGGATGGAAGTGCTGGAGTGGATCATCATCCTGCTGTTTGTCCTCTCGATCGTGATCCCGTTCATTCCGGGCGGGAAGCACTAGGAAGTCACGCGCTCAAAGAACAAGGCCCGAAGTCTGGTGACTTCGGGCCCTGTGGATATGTCATTTCAGCATATGGCTTACTTCGCGCCGGCCTTCTTCGCATCGTCCTCGGTGATCTTCACCGCGGAGTTGATGGTGACGGTCTCGGTGGGGACATCGCCCATGCCGCCCTTGTTGCCGGTCTTCACTGCGGCGATGGCATCGACAACGGCGTTGCCGACGGCGACCTCGCCGAAGACGGCGTACGCCGCGCCGTCGCGGGCCTGGTCAAGGAAGGCGTTGTCGGCGACGTTGATGAAGAACTGGGAGGTGCCGGAGTCGGGCACCTGAGTGCGGGCCATGGCCAGCGTGTACTTCTTGTTCTGGAGGCCGTTCTTCCACTCGTTCTTGATGGGAGCGTCGGTGGTCTTCTGCTTCATGTCGGGGGTGAATCCGCCGCCCTGGATCATGAAGTTGGGAATGACGCGGTGGAAAATCGTGCCGTCGTAGAACTTCTTGTCGACGTACTTGAGGAAGTTCTCAACGCTGATCGGGGCCTTTTCTTTGTTCAGCTTCAGAATGATGTCGCCCTTGCTGGTGGACATCTTGACATACTCGAACGACGCCATGGGCTTGGTCTCCGGGGTCTTGGCCTTCTCGTCGCTCTTCTTGGGCTCGTCCTTCTTGGGTTCTTCCTTCTTGGGCTGCTCGGCAGCCTTCGGGGGGTCAACCGGCTTGGGGGTGGGGGTCTGCGCAACGGCAGAGCCCGCAAAGAAGGCGAGGGATGTAAAGGACGCGACGATGACGGCAAACAGGGGGGTTCGTTTCATAGTGTGGATTCTCCCGACAGAACGCGATCTAGTCCGATGAGGGCCGCAGTGTAGGCCGGAGGATGTCCCGGTTGGCAGGGTTCGGGGTTCGGTAGAAGGGCTTGCGGGGTGCAAGAACCGGGCGTCGGCTGCGTTTGGCCCCGCGAAGAATGTAGTCTATTTTGACTCCCATTTTTAGGGGGTCGGAGAATCCCTGATGTTCACTCGACGTTTGTACGCCGTTGTTTCTGTGCTTGTGATCTCGGCGGGAGTCGCCCGCTCGGCTTCGGCGCAAGAGCCGACAAAGCTGACGGCGCCGCCGGCGTCGGATGCGGATGCGATGCGTGGACCGAAGGTCGGAGAGAAGCAGGGGCCGCCGACGCTGGTGCGTCGGGATGCCAGCGGAAAACTGGAACGGCTGGAAGTGCGGCCAGAGCAGGCGGCGGTGGATCTGCTCAAACTGACCGCGGAGGAGCGGAAGCCGGTGGAAGATGTGCTGGCTGCGCGATTGGTCGAGATCAACAAGGCGCTGCAGGAACACTACGACTTGTTCATCAAACTGCAGACGGCGCGGCAGGGTGGGGCGAAGCCGGAGGAGATTCGGCCGCTGATGCGCGGGTTTCGGCCGCTGGTGGCGGGGCTGCTGGAGCCCGCGCTGGTTGATCGAGTGGCGAAGGCGCTTCCGGAAGCGCGACGAAGCGAATATTGCGGGCTTGTGGATGAGTACAAGCGGGCGTTTGCGGC
>JBGANP010000130.1:0-8483 GCA_044222255.1 Phycisphaerales bacterium
CGTCAAGGTACCAAGCACCGATGGTCGCCGTGAACCCCAAGCACATCGCCGGCCAAAGCGGTAGGGTTCCAACCCACGAGGCATGTTGAACTGAGCGCGAGAACTCCAAGGCGGACTGGGTTGAGCCAGTCCATAGATGCACGCCGACGGGACGCGAATACGCTGGGCCAAGCTCACAACGAATGATGCCAACGACCCCGAGTCCTCCATAGAGCTCTGTCCCTTGCACGGGAGCGATACTCACCGCTGCCAAGCCACGCCACACCACCACCAGCAGCACCGTCACCGCCGCGCCGCCCCACTTGATCGTCTTGCGGATTCGAGGGTGCGGCTTCATGGCAGGAACAGAATACCACATCCCCGCCTTCCTCTGTGCTCTCTGTGCCTCCTCTGTGCACTCTGTGTACCGAACCCCCTCACGCCCTCCCTGACGGTCGGGGGGGGCGGGCTGCTTGTTCCGGTCGGGCTGCTTGTTCTCCCGGCTTGCTCATGCGTGATGACTTGTGGCAATGGCACGGGCGTTCGCTCCAAGGCCGAGTACACTTGGTTTCGGGAGGTCGTCATGCAAGTTGCCAGCACCACCGTGTTCATCAAGTCTCTCGCCGCCGCCGGACTGCTCGCCGCTTTGAGCGGAGCATGCGGGTTGGAATGGGTGCCGACCGCGCGCGGGCAGGACTACGGCACCGGCCCGCACACCTACTACCTGCACGAGCCCAGCAGCTATCAGCAGGGATGCTGGGGGCCCTGTGCCTGTCCCTTGACCAATGAGGCCGCGATGCGCGGGACGTTTGTGCTCTCGCTCATCACCGTGGGCAACGCCACGGACTTCTACGCGATCTCCGATGTGAACTGGACCGTGTCGTCTGGCCCGATGCTCAACGGCTCGGGAACGTTCGCGGCGGGGCAGGCGCCTTTCAATCCCAGCCAGCACATGTCGCTGGACCTGACGATCTCCCCCGCGACCCCGCCGTGGACCGGCGTGCAGCACTTCGACACGACGACCGCGGCCGGAGCACGCACCGTCGCACCGCCGGTGATTTCCATCCAGCTCGCCAATAGCGAGACCGGCTGCCCCGGCGTCCGCGTCCGGGTCGTCGCCTCGCGGTATCGAAGCGACTGGGACGCCAGCGGGACGATCAGCGTCACCGACATCTTCGGCTACTTGAACGCCTGGTTCGCCGGCAGCGGATACGCCGACTTCAACGCCAGCAACACGCTGGAGGTGCAGGACATATTCGATTTTCTCGGGGCGTGGTTCGCGGGAATCTAAAGGGTCGGCCGGGAGCGGCACTCGGTTCCCGCATGTCGCTAGCATTCGGCGATGAGCACCTCCCCGAGTTCTGAAAAACTGACCGCACAGATTCTGATCGTGGATGATGAGCCCGAGCACGCCGAGGTGATGGCGGAAGCTCTGAAGCGGGCCGCGGGGGGTGGGCATGTGTGCACGGTGGTGGGAAGCGTGGCGGCCGCGCTGGATGAGCTCAAGCACGGGCAGTTCGATGTGGTCGTGACCGATCTGCGGATGCCCGTCTCGGCGGGGAAGGACGGCGTGAACGCGGACGGGGGCGATGCGGGCCTGCGCGTGCTGGAGAACGCGCGGAAGCTCCAGCCGCAGGCGGAGACGATCATGGTGACCGCCCATGGGGATGTGGGCACGGCGCGGGCGGCGTTCAAATACGGGGCGTACGACTTCATCGAGAAGCCGCTGGACCTGCCGGTGTTTCGAGAACTGGTGAACCGGGCAGCGGAAACGGTGCTGCTGCGGCACGAGGCGGTCGGGGGTGTGCCGGGAACCAACGCGGTGGCGCCCACGGCGACGGCCGGCGGCGGTGGGGTCGCGGATCTGGTCCAGCACGACGGATTCGAGGGGATCATCGCCGGAAGCGAGCCGATGCGGCGCATCCTCGCGACGGTGAAGGCGGTCGCGGCGAGCAACATCCCCGTGCTGATCACGGGCGAGAGCGGAACCGGCAAGGAGCTGATCGCGCAGGCGATTCACAGGAACTCGACCCGCGCGAAGAACCGGTTCGTGGCGTTCAACTGCGCCGGCCAGAGCGAGAGCTTGCTCGAGGATGCGCTCTTCGGCCACGTTCGCGGGGCGTACACCGGGGCGGAGAAGGAACGCGAGGGCGTGTTCGAGTATGCGTCGGGCGGAACCGTTCCCGCCAATGGCGCGAAGGAGTGGACCAAGGGTGGAACGCTGTTTCTTGATGAGATCGGCGACATGCCGCTGACAATGCAGGCGAAGCTGCTGCGGACGCTGGAGAACTCCGAGGTCGTGCGACTTGGGAGCAACGAGTCGCGGAAGACGGATGTGCGGTTCGTGAGCGCGACGAACAAGGATCTCTCCAAGGCGGTCGATGCGGGGAACTTCCGGCAGGACCTGTTCTATCGCATCAAGGGGGCGCACATTCATCTGCCCGCTCTGCGCGAGCGGCGCGAGGACATCCCTCGTATCGCGCGGCACGCGATCACCAAGTTCGCGATGCAGATGCAGGGGGCGAATGCGACGCCGCCGGACATCACGGACGCGGCGATGATGCGGCTGACGGCGTACACGTGGCCGGGAAACGTGCGGCAGCTCCTGAACGTGATTCAGAACATGGTGGTGATGGCGATCGGGGAGAGCGCGTCCAGCGGCGGCGGGTCCGTCACGCTGGATGTGCGTCACATTCCCGATGATGTTCGAACGGCCGATGCGCCGGAGGACGATGCGAGCGGACTGGACGCGGCGGGCGGTTCGGTCGGCGGAAGCGGCGGCGCGGGAAGCTCGCTGGCGGGAACATCGCTGGAGCAGATCGAGAAGCGTGCGATCCGCGAGACGCTGCGGCTCACCGCGGGCAATCGCGAGCACGCGGCCAAGCTGCTGGGGATCGGCGAGCGGACGCTGTATCGGAAGTTGAAGGAATATGGGCTGCGGTGAGCGGCGCGGTTCTCACGCGGCGTCGGCCGTTACTTTGAGGCGGCAAGCAGTTCCTTGACAGCCGCGAGCACCTTCGCCGCGTGTCCCGGCGTCTTCACGCGATCCCATCGGCGGGCGACTTTGCCGTCGGGTCCGATCAGGTACGTCGTGCGCAGCATGCCGCGCACGATGTTGCCGTACATGTTCTTCTCGCCCCATGCGCCGTACCGCGTGCTAGTCTTTGGCTCGCCGGCGGTTGTCTTGTCGTCCACCAGGAGGAGGAACGGGAGCTTGAACTTGCTCGCGAACGCGGCGTGCGCCGCCGCGTCGTCGGGGCTGATGCCGATCACTTCGCAACCGAGTTTGGAGAAGTCCGGATGGCTGTCGCGGAACTGGCAGGCCTGCTTAGTGCAGAGCGGTGTGTCGTCCTCGGGGTAAAAGTACAGGACGACGGGTCGGCCCTTGAAGTCCGCGAGCGCGTGCTTGGTGCCGCTGGCATCGCGGAGCGTGAAGGCGGGCGCGACAGAACCGACATCGATGGTGGGCATATTCGAGTGTAGTGCGTGCGAACCCGTTACTGCCCATACCCGCGCTGCCACGGCAGCGCCTCGATCTCGGCGATGCGGCCCGCGGCGAGGGCTTCCCAGTATTTGAGCGTCAGCGTGTGCGTGGTGCGGATGTGGCGCCCGCCGCCCTCGGGGGCCGTGTAGTTTTCCCAGACCAGCAGGCCGCTGCCAAACGCGGCGAGCGTCCAGCCAGTCTCATCGTGCGTGAGATAGCAGTCGGGATGCTCGGGATCATGGGCCTTGAGTTCCGCGAGCGCGCCCTGCATCTCGGGCACGGTCGGGTCGTAGATGCTCTCGCCGTAGCGGGTGACGATGTGGCAGGACATGCGGGGAGGGTATCCATACACTCTTCGGTGGCCGCGCGACAGTCCGTGGCGCGGCTCGCCCATCCAACCAGGAGTCCTGCCATGAGCACGCAGACCATCGCCGTCAAGTTCGTCGAGATGTGCAACCAGGGGAAGAACTTCGACGTCATGAAGACGATGTACCACCCGGACATCGTCTCGGTCGAGGGCGGCGATCAGGGCGGGGCGGAGACCAAGGGGCAGACTCCGGTGATCCAGAAGTCCGAGCGCTGGGCCGCGGTGAATGAGATTCACGGCGAGAAGGTGCTCGGCCCGTACTACTGCGGCCCGAACCAGTTCGCCGTCCACTTCTCGTTCGATGTGACGCCCAAGGCCACCGGCAAGCGCACGACGCTGGATGAGGTCGCGGTCTACACCGTGAAGGACGACAAGATCACGCGGGAGCAGTTCTTCTTCGCGGGAGGCCGGTAGGTGCTGGGCCGCTGATTACTTCAGCCGCAGCAGCTTGCCCTTGCGCTTCACGATGTTCTTGTAGTCCCACTGGATCTCGACGGACTTTTTGAGCCAGCGTTTCAGGTCCTTGGCGGAGATGTCGTGGGAGGGGGTGAAGAGTGCCGCGGCGGACTTGAACTTGGTATCGGGCGGCGACGGGGCGAGGAGCGGCTCGTCGAACGATTGCCCGCTCCAGAAGAGCACGCGGATCGACGGCGTGGGCGCCTTGATGGGGTGATAGCCGACGATCGGGTTTCCGCCCAGGAACCACACGGGGTGGCGATGCCAGATCTTGCGCTCGACGGCTCCGTGCTTGTCCTCGTCGAGCTTCGAGAAATGTGCGTCGATGTGCTTGGCGAGTGCGGTGCAGATCTTCCGGTCCACAGGCGCAAGCGAGGCGTTGTACGCGGCGATGTCTTTGGGAAGGGGCATGGCAAAGGATAGAAAGGACGCGGCCCCCGTCGAACAGACCGGGGGCCGCGTGAGCGTTGTCTTGAATTGCTGTTTGCTATTTGTCCATTTGCGATTTGATCTCACGCCGCCATCTTCATCTCCCGCCCCGCGCTCACGGACGCCCCGCCCCCGCTCCCCAGCCGCACGGTGATGCTCGCGGTCTGTCCCGTGAGCGAGCCGCGCTTGCAGGTGATGAAGTACGTCACAGGCAGAGAATCGCCGCCGATGCCCCCGAGCGTCGTATCCGTGATCGTCTTCTCGGAGGTCGCGTTCAGGAACGTCGGCGCGGATTGGTTCGCAAGCTGCCGCGAGACGAGATAGATCGGGTGGCCATCGCCGCCGGCGCACTTCCACGTGATCGTGAGCGCGCCGGTCGCGGGATTGAGCTTGACCTTGAAGTTCGCTGGCGTGCCGGGAAGCGGAGAAGTGCCCGCGGCCGCGGGCGGCTCGACCTGCGCGAGCGTGTACACGCCCAGCGGATTGGGCTGCGACTCCGCGAAGGCCTTGATGAGGCGGATGTCCTCGCGCCCGGCATCGGCCATGCGTCCCCACGCGTCGTACCAGACCTGCGTCGCGCTGAGCGCGGCGGCGCGGATCTCCACCAGCGCGTCGTACGCGCCGCGAGCTTCCTGGGTGCGGGCAGTCAGTTCCACCATCGCCGCATCCGAGACTCCGACGCCGCTGGCGTGGGCCGTCCAGATCGGCGCGTGACTCTCGAAATACTCCAGTTGCTTGAGCTTGGAATCGGCGAGCACGGCCATGCGAGGTCTCCTTCTGCAATGCGGCCGCCTGCACCATGCACGCGCCCGCACCAGAAGTTCGGCCATTCCGCCGCGCGACTGAACCCCGCCCCTGTTTTTTCCGCTCACATCGCCAAGGCCCAGATAAAAACCCCCGCGCCGCCCTGAAAACCGGCCCCGAAGCCCGCCGAAGCAGGTGCGAATCCCGCGCACGCCCCCGCGCCGATCGCTCCCGCCCCTGCGTCCATGCCCGACGCAGCCGCGCCGCAAGCCCACGCACCTGCGCCGGTCGCGATCGCGGCTGCGCCGATCACCATCGCCCCCGCGCACCACCCGATCGCGCCCGCGCCTCACATCTTCGCACCCGCCCCGCACTCCGGACACTTCGCATCCTGCAAGATGCCGGTGCGGTCGTAGCCGCACTTCGGGCAGAGATTCAGCTTCGCGCGGCGGCGGGCGAGGGAGTCGAGGAGCAAGGTGATCGATGAAACGGCAATGGGAATCGCGGCAAGGAGCAGCAGTGGCACTCGAATCGTCCATCCAACATGGTCTTGGTACCACTCCGTAGACCAGTTCAGTGAGAACGGAGTGGACACCAAACGCCACTCGCGAAGATCTATTTCCCAATGCCGACGTACATTGCTGAAGGACTCCACACGAACCTCGCCGCAACCAATCTTGGCGGAAAGCGCATGGCTCGCAGTGCGATTCTGATACTCGATCCCGACCCACCCGCTCCCAACCCACACCACCACCAGCAGCACCGTCACCGCCGCGCCGCCCCACTTGATCGTCTTGCGGACTCGGGGTGGGCTTCATGCTGGCACGCTCCCGCACCCGACACTTCGCATCCTTCAAGATGCCGGTGCGGTCGTAGCCACACTTCGGGCAGAGGTTCCAGCCAGCGCGGCGGCGGGCAAGGGTGTCGAGATGCCACGCCGTCGCTGTGATGAGCAGCATCGAACTGATCGGAAGCCAGGAGTGGCGTGATGTATGTCCTCCCCGCGAGCTTCTCCCGCCAGTCGAAGGACCTCTTCAGTTGGAATGGCGTACGGAGAACGCTGAAACCTGACTTCAGGAGCACGGGATTGGTTGTTCCAAAGCTCCCCATGGTCCAGCGACCGCCGCCAACCGTCACCCATCCCCTGCCGGTGTACATCCATGTAACATGGCCCCACCCACTCCCAATCCACACCACCACCAGCAGCACCGTCACCGCCGCGCCGCCCCACTTGATCGTCTTGCGGATTCTCAGGTGCGGCTTCATCCCTGCATTCTACTCGTTTGCCTTCTCCGTGATCCCTCCGTGTGGCCCGGGGTCTCCGTGTTGTAGAACACGGAATTTGAAACACGGAGCACACGGGGCCCACGGAGATGGCACGGAGGAAGATGGGAAGAGTGAGTTCAGGATGGACTCGTCCCGCACTCCGGACACTTCGCATCCTGCAAGATGCCGGTGCGGTCGTAACCGCACTTCGGACAGGGATGGAGGGGTTTTGCGCGGCGAGAATGGACATCGAGCCGCCATGCAGCGATTGTGATGCACAGCGCGAGCAACGTGGGGCCTCCGATCGGGATGGTGATCCATGAACCGCGCGGGCCGTCATAAAACGTGGGCCACATCATGCGGAAGAAACCGCTGCTCCAAGCGCGGTGGATGCCGTAGGTTGGTTGCATCCACTCAAAGGCGAAGTACCCGGGCTCCAATCCCCGTAATCCATGTGTGCCTTGCTGCCAGTGTTGGGGAGCGATTGCACTCGCCGTTAGGGTCAGAGCCAGCAGCACCGTTACCGCCGCGCCGCCCCACTTGATCGTCTTGCGGATTCGGGGGTGGGGTTTCATGGCATTTTTTCTGTATGGTGGTCACCCGCGACAACACGGCGAGTGCGAGCGTCGGCACGCCACGACGCTATGGTGACGAACGTCGCGCAGCAAAGCACCGGCCAGAACGCGACCCAATGAACCTCCGCGCCGTTGCGTTGGTCCACGACCGTTCCCTTCCACCAGCGGAACGCGGGATGGGCCCCAGAATTGCATTCGAAGCTCCATCCGGATCGCTCCGCATTTCCTGTGTGAAGTTCCGTGCAGCCCGAAGCGATGGCGATCCCGTCGCCGTAGCTGCTGTAATGGCCCGCGCTGCACCACCCACTCCCAACCCACACTACCAACAGCAGCACCGTCACCGCCGCGCCGCCCCACTTGATCGTCTTGCGGATTCTCGGGTGCGGCTTCATCCTTGCATTCTACTCGTTTGCCTTCTCCGTGATCCCTCCGTGTGCCCCGTGGTCTCCGTGTTGAAGAATCCGGAATGTGAAACACGGAGCACACGGGGCACACAGAGATGGCACGGAGGAAGACGGGAAGAGTGAGTTCAGGATGGACTCGTCCCGCACTCCGGACACTTCGCATCCTTCAAGATGCCGGTGCGGTCGTAGCCGCACTTCGGGCACATACCACCCCGATGCCGAACCGCCTTGCGGTGAGAACGATAAAAGCACATGCCGCTCGCACTCGCGCTCAGGAGAAAGGGGATCCAGAGCGGCACCGCAATGGTGGGAGGCCACGCATCGAAGTTCCACATCGGTCGCCAAAGCGGCGGGCCGCTGGCCGGCTCGGATGAGAATGCGGAGAACGTGCGTGTGCCTTCCGGCAGCGACCATGCGTGCGAGATGACTACGCAGCCGCACGCGATGCTGTACGTCCGAGCGGAATATACGGCGTCCGGCATGTACGCGGCGTACCAATCCAGATCGCGCTTCAGACTGGCCGCAAATGCGGCCACGCACAGGATCGCGCATGTGAGTCCACCCCATTTCAATCCCCATGCCATCGCACGGACGACTGAACCATGTCTGCGCGTTCTCCGGAAGTCGTTTGAATCCATGTGTGAGATTTGACCGCCCCTGGCGCGAAGTGGTTCGTATTGATCACTTGAGAACAACTGAAATCACTCAATCCGCGATTGCCCGTGCCGCCGCGCCGCCCCACTTGATCGTCTTGCGGATTCTCGGGTGCGGCTTCATGG
>JBGANP010000131.1:0-8195 GCA_044222255.1 Phycisphaerales bacterium
TCTCGATCTGCGCATCCCAATCAACCCCCGCCTGCTCGCGCAGACACCCGAGGAACGCCGCGCGAACCTCCGGCATCTCCCGATCCGTGAACCCCGCCCGCGCCATCTTCCGTCGCATCCCGCGCACCGGGCCCGACTCCTCGTTCAACCGATCAATCCGCTTACACACGCTCGACGCGGCCATCGCAAACGCAAACCGATTCGTCTTCGTCCCCAGATCAAACATCGCGCTCGCCTTCGGCGCGATGCGATGCAGTTGCTCCGCGAACCGCTCCATCACCGGAAACATCGCGTGGCTGTGACGGGCGATGAACGTGGCCATGCGCTGGTGCTGCGTGAGTTCGGACATTGCAAAGTGCCTCCTGAAAGTGTCCCGCACTCATCGACCATTCTCCCCCTCACCACGCCTCCGCCCCACCAACCCCAACCTCTGATCCCCTTACATCCCGCACGCTCTCCCGTCCTCCTTCGCTCCGAGTCCGAGAACGCAAAACAAACAACCCCCGCCGAAGCGGGGGTTGCGAAGAACATCATCCCAGCGGTGAACTCACCGCTTGGTGTACTTGATCTCCATCATCTTCATTTCCTTCCCGCTCGCCATGTCCGGCCCAAACATCTCCAGCGTCATCGTGTTCGGCCCCGTCATCGTCTCGACCTCGCGCATATACGTGTTGCACTTCATCATCGGGCAGAAGAACTCCGACCGCAGTTCGATCCGCTTCTGATCCGAAGAGAGATTCCCGGTGAAGAACATCTGCATGGTCCCCATGCTGTCGCACCAGGTGCTCTCCACCTTCTTCGTCGTGTTGTTGTATCCGATCACCCCGAACCCGTCGAACGGCATCGTGTGTCCGCCCATCACCATGTTCGCGTGCGTCTCGTTCTTCAGAAACTTGCCATCCATGAACGAGGTGTACGTCGTCGTCCCCGTGCTCTCCTCCGCCGGAGCGCCCGGAGCCATCCACGCCTTGATCTTCCCATCCCACGTCCCCACGCGCGACATCAGCATCGTGTGCACCGGCCCAGGCGTCCCCGCCTCCATCATGATCTTTTCCATCTGCTCCGGGCTTGGCGGTGCGCTGGTCTGCGGCTTGGAATGCCCACCGCATGCTGTGAGAAGTGCGGCCGAAAGGCAATAGGCGCCCAGAGCGATCTTCGAACGGTTCATGCGTACGGCTCCAATAGAGAGAAACTCCCCGCCGCGCCCCTTCTTTGGTTCGCGAGTGTAACCACATTCAGAAATGAAGTGCAAATCAGATTCACATGCGGCAGTCACTTCGGCCGGGTATGGTGGGCCATGCGAATCGTGATTGCAGGTGGCAGCGGCCAAGTTGGAACGATTCTCGCCCGTGCATGGCACGCCCGCGGCGATGATGTGGTGGTACTCAGCCGAACACCCACATCCGCTTCGTGGCGAACCGCCGCGTGGGACGCGAAATCGCTCGGTCCATGGGCGAACGAACTCGACGGTGCGGATGTAGTCGTCAACCTCGCTGGCCGCAGCGTGAACTGCCGCTACAACGCGAAGAACCGCCGCGACATCATGGACTCGCGTGTGGACTCCACTCGCATCATCGGTGAGGCAATCGCGAAAGCGAAACGCCCGCCTCGCATCTGGCTCCAAGCCGCAACCGCAACCATCTACGCGCATCGCTTCGATGCCCCGAACGATGATCGCACCGGAATCATCGGCGGCGCGGAACCGAATGTTTCGGACACCTGGAAGTTCAGCATCGATGTCGCCAAGGCGTGGGAGCGCACGTGCAACGAAGCGAACACGCCGCAGACTCGCAAGGTGCTCTTGCGATCAGCCATGGTCATGAGCCCGGATGCCGATGGCATCTTCGACACGCTGCTGAAACTCGTCCGCCGCGGCCTCGGCGGCAACGCGGCGGGCGGCAAGCAATACGTCTCATGGATTCACGAGCGCGACTTCGTTCGTGCGATGGACTGGATCATCGAGCACCATGCGCTCAGCGGCGCAGTCATCATCAGCGCTCCACATCCACTGCCGTATTCGGAGTTCATGCGTTCGCTCCGCAATGCCGCAGGCGTGCGAATCGGGCTTCCCTCAACTCGGTGGATGCTGGAACTTGGCGCGATCTTCATGCAGACGGAAACGGAACTCGTGCTGAAAAGCCGGCGCGTCGTTCCCGCGCGGCTGCTGGAGAGCGGATTCAAGTTCGAGTTTCCCGAGTGGCCAGCCGCCGCGACGGAGTTGTGCCGTCGCGGCGGCGAACAGGGGAAAGCGGCTTAGAACGCGGCCGCGCCGGCCTCGGCGACGGCGTGATCCTGCTTGCCGGAGCCGCCGCTGACGCCGATGGCGCCGACGACCTTGCCGTTCTTCTTCAGCGGGATGCCCCCCGCGAAGATCATGATCTTGCCGTTGTTGGAGGCGTGGATGCCGAAGAACTGATCGCCGGACTGGGAGTGTGTTGCGAGGTCCTTGGTGGAGATGTCAAAGGCGCGGGAGGTGTACGCCTTCTTGATGGAGATGTCGATGGAGCCGAGCCACGCGCCATCCATGCGGACGTGGGAGACAAGGTTGCCCCCCTCATCGGCGACGGCGATGTTCATGGGCTGCTTGATGGCGGCGGCCTTCTTCTCGGCAGCGGCGATGATGCGGCGGGCGTCGGCGAGAGTGATCATGGGCAAGGTCCTTGTGTGGTGGTGGGAATGGGAGAGGACGAATATAGCCGCACGCGGGCGGAAAGCCGGGTCCCTCGATACGATGGGCACATGAGCGCAGCACTGACCACCGTCGAGAAGATCGCCAGTCGTTTCGCCGTCGGGCTTGCTCCCGGGCAGGTGGTGCGGCAGGGGGACTTTGTCACGATCCGACCGAAGCATGTGATGACGCACGACAACACGGGGGCGGTGATTCCGAAGTTCAAGCAGATCGGCGCCAAGAAGATCCACGATCCGCGCCAGCCGGTGTTCGCGATCGACCACGACATCCAGAACGTGACTCCGGAGAATCTCGGGAAATACGCGAAGATCGAGTCGTTCGCCAATGAGCACGGTGTGGACTTCTACCCGGCGGGGACGGGCATCTCGCATCAGGTGATGGTGGAGCAGGGGTACGTGGTGCCGGGGTCGATGGTCGTCGGATCTGACTCGCACTCGAACCTGTATGGCGCGCTCTGCTGTCTGGGCACTCCTGTGGTGCGCACGGACGCCGCGAGCATCTGGGCGACGGGGGTGACATGGTGGCAGTGCCCGCCGGTGGCGCGCGTCGTGCTGAAAGGAAAGCTGCAGCCGGGCGTGGTCGGGAAGGATGTCATCGTCTCGCTCTGCGGGCTGTTCAACAAGGATGAGGTGCTGAATCATGCCGTGGAGTTCACGGGCGATGGCGTGGCCTCGCTGCCGATGGATCAGCGGATGTCGATCGCGAACATGACGACGGAGTGGGGCGCGCTCGCGGGGGTGTTTCCGTTCGATGAGGTCTGCCGCGATTATCTGTATTCGCGGGCGGAGGCGTTTGCAAGGGGACGGCGGCCGGGGACGCGGCGGGCCGGATCGCTTGGTTCGTACACGCGGGCGGATGTGGATGGATGGTGGGCGAAGCGCGGCGAGTCTGCGGCCGATGGCGGCGCGGCATTCGCGATCGAACTGGAGATTGATCTCTCCAGCATTGTGCCGCATGTGTCGGGGCCGAACGATGTGAAGACGATGCACGCGCTGCCGGAGATCGAGGCGAGGCGGGTGAAGATCAACAAGGCGTGGCTGATGTCGTGCGTGAACGCGCGGTACGAGGATCTGGCCGCGGCGGCGGGGATTATCAAGGGGAAGAAGTTCGCGCCGGGCGTGGAGTTTTATCTGGCCGCGGCGAGCGCGGAAACGCAGGAGCGTGCGGAGCGTGAGGGCGTCTGGAGTGCGCTGCTGGAGGCGGGCGCGATTGCGCTGCCGCCGGGATGCGGAACGTGCATCGGTCTGGGCGCGGGGACGATCAAGGCGGGCGAAGTGGGGATCAGCGCGACGAACCGGAACTTCGAGGGGCGGATGGGGGATCGGAACGGGCTGGTGTATCTGGGGTCGCCGGCGGTGGTGGCGGCGAGCGCGGTGGCGGGGTATATCTGTGCGCCGCAGAAGTATGAGAACGCGGCGATTCGCAGCGTGTCGCGACGGCCGATGTCGGAAGCCGGAGGTCGGATATCAGATGCTAAGGCGGCGTCTGTCATTCCCGGATTTCCGCCGACGGTGCGCGGGCGGTTGTGGTTCATGGATCGGGACAATCTGAATACGGACGGGATCTACGCGGGGAAGCACACGTACAACGACAAGATGACGGCGCCGGAGATGGCGGCGGTGGTGTTTGAGAACTACGACCCGGAGTTTCGGGCTGTGGCGCGGGCGGGGGATGTGGTAGTCGGCGGGCTGAACTTCGGGACGGGTTCATCGCGCGAACAGGCGGCGACGGCGCTGAAGTTTTTCGGGATTCCGTGCGTGATCGCTTCGAGTTTCAGCGAGACGTACAAGCGGAACGCGTTCAACAATGGGTTTGTGGTGTTCGAGTGTCCGGAACTGGTGATGGAGATCCGAAGGCATCAAGGCATCGAGGCATCGAGGCATCAAGAGGGGGGAACAGCGAAGTCACGGCTGTGCGGCGAGATTGAAATCGACTATCAACGCTCGGTGGTGCGTGCGCTGGGGAAGGAGTTTGCGTTTCCCGCGCTCTCGCCGGTGGCGCAGGAGCTGGTGGTGGCGGGTGGGGCGGAGGAGGTTGTGCGGCGGCGTTTGGCGGGTGCCTCGTGATCGTGCTCGCGGCGGGACGGCTGCTGGAACTGACGGCGTTTGCTGATCCGTTCAGCAGTCTGTCGCATCTGATCGGGGCGGGCGTGTTCGCGGTGTTGAGCGTGCCGCTGGTGCTGAAGGGGATTCGGGCGAAACACGAGGACGGGTGGCGGCCGGGGGTGGGACACTCGGCCGCGCTCGTGATCTTCGCGGTGTCGGCGGTGCTGCTGCTCACGATGAGCGGGGTATTTCATCTGCTCGGGCCGGGCGGAACGGCGAGGGCGGTGATGCAGCGGCTGGACCACGCGGCGATCTTCGTCCTAATCGCGGGGACGTTTACGCCGACGCACGCGATTCTGTTTCGCGGTGTGTGGCGATGGGGGATGCTGGCGTTTGTGTGGACGCTGGCGGCGCTCGGGGTGACGCTGAAGTCACTGTACTTCAATGATGTGCCGCAGATCGTGGGGCTGGTGGCGTATGTCGGAATGGGGTGGATCGGTCTGGTCTCGATGATCCTGATCACGCGGCGGTATGGATGGCGCGTGGTGATGCCGCTGGTGCTGGGCGGACTCGCGTACACGGCGGGAGCGATTGTGGAGGGGATCGGCGCACCGGTGCTAATGCGGGGCGTGATCGGGAGCCACGAGTTGTTCCACATCTTCGTGCTTGCGGGGCTGTCGCTGCACTGGTGGTTTGTGTGGGAGACGGCGGGGTTTCGGACGCCGGAGTAAATCGCAGTCAGAACGGTTCGGCAATCAGATCGAACCATCCCTTGGCGTTCGCTCGGACTCGGAAGAGCGGATGGCCGGGTTCGTGATCGAGGTGGAGGACCCAGTCGTGCTTGGCGGCTTCGGTGAGGAGCCAGCGGCGGGAGAGCATGGAGGTGTAGGGCTCAACGTCGTATGAGAGCGAGTACGCCGCGCCGAGGTGGGCGGCGGTGGGCATGACGTCGGGTGTGAAAACGATGGTGCGGCCCCCCCCACCTTTGCCATGGGGAGCATCGGGCTCGCGGAACTTGATGGCTTGCTGGCCCCAGGTGTGACCGGGGGTGAGGAAGACGGAGATGCCGGAGGGAGGGAGTGGTGAGTGGGCAGTGGGCAGTTGGAAGGGATCGGACTCGCGGAGTTCGATGGGGGTACGCGGGAGTTCGTCTCGATCAGGAGTGAGGCCGGTGATGTAGGGGCGGGGGGAGTCGACAAGGCGAACGCGGTCGGCGATCGGGCCGAGATGATCCGGGTAGTAGGTTTTCGTCATGACGGAGCGGTTGGCGATGGCATCATCCCACTCGCGCTGCTGCACGTGGATGGTGGCGTTGGGGAAGGTGAGCACGCAGCCGCCGGTTTGGTGGGAGCCGCCGCCACCGTCATCATTTGGGGGCACGGGCCATGTTGGAGCTTCGCCGGGTCGGGCGAGGCGGGTGAGGCCGCCGGCGTGGTCGAAGTGGAGGTGAGAGACGATGACGGCTTCGATCTGGTCGGGAGTTACATTGTGTTCGGCCAGGGCATCGACGATGGTGCGGGGTTTGCCTGCGTTCTTGTGGCCTGCGGGATTTTTCTCGAGTTCGAAGACGTCCTGCATCTTGGGGTCGAGCTTGTCGCCGGTGCCGGATTCGATGAGGATGGTGCGAGGGAGCGATACATCCGATGGCGCGGCGGCATGGCGCTTCAGCAGCAGGCAGTTGTGGGCAACGGTGATGCGGTTTTTGTCATCGGTGGAGACGGATCGCGACCAGACGGAACGGGGGATAAGGCCAAACATGGAGCCGCCGTCGAGCTTGAAGGTGCCGGCGCGGAGGAGGGTGAAGGAGTAGCGGGGAACGCCTGTAATCGCGGGGTCGGACATGGTGCGGGAGCGTATGGGGCGGTGGGCAACAGGGGCGCACGCGTCAAAGGGGATACACACCCCCTCCGTCGCTTGCTGCGCTCGCGACACCTCCCCCGATAGATCGGGGGAGGAGGGATCAAGGCCGCGGAATGTCTATGCCTGTGGTCGCGCTCGGCGGGGAAAAGACGTCGAGGATGAGGGTTTCTTCGAGGGCTTCGGCGGAGTGCGGGAAGTTGGAGGGGAAGTGGATGACCTCGCCGGGGCCGAGGGTGGCGGTGGTGCAGGTGGGAGCTGGATTCGGCGTCGAGGCCGGGCGGACGCGGCCGCTTAGGACGATGCCGAACTGCTCGTTGGCGTGGGGAATGGGTCTGGAGGACAAAGCCCTTCTTGAAGGATGCGAGATCATGGCGTGTTTCGCTGATGATGCGCTGGCGTTCGAGGAGCGGCATGGGGGAATCGGTGGGACGGTCGGACCAGCGGTAGACGGTGGCGGATGTGGTCGGCATGTGATGGCTCCGTGAGAGGGTAAAACTCTATCGCTGACTGAATGTCGCGTGGACACTGGCCCCCTCCGTCCTTGCTCGCGGACTCGCTCGGACCCTCTCCGCCAGGGCGGGGGAGGCGGGAACGGGATTCGCTACACTCGGTGCATGAGTGAAGCGAGCGGACAGAGCGGCGCGGCGGGAGCGGTGATGGCAGGGGAGGGGGCGGGTGACCGCGCATCGTGGTGGAACGTGCTGGGGTGGGCGGCGTATCTGGCGTGCTCGTGGACGTGGTGCATCGGGATGTTTTTGCCGGTGCTGCTGGTGCGGGATTATGGAATTTGGGGATTTGTGGTGTTTGCGGTGCCGAATGTGATTGGGGCGGGGGCGATGGGGTGGGTGCTGAGGGATGGGGTGGCGGAGTGGATCGTGAAGCGCCATCGCGTCGCTTGCATCGCATTCTCTGTGGTCACAATCGCGTTCCAGTTGTATTTCCTGTGCTACATACTGCACACCGCGTCTGACACAGCACCGCTCATCACAGATCCATCGACTTTGCCGATCTGGCTGATCATCTCGTGCGTGGTCGTCGTGATCGGTGCTGTCACGCTGTTCAGTCGCGCCAATTCAGAACGCGTCTGTTCAATGATCGCGTGGTTGATTTCGGCGACCTTAGCGGTGTATCTCTGGACGCGGCATGAGTTGCCCGGACCGCCGACGACTGCGATCGAGCCAGCACGAACCGTCGGCCTAGTGCTACTTGCCCCTGTCTGTGCATTTGGATTTGCGCTCTGTCCCTACTTGGACCTGACGTTCCTAAAGGCGGCGGCGAGCGAGCGTACTCCGACCCGTCGCGGATCGTTCTCGTTGGGCTTTTGCGTGCTCTTTTTGGGCATGATCCTCTTCACGCTGGCCTACAGCGGGACGTTTGTTCAGCTCGCAAATAGCACATCGTACTGGACTGTGCTCCCCGTTGTGGTGGTACCGGTGCTTGCGCACATGCTGATTCAGCTTACCTTTACCGTCGCCGTGCATGCCAAAGAGATCGTGAGGACTGCTTCGACGTCGCCAATCCGCCGCAATGCGATATTGACAGTTTGTGTGATCCTTGCGTTGGTAGCATGGATTGTGGCATCGCGATTTTGGCTGTGGAAG
>JBGANP010000132.1:0-8006 GCA_044222255.1 Phycisphaerales bacterium
GGGCGGAATTCGCTGGTGAGTTTTTTTCTTTTTGGCCTTTCGAGCCGGCGGGGCGATAGCTTCCGGCCATGCAAGGCCCCCTGACAACGACCGTGACCTTCCTGAGACCGCTCGATTGGGCGGTGCTGGGGCTCTATCTGGTGGTGCTGACCGTCAGCGGGGTGTTGTTTTCGCGGAGGGAACAAAGGGACACGAGCGACTACTTCCTGGGAGGCAGGCGGATGCCGGTCTGGGCGGTGGCGCTCTCCGTCATCGCGAGTTCGCTTTCGGTTGCGACCTTCATCGGTGTGCCGCAGATCGCCTTCACGGGCAACCTGACGTATCTGGTCACCAATCTCGGGGGTCTGATCGCGATCGGAATCGTGGCCGTGTATTTCATCCCCGCGTTCTACAGGGCGGACGTGACCAGCATCTATGAATTGCTGGGGCAGCGCATGGGCAGCGGGGCGAAAAGCGCGGCGAGCGCGACGTTCATGATCGGCCGTGTCTTTGCGAGTGGCGCGCGAATCTACATCGCGGCGATCCCGCTTTCGATGCTGCTCTTCGGCGACCGGGGCGTGGAACAGCCGGAGTGGCAGGTAATCGTGGCGTGTGTGGCGCTTGTGGTGATCTCGGTTTCGTACACGCTGGCGGGCGGGATTTCGAGCGTGATCTGGACGGAAGTGGTACAGACCGTTGTGCTGCTGCTCGCTGTGGGCGGAGCCATCTGGCTTCTTCTGCACAAGATCCCGCTGAGCATGTCGGAGATTATTGAGACTCTGCGTGCTCCGAACGCGGGCGGGGGCAGCAAGCTGCTGCTCGTGGACACGCGGGCCGATCTGTCGCTGCATTTCACCTTGTGGACATCGCTCATCGCGTTCCCGCTGATGGGGCTTGCGTCGTATGGGACGGATCACGATCTGGCCCAGCGGATGCTGACCTGCCGCACCGCGCTCAAGGGCGGGCAGTCGGCCGTGCTGGCGATCGTGCTGGGTATTCCGATCGTCGCGCTGTTCCTGGTGATCGGGCTGTTGCTGTACGTGTTTTACGGCGAATCCGCCAGAATGGGGAGCGCGGCGCCGGGATATGTGCCCGCAGACTCCAAGCGGGTGTTCTTGACGTTCATCCTGCGAGAGATGCCGGCGGGAATGTCCGGACTGATGATGGCGGGGCTCCTCTCGGTCGGGATTTCAAGCCTGAACTCCGCTTTGAATGCGATGTCGGCGACGGCGATCCGGGATTTCTACATGCCCCGCAGGCCGGGCCGTGACCCCAAGCACTATGTGGCCGCCGGACGCGTTGGCGTGGTGGCTTGGGGCGTCGTGCTGACGGGATTTGCCATTTTCTGCGTGTACTGGCAGCGGGCGAATTCGCAGACTCTCATCGACTTGGCGCTGGGGGTGATGACCTTCGCGTACGCGGGGCTGCTGGCAGTGTTTTTGACTGCTTTGTTCACACGGCGCGGGAACTCGGTGTCGGCGATCGCGGCGATCGTGGTTGGATTTGTGGTCCTCGCGTGTCTGCAGCCGATCGCGTGGCGGCGATACGCTGGGTCTATCGGGATGGGCGACGTGACGCTGGCCTGGCCGTGGCACCTGGTGATTGGGACGGCGTGTGCATTGCTGGTTTGCGTGCTGGGAAGCCGGCCGGCGGAGTCGAAACCTGACGAACACTGATTCAAACTCCACACGAAGCCCGATCAAGGACCGCCCGCTGCTCATCCCGCGGCCAAAGGTGCTTCAACGCGTCGGCGGGTTCGCGACTTTGCCGATGCCTTTGCGAATGGACGCGGGTCCCCTGCGCGGAGTCGTCGAGCCCGTGCTTCGTGCCGCGGGGTTTGATTCGATCGAATTCCAGGGTGAAGGGGCGTCGATCCGGTTTTCCCGGGACCGTTCGCTCGGCGAGGGCAAACCCGAAGAGGGCTACCGACTGGTCGTCCGGGAGAAGGGAAGCCCACCGGTCTTGATTACGGCGGGCTCGGTCGCCGGAATGCGGAACGCAGCCGCCACGCTGGCACAGCTGCTGCGCCAATATGGCGACCGTCTTCCAGCACTCGAGATTTCGGACAGCCCGGCTCTGGCAACTCGCGGCGTGATGCTGGACATCTCACGCGATCGGGTGCCGACGATGGAACACCTTGCGGAAATCGTCGGAACGCTGGCGCTCCTCAAGTGCAATCACCTGCAGCTCTACACCGAACACACGTTTGCTTACGCCGGGCATGAGGAAGTCTGGCGCGACGCATCCCCGATGACGGGAGCGGAGTACGACGCGCTCGATGCATTGTGCAGGTCGCTCGGGATTACGCTGGCGGCAAACCAGAACTGCTTCGGACATCTGGCGTCATGGCTGAAGCGGCCACGGTACCTGCCGCTCGCGGAGATTGACAGCCTTGACAAGGTCTGGCAGTTCATGGAGTGGGAGCGGGCGGGACCGTTCAGTCTGTGCCCGACCGACCCGCGGTCGATCGAGCTCGTGAGCGACATGCTCAACCAGTTGCTCCCCCACTTCTCAAGCAAGCTGGTCAACATCAACTGCGACGAGACGTTTGATGTGGGGCAGGGGCGGAGCGCGGAGGAGGTCGCCAGTCGCGGCCGGGCGGAGGTCTACTTTGACTTCGTTCACAAAGTGGTGGCGGAGACGCGCCGGCACGGGTTTCGCCCGATGTTCTGGGCGGATATCGCGCTCACGCAGCCGAACAGGATCGGCACGATGCCGAAGGAACTGCTCGCCCTCGCCTGGGGGTACGAGCCGGACTCGGACTTTGACGGCTGGGGACACACGCTCAAGAACACAGGGAGAGAGTTCTGGGTTTGCCCGGGGACGAGCGCGTGGAGGAGCCTGATCGGCCGCACCGTCGAGCGCCGAGGCAACATTGACAGTGCTCTATTAGCGGCAAAGAAGCACGGCGCCGCCGGGCTGCTCATGACCGATTGGGGTGATCTCGGGCATCGGCAGCAGTGGCCGGTGTCGCTGCACGGGCTGGTCGATGGGTTGAGTGCGGCCTGGACCGGCGAGGCGGGAGGCGTTGACCCGGATGCCGAATCTCTCCAGGCCTTTGGCGATGAGAAGCTGGAAACAGCGCGATGGCTTGAAGACATGGGCGAGATCGACAAGATTCAGAAACAGATCAGCGGCAGGCCGGACGAGAACGGCAAGCTGACGCATCTGAAGAATGCCTCGGCGCTCCTGCAGGATTCGACCCTGGCGTGGGGTGATCCGTGGAAGCCAGCGAGTGCCGGGCTGTGGCATGAGAGCATGGAAGCGGCGGCGTGGCTGGCGGGCAAAGTTCCGTCCGCAGTGAGCGAAACGCTCAGGAATGAGTTGGCGTTCACAGCGTTCGCGGCGGGGACCTTGTGCGCTCGCGCAGCTGCGCGGCGTGAGGGTCGACCCAACGAATCCAAGAACTTGAAATCGGACTTGGAGCGAGTTGTGGCCGAACATCGGCGTTTGTGGCTGATCCGGTCGCGCCCGGGAGGACTGGACTCGAGCACGGCACACTACGAGCGGATGGTCCGCGAATTCGATGCAACGGAGGGCAGCCGTGCCTGACAAGGATCATTCAAGCCGGCTGATCGTCGGCTGCATGACCGGCACGAGCATCGACGGGCTCGACTGTGCCGTCGTAAGGGCTTCTGGACGGGGTCTTGAATTGCGGGCATCGTTCGTGCGTGGGTCCACGACGGAGCTCGGAGTGCTCGCCACTCCGTTGAGAAACCTCGCGGGGCAATCGCCCATGACTGCCGGCGAGATCGCGAGCCTTTCGCACGAATTCAGCCTTCTGCACGCCGGGGCCGTGCGTGAGCTGGTCGGCCATGACTCGCTCGACCTTGTGTGCGTCCACGGGCAAACGATTTTTCACAAACCTCCACTCGGCTGGCAACTGCTGAATCCGTGGCCGATCGCCCGAGCGCTGAATACGCCGGTGGTGTTTGATTTGCGAGGAGCGGACTTGGCCGCGGGAGGTCAGGGCGCGCCGATCACGCCGATCGCGGACGCTCTGCTGCTCCGACATCATCCGGAACTCGCGGGCGGCTTTGCCGTGGTAAATCTCGGGGGCTTTGCGAACGCGACGCGAGTTCCGGGCGAGGCGTGTGGCGCGAATGCAGGTGATTGGACACGGACCGTCCGGGGGTTTGACATCTGCGCGTGCAATCAACTTCTCGACCGTATCGCCCGCGATGTGCTCGGCGTCGCGTTCGACGATGGCGGACGTATTGCCGGAAGCGGGAGTCCGGACCCATCCGCGGCGTCGATTCTTCTGGGCGCGTTCAAGGGCCAAGGCGATGTGCCACGCAGTCTCGGGACCGGGAACGAGTCGTTCCAATGGATCGACGAGACGAGAAAGTCACTGTCCGGCGCGGATCTTGCCGCAACTGCCTGCGAAGCGATCGGCGTGGCGATCGTGGAGCGTTGCCGCGGCGCTCACGCGATTCTGCTCGCGGGCGGGGGGGCAAGGAACGCGGCGCTGGTCTCCGCGATCAGGCGCCACGCGGGGTGCACATCAGCCGTGCTTCCAACGGATCACTTCGGGATTCCCATCGCATTCCGGGAGGCGATCGAGTTCGCGGTGCTCGGAGCGCTCTGCCAGGACGGTGTGCCCATCACCCTGCCGGCCGTGACCGGAGTTCCCTCGCCCGGACCGCTTTCCGGAGCATGGGTATACCCGTCGGCACCCATCTCCCGCGTCGGGGGCTAGGGTTTCGAATGGGCCGGCTCCCCCCAGATCGCTCGCACGTCCTGACCGAACAGCGAAATCCGCGGACAATGAACCTGCACGCGCTTTCGCCGGCGCAGTGCGTTTCGCTGATTCTGAGCGAGGACCGGGCCGTGCTCGATGCGATGGATTCAGCGGCGCCGGCGATCGAGGCCTTCGTGTCCGCCGCCGCGCCGGGGTTTCTCGCGGGTGGGCGTCTGGTGTACGTCGGAGCCGGAACTTCGGGCAGGCTGGGTGTTCTCGACGCCTCGGAGGCGCCGCCGACATTTCAGATCGAGCCGGGTCGGATCGTGGGGATCATCGCGGGAGGAGACGCGGCGCTCCGGAAGAGCAGCGAGGGGAAAGAAGACGATGCCCGCGGGGCGTGGCCGGAGTTGGAGTCTCTGGGGCTGGATGCACGCGATAGCGTCATCGGGATTGCCGCGGGAGGGACGACGCCGTATGTGCTGGGGGTCTTTGAATACGTCTCAAAACTCCGGTCTCGCCCGAAGGCGGCCTTTCTGACATGCTCACCGGGGGCAGCCCCGAACGGGGCGGATTTCTTGATCGCGATCGAGACCGGACCGGAGGTCTTAACCGGATCCACCAGGATGAAGGCGGGAACTGCGACAAAGCTGGCCCTGAACGCGATCTCAACGACGCTCATGGTGCTGTCGGGCCGAGTCTTCGAGAACCTGATGGTCGATCTGCGGGCGACGAACGACAAGCTGCGCGATCGGGCGGTGCGGATCATCGGAACATTGACCGGTTCTTCACGGGAGGAATCGTTGTCCCTTCTGGAACGAGCGGGGGGGAGTGTCAAGACGGCGGTTCTGATGCAGCGTCGATCGATCGATCGGTTGAAGGCGGAGAGCCTTCTGCAGGCGAATGCGGGGAGGCTGGATCGGGCTCTCGCGGCGGATTGACTTTTTGGGGCGTTCGACCAGGCTTGCAGGCCCTCGGCACATCCCCCCTACAACTTGCCTTCCCGGCCGCGCCGAACCGATACAGAAAGACACGCGATCTAGAGGAGATCTTCGTTGGCCCGAATTCCAGTCGAATCCGCGTCCGCCACTGAAATCGTCGTTGAGGGTCGGCGCTTGATCGGCTTTGGCGGGTGCAATTATCTTGGCCTCTCGCACCACCCTGCGGTGCTTGGGGCGGTCCGGGCGGGTTTGGACCGCTACGGCATCAGCACCACCGCCTCGCGCGAAACAACCGGCGACACGATGGCCCACGAGTCCCTCGAGGCCGAATTGGCGGGATTCTTCCAGACCGAACAATGCCTCGTCACCCCCGAGGGCTATTCCGCGAACCTTGCGCTCGGGCAGGCGCTCGCCCGCGATTACAGGGTCGCAATCACCGACGAGAAGTGCCACTCGAGTGTCTCGCACGCGGTCGCTGCGGCCGGCATGCGGGTGATCGCATACCCACACCTCGACGCTCGTGCCGCCGGAGCGCTCGCGGCCCACTACACGCGAGAAGGAGTCGTCATCCTCACCGACGGCGTCTTCGCGGCGGACGGCATGGTTGCGCCGGTGCGTGCGTTGCACGAGGCTCTTCCGTCCGGTCGTTCGCTGCTGGTCGTCGACGATTGCCACGGCCTGTGCGTGCTCGGGCGGAGCGGTCGGGGCACAGCCGACCATCACGGGTTGAGCGGGGCGGGCAAGCCCTTGGACGCGCGCACGCTGATCACGACGAGCTTGGCCAAAGGCCTGGGCTGCTACGGCGGGGCGATCGCGGGACCTTCGGCGATTGTGCAGATGGCGCAGAACGTCGCGAGTGTCTATCGCGGCACGACACCTGCGCCGCCCGCGATCATCGAGGGCGCGCGAGAGGCGCTCCGGGTGGTCGAGCGGGAACCGCAGTTGATCCAACGGCTGCGTGCGAACACCGATCGACTCCGGCGCGGACTTCAAGGCTTGGGCGTCGCCCTCGGCCCGACGCCTGCTCCGATCTTTACATTTGTGCTCGGCGACGCCGCCTCGATGGAGCGGGTGCACCACGCATTGCTCGGACGCGGCCTCTTGGCGCCGTTGATCGCGTATCCGGGCGGCCCGACGGATCGGTACTTCCGGGTCACGGTCAACGCTGCGCACACCGGCGAGATGATCGACTCACTCCTGGAGGCGTTCAGCGCTGCAATCGATGCCGATCCGACGCTAAAGAAGGCTCTTCGGGACCAGGGTGAAACCAAGCCGCTGAAGATCGGCGATCAGCGCCGCGACCTACTCGGACCGTGGGACATCTCGCTGCCCGCAAGGTCGCCGGCTCTGCCCGGCTAGCCGGCTGCTTTGGGTTCGTCCAGAGCGAGTCGGGCGGCACCGATCGCTGCATGGAATGGCGTCGAAGCGAACGCCAATCGCCAGCCCGGACGCGCGACCGGCGTCAGTTCCTTCGAACTCAGTTCCATGACGGCGTCCCTGCAGGCGCTCAGTCGCATTCCCACGTATCCAAGAAGCGCGATCGTCTGCGGACGGTAGATCGCGTGCCCGATCCGTATGGCGCGCGCCAGGGCACGGAGCTGTGCGGAACGTGCGTCGAGCGACCACAGACGCTCGATGAACCGATCGCCGAGCGAGTGTCTCAGGGCGGGCGTGCCGCAATATGCCTCCACCGATCCGCGGACTCCTCCGGGCCCAATCGGAGCGTGCTCGTCCAGAGAAACATCGATCTGGCCGAAGTGACCCGAGCCGGCGCCGGTGGATCGCAGGGGCACACCGTTATCGAGGACACTCGCGCCGACACCGGTGCCCAGGGAAATTGCAAGCAGTCGCCCGGGTTCGCGGTTGTTCCACCAGAAGTCGTACGCCGCGGCGTGAACGTCCCCGAATACCTTGAGACTCCCGTCCCCGATTCGGGCGCTGCTCAATAAATCCGTGAGAGGGACACCCTGAAGCCCCGGCACATTCGCCGAATAGACGACACGCTCGCCCCGCTCGTCGAGAAGCCCGGGAACGCAGAGGCCGACTGCGTCGCAGGAGTTTCCCCCGCTGGGAATGGCATCCCGGATCGCGGAGCGCAGGATGTCAACCGTCGGAGAGGCAAACTCGGCGCTTCGCCCTGTGGTCACGACCCCATCCCGGAGCAACGCTGCCTTGACCGACGTGCCCCCGATGTCGATTCCGAGCGTCGTCATGCGTGGTCTCGTTGCCGCGATAGGGGCCCGGGGATGCCAATTCTGCACGTTCCTGCCAGTGGAAGCCGCACGGGCGAAGCGTACACTTGGCGTCCTATCCGGGACACCCTGACGGCCGCCGAGTGGCGGCTGGCCACCGACGATCCGACCGCCGGCGCGATGAGCGTTGGGCTACCTCAGCAGAATGGAAGC